>CAMKTJ010000012.1 GCA_946415645.1 uncultured Prevotellaceae bacterium
AGCAGTATGCCTCCAAGCAACCCTTACGGCCACAACCGCAGGGACGACCGTTCTCTGAACGATCCATAATTACGTGACCCAACTCGCCTGCGAAGCCGTCGCTTCCGTAAACCAGCTGACCATTGATAACGATACCGCTACCAACACCTGTTCCCAGAGTGATAACGATAAAGTTCTTCATCCCCCGTGCAGCACCGTATGCCATCTCGCCCATTGCAGCAGCGTTGGCATCGTTAGTCAACTTAACGGGGATACCTGTCTTGGCCTTAAACATTTCTGCCAAGGGAACAATACCATCGTGTGCCCAAGGAAGATTGGGTGCAAACTCGATGGTACCATTATAATAGTTGCCGTTGGGGGCACCAATACCTATACCTTGAACCTGATCGGCACCGCCAATCTGGGCAAGCAGAGGCTTCAGGCATTCTACGCCTGCCTCAACAAATTCTTCGGCAGTCTTATACTGCTGGGTCTTGATAGAGTTCTCTCCTACGACCTCACCGCGGGCATTAACTACTCCGAAAACAGTGTTTGTGCCACCCAGGTCGACACCAATTACATAAGGTTTTACTTTGTCCATAAAGTTTTATTAATAATGTTAGCGTTAGTTTATTTTGTTCGGGCAAAGGTATACATTTCTGCCGAGAAACACAATTTTTACGCTTAAAATCTATGAAAAGTCAGTAAAAAGTCCGAAATTTGCGCCGTTATATGATTTTCGTACATTCAGTAGATGTTATAGACCTGATGCTGAGGGGGCTCATGATAGGCATTATAGCAAGTGCTCCGATGGGACCGATTGGCATTCTGGTGGTGCAGCGTACCCTTAACAAGGGGCGCTTATACGGTTTTGCAACGGGCGTTGGCGCAGCCATTAGTGATATAGTATATGCTGCTATAACAGGTTTGGGAATGGGTTTGGTGCTGGATTTCATAGAGAAGCCTTCTACCATGCTTTATTTGCGACTTGCGGGTAGTGTTATGCTGTTCTTTTTTGGTCTTTGGATGTTCAAGTGTAAGCCTGCCACACCGCACACGCCAAGCGGTAAGTTGGGTACCATTACCCATAATGGCGTCACAGGGTTCCTGCTGACGCTGAGTAACCCGCTGATAGTGTTCCTGTTTGTGGCGCTTTTCGCCCGCTTTAACTTCGTGGTTCCCAATCATCTGTGGGAACAGGCTTTGGGGTATGCCGCTATATTCGCTGGCTCCCTGCTGTGGTGGGCTTGTCTGACAACAGCCCTCAGAACTATGAAGGATCGCCTTAGTATGGCAACCATAAATCTCTTTAACCGACTGCTGGGAACCTTGGTTATGGCAGTATCGGTCATTGGACTTATTTTGACTGTTATAGGTAAGTTATGATAGTAGCTCAGAAACTCAGAAAGCAGAACATCTCTGCCTACATTATATATATGTTCCAAGTAGAGGATGTCATCCGTGCCTACGGGTTGGATGTGGAACGTATCTGCAAGGAATACCTGCCCCGCTTCCAATATACAGAAGAGCAGATAGCCGACCAGCGCGACTGGTATGACGGCCTTATCCGCATGATGAAGGAAGAGGGTGTGCAGGAGAGCGGGCATGTGCAGGTGGTCAAGAACACCTTGCAACTGATGGCAGAGCGTCATCAGGAATTGCTGCAAGACCCTAAGCAACCCTTCTACAGCGCTGCCTATTACAAGGCTTTGCCTTACATTGTGGAACTGAGAAGCAAGGGATCGGGCAAGGAGAAGAACGAGATAGAGAACTGTGTGGATGCCCTGTATGGCGCTACCGTCCTGAAGATGCAGGGACGTGAGCTTACAGATCAGACCAAGCAGGCTTTGCAGCCCATTACGCATCTGCTGGAGATGCTGAGCAAACTCTATAAAAGTGAAGAGTGAAGAATGAAGAGTGAAGAATTTGCTACCGCGGTTCTTTGAAATTACGGAAACAATGTTCAATGTTCAATATTCAATGTTCAATGAACAAAACTTTCAATTAGATAGATGAACGCAGAAATAGAAAGAAGAAGAACGTTTGCCATTATCTCGCACCCTGATGCGGGTAAGACAACACTGACGGAGAAGCTGTTGCTCTTCGGAGGTCAGATTCAGGTGGCAGGCGCAGTAAAAAGCAATAAGATTAAGAAGACGGCTACCAGCGACTGGATGGAGATAGAGAAACAACGTGGTATCTCTGTCACCACCTCAGTAATGGAGTTCGACTACGAAGGCTATAAGGTGAACATCCTGGATACCCCGGGTCACCAGGACTTTGCAGAAGATACCTTCCGTACGCTGACAGCTGTGGATAGTGCCATCATCGTTGTAGATGGTGCCAAGGGTGTTGAGGCCCAGACACGTAAGCTGATGACGGTATGCCGTATGCGTAAGACTCCCGTTATTATCTTTGTCAACAAGATGGACCGCGAGGGTAAAGATCCCTTTGATCTGTTGGACGAATTGGAAGAGGAACTGAAGATTAAGGTGCGCCCACTGAGCTGGCCCATCAATCAGGGTATGCGCTTCAAGGGTGTCTATAATATCTATGAGCAGAATCTGAACCTGTTCCGCCCTGATAAGCAGAAGGTAACGGAGAAGATCAGCGTGGAGCTCAATTCCGTTGAGCTCGAAGAAAACGTAGGCGAGGAGGATGCAGCCAAACTGCGTGAGGACCTGGAGATGATAGAGGGTGTATACCCAGCAGTAGAGGATGTGATTGGTACAATGGAAGATGGTACGTCAGCTTATCTGGAAGCTGAGGTAGCTCCCGTATTCTTTGGTTCTGCCCTTAACAACTTTGGTGTTCAGGAATTGCTGGATTGTTTCGTAAAGATAGCACCTTATCCACGTCCTACCAAGGCAGAGGAGCGTGAGGTAAAGCCAGAGGAGAACAAGTTTACAGGCTTCATCTTCAAGATAACAGCCAACATCGACCCCAACCATCGCAGTTGTATTGCCTTCTGCAAGGTTTGCTCTGGTAAGTTCGTCCGTAATGCTCCGTATCTGCATGTCCGTAATGGCAAGACGGTACGCTTCAGTAGTCCTACCCAGTTTATGGCACAGCGTAAGGAGACTATAGATGAGGCTTGGCCGGGAGACATCGTAGGTCTGCCTGATAACGGCATCTTCAAGATTGGAGATACGCTGACAGAGGGTGAGCAGTTGCACTTCCGTGGATTGCCTTCTTTCTCGCCTGAGATGTTCAAGTACATAGAGAATGCCGACCCCATGAAGACCAAGCAGCTGGAGAAAGGTATCAGCCAGCTGATGGACGAGGGTGTGGCTCAGCTCTTCGTGAACCAGTTCAATAACCGTAAGATTATTGGTACGGTGGGTCAGTTGCAGTTCGAGGTTATCCAGTATCGTCTGGAGAATGAATACAATGCCAAGTGCCGCTGGGAGCCTGTAAGTCTGTACAAGGCTTGCTGGATAGAGTGCGAGCCTGGCTATGAGAGCGAGCTGGAGCAGTTCAAGAAGCGTAAGTACCAGTATATGGCCAAGGACCGTGAGGGACGTGATGTGTTCCTGGCAGACAGCGGCTATGTGCTGACAATGGCACAACAGGACTTTGAACATATAAAGTTCCACTTTACCAGTGAATTCTAAATAGAACAAGCTATGAATTGTGATCTGGATATTAAGAATGCTGTTGAGGTGCTGCGTAAGGGTGGCGTAATTCTCTATCCCACAGATACTATCTGGGGTATAGGTTGTGATGCCACAAACCCTGAAGCCGTAAAGCGCGTCTATGAGATTAAGAAGCGTGAGGACAGCAAGGCACTTATCTGTCTGGTGGACAGTGCCGACCGTATGCAGCGCTATTTCAGGAATGTTCCTGATGTGGCGTGGGATCTGGTGGATTATGCCACCAAACCACTGACATTGATTCTGGATGATGCCGTTAATATCGCTCCCAATCTGTTGGCTGAGGACGGTAGTCTGGGCATCAGGGTTACGCACGAGGAGTTCAGCCGTCAGATGTGCTACAGATTCCAGAAGGCTATTGTCAGTACCAGTGCCAATATCAGCGGCGAACCTTCGCCCCAGAACTTCTACGATATCTCTGACGAGATTAAGAATCAGGTAGATTACATTGTCAGCTTCCGTAGGGGAGAGAAGACAAAGGCACAGCCAAGCCAGATTATAAAGTTGGCTAAAGACGGTGCTGTGAAGATAATAAGAGGGTAGGCATGAAGAAGTGCGGCAGAAATTTCCTGGCAAGTGTGTTGCGTTTTCGTCGCAGACATTTGAACGACAATCAGTTTATACTTATTGTCAGTCTCTTCGTGGGCATTTTTACCGCCTGTGCAGGAATCTTTCTGAAATGGTTGATTGGTCAGATAGAGCATCTGTTGACGCAGAGTTTTGTTGCGTCAACGTCTAACTGGCTCTATCTGGTTTATCCTATTATTGGTATATGGCTGACCATGGTGTTCATCCGCTATGTGGTGCGTGATGATATCAGTCATGGTGTAACCAAGATTCTTTTTGCCATTGCCCGAAAACAAAGTCAGATAAAAGCACATAACACTTGGTCTTCTGTTGTGGCCAGTGCCATAACCATTGGCTTCGGTGGTAGTGTGGGAGCCGAGGCTCCTATTGTGCTTACCGGTAGTGCCATAGGAAGTCAGTTCGGACGTATGTTCCACCTGAGCAGTAAGCAGATGATGCTGTTGGTGGGATGCGGAGCGGCTGGTGCCGTGGCAGGAATCTTCAAGGCTCCTATAGCAGGACTTGTCTTTGTGCTGGAAGTGCTGATGATAGACCTTACTATGACCAGTCTTCTGCCCTTGCTTGTCAGTTGTGTAACAGCAGCAGCCCTTACCTTTGCGGTTTCCGGAATAAATCCCATCTTCGAGTTTCATCTTCAGGACGCTTTCAATGTAGAGAGACTTCCTGCCTATTTGGCCCTGGGAGTGATGTGCGGCTTGGTGGCTCTGTACTTTACCAGAACCATGAATATGCTGGAGGGCGTGTTCAGGAGACTTCAGAACAGGTACAAGAAACTGGCACTTGGAGCCATAATGCTGAGTTTGCTCATTTATCTGTTCCCCTCTCTGTACGGTGAAGGTTACGACCTTATCACCTTGTTGCTGAATGGAACAGGAGAGGCAGATTGGAATACAGCTATGGATCGTTCTCTGTTCTATGGCAGTAACTATCTGTTGCTATATCTTTTCCTGATAATCATCTTTAAGGTGTTTGCCTCTACGGCAACCAATGGAGGTGGTGGTTGTGGTGGTATCTTTGCACCCAGTTTGTTCCTTGGCTGTATCTGCGGCTTTATCTTCTGTCGTCTGTGGAATATCTATGATGTGCTGGGCATTCAGATTCCAGAGCGTAACTTTGCTATGCTGGGAATGTGTGGCCTTATGAGCGGTGTCATGCATGCACCCCTTACTGGTATCTTCCTGATTGCCGAGCTGACAGGCGGCTACCAGCTGTTCATGCCTCTTATGGTTGTGGCTGTTATGGCATACCTGACTATCAAGACCTTCGAGCCTCATAGTATCTATGCTATGCGACTGGCTCAGCGTGGCGAGTTGCTTACGCATCATACGGACAAGGCTATCCTTACGCTTATGAGTATGGATAGTGTAATACAGCATTACGATCAGGTTCTTTATCCGGATATGACGTTGGGCGATGTGGCTATTCAGGTCAGCAACAGTAAGAATCATGTATTCCCCGTTGTAAACAAACAGATGCAGTTTGTAGGTGCCGTGTATCTGGATGATATACGCCATCTTATCTTCCGTTCTGAGCTATACCGTCAGTTTACGGTTGCTCAGTTGATGAAGCAGCCTGAGTGCACCCTTACGGTAAATGATTCTATGGATGTTGTGGCAGCCACTTTCGACAAGACGCATGCCTGGACGCTTCCCGTTGTTGATGCAGAAGGGGTGTTCGTAGGCTTTATCCGTAAGAGTTCTGTGCTTACCGTATATCGTCAGTTGCTGGCTGATCTCTCTACAGATTAAAATCTTCCCGGCTCCATTTGATGTGGCTCTTTGCTATTATGCAGAGTAATAGCATATAGACCAGAAGGACCTGCCACCAGGTAGGGTAGAGGTCTGTTATGGTGGTATATGGAAGACTTCCTGTCATTCTTACTATCCATTCCTGTATTGATATGGCTGTGCCTAGCAACCATGTAGTACATCCTAACGGAATGAACAGAACCAAGAGTCCCAGATAGATGATTATTGTTGTGAGTGGTATCAGAATGATGCTGACAAGTGCTCCCAATAGCGGAAGAGAATGAAAATAGTATATGCTCAGAGGGGCTGTACCTAACTGAGCTACTGCTGACAGCACCAGTAGGTTGACAATCTTGTTTCGCAAACCTAATCTTTCTCTTATGGGGATATATAATGCCAAAATAAAGAAAACGGCTATGAAGGAGAGTTGAAACCCTATCTGAAAGAGAGCGTTGGGGGTGAACAACAAGATAATTAGTGCACTTAACGACAGTATATGCATGGGTGGGGTGTCTGCCTGTGCCAAGGTGGCAATAGTGGCCAAAGAGAACATGATGCTGGCTCTGACAAGTGAAACGGGCATCCCTGCTATGAAAGCATACCCCCAGATGGTAAGGAGGATGGGAGGTAGCCAGAACCATTTCCATTCGCTGAAGCGGATTCGTCTGATAAAGAGCAGATACATAAGTCCGTATAGGATGCCCAGGTGCATGCCGCTTAATGCCAGAAGATGGGAGGCTCCTACTTGTGCATAGCTTTTGCGTGTCTCTCTGTTGAGTTCCGACTTTTGCCCCAAGAGCAAGGCAGAACTGATAGAAAGTGCTTCGTTGTCAAGCCCTGTATTCTGTAGTCGCTCTCTTAGCTTTTGGTTCTGTTCCTGTGCTTTTTGGTAAACTGCCTCGTAACAGGTGTTGTTATGCTGGGGATCATCTACTGCAATACGTGCCATTCCCAATGTAATCCAGAAGGAGAAAAGCAATGCGTCTGCAATATGTGTCTTTTTTCTGAGTATGGTTCCTGTGGCAAGTAACGCTACGGAGATGTATAAAAAGATAATGCTGGAGAATAAGTTCCCCAGCAATATTCCTGTAATGTATAACAACGTTGCCCAGATGATGGGCTGCCTTATGCTCATAATGCTTTCAGAAGTGCGCAGGCTTCTGCAGGACTGGGAGCATTGAATACGTAGCTTCCTGCTACCAGTACATCGGCACCTGCTTCTGCCAGCAACTTGCCTGTTTCTGCATTTACGCCTCCGTCAACCTCTATCAGGGCTTTGCTGCCTGTCTCTTTTATCAGTTCACGCAGCTCTTTTACCTTCTTTGTGGTGTGAGGTATGAACTTCTGTCCACCGAAGCCGGGGTTAACACTCATCAGCAGAACCAGATCTACATCTTCTATTATATCACGTAGTACGCTGACGGGCGTGGCAGGATTCAAAGTTACGCCTGCCTTCATGCCTGCTTCATGAATCTGTCCGATAACGCGATGCAGATGTGGACAAGCCTCATAGTGAACATTCATGAGATAAGCTCCCAGATCCTTGACTTCCTGCACAAACTTCTCTGGCTGTACTATCATCAGGTGTACATCCAAAGGCTTGTTGCAGAGTTTGGCAACATATTTCAGAACGGGGAATCCAAATGAGATGTTGGGGACGAATACGCCATCCATTATATCCAGATGCAGCCAGTCGGCAGGGCTCTGGTTGAGCCAATCCATCTCGCTTTTCAGGTCGGCAAAGTTAGCCGATAGTAGCGATGGTGATACTATCATTTCAATATAGCTTTATGCTTGTTAGAAACTGAGGGCGATATGATCTCGCAAATTGACGGATGCGTGCCAGTACGGCGGCGCTGGGTTGAATGTAAGGTAGAGGTAGAACTTGTTCCATAGGCACAATTTGGTATGTTTTATTTGCTTACTGTCTTTACAAATAAAACGTACCGAATTGGCAAAATATTGTATGGATGGTGATTTTTTTTATCCTACCAATGCTATGTTGTGTTGCTGCACCAGTTTCCTTAGGTTGATAAGTGCATATCTCATGCGTCCTAGGGAGGTGTTGATGCTAACGCCAGTCTTTTCTGCAATCTCCTTGAAGCTCAGGTCTTCATAAAAACGCATGATGATAACTTCGCGCTGGACCTCAGGCAGATAATCCAACATCTTGCGTATCTGGTCAGCTTTCTGCTGTTCCATGATGTTGGACTCAATGGTGCCCTCGCTCAGGCGGATATCATTGAGAATGTTGGGCGAGAACTTCTCCTGGGTAACCAGTTTGCCTGTTTCCGTTTCGCGGGTAGAATCAATTATCAGGTTGTGTGCTATACGGATGAGCCAGGCGCTGAACTTACCAGTTGTCTGGTATCTGTGGCTGCGAATGGCTATAATAGCACGGGTGAAGGTTTCCTGGAAGATGTCATTAGCCTGCTCCTCTTCCTTTACAAGAAAGAGAATATAGGAATATACATAATTCTGATGACGCTGTAATATCTCGTCAAAAGCCTTGTCATTACCGTTCTCATACAACTGTACCAATTCATAGTCGGTACTTGTACTTAGATTCATCATTACGCTTGTTTTAATAGTTTCTGTGTAATGTCTTCTCTATAGGCAATGTTCGTTTTAACGGTTTATTTTTGTGTTTGCAAACGCAAAGGAAACACTTTTTAAGCAATCTACCAAATTTTTTATCATTTTTTTGTACATAGAGCCCATCCTTCCGTATGTGCGCCACGCAAAAAGTCTGCTATCTGCATACGTTTCTTACCTGAAATCTGCACTTCCGTTAGGTACAAGTATCCATCGGGGAATGCTACACGTAGATAGCTCTTGCCATCGGTCTGTAAGGCAGGTTCTTCTATATTAAGTAATGTTGTTTCCTTTCGTGTGCGGAAGATCTTCATTACAACTTCCTTTCCGTCTTGTGTATGCAGCGTTGTCCATGCGGCAGGGTAGGGACTCAGGCCTCTTACAAAGTTGTGAACCTGCTCTACGCTTGTCCATTTAATCTCGCATGTTTCCTTGAAAATCTTGGGTGCAGGGCGCAATGGCTCGTCTGTCATAAACTGTTCCTGATCTGTAGCATTGGCTTTGCCTTCTGCTATCAGGTCAACAGTCTTCTGTACCAAGCCGGCACCTTGAACCATCATGCGGTCATGAATATCCTCCAGGCAATCATCATCACCTATGGGGATGCGCTCTTGCAGAATGATTCGGCCGGTATCTATATCCTCGTCAAGGAAGAAGGTGGTAATGCCTGTCTCTTTGTCGCCATTGATAATAGCCCAGTTGATAGGCGCTGCACCTCTGTACTGGGGGAGCAATGCAGCATGCAGATTGAAGGTACCCAGGCGTGGCATTCCCCATACTACCTGAGGCAGCATCCTAAAGGCCACTACAATCTGCAGGTCGGCCTTAAGGTCACGCAATTCAGACAGGAAAGCCTCATCCTTCAGCTTCTCTGGCTGAAGAACAGGGATGTTGTGTGCAACGGCATATTGTTTAACGGGACTTGATTGCAGCACATCGTGGTGTCTTCCTATGGCTTTGTCAGGCATAGTAACAACTCCCACCACGTTATATCCGTTATCTACCAAGTTTGCTAACGTAGGAACGGCAAAGTCAGGCGTTCCCATAAACACAATTCTCAGGTCTTTCTGCATCGTCTTTTTGTTTTTGGATGACAAAGATACGAATAAGCGAGGGATAAAAGAAAGAAAAGCTCGTTTTTCTTTCTTTTATCCGAGCGGAAGTATCTTCGAGGCGTTAGCCTCAAAATTACGATTTAGTGAGAGAAGAACAAAATAATTAATTGTTTTTTCTTCCGAACGTGAGGACTCCGCCTGCGCCTGAGCACCTGCTGGAGCGCAAGAATTTAGAGACTTTAGTCTCAAAGATACAAACTAATTCTCAAACTTTTTGTGTTTGCTGAAATAATGTGTACCTTTGCCAAGCAATTATACGGCAATGACGCAAGAGAATAGAGACATATTGTTGCGATTACTCCAACGGCACAAGGCGTTGGGGATATCTGGCCAGATAAACTTCGATAAGTTTTATCTATACTCCATTATTACGCACTCCACAGCTATTGAGGGCTCTACGGTGACGGAAGTTGAGGCACAGTTGCTATTCGATGAAGGCATCACCAGCAGCAAGCGCACCCTGACGGAACAGAAGATGAACCTGGACCTGAAAGTGGCTTATGATTATGGAAGAGAATGGATAAAGCAGCACCAACCTGTTACTGTTGATTGGCTTATTCTTCTGGCTTCAAAGGTAATGGCTACCACTGGCACAGAATACAATGTGATGGGTGGTTCTTTCTCTGCTGCCAAAGGCGAGTTACGCAAATTGAACGTGACTGCCGGACTTGGTGGAAAGTCGTATATGTCATATCTTAAGGTACCTGCTCGCCTTGAAGCCTTCTGTGAAGAGTTGAACTATAGACGCAAAACTATTGACCCAACAGACATTGCTGCAGTTTATGATTTGAGTTTCTGGGCGCACTTCGAACTGGTGACCATTCACCCGTGGGCTGACGGAAACGGACGTACCTGCCGTTTGCTGATGAACCTATTACAATGGGAGTTTGATGTTTTACCCACCAAAGTGCTCAAAGAAGACAAGGCAGAATATATTCAATCTTTGATTGATACTGGAGATAAAGAAGACTTCAACATCTTCCTCGATTGTATGGCCCGTCATCATTGCCAACATCTTCAGCATGATATTGACCAATATTTGAAGTCGATTTCAGAGGGAGATGTCCTAGAAAAGTCAAATCCAAAATCTGTGCAACTTACTGGACGTCAGGAGAAAATCGTGAAATTGTTGGTTGTGACAGGGAAATACAATGTCCTAGATGATGTCCTAGAAAATGTCCTAGAAACCTCTTCCTCTTTGGCTGCCAAATTGAGCGTTGATGCCCGTACAATCCGGCGTGATCTTGCCACTTTGCAAACTTTAGGTTACCTGCGTCATGTAGGTCCTGACAAAGGTGGTCGTTGGCAAATACTACAGACTCTCAAATAGGAGGTTTCTATGAGGTTTCTGTGAGGTTTCAAAACCGCACCTCACGTCCTTTCCGCTCGATAACCAACGGCTTTCAGTCCCTGTTGTTGAGTAAGTATGTCTTTTCTTGAAAGTCAACTTTTTTTAGTCCATAATCACTTTTCCGCGTATCTTTTTATTGTCTCTTCTTGATGGCTGCCAGTACTTCCCAAGGAGTACTCCAGTACTCCGGTTAAAGTACTCCAGTACTCCAGTTGAAGTACTCGAGTACTCTGGCAAGAGTACTGAAGCTCGCTTGTAGTTCGCTGATTTAGGTTGTCAGTTTTATGCCTTACGACTGGATAGAGTTGACTGGTTATTAAACTACGACTGCTCTCTGTTTTCAGTCCTTTTGTTCTCGACTATTTGAGGTTTACTCTGTTGTCAATAGGCTTGGAGATGAATCTTATTGCCGATTATGTGCTACTAAGCATTATCCCACATCACCTCGTGTCATAACACCAGCAGAGTTCTTGGCTCTTATTTGATTACCTTTACCCAATATAACCATCAGAAGCGTCTGTTTGCAGGAAGGCGCCAGTTCCATTTTGTGAATGCAATAGAGTTTTGGAAACTGTTTGAGAAACAAGGAGGTCTATTGTATCAGTGATGACAACAAACTGACGTGGGAATTCTTTTGTGTGTATAGATGCTAAACTCTATATTACATCTCATGCTATTTTTCCAGTTTCCTCAAAATTTATTTATCTGTTTTCCCCGAAATTCTCAAAATTTAGGGTAAATTTTTATTCGATGATAAGCCTCAACCACCTCACGCATCGACATGATATTTCCCGTATGCATGTGTCAACTTACAGGCCAATGTAACATCAAGCGCACGACGTTGGTAACGCTCTGACAAACCCTGATGTGGCTTCACAAGACTAAGTTTTGGAGATTTTCTATTATATAATGTATTTTCTATTATATAATGTATTTTTTTAGTGATGGAAGGTTTTATTCTCAAAGAAAAAATGTAAATTTGTAGGCGATATAATACGGAAATAAGGCAAACAAAGAATATGGAGTCATTTTCATACCCATCATCCCAGCTCTTTAAGGGCTATAAGGTTCCCATTACATGGGATGCGGAACAGGAATACGACTATAACAACCAACGAATATCCCAGTATAGAAGAGCTCTTGGGATTGCCGATGGCTGCGAACACCTTTCTTCAGTAACGAATTCTGTTGCCAGAAAGTGCCAAGGGACTTACGATACGGGAAAGCTAATTGTAGATGGCATGACGATAGGAGGACATATTGCCAATGGACTGGGGTATAGCATGACAAGGGCGAATTTGTTGCAACTGCGTCAAGAAATAGATAATCAATCTATAATTAGGGGCTATCATACTCCATGTGAACTTCAACAGATAGCGGAGATAGACAAAATGATTAACGAATGTCGAAAAAAGTCAAATAACAATTTCTTCTTAGGAACTATCATGGCAGCATGCTTGTTTGGTGTTAGCCTATACACTTTAATAATGAATTCAGAGAAACAAGTCGAAGGGAGATAACAGAATAAGTGCCTATCAAGGTGCCAAGTATTTCTCGTATAACGGGAAGGTGCTGGAAGGTATAAGGAAAGAAAACGAATAATATCGCATAGATAGAACATGTTTTATAAACTGATAGAGAAGAAACGTAACGAATGGCTGTCCTCACCGGATTGTACGGTGAAGGAAGTCATACGATATATAGAGCAGCGGGGCAAGATGCGTGATGCGCAAATAGATGCCATCAAGACCTTCTTGTATTTGAAGATTGTCTGTGGAAATCAGCCCTTAAAACAGTTGTTTTTGCAGGGATTTTTCAACACTCTTGATATTCGCGAAGAGTCGCTCACTGATACATCACGTAATAAGTTGCTTGCGGATAAAGCTGCTGCCGCACTCTATGAATATTCCAAGCTTAAGCGTAAGAATGGTGAGCAGGTTTCTCCAAAATTAGAGGAATATATCAAGACTCATGCAGAGACAATAGATTACAATCAAATCATAAGCAAAATATTCTATGATGTAGATTATGCCGACTACCTCTATAGTCTTCCGATGGGAGCAGGAAAGACTTACTTGATGGCAGCCTTCATCTATCTGGATTTGTATTTTGCACAAAACGAACCAGATAATCCCGTTTTTGCCCACAACTTTATGATATTTGCTCCCTCAGGTTTAAAAACCAGCATATTGCCAAGCCTTAAGAACATTATGCGCTTTGACCCCTCATGGATTCTCCCTGAAGAAACCGCTATACAGCTGAAGCGTCAAGTGAAGTTTGAGGTACTCGACGAAGCAAGTTCTGCAAAAGGCTCCAATATTATCAAGAATCCGAATGCACAGAAAATCAATACGCATCTCTTGTCGGGCGATACTTTTGGCTTAGTGGCTATCACAAATGCAGAGAAAGTCATCCTTAATCGTGCAGAAAATGACCTTCTGACCTTGGAGCAGTTGAGCATGTTTCCTGAGGATGAGCGAAACTTGATATTGAAGGGCAAGGAATTGAGGCGCGTGATAGGCAACATACCACACTTGGCCATTTTTGTAGACGAAGTACACCATGTTGCCGATGGTGACATAAAGTTGCGTAAGGTTATCAATCAGTGGACAGAGAGCCAGAACTTCAAGTATATGCTTGGATTCTCTGGAACGCCTTTCCTTGAAACGGCAGATAAGATTTCTGTTTCAGAAGAACTGGAGATGAAAAACCAGAATCTCTCTAACGTTGTCTGTCATTATGCCCTTGTAGATGCAGTCGCAAACTTTCTGAAGAATCCTATTGTTAAACACGAAAATGCAGACTTGGCAACAATTATTGATAATGGTGTCAGAGATTTCTTCAAACTCTATAAGGACACTGTTTATCAGAATGGTACTTGCGCCAAACAAGCGATATACTGCCCCAACATCAAGACTTTGGAGGAAATAGTATATCCGCAAGTAGCGAATTTGGTAGCAGAGTATGGCTATGCGCCCAATTCAGCCATTTTAAAATTCTATAGTGATAGCAATAGCAGTTACAAACTGCCAAAAGAAGCACAAGTGGAATTTGATTCTTTAGACAGCGAAATATCCAAAGTGCGCATTATATTGTTGGTTGGTATTGGTAAGGAGGGCTGGGATTGTCGCAGCCTTACCAGTGTAATCCTGCCGATGAAAGGCTCTTGTGCACAGAACAAGGTGATGCAAACCTCCTGCCGTTGTCTGCGTGAAGTAGATTCCAATGACGAAACGGCACTTATCTGGCTCAACAACCAGAACGCCAAGGTTCTAAATGACCAGCTCAAGAAATTCCAAGAAACAGACATTGACGAGTTGAACAAGAAACAGAAGAAGGAAAAGGTTGTCATTCAGCGTCATTCTCGTATGGATACAATTGAACTGCCGCCCATTGAGTATATGCAGTTCTGTGTTACATACACTCCTAAAAAGGAAGAACCCAAGACTCATGAGCTGTTGTCTGATGAGCATTTGTTAGTAAAGCGGAATACACGCTTTGTGCATAGCAGTACTGGTTTTTCAGGACAAGAGACTGTTTCTGTACACGAATTCGAAAATAATTTGGTTGCAGATTTCAAGTCTTGGCTATATGAGATAGAACGTGAAAGTTTCCGTACGCTCACCCATCTAGATCTTCTGAAATTTGAATCCGAGCTACAAGACATCTTCATAAAAATTACCATTGAAAAGGATGGTCAAAGATTCTACAACAATGAATATGCCCAGCAACGTATCCGAAGCAAGATTCGTCAGGCTTTTGCTCCTATCTGTACCGACGAGGTGACAGAAAAGACAGAGTTGCGCGAAGCCAAACTGATGTGGATAAGTCCAGAAGACTTAGAGAAGCCTTTGGAGACAAGTGCTTCAGCCATCTATTATCCTGATGCAGAGCGCACAAGTTGGATTATGGAAGAAGACATGAAAATTAAGCAGATTGACAAGATTATAGAGGAACACCCAGAAATGGAGGAAATCTTGAAGTCTTCTAAGCCGAATCTCTTTCCTGAACGCAACTTTACCTACCATTATCTGCCCTATCATTTCGACAGCAATTTGGAGCGTAACTATTTTGCTGATCAACTGATTGCACTGCTGAAAGGTGACAGTTTCAAGGATCTTCACCTCGAAGTGTATTTTAATGGTGACGATACCATCTCAGACTTCGGCATCGAGTGCTACAAGCAGGTTGATGGTGTTTGGCAGCGCATACAGCACTATTATCCAGACTTCTTGATGCTGCAGCGTGGTAGTGACGGCAAGGCTTGCAGAGTGCTGATTATTGAGACTAAAGGCAAGGTCTACGAGGGTAGTTTCAAAGACAAGGAAGCCTTTATGAAAAAGTTCATTAGTGACAATAGCGAGCATTTTGACTTCCTCTATTTGAAGGAGTCACAGATTACTCGTGAGCGTCCCAACTACCTGTTAGAAGAGACCATCAACAAGATTAATTCATTTTTCAAAGACTAATATACGATTATGGCTGTTAAATATATTTCCTACGACCCACAGCCCTTGCAGGGACAAGCTGTTTTGAACTGCTTCCGTCGCACTCGTCGAATGCTGAGTTATCAGGGCGATAACGAGTTAGAGGCTCATATTGAGCGAGGTATGCCGCTGTATGAAGTAACTCGTACAGAGCAAGTAAACGGTGGTTCCAATGAGAATCTGCTATTGCGAGGCGAGTGTATTTCCGTATGTGCCTATCTGAAAGAAAAAGGCATCACGATTGATTTGGCATATATAGACCCTCCCTTTGCCAGTGGTGCTGACTATGCAAAGAAAGTATTTCTACGAAGAAACCCAAAGGTAGCAGAAGCTATAGAGCAAGTAGAACAGACGCTACCTGACTTTGATGAACTGCGTGCTTTTGAAGAAAAGATGTATGGTGATAAGTGGGAGAAAGAACGCTACCTGAACTGGATGTATGAAAATCTGTTGGCAATCAAGAGCATCATGAGTGAGAATGCCAGTATATATGTACATCTGGATTGGCATATTGGGCACTATGTAAAAATTTTGATGGATGAAATATTTGGAGAGGCGAATTTTCTGAACGAAATAGTATGGGGATATTTTGCCTTTAAAAGAAAGACCACGCGAAAATTCCCACAAAAGCACGATATAATATATTCTTATACAAAAAGTGAAGAGTATATTTGGAACACCCAATTTATCCCTCATAGCGATGAATATATTAAAAGATTCAAGAAAGATGAAAATGGGCGATTGTATAGAGACGATGTGAATCCAACTGCCGGAGGAAACAGAATTATATACCTTGATGAAACAGAAGGAAACATTGTCGACTCGGTTTGGACTGACATTTCGCCTGTCAACCCTATGGGTAAAGAACGTGTAGATTACGCCACTCAAAAACCAGAGGCCCTTTTAGAGCGTATTATCAAGGCTAGCAGTAATGAGGGTATGCTTGTTGCTGATTTCTTTAGCGGTAGTGGTGTTACTGCTGCAGTAGCAAATAAACTTGGACGAAAGTTTATCACTTGTGACATAGGTCTTAATAGCGTTGAAACCGCCCGTGACCGTCTTAAGAACAATAGGGTGAAGTTTGATGTATTGGAAGTAAAGGATGGTGTTACGCTCTATCGCAATCCTGTCCAAACGATGGATAGTATCAAGCGCGTGATAAAGGGTTTGCGTAACGAAGACAGCCTTGATAAGATGTGGGAAGGTGGTATTAACGACTCTAAATATGGTCTTGTGCCTGTATATATCCCTAATTTGACAGATCCCACTACTCGTGTCCTAAGTAAGCATCTTATGCGTCGCATTATTCACGAGGCTATGCCCGACTTGCCGGAGAATACGAAGAAAGTCATTGTCTATTACATAGATGTGGAGGATTTGGAAGAAATCAAGAAGTTTACTACCATAGAGAACTATTTCCCAATCGAAATAGAATTCCAGGACCTAAAGCCAAAGCTTGACAACTTCATAATGGCTGACGATGCACGTTGGACAATGGCAGAGGTTGATGAAGGAATGTTTAAGGTTTGGCAGATATCCATTGATAATTTCCATTGTGACCGTGTACTGAAAAAGATAAACGATTATAATCTGAAGACGCAAGAGCAGATACTCCAAGCCACAGAGGATGAAAAAGAGAAGAAGCCTTTCACACCTATTAAGGTGAGTGATGAAGGATTGGAGTGTATTGAATGGATAAGCCTCGACTGCACCTCTGCTGAGGAACAGGACGAATGGCACAGCGATGTAGAGCTAAAGATAGAAGCCGATAGTCATGTGCGTTACAACAACGGAGAGAAGAGCCAGGATTATTGGGATGGCACTGTACATACCCTCGACGAACGCAAACCCCTACGCATGAAAATCCGCAATATCTGCGGGGATGAAACGGTTTTTGTTTTATGACATGAAGATTAAAGCGATTTATCTACAAGAAAGTAGAAGTGCTAAATCTGGTGACAGGACAATTAGTTATGGGCGAGGCACATTTTATGCCTTGCCTTTTCCTATTGAGCCAACAGAAGGTGAACATGATTTTCACTCGTGTGAGGGCTGTCAAAAAAATCACAAAATAATAGTAGGTCAATTAAAGGAAAAAGTTAGAAATTTTCCTAATTGTTGTAAGGCACATAAGAAACTATTATCTCTGAAGGATTTTCATAAATCTGATTTCAAAGATGCTGCGAAACAATGTGCAGATAAAGTTATTTTTACCTATCAGCACATTATTAACAATCAATTGAGTCCAACATGGCAGGTTGAAATATCTAAATACCTTGATAAGGCAATAGAAAGTTTTGGACAATTTCCTGTTGGATATGGAATCCCATTCCTTTTAGATAGTTATATCTCATATGTAAGACAATTAATTAATGATAATGAAGATATTAAGTCTGAGGTAAAGGATTATGTTAATAAAAGATTTGATAATCTTTTTCTTGAGAGAGAGGAAGAAGATCCCATTGCAGATTTGTGCAAGATTTACGATGACTGGTTGAATCTTGTTCCTTTTAATCTCCCCTTTCTAAGAAGTGTTAGAGATGATTTTCGCAACAGATCTCCACTTATGGTGTGTGTGTCAAGTAACACAAGTCAACAACACTTAATTTCAAATGACCAACTTTTAGGTCTTTTAAATAATCTAACCAAGGAGTTGTTGATTAAAGTAGGAGAGAAAATCATCGAGCTTCAAGACGAAGAAATTAATTCTTTTTATACGGTATTTGTTCGTCAGGAACTATTATTCGCCAACCAACTGTTAGACAAAAAAGATAAAGAGTATCCATACACATTGTATATAAAAAGATGGATGGAGAACCAAGAGAATTATTTTAGTAAAATAAATAAGTTATATGAAATCCGAATAATAAATACAGAAGATACTTACCCCAATGACTCATATAAAGAGTCCCTTCAAAGGATTAATGATTTTAAAAGGTATATTGAATTTAACGATGTTGGGATATTAATAGATCCTCATAAAAAGGAACCCTGTTTACAGAAAATGTTCAAACTAATATGGAGAAAAACCAGTTTCGATTTTAATGCAGAGGTTAATAACGGAAGAGGCCCCCTGGACTTTAAGGTCTCAAAAGGCAATGTTGACAAGACGATTATAGAATTCAAATTAGCTTCAAATACAAAATTAAAACAAAATCTTCAGAGTCAAGTAGATATTTATGAGAAAGCAAACAACACAGATAAATCAATAACTGTATTATTCTACTTCAATGAAAAGGAAGGAAAGAAAATTGATAGAGTTCTGGAGGAATTGCAAATGAAAAAGAATGAAAACATTGTTATTATAGATTGTACCAAACAAAAGCCTTCTGCCTCAAATGCTAAGGGGAGTAAAAAATAGGTTCCTGTATCGTAATAGAATTAAGTAAAGAAACGTTATAGATATATGGCAAACGATTTAACAATAACAAAAGGTTTCCTGCAAACTGAGGATTCCGAATATGTGAGACTTGTCTCACTTTTTCCGGGATTGTGACTCTTCTGTGTGAGTTTTTCAAAAATCTAGACAGTCTCTGGACAATTGGCATATGGTCACTGTAAGGGAGAAAAATGTCAGAATAAGGCATGAAAAAGCCAATTTTGTAAAAGAATAGTGGCTGGGGCGTGCCATATATAAGATAATGTAGTATCTTTGCAGAAAATTATGGAGAAGATACTGACAGAAGAAGAACAGAGGCTGTTCTCGGATTTAATAGATAACGCCAAGAAAGTGGTGATTTGTGCCCATGTGTCTCCTGATGGAGATGCTATAGGCTCTACCTTGGCATTAAAGCATTGGCTTACTCGAAAGGGAAAGCAGGTGACTGTAGTGGTGCCTAATATATTCCCCGATTTCCTGCACTGGATGCCTGGTGCTGAGGAGGTAAAGGTGTATCTGAAGCATGAAGAGGAGGTTAATCCTATTGTGGCGGAAGCGGATCTGTTTATTATTGCCGATCTTAATGACTCTGCCAGAATGCAGGAACTGGAAGCCAGTGTAGTGGCGAATCCTGCCCCTAAGATTATGATTGACCATCATCTGAATCCTACAGACTTCTGTCAGTTGGTGGTTTCTCGCCATGATATGTGTGCAACGGCCGAGGTAATCTGCCATTTGCTGCACCAGTTGGGTGAACTGGATAGCATTACCATAGAGGAAGCTACCTGCCTGTACGCTGCCATGATGTGTGATACGGGTGCCTTTACCTACAACTCTAACAGGGCTGTAGTGTACGAGTGCATCTCTTATCTGCTGAATAGAGGCATCGACAAGGATAAAATCTACCGTAATGTTTACTGGACATGTTCCCTTGCCCGTATGAGACTGACCGGTTATCTGCTTTATGTGAAGATGGAGACTATTCCTGAGATGCATACCAGTATTATCACCCTTACCAACAAGGAACGTAAGTTGTTCGGCATTAAGAACGGGGATACAGAGGGTATAGTGAATATGCCCTTGCAGATGTCTGGCATGAGCCTGAGTGTCTTCCTGAGTGAGGATACGGAACGTGCGGGTATTATAAAGGTAAGTCTGCGTAGTGTTGATGATTTCCCTTGCAATGCCCTTTCTGCTCAGTTCTTCAATGGAGGAGGACATCTGAATGCCAGTGGAGGAAGGCTTTCCTGCAGCATGGATGAGGCTGTCCAGAAAGTGCATGAAGCTATAAAATCCTTTGCCCATTTGTTAAAATAGATTATGTGAAAGTATTTTGCGCATATTGAGACATAGGATATTGGAACGTTTTTTATACCTTTGCAGGCAAAAATTAGAATTATATGAGAAAGATTCTTTATACATTCCTTAGTTTGATGGTAGCCTTTACTGGGCTTGTTTCTTGTTCTGATGACCAGACATACGCCGAGCAGAAAGACAAAGAACGTAAAGCTATAGACGCTTTTCTGAAGCGTGACGTTACTATTTTAGGTCCTGCCGGAGATACTATTTGTAACGTGGGCGTTATCAATGTCATCTCAGAACAGAAGTTCTATGAACAGGATTCTACTACCAATCTTGAGAATAACGAGTATGTGCTCTTTGCCAGTTCTGGTATTTATATGCAGATTGTCAGAGAGGGTGTTGGCGATAAGATTGAGAAGGGCCAGACTCGTCAGATTGCCTGCCGTTTTACTGAGTTCAATATCTTGGGCGATAGCTTGCAGCTACGTAATGATGTCAGCTACTGGCACACAACACCTGATATTATGGCTGTAACCAACACCTCAGGTTCTTTCTCTGCCAAATTCCTTACGGAAGGTCTGCCTGGTGCTATGTATCAGACTTATGGCGAGGAGAAAGTCTTGGATGGATGGCTGGCTCCCTTCCCTTATATTCGTGTTGGACGACAGAAAACGGAGGACGGGGAGATAGCAAAGGTTAGGCTGATTGTGCCTCATACTGCAGGTCAGAGTAGCGCAGCCTCAAATGTCTATCCCTGTTTCTACGAAATCCTCTACCAGGAGTGTCGTGACTAAGACGGGCGGAATCTACATTCACGTACCTTTTTGTCAAAGTCGTTGTATCTATTGCGACTTCTATTCTACTACCTATGGAGCAGAATGGAAGCGTTCCTATGTTGATTCCCTTAAACGTGAGATGCAATTGCGCCGTGAGGAGATAAATACCTCACGCGTACCTTCTTTATATATAGGTGGTGGTACCCCCAGCCAATTACCTTCGTCCTTGCTACTGGAGTTTTTTCGGGCCATACAGGATAATTTTACGCTTGACAAAAATGCGGAGGTTACCATCGAGGCTAATCCGGATGATGTAACCCCTGAATGGATAGCTTCTTTGCTCCAGACTCCTGTTAACCGTATCAGTATGGGAGTGCAGACTTTCTCTGATTCCTTGTTGCGATTCCTGAACCGTAGGCACACTTCACGTCAGGCTATAGAAGCTGTCCGACTATGTCAGGATGCTGGGTATAGTAATATTAGTTTGGATTTGATATACGGGTTGCCGGGGCAGACGCTTAGTGATTGGCAAGCTGATGTTAAGCAGTTGCTGTCGCTTGATGTTCCTCATCTTAGTGCCTATGCTTTATCTTATGAAGAAGGAACGGCTCTGAGCAGAATGCTTCAGGAGGGAAGTGTAAATGAGGCATCCGATGAACTTTCCTGGCAGATGTATGAGTATCTGATAGACGAGACAGCGACTGCAGGGATGGAACATTACGAGATTTCCAACTTTGCCAAACCGGGAATGCATTCCAGACATAACAGCAGTTACTGGGACGGCTCTCCGTATTTGGGATTAGGCCCGGGTGCACATTCTTATGATGGAGGCAGAATACGCAGGTCTAACAATACATCACTAAAAGAATATGTTCTGGCAACGGCTGATGTTCCTCATCAGAATGAGGTTCTTACCCCAGAGGAACAGTACAATGAGCTGGTCATGACACGTCTGCGTACAGCCTCTGGTCTTCTGCTCAGCCTTCTTACTCCTGAGCAGAAAAGCTATTGCCTGGAGATGGCAAAGCCTCATATCCTTAGCGGAAATCTGATGCAGGATGCACTCTCTCTTCGTCTGTCAAGGAAGGGTATCTTTGTTTCCAATAGCATCATCAGCGACCTGATGTATTAGCTCCGTTCCTTATACTTCTCTGTTTCTTATTTCTTATTTCCTTTGCAAACATGTTTTTTAACATGTTATTTTGCTATTGTCAGTTCAAATATTATTGGTAATTTTATCCCCTGAAAACTAAAACTAATAGCTTTAATACCTAAAATACCTAGAAATATGAAAGTTTACAAAACGAACGAGATTAAGAACATTGCGCTGATGGGCAATGATGGTGCGGGTAAGACAACCCTTACAGAATCCCTGCTTTTCGAAGCAGGTGTTATCAAGAGAAGAGGTCGTATTACCCAGAAGAATACCGTAAGCGATTATTTCCCAGTAGAGCAGGAGTATGGATACTCTGTTTTCTCTACTGTTTTTCATACAGAGTGGAATGGTAAGAAACTGAACATTATTGACTGCCCGGGTAGTGATGACTTCGTTGGTTCTGCTATCACAGCACTGAACGTAACAGATACTACCGTTATCCTTCTCAAGGGTGGGGCAGGCGTAGAGGTTGGAACGCAGAACCATTTCCGTTATACAGAGAAACTGAATAAGCCCGTAATCTTCCTTGTCAACCAGTTGGACGACGAGAACTGCGACTTTGATGTGCTGTTGGAACAGTTGAAGTCAATTTACGGTCCTAAGGTTGTACCCGTTCAGTATCCTATAGCTACAGGTCCTAACTTCAATGCGCTTATTGATGTACTGCTAATGAAGAAGTATTCATGGGGTCCTGATGGTGGCGCTCCTACCATTGAGGATGTTCCTGCCGACCAGATGGATAAGGCTTTGGAGATGCATAAGGCATTGGTTGAGGCTGCAGCAGAGCATGATGAGGCTTTGATGGAGAAGTTCTTCGAGAGTGAGACTCTTACAGAGGATGAAATGCGTGAGGGTATCCGCAAGGGATTGGCTTCACGTGGCATGTTCCCTGTATTCTGCGTAGATGCTGTTAAGGATATGGGCGTTCGCCGACTGATGGAGTTCTTGGGTAATGTGGTTCCTTTTGTGGACGAGATGCCCAAGGTCTTCAATACCCGTGGCGAGGAAGTTGCCCCAGACCCAGCAGGCCCTACCAGTTTGTTCTTCTTCAAGACTGCTGTTGAGCCTCATATTGGTGAAGTTCAGTACTTCAAGGTAATGAGCGGTACTGTAAAGGAGGGTGATGACCTTACCAATGCAGACCGTGGTAGTAAGGAACGTATAGCACAGCTCTTCGTATGTGCAGGTGCTAATCGTATTAAGGTTGACGAGCTTGTGGCTGGCGATATAGGTTGTACCGTTAAGTTGAAGGATGTGAAGACGGGCAATACCCTGAACGGTAAGGATTGCGATAACCGTTTCAACTTCATCAAGTATCCCAATGCTAAGTACAGTCGTGCTATCCGTGCTGTCAACGAGAGTGAGACAGAGAAGATGATGAACGCCCTGCAGAAGATGCGTGAGGAAGATCCTACATGGCAGATTGAGCAGAGTAAGGAGTTACGTCAGATTCTTGTTCATGGACAGGGTGAGTTCCATTTGCGTACACTGAAGTGGCGTATGGAGAATAACGAGAAGATTCAGATTATCTATGACGAGCCTAAGATTCCTTATCGTGAGACTATTACCAAGGCTGCCCGTGCCGACTATCGTCATAAGAAACAGTCCGGTGGTGCCGGTCAGTTTGGCGAGGTTCATCTGATTGTGGAACCTTACTACGAGGGTATGCCTGCTCCTGAGGTTTATAACTTCGGAGGTCAGGAATATCGTATCAATGCCAAGAGTACTGAGACCATCGATTTGGAGTGGGGTGGTAAGCTTGTCTTTGTGAACAGCGTTGTAGGTGGTGCTATTGATGCTCGCTTCATGCCCGCTATCCTGAAGGGTGTTATGCAGCGTATGGAGCAAGGCCCTCTTACAGGTTGCTATGCCCGTGACGTGCGTGTCATTGTTTATGACGGTAAGATGCATCCCGTAGACAGCAACGAACTCTCATTCATGTTGGCTGGACGTCAGGCATTTGCTCTGGCCTTCAAGGAGGCAGGTCCAAAGATTCTGGAGCCCATCAATGATGTAGAAGTCTTTGTTCCCAGCGACAAGATGGGTGATGTGATGAGCGATTTGCAGGGACGTCGTGCTATGATTACTGGTATGACCAGTGAGAATGGATACGAGAAACTGACTGCTAAGGCTCCTCAGAAGGAGATGCTGAACTATAGTACTGCACTCAGTAGCCTTACTGGTGGACGCGCCAGCTTCATTACCAAGTTTGCTTCCTATGAGTTGGTTCCTGGCGATGTACAGAGCAAGCTTATTGCTGCTTACCAGGCAACGCAGACGGAGTCTTGATAATTGCTAAATTAACAAGCTAAATACGTAAATTTAGTTAAATATGTCAAAAGCTGGTACTTTTTGTGCCAGCTTTTTTTGTTTTCTTTAATAAAAGCCTTTACCTTTGCCTCTATGAAAAGGTCCTACATTTTAATAATCTGTTTGTTGATAGGAATCTCGTTCCTGGTCTTACTCTACCTGCAAGGCAGTTATGCTACTGCCATGGTGAAGATGCGTGAGGAACAGTTCGATGAGAATGTCAGGCGTAGTCTTGATCAGGCTTCGCGTGATTTGGAGAGAAGAGAAACGTACCGTTATTTGCAAACTGTATTGGACTACCATGAGCAGGAAACGCAAGAAAATCTTAATCTGCAATCAAATAGGGATGTTGCACCATCATTGAAGCATGACACGATGGCTTCTAAACGCGGTGAAGGTATGCGGCAGATAATTCCACGTGCAGGTCTGTTGCCTAAATCGTTGTATTTTCCGCGTCCAAATCGAATGACGCCACAGGAGGCCGAGCATCTTCGTGAACAAGTGCAGGATGCATATATGTATGAGCGTGGTGTGCTGGATGAAGTTATCTATATGGTAATGTATACTGCTAGCGATCTACGTTTCCAGGATCGAGTGGATCCAGCTGAACTTGATAATACTTTGCATGGTGCTCTGATGAGAAACGGTATAAATCTAGATTTCCATTATGTTGTTTATACAGCCGATGGTAGAGAAGTGTTCCGTTGTGCTGATTATCAGGCGCCTGATGAGGATGGAAAAGCGTGTCTTTATATCCAGCCGTTATTCCGTTCCGACCCAACGGGTCAGATGGGCTCTGTAAGTGTGCATTTCCCTGAACGTAACAGGTATGTTCGTGGAGTTGCCAGATACGTGATGCCTGCCATGATATTTACCTTCGTTCTGTTTGTAACATTCATGATAACAGTATATCTGATTGTGCGACAGAAGAAAATCAGTGAGATGAAGAACGACTTCGTTCATAATATGACACATGAATTCAAAACTCCTATTTCAACAATCTCTATTGCGGCTCAGATGCTGTCTGACAAGAGTGTCAACAAAGACTCCAGTACCTACGAACGTTTGGGCGAGGTTATTAATAACGAGACGCGTCGTCTTCGTTTCCAGGTTGAGAAGGTCTTGCAAATGAGTCTTTTTGATAGGAATAACATTGCTCTGAAGTTGCAGGAGTTGGATGCTAACGAGTTGGTGGATAATGTGGTACAGACCTTCTCGTTAAAGGTTACGCAAAGTGGTGGAACCTTAGATACCCGATTAGAAGCTTATAATCCTTTTGTGAATGCTGATGAAATGCACTTTACCAATGTTATTTTCAACCTCCTTGACAATGCTTTCAAATACCGTCGAGAGGATGAACCGTTGCATCTAGAGGTTGCTACGTGGAATCAGGGTGAGGATTACCTATGTATCAGTATCAAAGATAATGGTATAGGAATTAAGAAGGATGATTTAAAGCGTATCTTCGAGAAATTCTATCGCGTTCATACAGGCAACAAACATAATGTGAAAGGCTTTGGCTTAGGCCTTGCCTATGTTAAGAAGATGGTGGTTTTGCATCATGGTGCAATTAAGGCTACCAGCGAGGTTGGACAAGGAACAAAATTTATAATTACATTACCAATAGTAAAAGATTAAGTTATGGAGAACAAATTGCACATTCTTTTATGCGAGGACGAGGAGAGTCTGGGCATGTTGGTTCGTGAGTATTTGCAGGCAAAGGGCTATGATGCTGAGCTGTACCTTGATGGCGAGGCTGGCTACAAGGCTTTCATGCGTACAAAGTTCGATATGTGCTTGCTGGATGTAATGATGCCTAAGATGGATGGCTTTACGCTGGCACGCGAGATTCGTATGGTGAATGCTGAGGTGCCTATCATCTTCCTGACAGCCAAGAACCTTAAGGATGATATTCTGGAAGGTTTTAAGCTGGGTGCTGATGATTACCTGACAAAGCCATTCTCTATGGATGAGTTGGTATACCGTATGGAGGCTATCCTGCGTCGTGTAAAAGTTAAGTCAACACGTGCCGTTACCCAGTATCAGTTGGGTAAGTTCACGTTTGATACCCAGCGCCAGATCCTTTCTATTGGTGACAAGCAAACCAAGCTTACCACCAAGGAGTGTGAGTTGCTTAGTATGCTTTGTGCACATTCTAATGATGTGTTGGAGCGTGAGTTGGCGCTGAAGACTATTTGGATTGATGACAACTACTTCAATGCCCGTAGTATGGATGTTTATATCACCAAGCTACGCAAGCATCTCAAGGATGATCCTTCCATCGAGATTAACAACGTTCATGGTAAGGGCTATCGCCTGATAGTTCCTAATCTGATGATGGAGTAAATAAAAAAGCAGGGCTTCCGATAACGGGAGCCCTGCTTTTTATGTCTTGTATAGTTTAGAAACAATACCCGATGTGCACGCTGCATTCACGCACTTGCGGGTTCTTGGTTTTGTCTGGGAAGTCGCGTGCGTAAGAGATTCCCGTATATACCTTATTAATATAAAACCTTAAGCCTGTTTGCCATCCTATCTGAAAACTCTTCCAGTTTTCTTCCTTGCCAGCGGCTATGGCACGAACGTAGGTACCTGCATATGGTGCCAGCGCAATGTCCTTAGTCTTGGAAAGGTAGAGTTTGTACACGACATTTATTGGGATTCTGAAAGTCAGTAAGTCGAAGTTGATGCCATTCTCCTTTGCGTGAGAGTATTTGACGTTTGCACCGACCTCCACAAAGTATGGCTTGTTCTCCATGACCTGAATGTAACGGGCATAGCCAATAGAAAATTCGTTGAATTTCTGCTTCACATCATCAGTGTAGTATCTGCTGGGTGAGTACTGAAAGTACAGCGAGTTCTTGTATTCCTTGTGCTGAGGCTTTGGCGTTTCTTCTTCCACGTCCTCCAGAGTCCAGTCGTCAACAGTATCTATATTGTCATATTGTGCATAAGTAAAGCTACTCATGCACAAGAACAATAAAATTCCTGTACTCCTCCGGAATAGTTTCATTAGGCGTAAGTAAAGGCTGATAGTAGGTTAGGAACGCTTGGCAATGACAATGTGGGCAACAATACCACCAATAATCAGCAACAGTGCACACATCTGGAACCAGTTGTAGTCAATCAGGTCAGCCAATGCGCCAAGGTTGAATTTTGCTGAGAAGTAGCTAACAATCATCAGCAGTGCACCCAAAACAATCAGAATAATACCTACATTTTGTTTCTTCATAACTTATTATGTCTTTTTATGTTTATACTTTTCCAAACACAAAGTAACGGATTTTTCCTGAGGTGACGAAATGTTTTCGGGTAAAAAATGTAAAAAAGGTGCAAATCTTTGGCAGTCTCACTAAAAAGCAGTACCTTTGCAGCGCATTTTTGCAAAATAGTATTAATTAATTTATTTAACGTATTATGAATCAATACGAAACCGTTTTCATTTTAACTCCCGTTTTGTCTGATGATCAGATGAAGGAAGCGGTAAACAAGTTCAAAGACGTTCTTGTTAAGGCTGGTGCTGAAATCATCAGCGAGGAGAACTGGGGCTTGAAGAAATTGGCTTACCCCATCGAGAAGAAGAGCACGGGTTTCTATGAGCTCGTAGAGTTCAAGGCAGCACCTGAGACAATCAAGAAGTTGGAGGTTGCTTACCGTCGTGATGAGAGAGTACTTCGTTATCTCACTGTAAAGATGGAGAAGTACGCAGCAGAATATGCTGAGAAGAGAAGAAACAACAAATCAAGTAAGGAGGCTTAATCTATGGCACAGCAATCAGAAATTCGTTATTTGACCGCTCCCGCAATTGATGTCAAGAAGAAGAAGTATTGCCGTTTCAAGAAGAGCGGTATCAAGTACATCGACTATAAGGATCCTGAATTCCTGAAGAAGTTCCTGAACGAGCAGGGTAAGATTCTTCCCCGTCGTATCACCGGTACTTCTCTGAAGTATCAGCGTCGTGTAGCTCAGGCTGTTAAGCGTGCTCGCCATTTGGCTTTGCTGCCTTTCGTAACTGACTTGATGAAGTAAAAAAGGAGGAGTAGATATGGAAATTATACTGAAAGAAGACGTTATTGGCTTGGGTTACAAGAATGACATTGTAAACGTAAAGTCTGGTTACGGTCGTAACTATCTTATTCCTTACGGAAAAGGCGTAATCGCTAGCGAGAGTGCTAAGAAGCAGTTGGCTGAGACACTGAAGCAGAAGGCTGTTAAGTTGGCTAAGATCAAGGCTGAGGCTGAGGCTAAGGCTGAGAAGCTGAACGCAGTATCTTTGGTTATCTCTACCAAGGTTAGCAACACAGGTGTTATCTATGGTAGCGTAAACAGCCTGCAGATTGCAGACGAGTTGCAGAAGCTTGGCTTCGATGTAGATCGTAAGATCATCATTGTTAAGGACGTAAAGAGCGTTGGTGACTATGTTGCTACCGTTAAACTCCACAAGGAGGTTTCTGCTCAGGTTCCCTTCAAGGTAATCGCTGAGGGTGCTCCTGTTGTTGAGACTCCCGCTGAGACTCCTGCTGCTGAGGCAGAGGCTCCTGCAGAAGAAGCATAATATTTGCATTCTATCATAAATAAAAGCGCAGCTCTATCAGAGTTGCGCTTTTATTTGTATATTGCTAATAGCGTGAAAAATGTCTAGGTTGTTTGTGATAAGAAATTAACTTGATTTTTATTTAGAAGTCGTTGGGCAAGGTCATTGTTTGCTCTATGCGACCTCCATGAAGGCGTATCCATGTTTTGAAGGAGGAACTTCCTTCTGTAAATTCAAAGATACGTCCTCCGTTGGGTTTCAGATTGTTGTAAACGGTGTCTCCACCACCATAGCGTCCATACATCATATATAATCCTCGCCATTTCATAACGTAGTCGTTATCATGATCGTGTCCGCTACTGATGGCCTTTATGTCACCTTCTTCGCGCATGGCAACAAAAGCGCCGCTGTTGATGATGGGACTACAGGGGTTTTCTCCCAGGTTGCCTCTAATCTGACGACGTGAATCTGAAAGTCCTTCCAAATATTCAGTGATGGGAATGTGCATGAAAGCTAGTGAGGGTAGGGGCTTGCCTTCGTTCTCGGCTTTTAGCTTTCTGCTGGTTTGGCGATACCAATCCAGCTGGTCGGCATGGATATAATCGTATGATCTTAGTTCGGGAAACTCCTTGCACATGCAACCGGTATCAAAGAGATAGAAGGCCCATTGGTTCTTTCCGTCTGATGATTTCAGAGTTATAACATCGTTGGATACGCCATGCATAGGCTTGGCAGCTGTGTTCAGACAGCCTGGCATCTGGCGTATGTGCTCCATAACTTCAGGGCGTGAAAGTCCGAACTCCTCATCGTGATTGCCCAGTGCTACAGCAAAGGGGATGTGCCGGTCCGTTATCAGTGACAGGATGTGAGTAAGGCTTTCGCGTACGGGCTTTCCGAAGATGATGTCGCCTGTGTGTATTACCAAATCAGGTTTTTCTGTATCCAGTAATTCTGCAACATTGTCTAAGGCTCGTTGTGCACGTGTATCGCCTTCGATAAAGTGAGTGTCTGTAAGTTGTAGAATTTTGAACTTCCCGTTGCGGAACTGCATGGAGGGTAATTCCGGTTCTTTTGGTTTTTGGGGTTCTGTTGCCTTACGTTTAGTTGCTGCTGTAACATCAGCAGTAGCAATGGCAGGAACGGCGATGGCCGCAACACGGATGAAATCTCTTCTTTTCATATGTGTTAGATTAGTTTGGAAAGAAAAAAAAGACGGCATCCTGAGGATGTCGTCTTCTTAAGACTTTTTTGTTCTGTCTTCTTGATTACTCAGCTACGGGAGCAGCTACAGTATCAGCAGCTACGCTATCGCAAGCTACAGTGTCGCAAGTCTCAACAGCAGTTGTGTCGATAGTATCGGCGCTCTCCTCATTCTGAGCGGTAGTTTTACCACAAGAAGCGAAAGAAACAGCTACTACAGCTGCGAACAAAAATGCTAACTTTTTCATTTTTTTGCTTTTTTTTAACTTGTAAAACAATCAATTGCTTATTAAAACGATGCAAAGGTACGGAGTTTTTCAATACGTTGTATCTTTTTTGTTGATTTTTTTATGGTTTTTTTAAACATTTTTTTGTAACTATCTGAAAATCAGTATATCGATTTTTCTGCATTTTTTGAAATTCTTACAATTTTCCGTTTTTTTGTCTTAATGTTCAGTTTTGATTTTTGCCTACTTTCTCGTTTTTACGGAAAGAAAAACGATTGTTTATTCTGTATTCCGCTCACTTAATCGTGACTTTGAAACTTGCGTTTCGAACTTACTCACGTTCGGGAATGAAAATAAAAATGTTTTTATTTTGTATTCCGCTCACTTAATCGTGACTTTGTGCAATTCTCAAAATTACTTACACTCGACAATAAAAATAAGAATTATTTTGTATTGTCCTCGCTTATTCGTAATTTTGCACACATGTTTAATTTTGAAGGGAAGAAAGCCGCATATTTTACTTTAGGTTGCAAATTGAACTTCGCAGAGACAAGTTCAGTTGGGAAGCAACTCAAGGAAGCTGGTGTAAAGACTGTTTCCAAGGGGGAGGTGGCTGATATATGTATTGTAAATACCTGTAGTGTTACCGAAGTTGCCGATGCCAAGTGCAGGCAAGCCATTAGCAAGATGGTGCGCAGGCATCCGGGCGCATTGGTAGTAGTGACGGGTTGTTATGCTCAGCTCAAGCCTGAACAGGTGTCTGCCCTGGATGGTGTAGATTTGGTCTTAGGTAGTGAACAGAAGGGGCAGATATTACAGTATATATCAGAACGCTTGCCTATGATGCCTGAAGAAAGAGCTTTGGTGGCTCATGAGCATCATACCAGTAGAACGGCAGATATCCGTAGTTTTGTTCCCAGTTGTTCCTGTGGAGACCGTACCCGTTACTTCCTAAAGGTTCAGGATGGTTGCGATTACTATTGTACCTATTGTACCATACCCTTTGCCAGAGGCAGAAGCAGGAATGGCAGCATACAGTCACTGGTTGAGCAGGCTCAGGAGGCTGCTCGGCTGGGTGGAAAGGAAATAGTGATAACCGGCGTTAATATAGGTGACTTCGGTAAGAGTACAGGCGAGACATTCCTGGATTTGGTTAAGGCCCTGGATGCCGTAGAGGGCATTGAGCGCTATCGCATCAGTAGCATAGAACCCAACCTGCTTACAGACGAGGTGTTGCAATACTGTGCACAGAGTCGGGCCTTTATGCCACATTTCCATATTCCTCTGCAGAGTGGCAGTGATGAGGTGCTCAGATTGATGCACCGTCGTTATGATACTCAGTTATTCTATAATAAGGTGATGCGTGTGCGTGAGCTAATGCCGGATGCTTTTATAGGTGTGGATGTGATAGTGGGAACGCGTGGCGAGACAGATGAGTTGTTCTGTGAAGCCCTCAGCTTCATGGAGAAGGTAGATGTAAGCCAGTATCATGTCTTCAGCTACAGCGAGCGTCCTGGTACAAAAGCCCTGCAGATTCCCTATGTGGTCTCGGCTCAACAGAAACACGAGCGTAGCCAGCAGGTTCTGGCACTTAGTCAGAATAAGTTGCGTGCCTTCTATAATCGTTTTGTGGGTCAGGTCAGACCTGTACTGCTGGAACATAGTAGAACGAAGGGTATCATGCACGGATTCACAGATAACTATATTAAGGTAGCAATACATACTACAGAAGAGATGGATAACAGAATAGTGAACGTCCGTTTAGGGGCGTGGGATGAAACAGAAGAGCTGTTAACAGCAGAACTGATATGAAAAGCATTGCAATAGTAATACTGAATTGGAATGGCGCAGATATGTTGCGTAAGTTTCTGCCCTCTGTGCTGAAATATAGTCAGGAAGCAGAAGTGATTGTTGCAGATAATGCCAGCAAGGATGATTCTTTGAAGGTAATGGAAAGTGAATTCCCGGAGGTGAGAACTATCGTTCTGGACAAGAATTACGGTTTTGCCGACGGCTACAATCAGGCCTTGCGTCAAGTGGATGCTGAATACTATCTGTTGTTGAACAGTGATGTGGAGGTGACGGAAGGATGGCTGCGTCCTTTGCTCTCGTATATGGATGCACACTCGGAAGTTGCTGCCTGTCAGCCTAAGTTGAGGTGTGAGTGGAACCGTCCTATGCTGGAATACGCTGGTGCCTGTGGCGGATACATAGATTGGCTGGGTTATCCTTTCTGTAGGGGAAGAGTGTTCAATACAATCGAGGAGGACCTGGCACAATACGATACTATAGCTCCTGTCTTATGGGCAACAGGGGCAGCACTGATGATTCGCAGTAAACAGTATTGGGAGGCAGGCGGATTGGATGCCCGTTTCTTTGCCCATCAGGAGGAGATAGACCTTTGTTGGCGCTTACGTAGCAGGGGACATCAGATAGTATGTATCCCAGAGAGCGTCGTGTATCATGTTGGCGGTGCCTCGCTGCCTAAGAGTAATTCTCGCAAGACATTCCTGAATTTCCGTAACAACATGATTCTGCTGTATAAGAATCTGCCTGACGAGCAATTAGCATGCGTTATGCGCTGGCGTTTTTGGTTGGATGCTTTAGCATCTCTGTACTTCTTCCTTACCCTTCAGTGGGGTAGCTGCATGGCTGTGTGGAAGGGACGTTGGGCTTTCTGTAGGATGAAGGCCGACTTCCGTTCTGATCGTGAAAAGAACATGCAGGCAACTGTGGTGCCGGCAAACGAGATCCTGTTCCCAAAGAGCATTTTGTGGCAGTACCATTTAAAGGGGAAGAAGACCTATGATCAGTTGAATGCCTGATTCCGTAATTAACATGTCCTATACCTTATATATATTATAAAGCAATGAGAAAACTTCTGGTTCTTATTTTGTTGATGGCAATCTGCCTGATTCCTGCGAATGCAGTGCTAAAGGAGAGAGACTTGGCACGTACCCTGAGTGTACTGAAGGCCGAGCTACAGGAAAAGTATGAGCAGCAGCAGTCTTTTATGGCTATGTATGAGCAGCAGGGAACCCAGCAGCATCAGCAATTAGTAAGTTTCATGCATCAGTGCGAACAGATTGGACTTATGCTGTATTCGCAGACAACGGACAACACCTTTGATATGGCGTATGCCTGCCAGCAGGCTACCGACTTGTATCACGATCTCAGTAACCGTGACAGCAAGATGCATCAATATGATAAGATAATCTTGCGTATAAAACAGGAAATAGAAAGGTATGACGCGCTAATCCAGTCGTTAAAGAGTATGCCTCCCATCACAGCTGCAGATGCAGACAGTATATTGACGGAGAATGACAGCATCCTAATGCAGGCTATTGATTCATTGCAGGAGAAAAAGGATTCACTGCTTGAGGTAAGGGATAGCATGCAGGAAAAGGACTTGGTTTTTCTGGGACATGGTAAGGATGGGGAAGAAGAGGAGAATCATGAGCCGTTGTTCCTTACAGGTCAGCAGTTGAAGGATAGGGATGACTGTTTGAAATATGCTGAAACCCTACGTGAGAATATGCTGCTTTTCCTGGAGAAACTGGAGGCAGAGAATACTTATTACAAGAGTGTTATCGGTAAGGTAGAGGAATTAAACCAGTTTGCAAGGGGACGGTATAAACTGTTGCAGGATAATATCTTCAGGAATGGAGGTGATAACTACTTTAAGATTCTGAAGACATTCCCTATGCAATGGTTCAGGGCTCAGAATGCTATAAAGAGTAAATACAAACCATTTGCCGGACACGAGCAGACTTTCTCGGAGTGGCGTGGTGCAACGGTGCTGTTTATCAGCGTCTTCCTGATATTCTATCTGGCCCTTTCGCTACTTGTCAGCTATGTTATCCTAAGATGGCTATTGCCTAAGAGATGGCGTGGTGAGGACTTTAAGCTGAAGCGTCGTATGCTAAACAATGTTGTGGGAATAGGTCTGTTTGCCATCATCGTTATGGTAGTGCGTTCGTTGACTCAGCGTAATTTCATCCAGATGGGAACCGGACATATTATTACTATGGCATGGCTGTTGGAGGTAATTTTCCTGAGTCTGTATATTCGTCTCAAGGGTGAACAGATGCGTCATGCTGCTATTATCTACATGCCTTTGATGGTAATGGCATTCGTGGTGATTCTGTTCAGAATAGTTCTGGTTCCCAATCATGTGGTAAATCTGGTATTTCCTCCAATTTTGTTAGGCTTCTGCATTTGGCAGTGGAGGGTGTCCAAGCATCACAGGGAGCAACTTCCTCTGATGGACATTATGTATATGCATGCCACTAGCCTGGTAATCCTTATTTCTTGCGTGGCATCATGGGTAGGCTTCTCTTTGCTGGCAGTTCAGATATTGATATGGTGGACGTTCCAATTGGCTGCTATCATGACGGTGACCTGCATCTATGACTTGATGGAGATGTATGAGAATCGCTTCCTTTTAGTCAAGCTAAATCCTGAACTGAAGATAAAGAAAGCCCAGGGAATAGACATAACAGAAGATGTGAAAGCTCTGAAGAAGAAAATGGAGCATGGTGATTATATCTCTGTAACATGGATTTACGATTTGTTCAGTCGGACACTGGTTCCTATTATAGGTGTGGCATCCGTCTTCTTTAGCATTTACTGGGCGTCCAGAGTCTTTGAGATGACAAGTCTTTGCGAGTCTTTGTTCCGTATGGATATTGTTAATCAGGAGAATCTCATCCGTATTTCTCTGGATCGTTTGTCTTTGGTGGCAACTCTGTGGTTTGTGTTCCGTTATCTGAATTATGGCATTCGTGGATTCTATTGCCATTACAGACGTAAGGTAATTGCAGAGAACGAGATGCTGAACCTTACTTTGGCACGTAATATAATTGGTATTCTCTGCTGGGGTATTTATCTGATTATTGTACTGGTAATACTGAATGTGCCAAGAAGTGGTATCAGCATTGTCGGTGCAGGTCTGGCTACCGGTTTGGGTTTTGCCATGCAGAGCATTTTGGAGAACTTCTTCTATGGTATCTCTCTGATGACGGGACGTATTCATGTGGGTGACTATATTGAATGCGACGGTATTGCAGGAAAGGTGGAGAGTATAACCTACCAGAGTACACAGATTGTAACCGCTGATGGCTGTGTGATAGCCTTCCTGAACAGTGCCCTGTTCAGCAAGAATTTCAAGAATATGACACGTAACCATCGTTATGAGTTGATAAAGATTCCTGTTGGTGTGGCTTACGGAACCAATGTGGAGGAAGTGCGTAAGATGCTGACAGAGGCCCTGATGCCTGTGTGTCTGGAGAAGAATGCCGACGGCCAGTGTATCACCAACGTAGAAGAGCAGCCGTTGAAGGTCAGCTTTGTGAGCTTTGGCGAGAGCAGTGTGGATTTGGCTGTCTGTGTCTGGATGTTGGTGGAGGAGAAGATCGCGCTTATGGGACGCATGAAGGAGATTATCTACAATACGCTAAACGAGAATAATATCGAGATTCCATTCCCACAGAGGGATGTTCATATAATAAACAAATAAGAACAGAAGCTGTGCAGATAAACTTATCAGAGCGTACCCTTCATGTTAAGGAGGGGGAAGTCTCTTTCCAACGGGGTAGAAAAAAATACCATCCTATTATTATCAGTATCACTGATGAGTTGGGAAAGCGTATAGGCTTGGGTGAGTGTGCTCCTTTGGCCGGTATCTCTTGTGATGCGGATGCGTATATCAGAATGTCTGATGCAGCCCGACTTATTAACGAGGCATTGGAGAGTGATGATTATGCCAAGCATCTTAGTCCTTATCCGGCTCTGCTGTTTGCATTGGAATCAGCATTGTATGATTACCAGCAGAATCCTTTGCTTTACGATACCCCTTTTGCACATAGTCAGGCGGGCATACCTTCTTATGCTGTTGTAGATGTAGAAGGCTATGATCAGATGCTGAATCGCTGTAAGCGTATGATCCTAAAAGGATTCAGACATCTGAAACTTCGTATTGGAGTGGGAGAGGGAGACGATGTGTTGAAGGTTGTCCGTACCCTCAGGTCTCGTTTCTCGGAAGATACTTTGAAGTTGAGTATTGATGCTCTGGGAACTTATGGTCTTGACGAAGCAAAAGAACTATTGAGGGAACTGAAACCATACGATATCCGAATGGTAGAACAGCCTATAAAACAGTATCAGTGGAAGGATTTGGCTCAGCTATGCAGCATGGCAAGAGAAGAAGGAACATCGCCCATTGCATTAGATGAAGAACTGATAGGGGTGAATGTGCTAGAAGAGAAATGTATGCTTTTGGATACTATACGTCCCCAATTCATAGTAATTAAGCCAATGCTACATGGTGGTATAACCGGTTCCGTAGAATGGGCAAGCGAGGCTATGAAGCGGAATATCGGAGTTGTGGTTTCTGCTGCCCAAGAGGGTAGCATCGGGCTACGAAATGTAGCTTTACTGACTGCAAGAATCTTTGGGTCGAAATGTACGGAAGCGCAAGGTCTTGGTACAGGCCTGTTGTACCGTGATGATACGGAAATGGATATTGAGATGCATGGAAATAAATTATGGCGTAGTCCGGTAGAAGACTGACGCCATAACTTTTTCTGTTTTTCCTTATAGATAGTCGGGTAGCTGGAATAGCTTGGTTCCGTTGCTGCCTTTTATCAGAATCGTTTTGCCTTTAAGTGGATTGTTGTGGATTTCTTCTTTAACGGCTTCCACATCCTTGAAGTATCTGGCGTTTATGCGTTTATTCTGATAGTTGAGCGCTGCAAAGTTGTCTCCAACCAACCAAATATCCTCTAATGGCATGCCTGCCAGAATATCCATAATCTTACGGTGTTCCAGTTCGCTGTCGGCTCCCAGTTCGCGCATGTCGCCAAGGATAACCATCTTGTTTTTAGAATCAATGAACTGGAAGTTGGTCAGGGCTGCTACCATGCTGCTGGGATTGGCATTGTAGGCGTCCACAATTAGACGGTTACGTCCTGTGTCACGGAATTCGCTACGACTGTTGCTGGGAATGTAATTCTCTATGGCATGGCAAATCTGCTCGGGCGTAACGCCAAAATACAAACCGATAGTAATGGCAGCACGCAGGTTAGAAATGTTATATGCACCAATCAGGTGTGTCTGTATGGTTTGCCAGGGGGCATCGTCTTCTTGCCTCCACTGCATCTTGACGAATGGGTTGCAGGAGTCAATTCTACCTTCTACATAAGGTATTGCGTTGTCATAGAGATGAAATCCCCGTTCTTCTGCCATCTGAATTAAATCTTCGTCTAAGGCATTCAGGAAGATCTTGGCACCACGCTGCTGTAGGTCGTCATACAATTCTCCCTTTGTCTTCTTGACTCCTTGGAACGAGCCGAAACCTTCCAGGTGTGCACGGCCCACATTGCTAATCAGACCGTAGTCGGCCTTTACCATATTGCACAGGAAGGCAATCTCGCCAGGGTGGTTGGCACCTGTCTCAACGACTGCTATGTTATGTTCCTTGGTAATGCGGAGCAGGGTACGTGGTACCCCCAGGTGATTGTTCAGATTGCCTTGCGTGAATAGGACGTTGTACTTCTCTGTCAGTACGCAGGCAATCAGCTCCTTGGTAGTTGTCTTGCCGTTTGTTCCTGTTATCTGTAGCACGGGAATGCTGAGTTGTTGGCGGTGATAGGCAGCCAGTTCCTGTAGTGTCTGCTCGGGGTTCTCTACGGCAATATAATGTGTGTCACCTTCGGGTGCAAATTCCTTCTCAACCACTGCATAGGCGCATCCTTTTTCCAAGGCAGAAGCAGCATACAGATTGCCGTTGAACGAGGCTCCTTTTAGTGCAAAGAAGATGGAGCTAACAGGGCAATCTCTACTGTCTGTAGTTATTATGGGGTGTTGTAAGTAGATTTCATATAATTGTTCTATCTTCATATTGTTTGATTTTTTACAATTAACGACACAAAGTTATATCATTTTTCTGATAATTGGTAAATAATGTATAACTTTGTCGCAAAGTTACCGAGAATTATATGAAAGGTCTGTTACCCTATACTATAAATGTGGGAGGAAAACTCATGGATTTGAGCGAGCCACAGGTCATGGGAATCCTGAATGTAACCCCTGATTCGTTTTATTCTGCAAGTCGCAGGAATACTGATCAGGAGATTGCAGGTCGGGTGCAGACTATTCTGGCTGAAGGTGGCTCTATGATTGACATCGGGGCTTACAGCAGCCGTCCGGGTGCTGATGATGTATCGGCAGAGGAAGAGATGAACCGCTTGCGTGGTGGATTGAAGATTCTTCGTGACATTGCCCCTGATGCTGTAGTAAGCGTGGATACATTCAGGGCCGATGTGGCTAAGATGTGTGTTGAGGAGTATGGCGTTCAGATTATCAACGATATCAGCGGTGGCGAACTGGATGAACATATGTTCAGTACTGTTGCTGAGTTGGGCGTTCCCTATATACTGATGCACATGAAGGGTGATCCCCAGACTATGCAGAACGGACCGCACTACGATGACCTACTGGCTGAGATGCTCCGCTACTTTGGTACTAAGGTGCAGCAGTTGCATGAGTTAGGCGTTAAGGATATAATCCTGGACCCTGGCTTTGGTTTTGCCAAGACACTGGAGCATAACTACGAACTGATGAACCGTATGCAGGACCTGCAGGTGCTGGAGTTGCCAATGCTGGTGGGCGTTAGTCGTAAGTCTATGATATATCGCCTGCTGGGTACTTCGCCTGAAAAAGCTTTGAACGGAACCTCTGTGCTGAACACCTTGGCATTGCTGAAGGGTGCAAGCATCCTAAGGGTGCACGATGTGAAGGAAGCCGTTGAGGTGGTTCAGATAGTTAAAAAGATGCTGGTATGTTAGAATTCGGAATTAAGGACTTGATTGATATCTTGCTTGTGGCAATAGGCCTGTTCTATTGCTATAAAGTAATGAAGCAATCGCGCTCTGTGAATATCTTCTACGGGGTGTTGTTCTTTATCAGTTTCTGGATTGTTGTCAGCAAGGTGTTGGAGATGAAGTTGGTGGGAGGCATCCTAGATAAATTGGTGAATGTGGGTGCCATAGCCATCATTATTCTGTTTCAGGAAGAGATTAGGCATTTCTTCTTCAGAGTAGGAACACGTCAGAGGGTGCACAGGTTTGTGAATTTCTTCCGTCCCGACAAGAAGAAGGATCTCTCTGAGTTTGTGCATGAGCGTGAGACTATCTTTCCCATTGTAATGGCCTGCCTGAATATGAGTAAGCAGCGTGTGGGAGCCCTGATAGTATTGCAAAACCATCTTCCACTGAATGATTTTGTTCGAACAGGTGAGTTGGTGAATGCCAAAATCAGTCAGCGTCTGATAGAGAATATCTTCTTCAAGAACAGTCCGCTACATGATGGAGCCATGATAATCTCAAACAACAAGATTACGGCTGCTGCATGCATCCTGCCTATCAGTCATGACTTGGATATTCCCAAGGAGTTCGGCTTGCGCCACAGAGCTGCCAAGGGTATCAGCCAGGAGACGGATGCGCTGGCAATTGTGGTTAGTGAAGAGACCGGTAGCATCAGTGCTGCCTATAACGATGTGCTAAGAGCACATATATCAGCAGAGGAATTGGAACACTTGCTGATGAAGGGAAGATTCTGAAAGGATACCCCCTCTTTAACTCCCCCGAGGGGGAGGACGGAATAGCTAAATTGCAGAATAGTGAATAAATAGTAAATTGTAAATCATAAAATAGTAAATAGTATGACTTTAATGGAGAAAATCATCGCTCGCGCCAAGAGTAACAAGCAGCGCATTGTCCTGCCTGAGAGCTTGGAGGAGCGAACATTGACAGCCGCAGATAAATCCCTTGCCGATGACCTGGCAGAGATTATCCTTATTGGTAATAGCGACGAGATTTTTGCCTTGGGAAAGAAGTTAGGACTTACCCATCTTGACAAGGCCGAGATCATTGACCCTGCAACCAGTGAGTTGACAAATGAATATGCCGAGTTGCTTTACAATTTGCGTAAGAGCAAGGGTATGACATTGGAGGAGGCACACAAGAAGGTGCTGACAGATCCTCTTTATTTTGGCTGTCTTATCATCAAGAGCGGACATGCCGATGGTCAGATTAGCGGTGCGCTTTCAACAACGGGCGACACTCTGCGTCCTGCCCTGCAGATTATCAAGTGTGCCCCTGGCATTACATGTGTCAGTGGTGCTATGTTGCTGATTACAGATAAGCCTGAGTATGGTGAGGATGGTGTTGTAGTATTAGGTGATGTGGCTGTAACACCTGTTCCCGATGCTTCACAGCTGGCACAGATTGCTGTTTGTACAGCTCATACAGCACGTAGCGTGGCTGGTTTTGCCGATCCACGTGTTGCTATGCTGAGTTTCAGTACCAAGGGCAGTGCTAAGCACGAGGTAGTTGATAAGGTTATTGAGGCTACCCGTTTGGCTCATGAGCTGGAGCCCTCTTTGAAGTTGGATGGCGAGTTGCAGGCTGATGCTGCTTTGGTTCCCTCTGTAGGAGAGAAGAAAGCTCCCGGTTCTGCTATTGCCGGTCATGCCAATGTGCTGGTAGCTCCCAGCCTTGAGGTTGGTAATATTGGCTACAAGCTGGTACAGCGTTTGGCTGGTGCTGATGCCATTGGTCCCATCCTGCAGGGTATTGCTCATCCCGTTAACGACCTCTCACGTGGTTGCTCTGTAGATGATATCTATAAGATGGTTGCTATCACTGCTTGCCAGGCAATGGACGCTAAGTGATAGTTGGTAGTTGAGAAAAAAGAAAGATTAAAGTAAGGATAAAAAGAAAAGATGAAAATTCTTGTTTTGAACTGCGGGAGCAGTTCCATTAAGTACGCATTGTACAATATGGATGACCAGAGCGTCATCACTAGTGGCGGCATCGAGAAGATTGGCCTGCCCGATAGTTTTATTACCGTTAAGCTGAATGGCGAGAAGCATAAAATGGAGCGCCCCATTGCTGAGCATACTGCTGGTGTACAGTGGATATTCGAGGTGCTGACAAAGGGCGAGTATGCCGTATTGAAGAGCTTAGAGGAGTTGGATGCCGTAGGTCATCGTATGGTACACGGAGGTGAGAAGTTCAATAAGAGCGTTCGCCTGACTCCCGAGGTTATGGAGGCTTTCGCTGCCTGCAACGATTTGGCTCCCCTTCACAACCCTGCTAACATCAAGGGTGTGAATGCTGTTTCTGCGTTGATGCCCAACATTCCTCAAGTAGGTGTGTTTGATACAGCCTTCCATCAGTCAATGCCTGACTATGCTTATATGTATGCCCTGCCTTACAACCTGTACAAGCAGTATGGCGTTCGTCGTTACGGCTTCCACGGAACCAGCCACCGTTATGTTTCGCAGCGTGTTTGTGAGTTCTTGGGTGTAAAGCCAGAGGGTAAGAAGATCATCACCTGCCACATTGGTAATGGTGCCAGCATTGCTGCTGTTAAGGATGGTAAGTGTGTAGATACCTCAATGGGTCTTACTCCTTTGGAAGGTCTTATCATGGGTACCCGTAGTGGTGATATCGATGCTGGTGCTGTTACTTTCCTGATGGATAAGTTGAACCTCGACACCAAGGGTATCAGCAACCTGCTGAACAAGCAGAGTGGTCTGGCTGGTGTAAGCGAGGGTAGCAGTGACTTCCGTGACATCTTGGCAGGCATTGCCAACGGTAACGATAAGGCTCGTCTTGCAAAGGAGATGTACACCTATCGCATCAAGAAGTACATTGGTCAGTATGCTGCCGCTATGGGTGGTGTGGATATCATCCTCTTCACCGGTGGAGCAGGCGAGAACCAGTGGGAAGTTCGTGAGGGTGCTACCAACGGCCTTGAGTTCATGGGCGTAAAGATGGATGCACAGAAGAACCGTGCTTGCCGTGCTACCGAAGCTATCCTCAGTGCCGATGATAGCAAGGTTACCGTTTGCTGTATTCCTACAGACGAGGAGCTGATGATTGCCATGGATACTCAGGCACTCTGCTAAGATATTTAATTATAAGGTATAAAGAACAGAGGGGAAGTTTATTTGCTTCCCCTCTGATTTTATATGGCATTATTTGTTTGGGTGATGTCCCAAATGCGTGCATGCGTTTTTGTTACAATCAGAAATTCTTTAGGGTAAGTTCGCCGTTTGAGAATTCGGCGTAGGTGAATTGTGTAATCCAGTCTCCAAGGATGAGAAGGCGGTTCTGACGGGTGAGCATCAGATCCAGTTCTATATGACGGTGACCGAAGATAAGGTAATCAGTCTCGGGCTTTTCCTTTATATATTGTTTGGCAAAGAGTACCAGCGGCTCATGGTTCTCGCCCATATAGGGTGGGTCGGCCTCTGTGCCACCCTGCATGTGCTTGATGCGACTGTTCTTGGCCCAGTTTAGACCAAAGGGCAGACCTAGGTCGGGATGCAACCAGCGGAACATCCACTGACAGAAGGGATTGTGGAAGATAACGCGTAAGAACTTGAACGACTTGCTTCTGTCGCCCAAACCATCACCATGCGCCAGAAAGAATGTCTTTCCCTCAATTTCTACAACCTCTGGTTCGTAGTGCATGATAACGCCACACTCTTTGGTGAGGTAGTCTTTGCACCAGATATCGTGATTACCAGTGAAGAAGTGAACGGCAACACCGTTGTCGGTTAGTTCAGACAATTTGCCCAGCAGACGGGTAAAGCCCTTGGGGACGGCGTTGCGGTACTCGAACCAGAAGTCGAATATGTCTCCTAGCATATACAGGCTTTCAGCCTGTGGCTTTATCTCATCCAGGAACCGGCACAGTTGCTTCTCCTGCTCCTTAGGGTCTTGGGTTGCCAGGCTCCCCAGATGTGCATCAGATATGAAATATGTCTTTTTCAATTATGAATTAAGAATTATGAATTGTTCTAAAGGAATCCCAATTCCATTTTTGCTTCCTCACTCATCATGTCTTTGTCCCACTCGGGTTCGAAGACAAGCTGTACATCTACCTTCTTGAGGCCGGTGATGCCTTCCAACTTCTGGCGCACATCCTCCAGAATGAAGTCGGCAGCCGGACAGTTGGGAGCCGTAAGTGTCATATCAACGCTGAGTTCATCGCCTGCATCGTTTAGTTCTATGCGGTAGATGAGGCCCAGGTCGTAGATGTTGACGGGAATTTCTGGGTCATAGACAGTACGTAAGACTTCTATAACGCGTTCCTGTGTCTGTAATGTATCGTTCATATTTTTCCTTGTTCTGTATAGCTGAAATAATTATTGTCTGCCACGATGAGGTGGTCCAGAAATTTGATGCCCATCATCTTGCATGCCTCTGCTGCTCTTCGGGTCAGTTCATCGTCTTCTTTGCTGGGTCTAAGGCTGCCACTGGGGTGATTGTGACAGAGTATGACACTTGTTGCCTGTGCCAGCAGGGCTTGACGTAGCAACTCGCGCAAATCCACCGCAGTGCCTACTAGTCCACCATGGCTGAGCATAACGCTGTTGATGATTTCCAGATGGTTGTTCAACATCAACAGGTGGCACTCCTCGACGGTCAGATCCTGTAATCTGGGACGGAAGTAAAGGAAGGCATCCTTGGTTTCTGAGAGCTTCTGCCGTGGCTGCAGTTCTTCCTTCAGTCGTTCGTTTGCCAGTTGGCAGGCTGCCAGTACGGTAATGGCCTTAGCCTTTCCCATCCCTTTGTAGCGGGTTAGATCCTCGATGGTGGCCTTGCCCAGTAGTTTTAGGCTATCGTTATAATCGTTCAGAATCTCTCGCATCATCTCCACGGCACTCTTGCCTGGTATGCCGCTGCCTACCAGAATTGCCAGCAACTCTGCTTTACTCAGCACACCGGCACCGTGAGCTTCCATCTTCTCACGTGGCCGGTCGTCTAATGCCCAGTTCTTTATGCTCTCCATCTTTTATTTGTAAAAGCTTTTGCGGAAAGCCTGCAGTTCTTCGTTCCTGCCGCATACACACCTTAGCCACCATGCACGAAGGAATCCTGTGCCGTAGCCTATGAGTTGGATGAAGCTGGCCCATATAGAGAGGAAACCAATCCAGAGGCTTCTGTTGCGAACGCTGCTGTCCACGAAGATAATCAGAGAGAACAATATCAACGGCAGAAGGCATAATAACATTCCGGAGAGGCTGAAGATAATTAAAAACATTTCTCCTGAAACGCAACCGGGCTTTGGAGCGCTCCATAAGGCGAAAAGTCCTAACAGAGCCAAAAGTAGGAACAGAAACGCAAACAGAAGGCATGTGAAAGTTCCGAGGGTAAAGACCGTTGGCAGCAGATGCACCAGTTTCAGGGTGCCAGGGTGCCGCTTGGTCAGGTTGATGCGGGCAATGCCGCTGTTGTGAACCTGCTTGAAGAACTTCTTTAGGTCGGTTCTGCGCTTGTGCCATACCCAAGCTTCGGGGAAAAGACGGCATGTTGCTCCGCTCTCGTAGATGCGGATGCTGAAGTCTATGTCCTCGCCAAAACGCATCTCGGAGAAACCTCCCAGCTTCTCGTAGAGCGATTTGCGTATGCCCATGTTAAAGGAGCGGGGGTAGAACTTCTTGTCCATCTGCTTCTTACCACCTCGTATGCCACCGGTAGTGAAGAAGGATGTCATGCTGTAGTTGATGGCCTTTTGTACTGGGGTGAAACTCTCGTGTGCACGATCAGGGCCGCCAAAGGCGTCGATTTGCATTGAACATTGAACATTGAGCATTGAACATTCATCTTCGATGGCTTGCAGGTAGCCTGAGGGTAATACCACGTCGCTATCCAGTACAATAATGTATTCGCCCTGGCTGTGCTGTACACCGTAGTTACGTGTCTGACCGGGACCGCTGTTGGGCTTGACGTAGTACTTGATATCCAGTTGGTCGGTATATTTCTTGACTACCTCTTCGCAGGGTATGTCGGAACCGTCTTCAACTACCAGAACTTCAAAATCCTTTAATGTCTGGGCGGTAAGGCTTTGCAGCAACTCGTCCACTTCGTCTGGGCGGTTATATACCGGAATTATTATAGAGTATTTCATCTGTCAGTCTTTATTATGGGCACAAAAGTAAAAACTTTCTGTCAGAATTCAAAGGGAAATCTATTTGTTAATCAGAAATATTGCTGGCACCTTGCTTAGATCGGGTAGTTCTATCTTCTTCCACTCTGCAATGGTATGGGTGTGAATGTATTCGTCAGCTGTTGTGATGCCTGCAGCTATACACATTCGGGTTTGTGGCCGCAAGTTCTGTACCAGCGCCTGAAACATCTTCAGGTTGCGGTAGGGCGTTTCTATGAACAGTTGTGTCTGGTGCTCGTTCCAGGCTCGTGTCTCTAGGGCTTTCAGCTTCTTAGCCCTATCCTGTGGGTCAACGGGCAGGTAACCGTTAAAGGCAAAGCTCTGTCCGTTCAGTCCGCTTCCCATTACTGCCATTATCATGCTGCTGGGACCTACCAGTGGGATAACCTTCAGGTTCTGACGCTGGGCAATGGCCACCACATCGGCGCCTGGATCGGCAACGGCTGGACAGCCCGCCTCGCTGATTACACCCATGGGCTTTCCGTCCCTAAGTGCTTGCAGGTATTGGCTGAACAGGCGTTCGTCGGCATGCTTACCCATCTCGTAAAACAGGGAATCATCAATGGGGAACTCACGGTCCACCTGACGCAGGAAGCGTCGTGCAGAGCGGATGTTCTCTACAATGAAGTGTCTGATGCCCATGATGACATCGTGGTTGTACGAGGGTAGCACTTGGTTTATCTCTGTAGAGCCCAAGGTGACGGGTATAAGGTATAGAGCTATTTCCATAATTGAATCTTTGCGTCTGAGTATTGTGCTACACTTAGTATGTAGCCGTTGAATAGGTCGGGAACAGTCTGTATGCTGATGCCTTCTGTGTTCTGTGGTGACAGTATCTCCTTGATATCATTGTTAATACCTGTCCCTTTCAGTTTGAAGACGGCTTCCTTCTTGGTCCATAGGGTAATAAAGGCAGCGTCAGGGTTAGGAGCCGAGAAAATCTGGCAACATTCCTCCTCGTTCATACAATAGTTAACCAGTGAATCCTTGGCCGGGCGTATGCTTTCGATGTCCAGTCCGCAGGGTGCTGAACTGATGTAGCATCCAATGGCTTTCTTGCAGTGGCTCAGGCTGAAATGTATGTGGGGATACTCTGGCAGAAAGGGTTTCCCGCTCTGGTTATAGCCAAAAGTAGGCATCTCTGTGATGCTGTATTCCAACTGCAGCCCGCGGCATAGTTCCAGGTATGCCAAGGTGCATTCCCTTCTGCCTTCCGGGAACTTGAATTTCAGCGCCTGCTCCTGCCTCCAGAGGGGTAGGGAGGAGATGGCTTTCTCCAGCAACTCTGCTGGAATGTCTTCTAAATGGTCGTTTATATACAGCATACGCAAGAACAAAGTTATACATTTTATTTCATTTAGGTGTGCGAATCGCGCTTTTTTCTTGTCTAAGCCGTTCATTTACCTGCTTTTATTCTTAATATGTTTGCGCGCGAGAGTTTTATTTTGTAACTTTGTCCCCACTTTCAGTAAAAAGATTTAAACAAAAGACCTAAAATGAGTGACAGATTGTTTATTTTCGACACCACATTGCGTGACGGCGAGCAAGTTCCCGGATGTCAGTTGAATACGGTGGAGAAAATTCAGGTAGCCCGCCAGTTGGAGGCTCTTGGCGTTGATGTTATCGAGGCTGGATTCCCTATTAGTAGTCCTGGCGATTTCAATTCAGTAATAGAAATCAGTAAGGCTGTAACATGGCCAACCATTTGTGCGCTGACACGTGCTGTCCAGAAGGACATTGACGTGGCTGCTGATGCCTTGAAATATGCCAAGCACAAGCGTATCCATACGGGTATTGGTACCAGCGAGAGTCACATCCGTTATAAGTTCAATTCTACTCCCGAGGAGATTATTGAGCGTGCTGTGGCTGCTGTTAAGTATGCCAAGAAGTATGTCGAGGATGTTGAATTCTATGCCGAGGATGCCGGTCGTACTGACAATGAGTACCTGGCTCGTGTCATAGATGCTGTTACCAAGGCTGGTGCTACTGTTTGTAACATCCCCGATACTACAGGTTTCCGTGTTCCCAACGAATATCAGGAGAAGATTAAGTATCTGTACGAGCATGTTGATGCCTTTGCTGCTGGCAAGAGTATCCTGTCAACTCATTGTCATAACGACCTGGGTATGGCTACTGCCAACACCGTAGCCGGTGTGTTGGGTGGTGCCCGTCAGGTTGAGGTTACCATCAACGGTATTGGTGAGCGTGCCGGTAATACCTCTCTGGAGGAGATTGCCATGATCTTCAAGACACATCCCGACTTGGGCATCGAGACCAATATCAATACCACCAAGATATATCCCACCAGCCGTATGGTTAGCAGCTTGATGAATATGCCTGTTCAGCCCAACAAGGCCATCGTGGGTAAGAATGCTTTTGCTCACAGTTCTGGTATTCATCAGGACGGTGTGCTGAAGAACGCTTCAACCTACGAGATTATGGACCCCAAAGATGTGGGTATCGATGATAACGCTATCGTGCTGACAGCCCGTAGCGGACGTGCAGCCTTGAAGCACCGTCTTAGTGTGAATGGTGTGGAGATTGAAGGCGAGCGTCTGGATAAGGTTTATCAGGAGTTCCTGGTTTTGGCCGACAAGAAGAAGGAGGTTACTGACGACGATATCCTAGTATTGGCAGGTGCCGACAGAAGCGCTTCGCACAATGTCAAGTTGGATTACCTGCAGGTAACCACTGGTAAGGGCGTGAAGAGTGTTGCCAGCATTGGTCTGTTGGTTGCCAATGAGAAGTTTGAGGCTGCTGCCTCTGGTAACGGTCCTGTTGATGCTGCCATCAATGCTTTGAAGTGTATCATCAAGCGTAAGATGACGCTGAAGGAGTTTACCATCCAGGCCATCAGCAAGGGTTCTGATGATATGGGTAAGGTTCACATGCAGGTTGAATATGATGGTCACCTGTATTATGGATTCGGTGCCAACACAGATATCGTCACCGCCAGCGTAGAAGCATATATTGATTGTATAAATAAGTTTAGATAAGACCCCTTCTGTAACTAATGAAGACTTTATTTGACAAGATCTGGGACGCACACGTTGTGCAGAACGTGGAGGACGGCCCGACACAACTTTACATTGACCGCTTATATGCGCATGAAGTAACCAGTCCACAGGCATTTGATACATTGAGGGACAAGAATATCAAGGTGTTCCGCCCTGACCACGTATACGCTATGCCCGACCATAACACACCTAGCGACCAGCAGGAGCGTATTGACGATCCTGTAGGACGTAAGCAGGTGGAGACGCTGGCCAAGAACTGCGCCGAGTTTGGTATTACCCACTTTGCCATGGGCACCAAGGATAATGGTATTATCCATGTTGTTGGTCCCGAGAAGGCTCTCTCTTTGCCTGGTATGACTATTGTCTGCGGTGACTCTCATACCAGCACGCACGGTGCAGTAGGCGCTATTGCCATGGGTATCGGTACCAGCGAGGTGGCTCAGGTGCTGGCTTCGCAGTGTATCCTGCAGAGCAAGCCCAAGACCATGCGTATTAATATAGAAGGTACGCTGCAGCCTGGCGTTACTGCCAAGGATGTGGCCCTTTATATCATGGCTCAGATGACCACCAGTGGTGCTACCGGCTATGCTGTAGAGTATGCAGGTAGTACCATCCGTAATATGAGTATGGAAGGTCGTCTGACCCTTTCTAACCTTTCTATCGAGATGGGCTCACGTGCCGGTCTTATTGCTCCCGACGAGACCACCTTTGCTTACCTGAAGGGTCGCGAGTACGCACCTAAGGGTGAGGCTTGGGATAAGGCTGTTGAGGAGTGGAAGAAACTGAAGAGCGATGATGATGCTGTCTTCGATAAGGAAGTAACCTACCGTGCCGAGGATATCAAGCCCCGTATCACCTACGGAACAAACCCCGGTGCCGGTATTGCCATTGACGAGTGTATTCCTACTATGGAGAGTATCCCTGAGGCTGAGCGTCCTCAGTTCCAGGCCATGTTGGATTATATGCAGTTCCAACCCGGCCAGAAATTGGAGGGCACACCTGTTGACTATTGTTTCTTAGGTGCCTGCACCAACGGTCGTATCGAGGACTTCCGTGCTTTTGCCTCAGTGGTAAAGGGCAAGAAGAAGGCTCCTAATGTTGTTGCCTGGTTGGTTCCCGGCAGTTGGCTGGTTCGTCAGCAGATTATTGACGAGGGCATTGACAAGGTGCTGGAAGAGGCAGGCTTCGAGTTGCGTCTCCCCAGTTGCTCCAGCTGTCTGGCTATGAACCCCGATAAGGTTCCTGCCGGCAAGCTCAGCATCAGTACCAGCAACCGTAACTTCGTGGGCCGTCAGGGTCCTGGTGCTCGTACCGTACTGGCCAGCCCCCTTGTTGTGGCTGCAAGTGCTATTACTGGTGTTATTACTGACCCAAGAAAACTCTAAAGAAATGGCAAAAGAAAAATTCGACGTTATACAGTCAACTTGTATTCCCATCGAGATTGACAACAATAATACAGATAACATTATTCCTGCACGTTACCTGGCTTTCACTACCCGTGATCCTAAGTTCTACGGTGATGCTTTTATGCACGATCTCCGTTATGATGCCAACAACCAGCCCGTAGCAGACTTTGTGATGAACAAGCCTGAGTTCTCAGAGGCTCCCCACAAGGGTGTGCATGAGATTATCGTAGGCGGTCAGAACTGGGGGTCCGGTTCCAGTCGCGAGCATGCAGCCTGGGCAATTGCCGGCTATGGTGTCCGTGTCGTTATCAGCAACAGCTTTGCCGATATCCATCGCAACAACCTGCTCAACTGCTTTGTGCTGCCTGTTATTGTCAGCCGTGAGTTCCAGTTGGAGCTGTTCCGTAGCATAGCCGAGGATAGCAACACCTTGGTAACGGTGGATGTTCCTAATCAGACGGTTAAGAATGAGAAGACTGGTAGTGTAGAGCATTTCGAGATAAATGCTTACAAGAAGTATTGCCTCCTGAATGCCTACGATGATATTGACTTCCTTCTGGCAAACAAGGATAAGATAGAGGCATGGGAACACCACACATAGAGATAATGGACACCACGCTACGCGATGGTGAGCAGACCAGTGGGGTAAGCTTTGTTCCCCACGAGAAGCTGCTCATTGTGCGTATGCTGCTACAGGAACTCTGCGTAGACAGGGTTGAGGTAGCTAGCGCCCGTGTGAGCGAGGGTGAGAAGGATGCGGTAACCATGATATGCCGATGGGCCCGTCAGGCTGGTCGGTTAGAGCAGATTGAGGTGCTGGGCTTTATAGACGGTCAGACCTCTGTTGATTGGGTAAAGAATGTCGGATGTAAGAACATCAACCTTCTTTGCAAAGGTTCTGAACGCCACTGTAAGTATCAGTTGCAGAAGACCCTTGCTGAGCATCTGGCAGATATCAAGCAGAGCATCCAGTATGCCCATGAGCAGGGTATCGACGTTAATCTGTACCTTGAGGATTGGTCCAACGGTATGAAGGACAATCCCCAGTATGTCTTCGATTTTGTGGATGCACTTCGTACATCAGGTGTGAAGCGTTTCATGCTGCCCGATACGTTGGGGATCCTGAATCCCTTCCTTACTGCTCAGTTTATGACGCAGATGATAGAACGTTACCCCGAGTTGCATTTTGATTTCCATGCCCATAACGACTATGATATGGCAGCCGGTAATGTCTTGGCAGCTGTGAAGAGCGGTTGTAAGGGTATCCATACATCAGTCAACGGACTGGGCGAGCGTGCCGGTAATGCACCGCTCTCCAGTGTGCAGGCTATCCTGAAGGATCATTTCCATGGTAGTACAGGCTTGGTGGAGGAGAACCTGAACAAGGCCAGTCGTATGATAGAGAGCATCAGTGGTATCGCCGTTCCTCCCAACAAGCCTATCATTGGTGAGAGTGTTTTTACACAGGTAGCCGGTGTGCATGCTGACGGTGACAAGAAACATAGCCTTTACTGTAACGACTTGATTCCAGAGCGTTTCGGTCGTAAGCGTGAATATGCCTTGGGCAAGAACTCAGGCAAGGCCAATATCCTGAAGAACCTCGAGGAACTGGGCTTTGAACTTACTCCCGAACAGATACGTCGTGTTACGGATCGTATCATAGAGTTGGGTGATAAGAAGCAGCTTGTTACTCAGGAAGACCTTCCCTACATTGTCAGTGATGTGCTCAAGCATTCAGCACCCGTTGATAAGGTCAAGCTGAAGAGCTATATGGTTTCTACCGCCTATGGTCTGAAGCCTATGGCCAGTGTGAAGCTGGAGGTTTGCGGCGAGGTTTATGAGGAATCTGCAATGGGAGACGGTATGTACGATGCCTTTGTACGTGCCTGCCGTCATATCTACCGCGATCGTCTGAATCGCGAGTTCCCCTGGCTTGACAACTATCAGGTAAGTATTCCTCCTGGCGGACGTACCGATGCCTTGGTACAGACTACCATTTCATGGGTATGGGGCGATAAGACCTTCCGTACCCGTGCCCTTGATCCCGACCAGACAGAGGCCGCTATCAAGGCAACTATCAAGATGTTAAATATAATAGAACAAGAATATGAAGCTTAAGATTGCAGTTTTGGCCGGTGATGGCATCGGACCAGAGATTATGGAGCAGGGCGTAGCCGTTATGAGTGCTGTAGCCCAGAAGTTCGGACACGAGGTTTCTTACAAGGAGGCTCTTTGTGGTGCCCATGCTATTGACGAGGTTGGCGATCCCTTCCCCGAGGAGACTTTCCAGACCTGTATGGATGCTGATGCTGTGCTCTTTGCCAGCGTTGGTGACCCTAAGTTCGATAACAACCCAACCGCTAAGGTTCGCCCTGAGCAGGGTCTCTTGGCTATGCGTAAGAAGCTGGGGCTGTTTGCCAATATCCGTCCCGTTGAGACCTTCGACTGCCTGGTGCACAAGTCTCCTCTGAAGGACGAGCTGGTACGTGGTGCCGACTTTATCTGTATCCGTGAGTTGACCGGTGGTATGTACTTTGGCGAGAAGAAGGAGGGTACCGATGAGGCTTATGATACCAACTTCTACAGCCGTCCCGAGGTGGAACGCATCCTGCGTGTTGCTTACCAGTATGCCCGCCAGCGTCGCAAGCATCTGACTGTTGTTGACAAGGCCAACGTTCTGGCCAGCAGCCGTCTGTGGCGTAAGGTCGCTCAGGAGATGATGGGCGAATACCCTGATGTGGAGACCGACTTCATGTACGTTGATAACGCAGCTATGCGTATGATTCAGGATCCCAAGTTCTTTGACGTTATGGTAACAGAGAATACCTTTGGTGACATCCTTACCGACGAGGGTTCTTGCATCACAGGTTCTATGGGCTTGCTGCCCAGCGCCTCAACAGGCGAGCATACTCCTGTCTTCGAGCCTATTCACGGTTCATGGCCTCAGGGTAAGGGCTTGAATATTGCCAACCCCTTGGCTCAGATCCTGAGTGTAGCTATGTTGTATGAGTATTTCAATCTGAAGGCCGAAGGCGCTCTTATCCGCGAGGCTGTTAACGCTTCTCTGGATCAGAATGTCCGTACTCCCGAGATTCAGGTCGAGGGTGGCGCCAAGTATGGTACCAAGGAAGTTGGTCAGTGGATTGTTGACTATATCAAGAACAAGTGAAAAGAATAATCTCATTTACGCTCATCCTCTGTTGGTGTTTCTGTGTCAGCGCACAGAAATACCAGCAGTTGGTAAAGCGGGGACTGGAACAGATGCAGGTAGACAGCCTGCAGCAGGCCGAGGCAACCTTTCGCGAAGCCATAGAGGTAGATCCCCTTATAAAGTCCAATGCCCTGCTGTACCAGTATATTGGCAATATCCAGGAGCGTAGGGGAGAATACCAGCGAGCCCTTGAGTCCTATAATCAGGGCTTGGCCATCTCAGGCACAACCATCAGCCTCTTGCTTAACAGAGCATCCCTGTATATGCACATGGATAAACCAACGCGTGCGATGGCTGATTATACCGAGGTGCTGAATCTGGAACCTAACCAGACCGAGGCACTCTTCTTCCGTGCCTATCTTTACAGTCAGCAACGTGATTATAAGCGTTCACGTGCCGACTATGAGCGACTTATAAAGCTTGAACCCATGAATGAGAAGGCACGTCTGGGTTTAGCTATTCTGAACGACAAGGACCGTCGTCCTCGCGAGGCTATTGAGCAGATGGATGCCCTTGTGCAGCTCTTCCCCAAGCATGCTTCCCTTTATCTGGTACGTGGCGATATGTACCAGAGCCGCAAGCAGTATGACCTTGCCCTTTCTGATTTTAATCGTGCCATAGAACTGGAGCCTAATAATCCCGACTGCTATGTCTCGCGCTCCCTTCTGTATAAGGATATGAAGAAGAAAAAGCAGTCGCGCCAGGATGCTCAGACCGCCCTTCGTCTTGGCGCTAATCCTTCCTTCCTGTCTTACTGACTGTGAATATCAAAATAAAAAAGAGGACCTTGGAAGTCCTCTTTTTTTAGTTCTTATACCTATATCCCTTATTTGCGCTCGATGGTCTGAGCACGGTCAGGACCAACACTGACAATGGTGATGGGAGTGGCGGTTGCCTTCTCTATATATGTAATGTAGTCCTTGAGCTGCTGGGGAAACTGAGCCTCTGAGGTCATCTGTGTGAGGTCGGTCTTCCAACCGGGAAGGTCTTCATATACTGCCTGCCAGCCTTCTGTATCGTATGGCATATCAGTGGTGGTAACACCGTCCTTCTGGTAAGCTACGCAGACGCGGATGGTATCGAAGGTGTCCAATACATCGCTCTTCATCATAATGAGCTGTGTTACACCGTTTATCATGATGGCATACTTGAGAGCTACCAAGTCCAACCAGCCACAACGACGGTTACGACCTGTTACGGCTCCGTACTCGTGACCAATCTCGCGAATCTTGTCGCCTGTCTCATCGAACAACTCTACGGGGAAGGGACCTGAGCCTACGCGGGTGCTGTAGGCCTTGAAGATACCGAATACCTCGCCAATGTTGTTGGGAGCTACGCCCAAGCCTGTGCAGACACCACCGCTAACGGTGTTGCTGCTGGAAACGAAGGGGTAGGTACCGTGGTCAATATCCAACATCGTACCCTGAGCACCTTCTGCCAAAACGCTCTTGCCCTCGGCCAAAGCCTTGCCCAACTCAATCTCGGTATCTGTCAGCTGGAACTGGCGCATATACTCGATGCCTTCCATCCAAACCTTCTCTTCGTCTGTGATGTCGAAGTCGGTATAGTGAAGGTCCTCCAGAATCTGCATGTGACGAGCCTTCAGGGCTGCGTACTTCTGTGGGAAGTCGCCTAGGATGTCGCCAACGCGCAGACCGGTACGACTGGCTTTCTCGCTATAAGTGGGACCAATACCCTTACCTGTGGTACCAACCTTGTTCTTACCCTTGGCAGCCTCGTAGGCACGATCCAGAACACGGTGTGTGGGCAGAATCAGGTGTGCACGCTTGCTGATGTGCAGACGGCTCTTGAGGTCGTAACCGGCAGCCTCCAGTTCCTTGGCCTCCTGCATGAAGAGGTCGGGGGCAATGACGCATCCGTTACCAATGATGTTGAGCTTGCCTTCGTCGAAGATTCCTGAGGGAATGCTTCTGAGGACGAATTTCTTGCCTTCGAATATGATGGTGTGACCGGCATTGGGACCACCGGCAAAGCGGGCTACGACGTCATATCGGGGTGTGAAACAGTCCACAACCTTACCTTTACCTTCATCGCCGAATACGATACCCAGCAGGGCATCTACCTTTCCTTTTTTCATTTCTTCTGTATTTTTGTTTTTGAATTTGCTTTCCTTTTCTTGATGCTGTTCTTGACCATGCAGCTGCGGCACAGACCGTGGAAGTACAGCACGGGTTGTGTGACGGCAAAGTGCTTGCACTTCTGCTCGCTGAGCCAGTTTTCTATCTTGCTGCTTTCCAGTTTGCGTACCAATCCGCATTGCTCGCATACCAGGCATACCATAGGGTGCGGTGTGACGCAGCATTCGTAGTGAGCGGCTCGTGAAAGGGTGTGCTTGATAACCAGCTTGGCCTCTTCTAACAGTTTTAGTGTATTAAAAAGTGTGACCCTGCTGACCTGGAACTTGGCTTTCTTTTCCATCTCCTCCTGCAACTCGTCTATGCTAAAGATGCCTTGGGTCTGACAAACGACACGCAGAATCTCGAATCTCTCGGGGGTTTTGCGTGTGATTTTGCCTTTCATGAACTCATTGAGTCGTTGGGCAGCAAGGTTGTATAGTTCTGTATTCTCACTCATTAGCGTCTGCAAAGATACAAATTAAAATGAGAACAGAGAAAAAACTATATTAAAAAGTGTAAGAAGAAGTCTTATTTTTCCGACAGAAAAGAGGTTGCTGCTATGATAGCTTTGCGTAGGGGTAGATCGGCTGTGGGGAGGAGGGATTGTGCCTGATCCTGAAGTTCTTTGGCGGAACGTTCCTGCAACTGAGCTCCCTGTTGCAGTAGGCGTGCTATGCAGAGGAAGCCGCATAACTGACGCATGGGGGTGGGGGAGGCTATCCACTCGAAGGCTACGGTAGCGCACCAGGTCTCCTTGCAGAGAAGCTGCATGCAGAGGATTTGTGCCACCTCTGCCGTGGGAATCTCGTCTACCCAGATGTCAGCCACTTCGGGCAGGAACTCCTCGGGAGGCATCAGCATGGTGGCCAGGAGCTTGCATTCACGGATGTTCTCGTTCCACAGTTGCTGGGCCAGTGCGCGTGAGGGTTGAAACTCGGCTGCTATGCTTTGCAGGCGGGGCAATTCAACGCCGAACACCAGTTTGTAGGGTGCACCTGCCTCGCGCATCTTAGCACTGAGGATGCCGTTCATGGCGGCACGCAGTTCCTTCTTTATATCTTTGATTTCAGAATTTTCCATATCGTAGCATTTGATGGTCATAGGACTCGCCGTAACGTATCTCTACATCCGTAACGTTGCCATTGGCATCATAGACAAGTTCATATTGTGGGTTGATGAATCCCTTGTAGGGCGAGATGTTCAGTTTCTTGTATCGCTCCAGCACTTCCTGGTGTAGGTCTTTGTCTACCTGAACGCCGAACTCCTCTACCAGCTGACGGGCAGCAGCTAAATCGCCCTCGCTCTTTATGCGCTGAATTTCTGCCAGCAGGGTGGCAAAGGCGGTACGCAGCATGGGGTAGGAGTGTACCTGTATGTAATGCTTGCCGTCTTTCTCTATGAGTTGGGCAGCCTGAGGATAGTTCTTCAGTGTCCAGCGGGCAATGAGGGCACGGTTGCGCATGTGGGCTTCCTCTATCTGGTCGCCTTTCTCAATGCGTACCAACTGGGTGAGCACTCCGTTCATCAGGTAGCTGTAATACTGTGCTTTGTAAGCCTCAGCATTGGGGGTGAGTCCCAACTCTACCAACTTCTCGTCTGCCAGGTAATAGAGACCAAAGAGATCGGCACGTGCCTCCTCTATGGTGCTGCCGTAGGCTTTCAATGCATCAGGATCAATACCAGGCAACAACTGTCCGCTTCCATGTCCTAAACATTCGTGCAGGTCGGTATGCAGGTCGTCACAGATGTTATCATATTTGTCTAACAACTCAATGGTCTGCGGGTCAATGACAAACTCTTGTCGCAGGCCGCTGCCTTTGGCTGCCTGAGCGTAGGCATGTGTCAGATTGCCAATGGTAACGCTCTTGCTGCCGTATTCAGCACGTACCCAGTTGCTGTTGGGCAGGTTGATGCCTATGGCACTGCTAGGGTAGAGGTCGCCACCCAGAATGGCAGCATTGATGACCTTGGCAGAAACACCCTTGCATTCCTTCTTGCGGAAGCGAGGGTCTATGGGTGAATGGTCCTCAAACCATTGTGCATTATCACTAAGAGCTTGGGAACGACGGGTAGCAACGGGATCCACAAAGTTGACATATCCCTCCCAACTGGCTTTCAGACCCAGTGGGTCGCCATAGACTTCAGTAAATCCGTTGGTAAAGTCCACCTGGCTTTCTGTATCCTGTACCCATAGGATGGTGTATTCGTCGAAGGTCTTCAGGTCGCCCGTCTGATAGAATTCAATCAGTTTCTCTATAACGGTCTGCTGCTTCGGGTTCTCTGCATAAGGCAGTGCATCCCTGAGAGCGGCTATGATACGGTCTATGATGGGTCCGTATAGTCCTCCGCTGCGCCAGATGTTCTCGTACAATGTGCCGTCGGGTCTTTTCTCCAGACGACTGTTCATGCCATACATAACAGGGCGCAGGGAATCTCCCTCTGCTTTCTGGCGGGCATAGAACTCCTCTGCCTTTGCCTGCGTGATGCCGTCCTGATAGTAATTGCTGGCTGACGTGAGCAGAAGGTCGGCTCCCTCTGCCTGATTCACACGCTTGCTCAGTACGGAAGGGTCAAAGATAATGGGTAGTAAATCCTTCACATCCAACCCTAATTCCTTGGCTGCATCCATAAAGAACTGTTGGGAGAAGCCGGGTGTGAACTTCTGGTATCCGTAATGATGGTGAATGCCGTTGCTGAACCAGACACGTTTCAGGTAGGTGGTAAATTGTTGGAAATCCTCGGTGTTACGGTCGCCCTGATACTGGGTGTAAATAGTCTCCAGTACCTGACGAATACGCAAATTGTGGGCGCCGTTCTGGTCCCACAGTATGTCACGACCCAGCAGTGCCGCCCTGCTCAGGTGGTAGATAAAGAGTTTCTGACGTAAATTAAGTTCTTGGAATCCTGGAACCTGATAGCGAAGAAGTTGAATGTCGGCAAAGCGCTCAGATTGGAATGTGAAATCACTTTGTTCCTGCATTCTTCTCCTCTTTCTTTTTGTTCTTCTTGTTTTTCTTTGAGTCCAGCTTCTCTTGCAGCATCTCCATATTGCTGGTCCTGTACTCACGTGGGGTAATGCCCAGGCGCTTGTAGAAGGCAACGTAGAAGCATTGTCTGTTTTGGAATCCTACTGCAAGGGCTATGTCCTCGATGGTCATGTTTATGTACCGGCGATCCTTGAGCATGTACATGGCTTCCTTGATGCGGAACTCATTTACCATCTGCGAGTAGTTGTCCTGATAGCGCAGGTTGACAATGGCACTGATGTACCTGACGTTGGTGTTCAGCTCCTCGGCCATTTTCTTGGCAGAGTAGTTGCAGTCGCGATACTTCTTTTCAACAATGAACTTTGCCATTATCTGCTGGTAAATTTCATCTACAGTCTCCATTTTAAGCAAAGACCTGTAAAGGGGTGTCTTTTGCTTTTTCTCGGTTAAATTATACTTGGCCATTGTGCTTTTTTGAGGAATTTCCGATGCAAAAATACAAATTTGTTTTATTAGTAATGTAAATAATGCAAAAAAAATGATAAATTTGTGCAATTTTTTTTACATCCTTGTATGGAGCATGTGCTAAAACGATATTTCGGGTATGATAGTTTTCGCCCTTATCAGCGTGAAATCATAGAGACTGTTATGCAGGGACATTCTGCGCTGGTGCTGATGCCAACCGGTGGCGGTAAGAGTCTCTGTTACCAGCTTCCTGCCCTGATGATGGAGGGAACTGCCCTTGTGATTTCTCCCCTGATTTCACTGATGCGCGACCAGGTGCGTCAGTTACATTGTAATGGTATTCAGGCCGTTGCACTGAACAGCAGCGAGGATGAACAGGACCTAATGACTTTGCAGCGCGAGTGTCAGGATGGACATATTAAGCTGATCTTCCTTTCTCCTGAACGTCTGATGGTGGAGATGCCCCGTCTGCTTAGGTCTATACGTATTTCCCTGATTGCTGTTGATGAGGCTCATTGCATCTCACAATGGGGACATGATTTTAGACCGGAATACAGTCAGTTGGGTGTCCTTAGGGAGACCTTCCCCCAGGTTCCTATCATCGCCTTGACGGCAACGGCTGACAAGGTGACGCGTTTTGATATCCTGAACCAACTGAACATACAGGATGCCGAGGTTTTTATAGGCAGTTTTGACCGTCCTAACCTGAGCCTGGATGTAAGGCGTGGACTGGACTCATATGAGAAGCGTGTTGCTATCCTGCACTTTCTGTCTATGCACCAGAATGAACCAGGTATAGTCTATTGCCTGAGCAAGAAGAATGCGGAGTCTGTGGCAGCTTTCCTACGTGCACATCATATAGAAGCTGCTGTCTATCATGCAGGTCTGTCGTTACTGGAACGCAACAGGGCACAAGAGGATTTCCTGAATGACAGGGTGCAGGTAGTATGTGCCACCATAGCCTTCGGTATGGGAATCAATAAGGGGAATGTCCGTTTCGTAATTCATTACAATCTACCAAAAAGTATTGAGAATTACTATCAGGAGATAGGTAGGGCAGGTAGAGACGGCGCTCCGGCCGATACGTTGTTGTTCTATAATGCAGCGGATATTGTCCAGCTTACCAGGTTTGCCCAGTCGAGCGGACAAAGCGAGATTAACATGGAACGCCTGAACCGTATGTGCGAGTATGCCGAGGCCAGTGTCTGCCGTAGGCGGATCCTGCTGAATTACTTCGGACAGGAAACAGCATCCGACTGCCATAACTGTGATGTCTGCCAGCATCCCCCTCAGTTGTTTGACGGTACCAAGTATGTTCAGATGGCACTGAGTGCTATAGTTCGTGCTAACCAGATGGTTTCTATGCGTACCTGTATAGATATCCTGTGCGGTATTCCTTCTGAAGAGGTGGGGCGTTACCAGTACTACAAGCTGAAAACCTATGGGGTAGGAAGTACCGTGCCTGTAAAGGACTGGAGGGATTATATGCTGCAGATGCTGCAGATGGGATATATAGAGGTGATGTATGACCAGCACAACCACTTGCGCGTGACAGAACTGGGTCGTCAGGTGCTATACGGAGAGCGTCAGGCTATGCTGGTGGTAATAAGGCGCGAGGTGCAGCCTCCTAAGGGCAAAAAGAAACAGACCCGACAGAAAGAGGTGCTGCCAGGTCTGTGGAATTTCCCCAAGAATGAGCCGGATGAGGATAAGGAGTTGTTTGAGGCATTGCGTCAGCTGCGTCTCAGACTGGCTCAGCAGAAAGGCGAGCCTCCGTTTGTGATAATGTCAGACAAAGTCCTTCACCAACTGGCTATGTACAAGCCTACCACCCTAATGGCTTTTGGCAATATCAATGGGATAGGCGAGTTCAAGTGTGCCACCTACGGTCCCTTGTTCCTGCCTGTAATCCGTCAGTTCTCCTCCGGTTCTGAAGATTGATCCTCAGCCGAATTGTTGGCTGAGTGTATGGCTTTCTCGTGATCTTCCAGTGCTACGCTATAGCGGGCTATCTGCATCATAATTTCACGACGCTTGGATTCGAGGGCCTCTTGTTGTGATGCCAGTGACTCTTGGAGAGACTCGTCGTCGGCATTGTGGTAGTTACCTTCGGCTTGTAATGAAAGGAGTCTGCTGTTCAGATCATCGACGCGAGCCTGACAGAGTAGGGCGTCACGCAGAACTGTCTGGATGCGTGAACGGGTAGCTTCCCAGTCTTTTTCTTCACTGAAGACTTCTTCCAGCTCTGTATATTGTACAGGAGGATGGTGCATATTGAAGTTGCGTATCCATAGATCCAGGTGCGATCGCTCCTGACTCAGTTCCTCGCTCAGTTCTTTACCGAACGTCATGTGGAACTCATTGCGTCCTCTCAGATAGTCGATGTCGTGTGCCAACTTTATGGTCTTCTCCAACTCAGTCTCCTCAGCCTGACGCGTCTCTGTCAGTTGCTGGTGTAATTGGGCGTATAGCAACTTGGGCCCATCCTCTCCTGTTGCTTGTCTGATGCTCTTGCTGCTCTCCTCAATCTGGTTCCTGCGGTCTTCTGCACGGTTATGGACCAGTTCCTGGTAGTATCTGAAGCTTTTCTGCTCAGTCAGGATAATCTCCTGGCGCGTCTTCAGGATGGCCAGTTCCTGCTCCTCCTTGAGAATCTGCTCGTTGATAGTGTCCCAGGTGTTCTTCAACGTTATGATCTGCTCGCGCAACCCCTCGTGGTTGTTGTCCCAGATGCCTTTCCAGTCCTTGATGGTAATGCTTTCTTCCAGATGATGGTATATTTCGCTGAAGCGGATGCTTTCGCTGTCAATCATGGCTGTTACCCTCTCAACTTGTCCAACCATCACCTGACAACCGGTGTTGACCTCGTTCAGACGGGTGCTCAGGTCCTTCTTCTGCTGTTCAAGGGCTTGTAGTTTCTCGCTCAGTTTGGCAATCTGCAAGATATGATAGTTGTAAGTGTCCAGTTCCTTCTGTGCTTCCTCGGCATCGGTGCCTGTGCTTTCTATCATATGTCTTATCAGGGCCATTCTGGCATTCAGATTGGTGCTGGGTGAACAGTCCTTGAAAGATGCGTCTAAGGATGAGTAGATGCTCCATTCCTTGACATCATCGTTCTGGCGCAGACGGATGGCATTGAGGGAACTCTCTTCAGAGAACTGACGGCCTTTGCTTTCTGCTAAATCAAGACGCATTTCATCGAGCAGTTTCTGCTTGCCTCGCAGTTCTGCCGATAGCAGTTCGAAATCTGTCTTGAACTCGCCAATGAGCTTACTTTGCTCCAGCATGGTATCGCTGTGATAGGGGTGATGAGTGGCTCCACAGACAGAGCAGCTGACGCCTTCCTTCAGATCGGCTCTCAGTTGGATGATATTCTGTCCTTTGCTCAACAGGTAGGTGTGTTCCTTTTCGTGGCAGAGTCGGGAGAGCTTGCCTACCTCGGTTTCCATTTCCCTGATGTTACGCTCTGTATTCTCTATGTGAAGGCGCAACTCGTTTAATGTTCTGGTCTTTTCTTCTATGGATTGGTATCCTACGGAAATCTGATGCCACAGCGACTGGGCGGAAATCAGCATCTGCTTCATGCTCTTGAGTTGCATGGCACGTTCCTGCAGTTTGTAGCTGTCCTGTCCCAGGATGTTGGACTTGTGCGTCTCGCGCTCTCCTTCCAGAGTTTCTATTTCGGATGTTACATCCTGGTATTTGCTGAATACTCTTTCCAGGAGTAGGTTCTCCTCCTCTTGCTTCTGCAGCGTGTCGGCCTGAAGGGTTCTGGTTCTTTGCTGTTGCTCTTCAATGTCTTGCAGGTTGTCAAGCAGGAGAAGGATTTTCTCGGCATGCAGAATTGTCTGCTCATGAATCTCCATGCTTTGGCGTTTGGACTTGTGGAGTGACAGTTGTTCGGAAAGGTATTCTATTCCCTGCTCAACTTCTGCAAGGTTGTTGGCCAATGTGGTGGCCTGCTGGTTGGCTGTCTCAATTAGTTTGCTCAGGCTGGCGATTTCTTCTTCGCAGGCCTGGGAATAACCTTGCAGCATGAAGGCATGGAAGATATTGTCGTGCATGGCATGATTCTTCTCTTCTGCACTCTTGCGCTGAGTCTGCATCTGAGCCTGTAGCTTCTCCTGTCCGCTCCAAGTCTGGTTCAACTCGTCGCTCTCGCGTTTCAGGTTGCTCAGACTGCGATGGTTCTGGTCGGTAAGCTTATCCAGTATGGTTACTCGCTGGAAGGTTCCTTGTATGGCCTCGAACATCTCATAGCGTTCCAGCTGGCGGATGTCGTCAGCCATAGAGGCCTGCAACTTGTTCAGCTCAAAGAGCCTGGCTTTCTCTTGCTTCAGATCCATCTTCAGTTTGTTGTATCTGCGCAGGAATACCTTTTGCTTGTGCAGTTGTTCCAAGTTCTCCTCTATGTTATTGAGCTTGGTTTCTGCCAGTCGCTTCATCTCCTTTGTTCGCTGAAGCTGTGTATCGTTGAGTATCTTTTTGCCAATTGTGTTCATTACTCTTCTTTATTTTCGTGCAAAGGTAGATATTTAATTCAAAATTCACAATTCGTGTTTCATAATTTTCAATTTTCAATTCTCAATTTCCAATTATAATTTGTACCTTTGCACCCGCAAAATAAACATCTATAGATAAAATGGCACAGAAACCAAGTATACCAAAGGGAACGCGCGACTTTGGCCCTCAGGAGATGGCCTGCCGTAACTACATCTTCAACACCATTCGTCAGGTATATGCCTTGTATGGTTTTCAGCAGATAGAGACTCCTGCTATGGAGAATCTGGGAACGCTGATGGGTAAGTATGGCGAGGAGGGCGACAAGCTTCTCTTTAAGATTCTGAACAGTGGCGACTTCCTAAAAGGAATCGACAGCAGTGATCTGGAAAACGGAGCAACAGGACATCTGGCTGCTCAGTTGTGCGAGAAAGGTCTCCGTTATGACCTGACCGTTCCTTTTGCACGCTATGTTGTGCAGCATCGCGAGGAGCTGACACTTCCTTTCCGTCGTTATCAGATTCAGCCCGTATGGCGTGCCGACAGACCTCAGAAGGGTCGTTATCGTGAGTTCTATCAGTGTGACGCTGATGTGGTAGGTAGCGATAGCCTACTGAACGAGGTAGAGCTGATGCAGATTGTAGATACAGTCTTCCAGCGTTTTGGTATCCGTGTCTGCATAAAGATCAACAACAGAAAGATCCTGTCTGGTATTGCCGAGATGATAGGTGCTGCCGACAAGATTGTTGACATTACCGTTGCCATAGACAAGCTGGACAAGATTGGCCTGGAGAATGTGAATGCCGAACTGTTGGAGAATGGTCTTACAGAGGCTCAGGTAGAGAAACTTCAGCCCATCATCAGCATGAGCGGAACCAATGCAGAGAAGCTGCAGACCATCCGTGAGGTGCTGAAGGACAGCGAGGTTGGTCAGAAGGGTGTTGATGAAATTGAATTTGTATTGAACACGCTCAATGTTCAATGTTCAATGTTCAATGAAATAGAATTGGATCTGACTTTGGCTCGTGGTCTGAACTACTACACAGGCTGTATCTTCGAGGTGAAGGCCCTGGATGTTCAGATTGGCAGTATAACAGGCGGTGGTCGTTATGATAACCTGACTGGTATCTTTGGTATGCCAGGCATCAGTGGCGTGGGTATCTCTTTTGGTGCCGACAGAATCTATGATGTGCTGAATCAGCTGGAACTTTATCCTGAGGAAGTGACAACAGCCACCCAGTTGTTGTTCATCAACTTCGGAGAGGCAGAGACCAACTTCATTCTGCCTATTGCCGATAAGGCCCGTAAGGCAGGTATCCGTACCGAGGTTTATCCTGATAGCGTGAAGATGAAGAAGCAGATGCAGTATGCAAATGCCAAGTCAATCCCCTTTGTTGCTATTGCCGGAGAGACGGAGATTGCCGAGGGTAAGGTGATGCTGAAGAATATGATAACCGGCGAGCAGAAGATGCTTGCTGCAGATGAAGTGATTGCAGAAATCCTGAAGTAGTTTTTCTGTACGCAGAATATTGTCAGGCCTTAAGGTGGAAAGACATTCCCCTTAAGGCTTTTTTCTATTCCAAACTTTGGAATGGCCATTTCAAACTTTGGAACGGCCGTTTCAGACTTTGGAATGTAGATTCCAGACTTTGGAATGGAAAATTTCATTCAATCCAAGAACTTCTTCCTCCTGTTTACGGAACAGTCCCCTTTAGGGGTTGCTTTTTATATAATGGTACTTTTTTATAAAAAAAGAAGTATATTGGTTTGTCAGTTTGAGAAATTGTTGTACCTTTGCACGCCGATTATTATCAAGGGGGCATGAAAATGACCTCCATGCATGTCGGAATAGCTTGTTCTTTGGCCAGGCAGGCGGTTCGTTAAAGCATGCAGAATTGAGAAAACAGTAGTTAAAAACAAAAAGAACAAAAACAAAGAATGGACACTTTGAGTTACAAGACCATCTCTATCAACAAGGCAACCGCCAAGAAGGAATGGGTTGTAGTAGATGCTACAGACCAGGTTCTGGGTCGCCTCTGTACTAAGGTGGCAAAATTGCTGAGAGGTAAGTACAAGCCCGAGTTTACTCCCAATGTAGACTGTGGTGACAATGTTATCATCGTTAATGCCGAGAAGATTCGTCTGACTGGTAAGAAGATGACAGATCGTATCTATTATTCTTACACAGGTTATCCCGGTGGTCAGCGTGAGGCTACTCCCGCTAGCATCCTGGCTAAGCCCAACGGCGCAGACAAGCTGTTGCGTAAGACTGTAAAGGGTATGCTCCCCAAGAACAAGTTGGCAGACCGTCTGCTTAGCAATCTGTACATCTACGAGGGTGCAGAGCACAAGCAGCAGGCACAGAGCCCCAAGGCAATTGATATTAACCTGTATAAATAATAGTAAGAGATGGAAGTAAAATATATTGCAAATGCACTGGGTCGCCGCAAGAGTGCTGTGGCTCGCGTATATGTTGCTGATGGTACTGGTAAGATTACTATCAACAAGAGAGATCTTACAGAATATTTCCCCAGCCCCATCCTGCAGTATGTAGTAAAGCAGCCCCTGAACCTTTTGGATGCTGCTGAGAAGTATGACATTAAGGTAACCTTGTTCGGTGGTGGTTTCACAGGCCAGTCTCAGGCATTGCGTCTGGCTATCGCTCGCGCTTTGGTTAAGATTAATGCAGAGGACAAGAAGGCACTTCGTGCTGAAGGCTTCATGACTCGTGATAGCCGTGAGGTTGAGCGTAAGAAGCCAGGTCGTCCAAAGGCACGTCGTCGTTTCCAGTTCAGCAAGCGTTAATATTTGTTGGATGGTTAGAAACGCCGCTTAGTTTAGTATCTAAATCTGCGTGACTCCTATATAATATATAAGGTATAATCGGGTGGACTACTCGCAGATTGATTCTAACGAAAGAAAAGAATTAAAAAGAAGGTAAACAATAACAAAGAGTAGACAAGTGGACAAGTAAACAAGTAGACAAGTAAACAAAAAGCAAAATCAAACAACTCGTCAACTCGTTAACTCGTTAACTCGTCAACTCAAAAAAAACAAAAGACTATGTCTAGAACAAATTTTGATACACTGTTGGAGGCCGGTTGTCATTTCGGTCACCTGAAGA
>CAMKTJ010000013.1 GCA_946415645.1 uncultured Prevotellaceae bacterium
TATCAGCCACAATGTTTTGCTACTTACATTATTATATATATATTTGTGGCAGAATTAAACTTTAATATGCATGAAATACGCTAAATTCTTTTTTACATTACTATTATCCATGTCTGTTTGTCTGGCCAGTGCTGCTGACCTGAGTGATGCTAAGTGGTACACTATCAAAGTGGGGAACGGCGGATACCTGAGCACAGGTGCCGAGTATATGAATGCTGGTTACCTGACTCTGTCCAATACTACCAAGGACATGAGTGACAATGGTCTGTGGACCTACGTGGGAAATGATACGGAGGGGTATTCCTTCTATAACAAGGCCAAGGGCGGAAGCTATGTCCTGGGCATGACCGGAACAGAGGCACAGGGACGTGCTCAGATGGTTACGGAGGGCAACACTGCCAACGTAACCAAGTTTGATATGGGACAGAATGGTACGGGCTTCTGGATTAAGGACCATGGCACTGACCATAAGTACTGGAACAAACGTGGAGATTTCTTGGCCTATTGGGACAGTTCCGCTGGTAGCAGCGATACAGGCTCGCGCTTCATTATGGAAATAGGAGGCGTTGCCACTGAGTTCTGTGTGGGAAAGAAGGGGTCCAGACCTACGGACATACACGACTTCTCTCTGTGGTATGATATGCCTGCCACAGCTACTGGCGTCAGCGATACATGGATGGAATATGCTCTGCCTATGGGCAACGGTCAGATAGGCGCTACCATAAGGGGTGGTGTGATGACGGATGATATTCAGTTCAATGAGAAGACTTTGTGGAGCGGCTATGCCACCAATGGTAGCGCAGTAGGGCAGGGCTACTTCCAGAATTTGGGGTCTATTCTGGTTAAGGACAAGAGCGGAACCTTCTCTGCTGCCTCGTCCGATAATAAACCCATTGAGAATTACAACCGCTACCTTGATATCATAGACGGTGTAGCTGGCGTTAACTTCCAGTCACCCGACCATCAGACAACATTCCGTCGGCGTTACTTTGCCTCTGCTACAGACCATGTCTTTGTGGCGCGTTACGAGGCAGAAGGTACAGAGCGGATGGTACTGGACATCTGCTATGCCCCGGATAGTGAGATCAGTGCCAGTAAGGTCACCTATCAGATGGAATCAGACGGAAAGGCCACAGCCACCTTCCGTGGTAAGTTGCAGGTGGTAAGCTATAATACACGCTTCAAGTTGGAGAGTGACGGTACGGTAAGCACCAGCTCGGAGGGCGTGAGCGTAAGCGGTGCCACATGGGTTAACATCATCATGGCGGCAGCTACTGACTATGATGCCAGAAGGCCGGGCTGCGTGAGTGGAACGACTGCTGCTGCATTGGCATTGAATGTTTCCAGTCGTATCAACAAGGCCAATAACAAGGGATATGAAACCTTGCTTTCAGACCACAAGGAGGCACACAGCGCCCTGATGAACAGGGTCAGCCTGCAGCTGGGAGGTTCCTCGACAATGACAACAGAGAACCTGATTAAGTTCTATAATGCCTCTGACCAGAACAAGCAGAGCAAGGACGGACTCTTCCTGGAAGCGCTCTATTTCCAGTACGGACGATACTTTACCATAGGAGCCAACCTGGATACCAGCATTCATGCGCCATCCAACCTGCAGGGTATCTGGAACGACCGTAGTAATACCACCTTCTGGCATTGCGACATACATGCCGACATCAATGTGCAGATGAACTACTGGCCTGCTGACCCCACCAACCTCTCTGAGATGCACCTGCCGTTCCTGAACCATATTCTAGACTTGGGTGCTGCCAATAGCAGTTCTCCCTGGTATCAGTTTGCAGGCAAGATCAAGAGCGGAGCCAAGGGATGGACGGTAGCGGTGGAGAATAATATCTTCGGTGGTACTTCTACCTGGGGCAACAGTACCATGAAGACACTGGGTGCCTGGTACTGTTCGCATCTGTGGCGCTATTACAGATATACTATGGATAGTGATTTCCTGAAGAAGGCTCTGCCCGTTATGTACCAGTGTGCACTCTTTGTGAAGTCTATAGCCACCAAGGACAGCAAGGGACTCTACGAGATTACAAACGAATGGAGCCCTGAGCACGGGCCCTATGACGTGACTGCCTTTGCCCAGCAAACAGCCTATGAGCTTTTGGACGAGGTGATGAAGGGGCATACAGAGCTGGGAAGCGAATCGCCTCTTACGGAATCGCAGATTCTGGACATTAAGGACCTTTATGACAACTTCGACAAGGGTCTTTGGACGGAGACCTATAACGGCAAGACCTGTATATCTGAGTGGAAGAACAATGCGCTCTCTGACCCAGGACACCGCCATCTCTCGCACCTGATGTGCCTCTATCCTTTCTCGCAGGTCAGTGCCTACAATCAGAGCACGGAAGGGAAACGATTGTTCCAGGCTGCTTACAACGGACAGATTGCTCGCAACGGTGATGTTACAGGATGGTCTATGGGATGGCAAACGAATACCTACAGCCGTTGCCAGGATGGTGACCGTGCCCGTAAGAACCTGTCACTGGCCTTGCGTCACTCTGGCAGTTATGTGATAGAGATGGGTAACTATGGCGGTTGCTATTACAACCTGTTTGATGCGCACTCGCCCTTCCAGATAGATGGCAACTATGGCTGTACCAGTGGAATTGCAGAGATGTTGCTGCACAGCTTTGACGGCATAGCCCTGTTGCCTGCATTGCCTACGGCATGGGCTGACGGAAGTGTCAGCGGACTGAAGGCTGAGGGGAACTTTGTGGTTGATATGCAATGGAAAACAGGGAAACTGTCCTATGCAGAGATAAAAAGTCAGGCAGGTGCTCCTCTGATGCTCCGCAATACAGCGGCCATTGACCTTGGCAAGGCATACCTCTATTTAAACAGCAGTAAAGTAACACCAGCACAGAATCAGGATGGAACTTTCTCTGTTGAGATGAAGAAAGATGATATACTGGTCATCTCGTCAGAGAATATAGACGAAAAGATGACCAGTATAGATGATGTTCAGAAGAATGTTTGTTCAAACGGGCTGGTGTTTGATCTGACCGGCCGACGCTGTGCCGGCTTTTCAGGTCGTTGCGGTGTACACGTGGTGAACGGACAGAAGCGAGTGCTGAGGTAAACTACCCTTCAGCATAGCTTCCTTTTTACCCTTGTCTGATGGGTTTGTTTCTTCTGAGCCGGGAGCCTTGGGGTAGGATAGTCCCTCCCTAAGAACTTCTATGGCTTTAAGTACTGCAGGGTCTTCCTCGTTGAGGAACTGTAGGTAGTCTTGTATGTCGCGTGCATTGTAGATGATGGAGCCAAAGATATTTTCTTCGAAGAGTGTCTTGCTCTTCAGCAGCATCAGGTTACGGCGCTTCAGGTCGTGCTCCTCGCCAAAGCGGGCAAAACGCTCCAGCAGATTCTCCTTACGCAGGAACTTCTCTACAGCCTTGACATCGGTGAAGCTGCTCAGACGCTGACGGTTCTCATCGGTATATGCGAAGGCGAACTGTCTGATGAGGCCCGTATAGGCAGCTTCCTTATAATAAGAGGTCATGGCAGAGGTGTCCACGGGAATGAAGATGTCTGGCATGATACCGCCACCACCATAGACTACACGGCCCAAGTTGGTGTAGTATTTCTCTCCGTCCTGATGGATGCTGTCCTGATAGAAGAACTCGCCGCGTTCATATCGTGCTATCAACTCATTGTCATAATCCTCTCCCTTTCCTTTCTCATAGGGTTTCTGGATGCATCGTCCGCTGGGAGTGTAGTAACGGGCTATGGTCAGGCGCACTACGCTGCCGTCAGAACGGAATTCCATGGGTTGCTGCACAAGGCCCTTACCGAAGCTACGACGACCAATGATGGTACCACGGTCATTATCTTGGATGGCACCGGCAAAGATCTCACTGGCACTGGCGCTAATCTCATCTACCAGGACTACCAACGGCAGGTGCTGGAAGGTACCCCTTCCGTCTGAACGGAACTCCTCTCGTGGACTCTTACGGCCCTGCGTGTAAACCACCAGCTGGTTCTTGTGCAGGAACTCGTTGGCCATCTGGATAGCTATATGCATGTATCCGCCCTGATTGCCTCGCAGGTCAATGATAAGGTTCTTCATGCCCTTCATATTCAGATCGGCAAGGGCTACGAGCATTTCAGCATAGGTCTGTTCTCCGAAGTCCTTGACACGTATATATCCGGTCTTGTCGTTAATCATATAGGAAGCATCCACGCTGACTACAGGAATATCTCCACGCTTGACGGTGAAATATAAGATATCCTTGGAGCCATGACGCTTGATGCCGAGTTTCACCCTAGAGCCTTTCTCGCCCTTCAGATGCTTCATCACCTCGTTGCTATCCATACCTACCAGCGAGGTCTTGTCTGCTGTTATGATACGGTCTCCTGCCAGAATACCTACCTTCTCAGCGGGTCCGCTGTGAATCACGGACATCACGTTCACGGTATCCTTCTCCATGGTAAACTGAATACCTATGCCGCTGAAGCTGCCTTTCAGCTTCTCGGCTGCCTCTTGGGCATTGTTGGCACTGATATAAGTGCTATGGGGATCAAGTTCCATGAGAATCTGTGGGATGGCATCTTCTACAAGTGAAGCCATATCCACGGTATCCACGTAGTTGTTGTCTATCAACTGCAACAGATAGTTCAGCTTGTTACTACCCGTGTTGATGATGTTCAGGCGGTTGCCTGAGTAATGACTGGCATAGAAGGTGCCAATGATGACACCAACAACCATACTGATAGCCATAAGTAATGGCGTAACGCGATGCTTATTCATTATTCTTTTCTCCTCCTTCTTCTGAGATTGGTAGATTTATTACTTCTATGCCGGCACGGCGGAGCAGATCCACGCCGTCCAGGATACGATATTCGCGGTCGTAGATGACACGCTTGATTCCAGCCTGTATGATGAGCTTGGCACATTCGATGCAGGGAGAATCTGTGACATAAAGGGTAGAGCCGTCGCTGTTGTTGCCGCTGCGTGCTATCTTGGTAATGGCATTGGCCTCGGCATGCAGAACGTAGGGCTTGCTGATGTTGTTCTCGTCTTCACAAACATTCTCGAATCCCTGTGGGGTTCCGTTGTAGCCGTCGCTGATAATCATCTTGTCCTTGACAACAAGGGCACCAACCTGACGGCGTACACAGTAGCTGTTCTCGCTCCAGATACGTGCCATGCGCAGATAGCGGATATCCAGATTGTGCTGCTTAGTATCAGGCAGACCGTTGCGGCGTAGCAGGGCATCTATGGTAGGTTCCTGTCCACGGAAGCGCTTGTACAGTTCCTGTGGTGGCTCTGTGCCTCCCTTAGAGAGAACCTCCTTGCGGAAGCGCTGTGCCGTCTGCTGGTCCATAATGCCGTTCTTCAGGAACAGGCTGAAAGCATCTGCATCCAGCACTTCTGCCCACTTGTAGCTATAGTAACCGGCTGAGTAGCCACCGCTCATGATATGGCTGAACTGGACGCTCATGCACGTGCCCTCTATGTTAGGCAATAGCTTGGCACGCCTCCAGGCATGTTTCTCAAATTGCAGGATATCCTCCTGTAGTGGTTCTGTACGGGTGTAGTATGCCATATCCAACAGACAGAAGCTGAGCTGGCGGACACAGGCATATCCGCACATGAAATTGCAACTCTTGCGGATGCGCTCGATAAGTGCCTTGGGGATGGGCTCGCCTGTCTGGTAATGGAAGGCAAAGGTATGCAGAAACTCAGGTTCTACGGCGTAGTTCTCCATAAACTGAGAGGGCAGTTCTACAAAGTCCCAGAACACGTTGGTGCCGCTCAGACTCTGGAAACGAACCTTAGAGAAGATGCCATGCAAGGCGTGTCCGAACTCGTGCAGGAATGTCTCCACCTCGCCCAATGTGAGTAGTGAGGGACGCTCGGCCGTTGGCTTGGTAAAGTTGGTGACAATGCTGACGTGGGGACGGATATCATTGCCCTCATCATCTGTGTACTGTTCCAGATAGCTTGTCATCCAGGCTCCGCTCTGCTTGCTTTCGCGTGGGAAGAAGTCGGCATACAGCACAGCCAGGAAGGAGCCGTCGGCGTCAAACACCTCAAATGCCTCTACATCAGGATGATAGACCTCTATATCTGAATTTTTCTTGAAGGTGATTCCGTATAGCTTGGTTGCCAGTGAGAATACACCCTCGCGAACTTTCTGCAAGGGGAAGTAGGGGCGTAGCATCTCAGCATCCAGGTTGTAACGCTCCAACTTCAGCTTGTGGCTGTAGTATGCCCAGTCCCAAGGCATCAGGGTGAAGTCGGGACCCTCTGTTTGGCGTGCTTTCTGCTGCAGCTCACGCAGTTCGCCACGGGCTACGGGCATGTAGGCTGTCAGCAGCTGGTCTATCAGCTGGTTTACGTGCTGGGTGTCCTGTGCCATACGTCGTGTCAGCACATAATCTGCATAGGTGTTGTAACCTAGCAGCTGTGCTATCTCCTGACGTAGATTGACTATGCGCTGAACAATCTGTCGGTTGTCAAATTCATCGCCATGCGTACAGATGGTCATCTTGCCCATATAAAGCTGACGGCGTAGTTCGCGGTCGTCGGCATACGTCATGAAGGGCTGATAGCTGGGGAAATGCAGGGTGATGAGCCATCCCTCCAGTTGCTTCTCCTGTGCAGCCTGTGCAGCCGCCTCGATGGCTGTCTGGGGAAGGCCTGAAAGTTGCTTCTTGTCTGTAAGGTGCAGCCAGAAGGCATTGGTCTGCTTCAGTTCGTTCTGACTGAACTGAAGGGTTAGGGTAGAGAGTTCCACCTGCAGGGCAGAGAAACGCTCCTTATCCTTTGCATTCAGGCAGGCTCCATGGCGCAGGAAGCCCTGGTAAACGTTTTCTAGAAGGGTTTGCTCTTCAGGAGCCAGCTCGCCGTGATGTTCATAGACATACTTTACGCGTTTGAACAACTCCTCGTTCAGCATGATGCGATTGGCATGTTCTGTGAGCAATGGACTTAGCTTCTGTGCCAGTGCATCCATCTCATCATTTGTGTTTGCACTTATCAGATTGAAGAAGATGGTGGTGGCTGTGTCCAGTAGCTCGCTGGTGCGGGGCTGTATGGTGTTCTGGAAGGTTGGCTCCTCGGGGTTGTTGATGATAGCCTGTATGGCTTCATCCTCCAGTCTCATACCTTCCATGATGGCAGGCTCGAAGTGCTCCAGCTTGATCTGGCTGAAGGGTGCCGTACCATGTAATGTCTTGAATTTATCTGTTAGCAATGGATTCATATTGTAATTCACAATTCACAATTCATAATTAGCGGTGCCGCCTTTCTCATTCTTCACTCTTCATTCTTAATTTATCCATCTCCGGCACAATAATCAGCGAGCGTTTCAACTCTATGATGTTCTCCTCTTCCAACTGGTTCAGGGCCCGTGATGTATTCAGGCGCGTCTCTCCGATATAGTTGGCCAGATCTGTCATCTTTATGGCTATCTCCACCTGTCCGCTGCAGTCAGTGAACAGTCTTTGTAGCAGGCTGGTTATCTTCTGCCTTACTGTCAGCCCCTGTACTGGTTGCAGCTGCGCTTCCTTCTTGTGTATGATGGCAGAGAGCATATTGAAGTAGTTGATGCGGAATATCTCCGCCTTCATAAGGTGCTGCATCACATCCCTTTTCCTTACAGTAATAAAGGATACATCCTGCAGTGGGGTGTATGAGCATCTGAAGCGACAGTTCAGTCCGTACAGGTTGTGAGGCTCCAGTATTGTGGGACCCTGTAGGATGGACTTTGTCTGATAGAGTCCGTCATCGGACTTGTATTGACGTATCATCTTCCCTGTAGTCAGAAATATAAGATGTGTGCATGGGTCGTTCTGGCGAATCAGCGGTCTGCTCATGGGCGGAACCTCGTTCACCTCCATACCTATCACACTCTCAATGTGTGCCAGTTCCTTGCCGCTTATTCCTTGCAGCAGGGGAAGTTTGGTCAGCAGTTCATATTTCTGAGTTAGGGATATCATTCGGGTCTCTCTGTTTCGTAGAAGTGTGGGGTGTGCCAGGTCTGATACTGTCCGTCCTCATCAGCATAGATGAAGTAAGCCTGCAGTTGGGGATGCTCCTTCAGGAAATCCTGCGAGCGCTTCATACCCATCACCATGAAGGCTGTGGCATAGCCGTCTGCCATGGCACACGTTGGTGCCTTGACGGTACTGCTCAGTATGCTCTGCTGGGCGGGATAGCCAGTCTTGGGGTCTATGGTGTGCCCAATCTTGCGTCCGTTCTGTATGTAGTAGTTACGGTAGTTGCCACTGGTAGCCAGAGCTCCGTCATGTATCTCTATGATTTCCTGTAACTCGTTGTTAACGCCTGTGCTATCCTCGTCGGGCTTGTTGATGCCTATGCGCCACGCCTCGCCTTTGGGGTTGGTGCCTTGGGCTACAATCTCGCCTCCTATCTCAACCATAAAGTTCTCTATCCCCAGATTACGGAACAGGTTGGCTACATGGTCAACGCCAAAGCCTTTGGCAACAGCGCTGAAGTCCAGTATGATACGTGGATCTTCTTTGCAGAAGTTGCCATTGTGGATGGATATGCGATACCATCCAACGAGGTCTAGCAGACTGTCTATGAGAGCTTTCTCGGGGACTTGTTTTTTCTTGTAACCAAAGCCCCATACGTTTACCAGAGGCGCTACGGTGGGGTCAAAGGCTCCGTCTGTTTCCTGACTGATGGAACGTGACGTGTTCCAGACACAGGTGATGAGCGAGTCGGCTCTCATGCTCTCTCCTCTGTTGATGCATGAAACGGTACTTGCAGGGTTGAACATAGACAGAGAGCCGTCTACATTCTTCAGACGTGCCAGTATGCTGTCATGGAGACTTTCCTTGTACTGGTACTTGATGTGATATACGGTACCAAAGATAGAACCCTCCTCCGTCTGGAAGGGGGTATTGTCTTGTATGCCGTTCTTGCGATGGGCAATAAAGATGGTTCCTACAATCAATATTGCCAAGAAAGCAATGTGATAAGGGCGGAAACGGTTTTCTGCCGGTTGGTCGGATACGTTCTGAATTTTCATATTAGGTTTTCGATTAGTAGTTTTATTCCTATGCAAATTAGTATGATGCCACCCAGGATTTCGCTTCTGATGTTAATGTGCTGGCTGGCTTTGATGCCTATGTACAGTCCTGCTATGCCAAATAGGGTAGAGCATAGACCTATGATACCTGCGGCTGTCAGTACCTCCTGTAGGGCAACGTTCTGCAAGCAGGCAAAGGAGATGCCTACGGCCAGGGCATCTATGCTGGTAGCTACAGACAGGACAATGATGCCAACGGGTGTCAGTAGCTTGGTTGTGGCATTGTCTTTCTTTTTGATGCCTTCCCATAACATCTTCAGTCCTAGATAGAATAGCAACACTACGGCTATGTACTCCAGGTGTTGGATGTGGTGGCTCAACAGCGATGTGCCCATATATCCCAGCAGTGTCATGCCGCCCTGGAAGATTCCAAAGGACAGTACCAATGCTGTCATGATGGGGCCTAACACACGTCGTGCTGACAGCCCTTGGGCTATGCTAACAGAGAAGCAATCCATTGCCAGTGCTACTCCTAAAAGCCATATTTCAAGTAATGTTATCATTGTCCTCTCCTCTTTGCGGCTCTGGGCGCAGATTCTGTTGGTGCGGTTGTCTGTTCCTTAGCTTTTGTTTCTTTTGTTTCTTTGTTCTTCTTGCTGAACAGATTGCCGAATAAAGGTTTCTGTCCGTTTTTACGTGCCGATTTGCCCACATCGAAGGTCAGGTTCACCGTTCCGCCGAATGCTGTGTCATTATTCCTGCCGTAGCCAGGAATGTAGTAGGGCGTCCCCAACTCGGAGTAGCTCTGCATGGTTGGCATCTTGTAGCGGATGTTCCATCCCAAACGTACTATGCTCCACAGTCTGGTCTCAAAGCCTACGCATAGCTCCAGCCACTGGTTGTTGCCCTTCAGCCCTTCCAGTTCCAACGGTCTGACAGTTCCGTAGACGGGGTCTGTAAGGTCCGGGCAGGTGAAATCATATTTGTATGTGGTGAATCCGTAGCGGGCTCCAACTAGGAAACGGTTGCCGTTTACCTTCTTGTTGACGTTGTAGTCCATACCTATACGCCAATAGGGAGCTCTGGTGCTGAAGACATTGGTAGTCTCTCCGCCATAGCGGGTACATTCGCCAATACCAATCTCGAAGATAGGGAAGTATTTCTCTTTTAGTCCAATACGGCCAGACACCTCCATATTGGCAAATTTGGCACCAACGGCCTTCATAGCCAGTCCGCAGACATCAACTCCTACGCCCACACCGCTCAGCAAGGGGGCTTTCTCCTTGGGCTTGTTGTCTTTCCGGCTTTGTCCCCATGCTACAGGGCAGAGCAGGCTAATCAGCAGAAGGATAGAAATGAATCTGTAGGTTTTCATCTTCATAAAAGTCTACGTCCGGGCGTGATATGCTTATTGAATCTATGAAAAGATGGGTGCACCTTACTGCTGTGATGTTATGGAACATGTTCACGGGGCAGTCAGGGCTCTCGAAGTGGTTGTGTGATGTCTTCTCTATCCAAACGGTGTCTGTAACAGAGTAGTTTTCACCGCTTACGTGCAACAGCATAGTGTCCACGTTGTTGAAGAAACTGAGGGGCAGGCTCATGCTGCTGGTTCCGCGTTTGCGGTTCAGTAGTGGATTCTCTACACCGACGGCTGTTACGGTCAGCGTATCGTCCAATTGTACAGCCTTTCCGTCCTGATAGAAATTGCATGTCATCGCTACAGTGTTGTTCAGGGTGCAGTCTATGGTCTCACAGCTGCTTATACCCAACAGACTGATGATGCATGCCAGAAAGAAAGCTTTATTTTGCTTCATTATATCTCCTTCTCAATGTGATAGTTGTTACGCTCTGGGGCGTTACGGCTAATCAGTTCACCCAGGAATCCAGCCACGAACAATTGGGTACCCAGTATCATGGTTGTCAGGGCAATGTAGAAGTAGGGGCTGTTAGTTACCAGCGGATGGGCTATACCGTTGCTGATGTAGTAAAGCTTGGTAGCTCCGACGGCTATTACGGCCAGGAATCCGATGATGAACATCAGTGTGCCTACAAAGCCGAAGACGTGCATGGGCTTTAATCCGAAGCTGTCTAGGAACCACAGGCTCAGCAAATCCAGGTATCCGTTAACAAAGCGGTTCCAGCCCATGAACTTAGACTTGCCGAACTTGCGCTTCTGGTGATGAACTCGCTTCTCGCCAATCTTGCTGAAGCCAGCATTCTTGGCCAGATAGGGGATGTAGCGGTGCATCTCGCCGTACACTTCAATGTTCTTTACCACTTCGCGGCGGTAGGCCTTAAGACCGCAGTTGAAGTCGTGCAGGTTATGTATGCCGCTCACCTTGCGTGCTGTAGCATTAAACAACTTGGTGGGGATGGTCTTAGACAGAGGGTCTCCCTTGCTGCGGTTCATCTTGTAGCCGCTCACCAGGTCGTATCCGTCTTCTGTAATCATGCGATAGAGCTCAGGAATCTCATCGGGTGAATCCTGAAGGTCGGCATCCATAGTAATTACCACATCGCCCTGTACACGTGCAAAGCCGCAGAATAGGGCAGGGCTCTTGCCGTAGTTGCGACGGAACTTAATGCCGTGTACCACATCCGGGTTCTCTGTCTGCAGCTGCTCTATTACTTGCCATGAGTGGTCCGTACTACCGTCGTTTACGAAATACACCTCGTATGTGAAACGGTTCTCGTCCATTACTCTCTTTATCCAGCTGAAGAGCTCGGGCAGCGATTCCTCTTCGTTGAATAAGGGTATTACAACAGATATATCCATATTGTTCTCTTTCTACTCTGTTAATTTTCTTCTGAATTTTGTTCTGGCTGGCCTGTCTTCCTGCTGTTTATATTGGGAAAGGATGCCAGTCCTGCGGTTATCAGCGATACGGGAACAGACAGCATCAGGTTCATGAATATGAACATTATCATCAGTGTCTGTATGTTCATTTGCTGGAAGGCCTCTTGCAGTTCAGCCTGAGGCACGTCAGTAAGGACGGACTGCAGCATTTGCTGGTATTCCGGTGTCTCCATTACCGAGGCCATGGTAGACAGATAGAACCCCTTGTCAAAGAACTGAAAGTATATGTATTGTGTTACATTGGTCAGCAGTCCAGCAAAGATGCAGATTAGGAAGGCCATCCAAAGGCACTTCCCAAACCGAATGTCCTGTACCTGCAGTCTGTATCTGAGTATGTTCTTGAAGATGTTGTATATGGCCAGTATGGTGGCAACCTGACCTATAAAAGCCATTGCTGGCGATGTTATGCCACGCATGGCACATACAAAACTGATGCAGCATAGCAATCCCACCTTGATGGCTATGTGTGATGCTCCCTGCACTATTGTCATGCGTTGTTGTGGTGTCTCGTTATTCATTTCCGAATAGACAGTCTTTTAACCTTTGTTTCTGTATTTTATAAAAACCATGCAAAGTTACAATTAAAAATTCGGTTATGTACGTGTGTGCGCGAGAAATTTTATCATTAAAAAAAAACGGAGTCAAAATTTGTGTTTTCCGTCAAATATATCTACCTTTGCACCCACAAAACGGGAAAGTCCTGTACGGCATGCTCCCTTCGAATCCCCCAGGGTGGGAACGCAGCAAGGGTAGTAGGTTGTAGCGGCGCGATGCAGATCGCTTTCCCACCCGCCTCTTTAGCTCAGTTGGCCAGAGCACGTGATTTGTAATCTCGGGGTCGTTGGTTCGAATCCGACAAGAGGCTCAAAGAATTTATCCCCAGATGTGAATGAAAGGTTGCTTTCAAATTGCATCTGGGGATAAATTCTTGAAGGTCTGCCAATGTTTTTTTTTCTGTTCGACAAATAGTATATGAGTATGTCATAAATAATAAAGACACCTCTGCTATGTAGCTGTAGAGGTGTCTTGGTACCAGTTTAAGTAGTTGATCAAAAATTAACCTAATGAAATTTTATTAACCTTATCCACTATGTGCTTCACAGCACCTCATGCAAATGGAATATTTAACACAGGGGCAAAGGTATGGATAAATTGTGTAAGTGCAAAGTAAAATCTGTACAAATTTTGCATAATTGATTAAAAATAATAAATCCCCACTGCGAAAACGTTATCCGCAATGGGGAAGCTTGTACTTTTTTAACCTTGAAGATCGGCTTACTTCAGGAAGCCTTCTGCAGTGTAATAGGGGCTCTTGCTGGTAGGCTGGATGCTGCCGAACTGGCTCCACTGCTCGTCGGCCTGGAACTGCTGTACAAAGGCATCTGGTACATAGAGTGTACATTCCTTGTTGGGCTGGCAGTTCTTAGGCATGGGGTAGAACTCGGTGGTGAGCAGGTAAACCTTGCGGAACTTCTCGGGGTTGGGGAACATACCAAACATACGGTTTTTGAAGTCGTTGGGGATACTGAACTCTTCCATAGCAGTACAGCCCTCAAAGGCTCCGTCTTCCAGTTTGCTCATGGTGTCTGCGAGGATGAGCTTCTTCAGGTTCTTGCAGCCATAGAATGCACCGACGCGAATCCAATAGGCATGTTCGCCCAGGATAACGCTCTTCAGTGAGGTGCAGCCCTTGAATCCGTCAACACCAATGGTATAGACATCGCCCTTCAGCTCCTGAAGTGATGAACAGCCTGTAAATGCACCGTCGTTGATAACGGGCAGAGGACCTGCCAGGTGAATCTTCTTGAGGTTGGTACAACCCTCGAATGCGCCGTTGGCAATGTGCTGTACCTGTTCACCAATCCAAATCTCTTCCATAGTGGTGTTACCATTGAACTCGTTGGTGTTAATGCTGGCAAGTTTCTTGCTGATGAGGACCTTGGCCTTGTTGGGCTGTATGTTACCCTTGCGGTGCTCGCCCGTATAGATGAATACATCACCTGTGGGCTGGTCGGCCTCAACCTTCTTTTCTGTAGCGTTCTGGCCGTCGGCAGTACTCTCTTTCTTCTCTCCTGAACATGCTGTGAGCATACCCATTACGGCCATGCTAAACAAATAATACTTTACTTTCATTTTTTTGTGTTGTTTATTTTAATTTATAATTTGTGATGACTAATGTATATCGGTTCAGGCTTGGCGTTTGACGTCTAAAGCCAATTGTCGCGTACAAAGATAAAGAAAAATACGATTCCAATGCTTATATTTTATAAAATATAGACTTAAAAAGACAGATTTTTATTACCTTTGCACGCAAAAGTAAATATTCTGGATGATTTCTATCGACAATTTGTGCGTTGAATTCAGTGCCCGACCTCTATTTAGTAATGTCAGTTATGTTATAAATGATAGAGACCGTATTGCCTTGGTTGGTAAGAACGGAGCGGGCAAGAGTACAATGCTGAAGATAATAGCTGGGCTGCAGGAACCTACCAGCGGAACGGTTGCCGTTCCGCGTGATACCAGCATTGCCTATCTGCCTCAGGTGATGATTCTGTCTGATGACTGTACTGTACGTGAGGAAACAGAGAAGGCCTTTGCGCATATTCATGAGATACAAACTGAGTTGGATCGCCTGAACAAACAGATGGCAGAGCGTACTGACTACGAGAGTGCCGAATATATGCATCTGGTAGAGTGCTTCACACATCTGGATGAACACTTCCAGTTGATGGGCGGTATGAACTATCATGCCGAGATGGAACGGACCCTGCAAGGTCTTGGTTTCAGGCGAGAGGATTTTGACCGTCCTACCAGTGAGTTCTCGGGTGGATGGCGTATGCGTATAGAGCTTGCCAAGCTATTGTTGCAGCACCCTGACGTGCTGTTGCTGGACGAGCCCACTAACCACTTGGATATAGAGAGTATCCAGTGGTTGGAGCAATTCCTGAGCACGCGTGCCGGAGCAGTTGTACTGGTAAGTCATGACCGTGCCTTCATCAATAACGTTACCAACCGAACGCTGGAGATCAGTTGCGGCAAGGTATATGATTATAAGGTAAAGTACGATGAGTATGTAAACCTGAGGGCAGAACGAAGGGAGCAGCAGTTGCATGCCCTGGAAAACCAGCAGAAGGAGATTGCTGAGGCTCGTGCCTTCATTGAGCGCTTCCGCTATCAGGCCACCAAGGCCATTCAGGTGCAGCAGAAGATAAGACAGTTGGAGAAGATCGTACCCATTGAAGTGGATGAGGTGGATACATCAGCCCTCCGTCTGAAGTTTAAATGTTCTGTCCGCAGCGGTGACTATCCCATTATCTGTGAGGATGTAGCCAAAAGCTATGACCGTCTGATTTTTGACAAGGTTAACCTTACCATAAAAAGAGGTGAGAAGGTGGCCTTTGTGGGACGTAACGGTGAGGGCAAGACCACTTTGGTGAAGTGCATCATGGGTCAGATACCTTATGACGGTAAGCTAACCGTTGGCCATAATGTGCAGATAGGCTATTTTGCGCAGAACCAGGCGCAGTTGTTGGATGGCGAGATAACGGTCTTTGATACCATTGACCGTGTTGCCAAGGGCGATATGCGACTGAAGATACGTGATATCCTGGGTGCCTTTATGTTTGGCGGTGAGGCCAGTGAGAAGAAAGTGAAATTCCTTTCTGGCGGTGAACGTACCCGTCTGGCAATGATAAAGTTGTTGCTGGAGCCGGTGAACTGCCTGATTCTAGACGAGCCTACCAACCATCTGGATATGCGCAGCAAGGATGTGCTGAAGGATGCCATACGAGATTTTGAGGGAACAGTGATTCTGGTAAGTCATGACCGTGAGTTCCTGGACGGATTGGTTGAAAAGGTCTATGAGTTTGGTGACGGTAAGGTAAGGGAACATCTGGGCGGTATATATGACTTCTTGAAAACCAAGCAGATAACTGAACTTTCTGAGTTAAATACTTCGACTGTTTCGCAACAGAAAGGGACAACCAGTAACATCGTAGCTGAGGGAGGTCAGAAGGATTCTGCTCTGTCATACGAACAGCAGAAAGCGGCATCTCGTTTGAAGAAGAAATTGGAGAAGGCTGTGCAAGAGGCAGAGGAGAAAGTGGCTCAGTTGGAAGCTGCTGTGAAAATCCTGGAGGCGCAACTCTCTACTCCCGAGGGTAGTACGGATGTGAGTCTGTACGAGAAGCATGGTCGGTTGAAGTCGCAGCTGACAGAGGCAGAAGAGGAGTGGGAGAAGGCTATGGAAGAACTGGAGGCAGTCCCCCAAATGACGTAATAACAATACATCGAAATAACGACAATTAAATATAATAATTATGAAAACGAGTAACATTTTTACGGTAGTACTTCTTGCTGCTATGTCAACAGCATGTACTGGAAATAAAGATTTGAATTCGGGCCTAAATCTGGCTAATCTGGATAGTACCTATCAGGCTGGAACAGATTTCTATATGTATGCTACAGGTGGTTGGCAGAAGGCTAATCCACTGACGGCAGAATACAGCAGGTACGGTAGTTTTGACGTGCTTCGCGAGAATAATATCAAGCAGCTGCAGGGTATTATAGACAGTGTTTCTGCCCTGAAGGACTTGAAGCCCGGTAGCATAGAGCAGAAGATTGCCGACCTCTACAACTCGGCTATGGATAGCGTGGAGCTGAATGAGAACAGCGGATTTGCCTTGGAGGGCTTTCTGCATTGCGATGGCTACCAGTGTGAGTCTAAGATTACAGAGGACTGGTTGAAAGAAGTTTGGCCTCGTATGCAGCGTCAGGGTGTGTCTGGATTGTTCAACTGCTGGATTGGTGCCGACGAGAAGGATAGCAAAAACAATATCGTCAGCATTATGCAGGGTGGACTTACCTTAGGTCAGAAGGACTATTACGTGGAGAACGATGAGGCAACCACCAAAATTCGTGAGGCATACAAGAAGTATATCGTTGACCTGTGCGTACATGACGGCTTCTCAGAGAAGGATGCTCAGCGTATCATGCAGGATGTTATGCGCATTGAAACGCGTATTGCAGTGGCAAGCAAGAGTATGACTGAACTGCGTGACCCTGAGGCTAACTATAATAAGTTTACCTATAATGAACTGAAGAGTCAGTTCTCAGGCATTGACTGGGACGGTTACTTTGGCATCTTCGGTATAAAGAAGGGTGAAGTGAAAAATGTTGTTGTGGGTCAGCCTGCGGCTATTCACGAGGTGGAGAAAATCCTAATGGAGGAGACACTCGAGGCTCTTCAGAACCTGTACCTATGGCATGCTATGGATATGACCGCTTCCTACATTGATGATGAGGCTCGTGCTATAGCCTTTGCCTTCAGCGGTACTGTTATGAGTGGTAAGACAGAAGACCGTCCACGCTGGAAGCGTGCCGTAGAGAGTGTTGAGAGCGGTTTAGGTGAGGCACTGGGTCAGCTGTACGTTGCCAAGTACTTCCCCCCAGCTGCCAAGGAACGTATGGAGAAGCTGATTCGTAACCTGCAGATTGCCTTGGGAGAGCGCATCGACGTTCAGGACTGGATGAGCGATGAGACGAAGAAGGTGGCTCGCGAGAAGCTGGATGCCTTTTACGTGAAGGTGGGATACCCCGACAAGTGGAAGGACTACAGCAGCCTGGAGATTGGCAAGTGCTACCTGGATAACATGCTGGCCATTAACGAATGGGCCATTCAGGATATGATAAAAACCAAGCTGAACAAGCCTGTTGATAAGGATGAGTGGTTCATGACACCTCAGACGGTGAATGCCTATTACAATCCCACTACTAACGAGATTTGTTTCCCTGCCGGTATCCTGCAGCCTCCCTTCTTTGATATGAATGCTGACGATGCCTTCAACTACGGTGCCATAGGTGTTGTTATCGGTCACGAGATGACACATGGATTTGACGATCAGGGTAGCAAGTATGACAAGGATGGTAATCTGAAGACATGGTGGAACGAGGAGGATACCAAGCGCTTTGAGGAACGTATAGCTGTAATGCGTGACTTCCATAATAAGATAGAGGTATTACCTGGTTTGTATGCCAACGGTTCTCTGACGCTGGGTGAGAATATGGCAGACCACGGAGGCCTGATGGTAAGTTTCCAGGCCTTTAAGAATGCTACTGCCAATGCTCCGCTGAAGGATATTGATGGCTTCACACCTGAGCAGCGTTTCTTCCTGGCTTATGCTAATGTTTGGGCTCAGAATATACGTGATGAGGAGATCCGCAAGCGTGTAAAGTCTGATCCCCATCAGTTGGGCATGTGGCGCGTAAATGGTCAGCTGCCTCACATGGATGCCTGGTACGAGGCTTTCGGTATCACAGAGAAAGACCCCATGTTCGTACCCAAGGAAGAAAGAGTAACAATTTGGTAAAGAGAAGGCGGCCCCTTTAAATGTTGTTATAACGAAATATCGATAAATCGTAATAGCGTTCGGGCCGACCATTGAAATAACGTAAATAACGTAAGAAACGGAGAGAAAAAATGCCATTAAGACTTCCAGATAAACTGCCTGCCATAGATTTGCTGAAAGATGAGAATATCTTTGTCTTGGCAGATTCTAGGGCTAATACACAGGATATTCGTCCGTTGAGGATTGTTATCCTGAATCTGATGCCCCTTAAAATAACAACAGAGACGGATCTGATACGTATCCTCTCTAACAGCCCCCTTCAGTTGGAGATTGAATTCATGAAGGTGAAGGCTCATACCAGCAAGAATACGCCCATTGAACATATGAAGGCGTTCTACCGTGACTTCGAACTGATGCGCAACGAGAAGTTTGACGGTATGATTATTACGGGAGCTCCCGTTGAGCATCTCGATTATAAGGAAGTGAACTATTGGGATGAGATAAGTGATATCTTCTCATGGGCCCGGACTCATGTTACCAGTACCATGTATATATGCTGGGCTGCTCAGGCAGGTCTGTATTATCACTATGGTGTGCCCAAGCATCCGCTACCTGAGAAGATGTTCGGTATTTTCCCACAATACCCTCTGGACAAGAAACTTCCCATCTTCCGAGGATGTGATGATGTGTTCTATATGCCTCACAGTCGTCATACTGAACTCAGAAAAGAGGATATCCTGAAAGTTCCTGAACTCAGCCTTATTGCAGAAAGTCCCATGAGTGGCGTCTCTATGGTTATGGCACGTGGAGGTAGGGAAATCTTCATCACGGGGCATTCGGAATACTCGCCTTACACGTTGGATACTGAGTACAAACGCGATTTGGACAAGGGACTTCCCATACAGATGCCTTATAATTATTATAGGGATAATGATCCGACAAAAGAGCCGCTGGTAACATGGAGAGCACATGGTAATCTGCTGTTTCAGAACTGGCTGAATTATTATGTATATCAAGAGACACCATACAACATAGATGACATACATTGAGTTGCTTTCTCCTGCACGTAACCTGGAATGCGGTATTGCTGCCGTAGACCATGGAGCTGACGCCGTTTACATTGGTGCCGCCAAATTTGGTGCCCGTGCCTCCGCTGGTAACAGTGTGCAGGATATAGCAGAACTCTGCCAGTATGCCCATCAGTATGGCGTGAAGGTGTATGTTACGGTTAATACTATCCTGTATGATGAGGAACTGCAGGATACGCAAGACCTGATATGGGAGCTATACCGTATAGGTGTTGATGCGTTGATTGTGCAGGATATGGCATTGCTGCAACTTAATCTGCCTCCTATTCCTTTGCATGCCAGCACGCAGATGGATAATCGTACGCCCGAGAAAGCGCTTTCGCTGAAGAAATTGGGTTATGAACAGATAGTGCTGGCTCGAGAGTTGTCCATAGATGAGATTTGTGCCATACACCAGGCTGTGCCTGATGTTCCCCTTGAGGCCTTTGTGCATGGTGCCCTATGTGTATCATATAGCGGCAGATGCTATGCCTCGGAATATTGTTTCGGACGTTCTGCCAATAGGGGAGAGTGCGCTCAGTTCTGCCGTTTACCTTTCTCGCTAGAGGATAGCAACGGAGAGACCATTGTAGAGGATAAATTCCTATTGTCCTTGTGCGACATGAATCGTAGTCGCTATCTTGAGGAGATGATGGATGCTGGCGTGAGGAGTTTCAAGATAGAGGGCAGACTGAAAAATGTTTCATACGTCAAGAACATAACGGCATATTATCGCCAACAGATAGATGCCATCCTCCGTAGGAGAAAAGAATACCAGCGTTCATCCCATGGGCGTGAGGAGTTCTTCTTTACCCCGGATCCGGCGCGTAGCTTTTCTCGTGGTTTTACGGACTACTTCTTACATGGCAGGACAGATGATTTGGCTTCGCCTGATACGCCCAAGAGTAGAGGTCAGTTTGTGGGACACGTAAAGGAGGTCAGGAGAGGCTGCATCATCGTTGCAGGAACTACTCCTTTCTGTAACGGAGATGGTCTGTGTTTCATAGATGCACAGGGTAAGCTACAGGGTTTCAGGGTTAATAGGGTAGAGGGTAACCACCTGTATCCGGCTGAGATGCCAGATGTAAAGAAAGGAGATACACTGTGGCGTAATTACGACCAGCAATGGGAGAAACTGATGGTTAAGGAAACTGCCATTAGACGCATCCCAGTTACTTTTGCCCTTAGTGAAGTAGAGGACGGCTTCGTGCTGAAAGGCGTTCTACAAGGAGGCAAAGAGGTGTCACAGCGTTTTCAGGCAGAACATCAGTTGGCGCGTACCGATCAACAGGCAGGTATCATAGAATTGCTGAGTAAGTTGGGTGATACCATATTCTATGCCGAGAAGGTGAAGATTTCTTTCTCGCGGCCTTGGTTCATCCCACGTAGTATCTTGGCGGAATGGCGTCGCAGTGTGGTGGAACAGCTTGCCGCCACCCGGGAAAAGGACAAGAGGGAAATTTCGGGAAAGTCTCATCGCACGGAGGCTGATATTTCCCCTCAATATTTCGACTTCAACATCAGCAATCGTCTTTCTTGCCAATTTGTTGCCGACAAGGGCGGGGCTGAACAGATAAATGCTTTAGAGGTAACCGGCAGACTGAATAATGGACAAGCACTGATGACATGCAGGTTCTGTTTGCGATATCAGATGGGTTGGTGTCCACGCCAACGTGGTGCTAAGAGTCAATATCAGGAACCCTATTATCTGTGTTCAAGAGACGGGAGAAAGTTCCGTTTAGAGTTTGATTGTAAAAACTGTGAAATGAAGGTGTTGCATGCGTAAGTTGTGGTTCTTTCTTCTGCCGCTGTTGTTACTCTCGGCCTGTTATTACCCAGCCGAAGAGTCAACACTTTACGCAGTGAATGACAACTTTATACTTTCTGTGGATTCTCTTTCGCTACAGAAACAGGAACCCTTTCATAGTTTGCCTATAGACACCCTCTCGGATAGTATTGTACTATATCGCAATGATCCTATTGTGGTAGCGCAGATTCTGGTGATACCAGAGGATTCTGTGGACAGCGTATGGGTAAAGGTAGCTCGCGATCAGTTCTCGCAGGGATGGTTACATCAAAGTACTTTCCTTAATAGCGTAGTGCCGGATGATCCTATTTCTGAATTTATATATCTGTTTAGTCAGCGCCATCTGTGGTACTTCCTGGGTATGGCTTTTGCCGTTGGTGTTCTTGTGGTATGGCGACAAGCAAAACGTTGGCATTTCTATATGATATTCGTTCGTGATATCAGTTCTTTCTATCCTACTTTGTTGATGCTGACCCTTTCAGGCTCGGCTATCCTGTATGCCAGCATTCAACGACTGATACCTGATACATGGGTGCTATATTACTACCATCCTACACTTAACCCCTTCGATTTACCTCTTATCCTGGGTCTTTTCATTGCCAGTATCTGGCTGCTGGTAGTCCTTGTCATTGCTACTGTGGATGAGGTGTTCAGCCTATTGCCTATATCTGAGGCATTTCTATATCTGTTTTCCCTTTTAGGAGTCTGTGTGGCATGCTACTTGGTTTTCTCTCTGGCTGTGCTTGGTTGGGTGGGGTATCTGTTGTATGCCATCGTTGCTGTTGCTTTTGTCTGGCGCTATATCAGGTGTTTCAGTGCACACTGTGTGTGTGGCAGATGTGGAGCCAAGATGCATGCCAAAGGACGATGTACCCGATGTAAGACGATAAATGTTTAAATTGGAATTAGAAATTAAAAGATAAAAGATAAAATTCTATATTCGATAATAAAAAACTAAAAGCCAACAACCAAAGTTTAAAAATATACTCAGTGCAAAATCATTAATCATAAACCATAATTAACATGTTTAACTATTCACGTAACCTAATTACATCGTTGCTGCTGTTCTTTTGCTTTGGAACGGTGGCCTATGCTTTTGAAGCCGGTCAAATAGTCCGACTAATCAGAGGTGGACGTTCCCTGATGGTAGAGAACTCCTCGCTTGATGCTAGTAAGAATGCTGTGCTTTGGACAGAGACTAATACACACTCGCAGCGTTGGATGCTTGTTGATACGGGTAGGGGAACATTCTACTTGCAGAATGTATACTCACAACTTTATCTGGGAGGTGTTACATCAGCTGTCAATAAATCCGTGGTGGGGCAGATTGCCAAGACTTATGCTTCATCTAGAGGCTCATGGGAATTGGTTCCTGTTGAAGGTTCTGAGGGTAAGTATAATCTTTTCATTGGTACGGCAAGAAAATATGCCTTGTCTTCTGATACAGAGATAACGGATGGTACAGGCGTAGCCCTCTTGGCTGCATCATCTAATGTTGACCCAACTTTGTTGGAATGGACCGTAGAAGTAGATGAGAATGTTGAGCCTTATGGTTTCTCCAAGAGCATGCGTGATGATATGATGAACAAGTTCAAGGCCCGTCATTATAAGAAACAAAGTTCGGGATATAGCATAGACAACGGAGGTTGGTGGGGAGATGCCGAAATGTTCGAGACTATCCTGGATGCTTATGAGACAACTGGTAATCAGGAATATGCTACCATGTTTGAAAACTTGTATACCAACTTCATATCCCGTAACAAAAGCACTTGGTATCAGAGTGGTGTTAGTGGTTACAATGAGTATAACGACGATATTGCATGGATGTGTATTGCATGTGTCCGTGCATATTTACTGACGGGAACATCGAAATACCTTACTACTGCCAAGAATAACTTTAATGGTATGTTCGCGCGTGCGGACTGCTATGGCAACGACTTGCTACAGTGGAAGCATAACTCTGGAACGGGTACCAATGCCTGTATCAACGGTCCTGCATCAGTTTGTGCATGCTACTTAGCAATTGCTACAGCAGATATGTCGTATTACGAGAAAGCAAAGAAAACCTATTTGGCTAATCGCAGTCGTCTGTATGAGTTTTCTAACGGACAGCCAACCGGCAAGGTGTGGGATTCATACGATCAGGGAAAGCAAACCTACAATTACTGGGCTTCAACCTATAATGAGGGAACCTGTCTGGGAGCAGCTGTTATGCTGTACGACTACTACAAAGACCCAATGTACAAGACGGATGCTGATGCAATTATCAAATGGTCGGTGAAGGAACTGGCTGACAGTCATGGTATAATAAAAGTGTGCCAGACGGTTAGGGGCGACCTGTGTGGTTTCAAGGGTATCCTTATGCGATACATTCGACGGTATGCTGAGGATATGAACCATCCTGAGTATTATGATTGGTTGGCAAAGAACGGATACCATGCATGGAACAACCGTAACTCAGGTGGTATAACATCTTCTGCATGGCTGACGAAGTCTGAGGAGAACTATCAGCATAAGGAGGGTGAAGAGATGAAGACCTTTGAGTCCTTTGGAAACAGTACTTGTCTCTCAGCCGCCTTTAATGCCCATTTAGGTGTGGTAGAACAACATAATGCCTATGACTCTATACAGGTTGAGCACTTCAACTTTATAAAAGGTGCCAATGTGGTGGATGAAGGGAATACAGATGATGGTACGGGTATGGCTTCTAATATGCGCAACGCTAACAATGTGGGCTACAAAATGCTGGATTTTGGTAATAGATATGCTACTCAGGTTACTCTTAGAGCCAATTTTCTGCGTACGACAGCCAGGGTTTATGTTTACGTAGATGCACCTGATGCGAAGAATGGCACGCTGCTGTGTACATTCTCTGGCGCCGATGATGATATTACAACGAATACATGGGGCACCTACACCAGGGCATTGAATGTTCCTGTTACAGGTTCTCACAATATTTATCTGGTGGCTGCAGGAACTTCTAATGTAAATCTGATGTCGCTTAACTGGTTCCAGTTCGAGTCGGATATATCTATTTATGGTGATATGACCAACAACGGAGGAAAAGTGTCATCTTCATTGGCTGTTACGGACGGTACATTGCAAAATCTTATAGATGATGATGTTTTGACTAGTCTCACTGGCTCTGCTGATGCCTCCGAGTTGTATGTACAATATCAGTCACCAGCACCAATCCAGCTGCAAGGGTATTCCCTCTGTGCAGGTTTAGAAGCTAACGACCCTGTTGCGTGGACATTGAAGGCTTCGAATGATGGACAGGAATGGACGACACTTCACGAGCAGACTGATGCTTCTTTTGTGGCCCGCGCCCAGCAGATGCGTTTTGATGTAAATCCTTCTATACCTTATTTATATTATAGACTCTACTTTACCCTTCCAGGGGGAGCAGAAAAACTGTCGCTCTCAGAATGGCAGTTGTTGGGACGTGGTATTTCTCTGACTGATATCACTGCTGATGGCGGGAGTATAACAAGTGGATTAGAGGCGCTAATAGATCATCAGGGAGAGATAGCTACACTAACTCCCTTCACGGCTGCATATAAGTCGGAGGGCAACTATGCTATCACTTCTTATGCTGTCACCTGTACTGCGGGTAAAGCTCCTACGGCTTGGACGTTGGAAGGCTCTGTAAACGGAACAACCTGGAAGGTGATAGATCAACGGTCAGATATACAGTTTCCTTATCCTGCCAGTACCTATATATGTAGTCTGAGTGCTGTTCCCGCCTACCAGTATTATCGATTGAAAGTATTGGAGGAAGGCGCTGAAGTGGCCCAATGGCAGCTGTACGGCAGCTATGACTATGGAACTTTCTATGCCGATGTCACTTCCTTTGCTCAGGTTTTCACGGGTGCAGGAGATGATGCCAGTGCGCTTGTGGACAATGTTGGAGAGACTTCTTCAACTGTTCAGGGCGATTTTATGCAGTGGAATTTCGTTATGCCAGTACCTGTTAAGGTGGTTGGCTTCAGTATGACATGTGCCGATGATGCGTCTTTTGATCCTTCCAACTTTACTCTCTACGGTATTGATGAGGATGGTAGCAAAACGCAGATCACAAACCGTGCTGTTACCTTTAATGCGAGGGCGGCAAAGGCCGTTGCTACAATCTCTTCTTCAGTGCTGTATAAGAGTTTTCAAGTGGTAATCAACCAGACGACTTCTGGCGGAAACGTAGCTCGCTTAGCTGATTTTGAACTCTTTGGCACTGCTATAGCAGGGGCCAGCGAAGAAGCTTTGTCCCTTCCTGCTAACGTAGAGGCTTCTGCTGAAGGTGCAACATCTACAGAAGGTGTTGAGAAACTTTCAGATCAGAACAAGACATCACGTTACCGTACCAGTTTTACGGCACCTGTTACCATTACGTATACTTATGACAGTCCTCTTGCTATACATTATTATACTATTACTGCCGCTAAGGACGGAGCAGCCAATGATCCAAAGGATTGGAAGCTTGAGGTCAGCAATGACGGCACAAACTGGGTAACTCTAGATGAACGTCAGGACGAACTTTTCTCTAACCGTTATGCGACACAGGTATATAAGGTTTCTGATGAGATGGAGCCTGCGGCTTATAGTCAATATCGCCTTACTGTAAATGCTGTGAATGGAGGTACGCAGATGCATATTGGCGAGTTCCAGTTACTGAACCTGTACAGATGGTATATGGATGAGGGAAAGACAACCGCTATTTCTGATGTGGCAGAGAAGATTTTGATGCATGATGCACGTGTCTATAATCTGACAGGTCAGATGGTTGGTACATCTCTTGGTCAGGTATTTGACCGTCTTCCCAAGGGTGTCTATATTGTCGGAGGTAAAAAAATACAAAAAAAATAGCTTGTAATTTGGTAGTTTCGCGGAAAGTCCGTACCTTTGCAGCGCTTTAAGACCAAAAGCCTCTCATGAGAGAGTTCGGAGAGATGGTAGAGTGGTCGATTACACCGGTCTTGAAAACCGGCGTGCTGAGAGGCACCGGGGGTTCGAATCCCTCTCTCTCCGCTCACACAAAAGAAAAAGGAAGTTCAATAGGACTTCCTTTTTTTTGTATCCTTGTTAAAGGTGTTTGCTTTTTGTCCGACGCCTTCGGACTTTTTGTCCGTAACGTGCGGACTCACAGTCCGCCCCGTACGGACACGGAGTCCGATTATTGCGGACGCTCGGAAATAAACTGATTCAATTATTTGCCTTCTCTGAATTCCTGTGGTGTTTGTCCTGAATGACTCTTGAAATAGCGTGTAAAGGCTGTCTGGTCCGAAAATCCAAGTTTGTCGCTAACTTGCTGAATATTCATTTTGCGATGGTGTCTTAGTAAGTGTTTGGCTTGTACCATCACATAGCGTGCTATCAGTTCGCCTGCACTGTATCCCATCGTCTGGCGGACAATTGTACCGAAATACTTGGGGGAAAGGCAAAGTTGGTCGGCATAGAACTTAACATCACGGTGCGTGCGGAAATTCTCGGCGATAGCAGAATGGAAACGGAGCATCAACAATTCTACGCCGCTCTTTTCTTCAGGCGCATAGCCATTTTCTGTACAGTAAATCTCTGTCATATGGGCCATTATGTTAATTTGTGCAGTCAGAAGTTTCTCGCGATCGGGATGATCCAGCATATTGATTTTCCTTAGCGTTTGGAGGCAGGATTTCATCCCCTCGTACTGCTGATCGTTAAGATGGAATGTTGTCAGGAAGTAATGTATGTATTTGTAATTGTCTGGATACATCTCTGCCAAAATGCCATAGAAACGGCGTGACATTATAACCAAAGTTGCATGATAATCCTCGCTAGTTTCAAGGGGAATCATCACGTGGTTGGGATTAAGCAAGGTGAAGTCATGTTCTTTGAACAGGTCTGGCTCGAAATCAAATTCAGAACGAATCCATCCTCTGTTGTTAAGTGCAATTATCACATAGGGTAACACGATAGGCTCGTTGTATAGGGGCATTTGTGTGAGATCGATAACAGCCAGGCCGCGTTTCTCAACAACCTTGGCTATCATACTCAAAGAAGGGGTCTCTTTATCCATTTTTTTACTATCTGCGGCACAAAATTATATAAATAACCATAAAGAAACAAATAGATTCCGACTTTTTGTCAAATTTTTCTTTCCATCATAACATGTCTCTTTGTTGTATTTCTTGTAATTTTGCATTCGTAAATCACAAATGTGTAGAACATAATCGTGGTTTTGAAGATAAAAGATAACAGAATAAAAACATATTTGCAGCCCTCATGCTGAGATAGCACATGGTCATGCAGCTTGTTAGGTAGAAAAATAATGTCACTACCTTTAACTTAGTTTAGTTTAGTTTGAGGAAAGACTTGCCGTGAGGCTGGTCTTTTTCCTTTTTATAATATATTCACCAATCTTTCTTTTTTTTTGTCTTCTGTGTGTCATAGTATAAGAAAAAAGGGGCGTAAGGTTCTTTCACTTGGAAAAAAACAGATATATTCTTGGTACTTCCCGTTCTTATTCGTATATTTGTCGCCAGAATAATAACCGATTTTATAATACTATCCTTTCTAATATATGAAACGTTTTTTCTTTTTTGCAATCATAACTATTCTACTTGTTGGCTGTTCAGAGTCAGTTGACGTGTCCTCACGATATGTTTTTAAAGATAAATCCATCATGCAATACTTGGAGGATAAGGAATACTATAGTGAGTATGTTCGCTTGTTGGGACGTGTTCCTGTCAGTTCTATATCCAAGACTACAGTAAAGCAATTGCTATCTGCCCGTGGCCATTATACCGTATTTGCCCCAACCAATGATGCTGTGTATGCGTATCTGGATACGCTTTGTGCTAAAGGGCTCATATCAGAACCAACATGGGACGGGTTTACTGACGAAAATGATTTAGATAGTATACAAAAGGTAATTGTCTATAATAGTATTCTTGACAGTGGTGACCAGGCGGCGTATGATATTGCAGACTTCCCAGATAATGAACATGAATTTGGTCTGACTAATATGAACGACCGCAAATTGCGTGTCTTCTATGGCATTACAGATCCTGACAGTATCACGATAAATGGAAATGTTCCTGTGTCCAAGAAGAATCGAGGAATTATTCTTATCAATGGTTTTATTCATCAGGTGGAGGCTGTTATTGCACCAAGTAACGATAGGTTGGGTGAATTCATTACTTATTGGTCACGTCATTCTGAGAGTGGATATAGTATAATGTCTCGTCTGATAATGGCATGCGGATTGGTTGACACATTGAATGCTTTCCGCGACGAAACATGGGAACGACTGTATCTGACGGGTGGAGTGGAGGATTTACCACCTCATACTTCTTTCAATACATCCCAGCCTGGTTCTATTCCAGAACATCGTTTTTATGGTTTCACACTTTTTGCCGAGACAGACCGCTTGTGGGAGGAGACATTGGGTAAGCCTGCAGAGGAGATAAGTGTAAAGGATGTTTGTGATTTTCTGCGTGAGTCTGGTTTTTTCAATCATATGGAAGGAACGGTTTATGATGATGACTATTCCAACGAGAAGAATGTCCTGAACCAGTTTGTTACCTATCATCTATTGAATCAACGTATTGGTCGTGAGAAACTGGTGGTACATTATAACGAGTTAGGATTTAATTACACAAATTCCACTAACCCCACAATTCCTATTATGGATTACTATCAGACGATGGGTATACCTCGTCTGCTAAAAACCTACGAGAGTCGTGAGAGTAAAGGCATATTCCTAAACAGATTCCCTCTGCTGAGAAACGGACGCGGACAGTTCGGCCCTTCGAGTGGTGTACCCAATGATTATCACGAGAGCGGACTTTTCCCTTCGCTAAGTGGTGCCAGTACAAGGCCAGATGAAAATGAAGGCGTGCGTGTCCTTACTTATTCGGAGTCAGGAACTGATGCCAGTAGTGTTGCCAATGGCATTGTATATCCTATTGATAATTTTCTTGTGTGTACCGAAAATGTTTGTAATCAGCTTGCTAACCAGCGCATTCGTATTGATGCAGGATGTTTGATGCCGGAGTTGATGAACAATGATATTCGCGCACATCGTGCCTATTATGCCAGCGGTGCAGACAATTCCCGCGCCATTCCCACTAATTATCCTTATATAGAGAATATAGAATTATATGAAGGTACGCGTTTCTATTATCTTCAGGGATATCTTTGTGGAGGTTTCTATAATCTACAGGGAGATGAATACAATATTATTGGCTGTTATGACTTTACGATGAAGTTACCCCCAGTTCCTCGTGCCGGTCAGTACGAGATTCGTTTTGGTGTTGCCACAGGTTCCCGTGTTCGTTCTATGGCACAAGTCTATTTCGGTTCTAGTAAAGATATGATGCCTGCTGCTGGTATTCCCATGGACTTAAGATTAGGCGGAAAAGAAAAGAGAGTAGGTAGTATTACATTGGCTTCGAATGTGGGATGGGAGGAAGATAATGGTGATGATGAACATGACGATAACATCACCAAACGTATGCGTACAAAAGGATTCATGAAGGCTCCTAATTCATGGACAACGCAGTTGGGCGGTAATATGACTGTTCGAACTCAGCACGTAATGACACGCCGTATTATGGTGAGCACTTATCTTTATCCGTTCCGTAATTATTATATTCGTTTTAAGTCGGTTCTGGATGATGAGAATAAGGAATTCTTTATGGACTACTTTGAGTATGTGGCCAAGGAGGTTTATGATAATCCAGAGGTACCTGAAGACATTTGGTAACATTATTGTATTGTATGTATATTCTGTGGTTGCTATAAATGGAATGTACTCTTTATAATTCATAAACAGCATTTTAACGAGAAAAAGAATTCTGTTTCTTTTGATGTGTCGAAAGTTTTGCATAATTTTGCAAACGTTAATAAATGCCGAGCGGATTTCTCCGGTTGGTAATATGCAAAAAGAAGCAATAAGTGAGAACTATTTCGATAGTTAAATATTATTTTAACCTAATTGTGGCATATAGTACGTATTATCTACAGTATGCCATAGGTATGTTTGCTGACTATCCCCCCGAAGTAAAAGTTGCCGTATCGGTAACGGTAATGTGTCTGATTTTGATGGCGATAATGGGCTTTGCCCTGATCCTTCTTTCTCGCAAGGAAAAGAAACTGAGAAAGATAAGAATGAATTTCGAAGAAAAATTCGGCAAGGGGATGGATTTTATGCTTTCGGCTGAAGCTCAGAAGTTGATGTCTACGCAGGAAATTGCTGCAGTCTTTGGCATTGCGAAGGAAAACATAGGAAAGGATATTCTAAAGAATAGACGCGAAAAAGAGATTTTCGTGCAAATGTTCTACCTTCGTTTTATTACTGAAAGATCTGATTCTGCAAACAGAAATAATATCACTGCCTTGCTGTATTTGTTCGGTATTCCTGAATATCTTGAAAAAGAGGTGAGTTTAAGGAGTATGAAACGTAAGGTAGATGCTATGGGTAAGATTCGTACATTTAAGTTGCCGGTCAGCCCCTGGGTAATCAATAAGCTTCTCAACTCCAAATACCTGACTGTTCAGCGTCTGGCTATGTACTCTAACATTATGCTTAGCTCGGATAGTGATTTGGATTATTTCGAGACAGACTTTTTTGACAAACATTGCTGTATCAAGGATGAGATAGAGTTGGCATATTCCCTTCAGCGTAGACGTAGAGCGGGGCTGAAGTTGCCCAATCTGGCTCGATGGGCTAATATACAGAAGAATGAGCGCTCACAGTGTATGTTTGTCCGACTTATGAGAAGATTTGATGAGTTGGAGTATTGTGATCAGTTGACAGAACTTTTCAAGACTCAGCATCGAAAGAAGAAACTGATTGAAGAGATTTCTCGTACCTGGGGTTATCTGCATTATACTGATAGCGAGGATTTGTTGATTGATGCCTTGTTGGCAGAACCAGATGATACCAAGGTTGCTATTATGCATGCGCTGACTCGTTTCGCAACAGGTAAAAGCCTTCATGCATTATTGGAAGGTTTTACGAATACGACTAACCCGCACGTACGATTTGAAGCGCTCCGATGCATGTATAATTATGGAGAAGCGGGACGTGCTCAGTTTGATGAGCTGGAAAGAAATGCTGAGGAAGGCGACAGGAAATTCTTTGACTTCTTCAAGAACGATATCACGTTAGAGAAGATTGGCCTTGACAAGGAACAGGCATACCATCCCTCTGTCGAGACTGTTTATAACGGATAAATCAGATAGAATACGCCTATGTGGATTACAATATATTATATATTCTGCTATCTGGTCTTTGGCTATACTATGTTGCTGATGGCCAGTTACATGTATCTGGTTATTATGAGTAGTAGGGCTCAGAGAAATCTTGGTATTAATATTCCTGATGATGAGACCATAAAATATTTCATGCAAGGCTCACCGCTAACTCCTGCCGTTTCCATTATTGCACCAGCATTTAATGAGGAGGTAACCATTCTGGATAATGTAAATTCACTAATGAAGATTGATTATCCCAACTACGAGATAATCATTGTGAATGATGCAAGTACAGACCATACGATGGAACTGCTCATCAATGAATATAAATTGGTTGAGGTACCTTATGATATTGCCATGAAGGTGCAGTCGAAGCCCATAAAGCGTGTTTTGAAGTCAACGGAAGAGAAATACAGTAAACTGGTGGTTGTCGACAAGGAGCACGGAGGAAAGAAGGCCGACGGTTCTAATGCTGGTATTAATGTTTGTAGCAATAAATACTTCGTGTGTACTGACGTGGACTGTATTATTGAGCCCATGGCATTGTATCGTATGATGTGGATAGTCTTGAATAGTCATAGACCAGTGATAGGCGTCAGTGCTACTATGTTGATGAGTAACGGATGTATTGTTGAAGATGGAAGGGTAGTGGAAGCTGCTGTGCCCAATACTCTGGTTCCTATGTTCCAGCAATTGGAATATTTGCGTTCGTTCCTTATCAGTAAACTGGGATGGTCAAGTATTAATGCCTTGCCTAATATTTCTGGAGGTTTTGGCCTTTTCGATACTGACGTGGCAGTAAAGTCGGGTGGCTATGACCCAACCAGTATGGCCGAGGATGTTGATATGTTGCTACGTATGGTAACATATATGAAGAATACTGGTCAGGATTTCCGCTTGGGACAGGTTCCTAAGGTATGTTGCTGGACGGAAGGTCCTGGTACGGTAAAAACACTGTGCCGTCAGCGTATGAGATGGGCCCGTGGTCTTTTCGAGATTATTTCCAATCATAGAAAGCTTTTCTTTAATCCACATTACGGACCTATTGGCGCATTTACCTTGCCATACATTTTTATTTTCGAGTTCATCGCTCCTGTGCTTGAAATGACAGGTTTCCTGTTTATGATTTGGCTGGTTCTTACAGGAGGTGTGAATTGGGATTCTGCAATTATCCTTTTCGGAATGATATACATATTCTCAATATTTATGTCATTTTTTGTCTTGTACTTTGACTATTCTGCAAAGGCAGTTGAATGGCAGAATACAAAAATCAGCTATCTGAAGTTACTTCTGGTAACCTTTTTGGAGCCCTTCATCTATCATCCTATCATCACATATTGTTCAAATGTAGGTTATTGGCGCTTTATAAGCAATCAGACGGCTGTTTGGAAACCTATTCAGCGTAAAGGTGTTAAAAAGAAGAAATCATGAAAGTAAAATACATTTTCATATTATTGACGATTCTTTTCATTTCGTCATCTACGATATGTGCTCAGGAGATTCCGCATACACCACGATACTATATACATCGGGCTGAAGGTTATGTTAGTTCTAATGCCTGGAATACAGCGAAGCGTGAGATTGACGCCGGTCTGAAGGAATATCCCGATGATCCGGATCTGCGCTATCTGAATGGGCGCTATTATTTCATCATCGGCGATATGAAAGAAGCCCGTTACAATCTGGTAAGGGCCACGCAGATTAATGACCTGCACTTTAAAGCTAAGCGCCTGTTGGTTGATGTAGAGGATAAGTTACAACATTATTCTAGTGCTATTTGTTATATCAACGAACTACTGGAGTTCCAGCCATATGACCGTGACCTGTGGCGACGTAAGATCGCATTCTACCGAATGTTGAAGAATGATGTTGAAGCCGATGCTGCCCTGAAGCGCCTGCATCATATCTATCCTAATGACTCTGTTGTGTTGGCTGATGTCAGAAGACATAATCATGAGAACTGGGATAAGGTCCTCAAGAAAAGCTCGCTTAATGAAGCTGCAGAAAATTTGGAGAGATGGATAGACCAGGATCCTATGATGCGTGAGTATTATGTTGAACTTGTTGGCACGTATATTAAAATGGGTGAGTACGAGAAAGCCATTGGCGCAGCCAATCGCGGTCTAGTTCATTTCCCTAATGATGCAGAGCTTATTAATAAGGTTGTGGGCATCATGACGGAACTTGGACTCTATACACAAGCCTTAGCCTTTGCCAAGAGTAAGAATATGAGCGGTAACGTTTACAATAATCTGTTACAGGAGGTTGCTGCTGATGCTCGAATGCATGATCCATACGAAGCTAACGGACGTCTTTATCTGGCTACTCATGACCGTGATGCATTGACTTATCTGATAAATACCTCACTTACGAGAGGTTATTATGATGATGCCCGGTTCTATATCGAGGAAGGAATGAAGTTGGAAGGACGTACGCCTGGCCTTTTAATGAAATTGTATTCTCTGGAGAAGCAATCTGGCAACGAGAAGCGTTGTCTGCGTGTTCTGACGGAGCTATATGAAAAGAATCCGAGGGATGAAGAACTCTCAGAGGCATATGCAGATATGATGCTGCAACTTTCTGATTACGATTTTGCTGCAGAGCAATGGAATGATGCGTATGAACATTTAAATCGTGTATTGGAATTGATGCCTGATACAGATGATTCATGGCCGGCTGTTGTATCTAAGCAGATTACCGTACTTGGACATCTGAATAGGCAGGAAGAGGCTCATAATCTTTTTGTGGAATCATCTGAAAGAAGCCCTCATAACCGTCGCCGTTTCGCTTCTGCATATGAAGACTTTGCTGGTAACCGCTTGAAATTCCTTATCGATGAGGAACGTTATGATGAGGCTTTTAATGAGGCGCAGGCTCTCTTGGAGGTTGTTCCGGGAAGTGAAGTTGCTTTGCGTTGCCTTATTAATATGAGCCAGACTCTAAAACGTGACGATTTGTTCCCGCAATATGCGGCAATGGGTTATGAGGCATATCCAGAGGTACCTTATTTTGTTGTAAAGCAGGCTCTCTCGCTCCAACAGCAGGGAAAAAATGAAGAGGCTTTGGCAATGCTTCAACCGCGTGACCGTTCTGGCGAATTTATGTCACCTCAGCTTGTTGCCGCATATTCTGGTATTAGTCATGAGTGGGCAACTCAGCTATTGAAGAACAGAATGTCAGAGCTTGCAATGCAGGTGATTGATTCTGCTCTGGTTCATGATGCGTCCAACAAGGATCTGCTATATGACAAAGGAATAGCTTATGAGTATCTGAAGCAATTCGACAAAGCATGCGAATATCAGCAACGTTACTATGAGCCTAGTAATGCAGAACAGTGGGATTATATCCGCCATATACGTTATTTGGGATTCAAGGGATTCAAGAATAGGGTAGACGCCACATATACCAGCGCATTCTATGATTCACATGCTGAGACTCTTTCGTCAATAGCTCATCTCTATTCCATTGCCTCTGTTTCATATGCCAGAATTAGTCCACGTAACACTTATACAGGACAGATTAGCTATAAGGGTATAGATGGGGATCCGTTAGAAAAGGAATCTGGAGGATACGGTCTCGAGTTTATGGCTCAGTGGGAGCATGAGTTTAATTCAAAATGGAGCGGGATGGCTAATGCTGCTGTTTCTACCCGTTTCTTCAATAAGTTTGGTCTTAACGTATCTGCCTCATATTCTGCTCCAAGAGGGTGGACACCATCATTACGTTTGGGATTTCGTAGGACACCGTCTACGTACCTTTATCTTGGAGGCGACAATTTTGGATTGGTTGCAAAGGATGAATTTAATCTGCTTCTTATCTCTCCCTCTGTTGAAAAATCATGGGAGCGTATCAAGGTAATAGCCAATACGGATGTCACTCTTTTGTCCAGTAATCTCTATTATAACATAGGATTGAAGGGTAAGCTTTTTGTCAATAACGATAACATATCCAGTGTTTCACTTATTACAGGTTTCGGCTCATTCCCTGAGTTATCGTTCTTCGAGCAGACTGCCTTGCGAAATGTATCCCATACAAATGCTATGGTGGGCTTCGATGTCCAGTATCTATGTACCCGTCATATATGCTTAGGTCTGACGGGTAGTTGGAATACATGTTTTAATCCCTACCGTTTACAGGATGGTTCATTGTCTGACTCGTATCGTAACATTTATTCCATTGCATTGCAATTCCATTTAGCTTTCTAAACCATGAGAATTAATAGGTCTAAATATATCATGAGAAACTTTAAACTGAAATACGTAGTTCTGTTATCGGCATTACTGCTTGTGGGATGTGATCGAATTAAACAACATTCCACAGACTCATCACCATTTGAGTATCGTGAAGTCTATCTCCCTGTATTGGCTTCTGGTGAACATGTTCCTCTTAGTTTAAATAGTATTGATCGGGATTGGGGAATCTGGGGGCATAATCTTTCTGTGGTTTTGCCAGAAAAGCCTTCTTCAAGTGTTTATGCTAAGTGCGAAAATTGCGTGAATCGTGACCAATTCTGTTTCACTTCAGATGCTTTGTTTGATTATATAAAGAAATACATCTGTAGGAATTATCGCAGTGACAAGCCTATGCGATTTGCCATTTTACCCAATGATAATTCAGTGGTATGTCAGTGTAAACGATGTGTGGAATGTGGTAATACAAAACTTGATGCTTCTGGGGCTGTCTATTACATGTTGGAACGTCTGACCAAACTGTTCCCCCAGCATCTCTTCTTTACCTCCTATTATAAGACTACATGCAGCCTGCCAAGTCGTCCTTTGCCAGATAATGCAGGTGTACTTGTCAGTGCCATCTGTTTTCCTCTCAGTACGGATTGCACACCAGAGGAGGGGGAATTCATGCATTTGCTTAAGCAGTGGTCTGAGTATACGAGCCGGATATATGTATGGGACTATATAAATAATTTTGATGATTACTTTACGCCATTCCCTGTCTTCTCTATCTTTCAGCATAGGCTTCGTCTTTATGCACAGGCTGGCGTGAAAGGAGTCTTTATGAATGGAAGTGGTGCGGACTACAGTACATTTTATAGACTAAAGATTCATATTCTATCATTGTTGCTGTCTAATCCAGAGGCAGAATGGCGACCATTGCTTAGGGAATTTTGTCGGGAAAGATATCCTGTTACGGGTGAAGCTATATGTGATTTTGTCATTAAACAGGAGGATATGGTTAGTAGTGTGAAAACCCCCTTAGCATTATATGAGGGCATTTCTACTGCGGTTAAGACATATTTGCCGGCCGAGGAGTTTATTAAATTCCATAACGATTTGCTCTACTTATTACCCGAGACGAAAGGACGTGAACATAAAAGCATTGAGAAAATAAGTAGAGCAACATCGCTTACACACCTTGAGTTGAAACGTATGGCAGCTGATACCGTGGGGTGTGAGCAGATGCTGAATGAATTGATAAGGCTTTCGGATTTGGATATTATTGCTTATAGCGAGGCCGGGGAAACCATTGAAAATTATGTGAATGACTATCGGTACATGCTTCGTCATGCAAGGGAAACATGGGGTAAGAATCTTTTGAAGGGCGTTCGTCTGGAACCTTTGACAGAATTGGATGAGGACTATAATGACATCTCTATTCTTACCGACGGACTTCTGGGGCTTCCTTCTTGCTATCATTGTGGTCAAATGCTCTCGTCGGCTACGCCATCGTTGCGCATAGCAATCCCTCGTGTAGAGGGGATGAAGCATTTACGCGTTAATATGACCAAAAACCCCATTTTCCATATATCTTTTCCATCACGTGTCATGTTAACAGCCAATGGACATGAGATAGGGGCTGTTGTGCCAGCTTCTTCTTCATCACATCTTCAGCGAGCTGTAGCAGAGTTCGAGATTCCGGCTAATTGCAAGGGTAAACTTGTACTTCATGTTTATCGAGACCTGGAAGATCGTACGATGGCACTAGATGAGATAGAGGGCTTCTGAGGAGGAAGATTATTGTTAATAGAAAGAAATGAAGGTAATAACTTATAGAAAAAAGAAGTCGTTGATAAGCAGGGTAGTAGCTCTCAGTTTTTCTGTACTCTGCTTTGTGTCATGCGATAAGGAACTGAAACCTGCTTCCGTAATAGTTGTTGATCCTGTTCGACACTATTATCCGGTTATTCAGGGAGAAATGATGAATCTGTCTTATGAGATAGAAAACACATCAGATAATCCTCTCTTTATTCAGGAGATGCAGACAACATGTGGGTGTATCATATCACGAGATGATCTCCCTGTCGTTATACTTCCGCACAAAGTGGGTTATATCCACCTTACCTTCAATACCATCAAGAATACAGGTTATGTAGATCATTTTATATATTGCTATGGTAATTTTCAGGACTCTACATGTGTAGAGTTGGAATTCGATACCAATGTTGTTCCCCGTGCAGATTACGTCCATGACTATGAACAATTATGGCAAGAACAGACCACGGGATCAAGTTCAATACGTGATTTCGTTGATGGAATGCCTGGTCAGAAGGGCTATTATACGAATCCGGAGATGAGCCCGCGTACTCGAAGGAAGGAGGCGGTTCAAGAGGTAATCGACGAAGTTGCACCATAATAAAAATCCCACGTAAGGTTGTTGCTTGCCTCATGTGGGATTATTTTTGCTGCCTAACTGGAGATATTTTACGCTCCAGTTAGGCGGTATTCTTTTTCGGGTTAGAAAAACCTCGTTGTTATTTCCATACAAGTAGACGTCCTATCTGGTCATATATGCTTCCCCAATGAGCACGGCTTTCTACGTCAGGAGCGGAAGTAGAAGCAGCCTTGCTCTTTTTCTGCAATTGTTGCAGAGTATAGAGTACGGCAGGATGAATCTTCTGGTTTCCGTTATTAAAGGCGCGTTCCAAATGGGACAACATGTTGTTCTGCAAGGCTATACGATATGCTGTAACCTTCTTGTTGCTGTCCAACTCAGTAAAGATAAGCTTGCTAAGGTCGGTAAGGTACTGCTGAGGCGTGTATAAGTCGTTCAGGGCATCCAAACGATTCATCAGGCTTGTTACGGCATATTGTCCTACATAACTAGTCAGTATTTGGGGGTTGGATGTCAGACGTTTAGCGTAAGACACCTCGCGTAGCCATACTGGTTCGTGCAGGAATTGTTCGTCAATAAACTTGAGGGCAGCTTTCTGCTTCTTCAGAGGCTGTGGCTCATATACATCACCTCCCATCCCCTGCGTCTTAGGCTCTACCAGATAACCTCCGATGTTATTGGTTACATGTCCGCAGTATCTCATCATCTGATTGGTAATGTGGTTGTACATGGTTGAGATGTCATGGTCGTAGATATCTTTCTCGTTGTCCAAAGTGTAACGACGGAGGTTGTCTGCCAAACGCTTGAGGTTGAGGATACCGTAGTAGCTGGCCTTGACAGGATCGTCACCCAAATCCTCCGTCTGGCGACGTGGGTCTATGTGTACACCTTCACCATCGCCCCACCAAAGACGGCGGTTCTTTAGTGACTTCAATACCATTGGCTCTAACATCTTATGGTCTTCCAACTCGTCCTTTGCATCCAGCATAGGCTTGTAGCCCCATGTGATGGCCCACTTGTCATAATCGCCGATACGGGGGAATATACCAGTTCTGGAAATACCGTCCTCTGGTTGTGCAACATAGTTGAATCGTGCATAGTCCATGATACTGGGCGTATGTCCGTGCTCCTCGACCCATGCCTTATTGCGCAGACTGTCAACGGGTACGGTACTTGAACTTCCAAAGTTGTGACGCAACCCCAGAGTGTGACCTACCTCATGTGAGCTGACAAAGCGGATAAGCTGTCCCATCAGTTCTTCGTCATAATTCATTTTCTGAGCAGCTTCGTCAATAGAGCTAGCCTGAATCATGTACCAGTCGTGAACCAAAGACATTACGTTGTGATACCAGCAGATGTGGCTTTCCAGAATCTCGCCTGTACGTGGGTCATGTACATTTGGTCCATATGCATTCTCAATGGGACTTGCCAGATAACGGATACAGCTATAACGTGCATCCTCCAGACTCATTGTAGAATCGTTCTCGGGCCATTCTTTAGCCATGATGGCATTCTTGAAGCCTGCTTTCTCGAAAGCAACTTGCCAGTCGTTGACACCTTGAATAAGGTACTTCCTCCATTGCTTTGGAGTGGCAGGGTCAATATAGTAAACAATAGGTTTGATAGGCTCAACCAGTTCGCCGTTTTTCATCTTTTCCACATCTTCAGGACGTGGCTCAAGGCGCCAGCGGGTAATGAAACGCTTTTCCTCAACACGCTGCTGGTCATCAGCGTAGCTGGTGAAGTCGTCAGAGAAGAAGCCTACACGTGGATCATAGAAGCGTCGCATCATTGGCTTCTCCGGCAGGAGGATGAAACTGATGTTAAGTCCGAAGGTGGCCTTGCCTGTCTGTCTTACTGCAGGTACCCTGCTCATATTCCCGCCATAGAATGTTTTTACGATGCGCACCTCGGTGTTCGTTGGGAATGTCTTGATATCCTCTATGTAACTGACATCCTGGTTTTGTAGAGAGAATTGCTCTTTGATGTAGCGAGGTAATCCCAAGGCAGGGTTATCTGAATTGAAGAATCCTCCTACCTTTATTTTATATACGCCATTATTATGGCTTTCTATTTTGAAGGCACCAATGATGGGATTTTCATTGCTGACCGTGATGGCACGGTTGATAGTTTCTGTTGTGTCAGCAACATTTATAATAAGTTTCGAACGCATAAGCAAACCGTCATCAGGTGCAACCTGGAAGTAGACAGTCTGCTGGTTAACCTGTTCGCCACCGAACTTGCCTATACCAGCAGGAGTTGATGTGTAGCGTGTTGTTGTCAGGAACTCACGTCCAATGAGGCTGTCGGGAATTTCAAAGAACCATTCATTATCGGCTTTTGAGACGCGGAATAGTCCATTGCGTTCAATATTCTTCTTCTGAGGTGGTGTTTGTGGACTCTCCTTGATTTTCTTCAAAGCCTCTGTGGGGTCGAACTTTCCTGCGGGAGTTATTACCCAACGGTTGCCATTGTCGGCAGTGTCCCAGGTATTAATAACGACGACTGTTTCATCGTTCATGTTTATGTAAAATTTGGCTCCGCTCCTGTTTTGGGCAGATATCATGTATTTGTATTTCCCGTCGGCCTGCTTGCTGTCAAAGGTAAGGGGTGTTCCCAAATTGTTTACAAAACTTCCACTACCAAGCAGGAATTTCTTGGCAGAAGGACTATATAAGTATTGTTTGCCGTCGCAGGTTATGATGGCAAAACTCTTATCTTCTTTTGGTGCATCAGTACGGATTACTCCAGATGTGAGCCCTGTGCCGTTGGCATTCATTACTAACTGCCCGCGTTTGCATGTCAGGGTGTATAACTTGAAGTTACTGAAGCCGTTAGGATTCTTTTCTTTTCCTTTCTTCTTTACCTGTTCGGTCTTGGTCTTTTCTTTCTTCTCCTTCTCTTTTGCGATGGCGGGTGTTGTTAATAAAGCTGCCGCAAAAAGGATGCTTAGAATTTTGATGTTCATGTTCTCTTTATTTTAAATTCTTGTTTTTTTATATTGACGCCAAAATTACAGATTTATTACGAATTGTTAGCTTGTTTTTGAATAAAAATTGTAATTTTGTATTCTATTAACATATGAAAGAGTTTCAACTAACATCAAAATATAAGCCTACCGGTGATCAGCCCGAGGCAATCCGACAGCTTTCAGAAGGTGTTCTTCAAGGTCTTCCTGCTCAGACTCTGTTGGGTGTGACTGGCAGTGGAAAAACCTTTACAATTGCAAATGTCATTGCTAATGTAGGTAAGCCCACATTGATACTGAGTCATAACAAGACGCTTGCGGCTCAACTTTATGGAGAGATGAAGCAATTCTTTCCCAATAATGCAGTGGAATACTATGTCAGTTATTACGACTACTATCAGCCTGAGGCATATATTCCAAGTACTGATACGTATATCGAGAAAGACCTGGCTATTAATGAAGAGATCGACAAACTAAGACTAGCTGCTACAAGTGCACTTCTCTCAGGAAGAAAAGATGTGATTGTGGTAAGCAGCGTGTCATGTATCTATGGTATGGGAAACCCGTCGGCTTTCTATGAGAATGTTATAGATCTGAGGGTGGGGCAGAAACTGGACAGAAATGATTTCTTGCGTAGGCTTATGGATTCTCTGTACGTTAGAAATGATTTGACATTGAACAGAGGCCAGGTTCGTGTTAAAGGTGACACAGTGGATATTGCCCTTGCCTACAGTGACTACCTTTTACGCGTGACATTCTGGGACGATGAAATAGAAAGTCTTGAGGAGGTGGATCCCATTAGTATGGCTCGCATCTCTGTTTTTGATGAGTACAAGGTCTATCCGGCCAATCTCTTCATGACTAGTCACGATACGCAAGAGCAGGCTATTCGCAAGATAGAAGATGACTTGAGAGACCAGGTAGCCTACTTTGAAGAGGTTGGTAAAACCTTAGAGGCTAAACGCCTGCATGAAAGGGTTACGTATGATGTTGAGATGATTCGTGAACTGGGACATTGTTCTGGAATTGAGAATTACAGTCGGTATTTTGATGGCAGAGAGCCTGGGACACGCCCTTATTGTCTTTTGGATTTCTTTCCAGAGGACTATTTGATGGTGATAGACGAGAGTCATGTGTCTGTTCCTCAGATTGGTGCTATGTATGGAGGTGATCAGGCCCGAAAGCGTAATCTTGTAGAATATGGTTTTCGTTTACCTGCTGCGAAAGATAACAGGCCTCTCAAATTCGATGAGTTCTGTGAAATGACACATCAGGTTATCTATGTAAGCGCAACTCCTGCAGATTATGAGTTGGAACAAAGCGAAGGTGTTGTGGTTGAGCAGCTTATCCGTCCCACAGGTCTGCTTGATCCTTTGATTGAGGTGCGTCCTACAGAGAATCAGGTTGATGATTTGATGGAGGAGATTCAGCAGCGTGTTGAACGTGATGAGCGTACTTTGGTGACAACACTAACCAAGAGAATGGCAGAGGAGTTGGCCGAATATTTGCTTCGAAATGGAATCCGAACAGCCTACATTCACAGCGATGTTGATACGTTGGAACGCGTTCAGATACTTAATAGCCTTAGGGAAGGACAGTATGACGTGCTGGTAGGTGTGAATCTGTTGCGTGAGGGATTGGATCTTCCTGAAGTCAGCCTGGTGGCCATCCTCGATGCTGACAAGGAAGGTTTTTTGCGCAGTCACAGAAGTCTTACACAGACAGTTGGTAGGGCAGCCCGTAATCTGAATGGAAAGGCTATAATGTATGGTGACACCATTACTGAAAGCATGCAGAAAACTATTGACGAGACCAATCGCCGTAGGGAAATTCAGTTGCATTATAACGAGACTCATCATATTGTGCCTCAACAGATTAAGAAGGAACGTACAATGGACAATCTGGTTCAGGCTCAGCATCAATCTGAGAGTAGGGCTTATATCGAACCAGATGTAGAATTCCTACAGGTTGCCGAGCAGGAAACAACGCTGCTGACGAGGGAACAACAGGAAGCCAAGATAAAGAGCATAGAGAAGAAGATGCATGAGGCGGCAAAGCGTCTTGATTTTGTGGAGGCGGCTTTGTTGAGGGATGAAATGTTGCGAATGAAAGCGAATTTGTGTTAAAAAAACGAATTATCCAATATTTATTGGAAGTACTTTTATGTAATTATCAGAAAATGTGTTACCTTTGCACCCCGTAAAAGTATATACATGCAAAAATATAGTCTCATATTGTTGTTTATTTTGCCGTTGTTAGCTGGTTGTGGTGATTATAATTCTGTCATCAAAACAGCGGATTACGATTATAAGTACGAAGCAGCAAAGGGTTATTACACAGAGGGAAGTTATAGAAAGGCAGCAGAGATCTTTGGTCAGGTCCTATCTGTCTTGAGGGGAACCCATTACGGAGACGAATGTTTGTTTTTGCTTGCTATGAGCAATTACCGTTCAGGTGACTATGAATCAGCTGTAGATTTTTTCAAGAAATATTATCAGAGTTATCCTAAAGGGGCCTATGTAGAGTTGAGCAGATATTTCTGTGCAATGTCCCATTATAATTGCGTGGTTGACACTCGGCTTGATCAGAGTAATACTATGGAGGCTCTTACAGAGTTTTCGAATTTCTTGGAGTATTATCCCAATACCAACCTTAGGGCTCAGACGCAGGACCTGATTTTTAATCTGCAGGACAAGTTGGTCGAAAAGGAATACCTGTCAGCCAAATTGTATTATGATTTGGGAACCTATCGCGGCAACTGTACTTCATATGACGATAATAATTTCGCTGCATGTATTGTAACTGCCCAGAATGCACTTAAGGATTATCCCTATGCATCTCCTGAACGTAAAGAGGAACTCTCTATTATGGTTCTTAGGTCGAAGTATCATTTGGCAAAAAACAGTATTATGGAGAAACGTGTTGATCGCTTCCGTGAAACTGTTGATGAATACTATGCCTTCCAGAATGAATTTCCTGAAAGTCAATATCTAAAAGAGGCAAAGTCTATTCTTCAATATTCAGAGCGCATCATCGCAAAGAAAGGTAATCTAGAAGAGGATGACGTTGATTTGACAAAAGCTAAGAAAAAAAAGAAAGCAACAGACATCTTAGAAGATGGAAACCATACTGATGTACAGTTGCCTAAGTCAGATAAAGGCACCACCAAGGGCCTTCATAACTTATTCAGAAAAAAACAACAAACAATTTAAGATATGATGGATTACAAAAAATCAACTGCTCCCACAAACACAGTAAACCGTAATGTTATGGAATTGTGCGAGGAGACTGGTAATATTTATGAAAGTGTTGCTATCATTGCAAAGCGTTCAAATCAGATAGCTGCTGATATCAAGAATGAACTTAGTAAGAAGTTGCAGGAGTTTGCAAGTTCTCAGGACAATCTTGATGAGGTATTTGAGAATCGCGAGCAGATTGAGATCAGCCGTTTCTATGAGAAGCTCCCCAAGCCAACTCTTATGGCAACTCAGGAGTTTGTAGAGGGTAAAGTTTATTTCCGCAACCCCAGCAAGGAAGCTGCATCACCTCTTGATTAATGATTCAGCGCATTCAAACCCTATACCTGCTTGCAGCCCTTACTTTTTGCGTTGGTTGCCTGTGTTTGCCTATCGCCCACTTTATTGTAGGAGATGGTCTTAATTCATTCGCAGGTTCGTTGGATCCTTACGAACGGGTTGATATGTATAATCTGTGGCTTGTTTCAGAAGGCAAGCACATGTTTTATTTCTGCCCGGTCCTGATGGCTATTCTTGTTATTACGACAAGTTTGATATGCGTAGATGTGTTGCTTTTTAAGCGTCGTGTCCTTCAGATGCGAGTAGCCACTTTTTGTATGATACTGCTTGTGGCTTGGTACATCGCATATGGTATTATTATTTACCTTTTGAACTCTTCAGCAGGAATGTTATGGTCTACTCATTGGGCAGCAGCTTTTCCCGCTGTGACCTTTATCTTGCTTTATTTGGCCATTCGTGGTATCAGAAAGGACGAGAAGTTGGTTCGCTCTTTGGACCGTTTGCGTTAATTACGCGTCTTTAGAATATCAAATAAATAAGCTACCTTCACCGTAATGACATTATTGGCGCTACGGCTGAAGGTGTCTTGTTTTGTAGCATTAAAGATGTTGCTTAGGCTAAGTCCGTATCTACCTTCAAGAGTGAAGTGATGTCCTTTTTTCGTGCTGACATCCATTCCAAGGCCGAAGGTAATACCATAGTCGAATTTCTTCTCAACGGGTTTGTCGTATTGTTCTGTGTGGTTGCGTAAGGATAGGGTATAGTCGCTCCATTCTCCTCCTCTTTCTTCCTTGTCACCTATACAGAAACCTATATGCGGTCCTGCCACCAGGTATCCTTTAACGCCACCTCTTTCTTTTCCCCAACCAAGGTTAACTAAGATGGGCATCTGTACGTAGTTGATATCACGCTTGTAGGTGTCTGTGCTTGTTGTTATATCCTCTGTCCATCCAAGTTGCGCAAAGTTTACTTCTCCCTGAATAGCGCAAATCATGCTAAAATATTTCTCGCAGGTATATCTGGCTGTCAGACCCATGGTCATGCCACCGTGCATTTTCTGATTGATATGTGGACTGAAACTTATCTGATTCAGTGCATAGCCGCCATTTATGCCAATAGCTAAATCCCTACGGTATTCTCCTATCTGGGCTAATCCATTTATTGATAATAATGTATATAGTAAAGCGAGAAGGGTAAATCTTTTCATCTTATCAGTTCTATTTGCTTTGTCTTGGTGTAGTGAATTAGTTGGATGAATCTGTTGCTGTATCCGCTATTTTCCGTATCCTGAACAAACTTGTACATATTCTGGTAGGGCGCTTGTTGACCTATAGGATCACTTGTTAGCATTTCGTGCATAAAGTATATGGCAAGGTCAAATCCCATCATGGCATATCGAGGGTAGTTTATAGCCATGGGTTTCCCGAAATTCCTCGTATATGCCTGTTCGAAGTACTTGGTATTTGAGGCCAATGCGTTATAGTAATAAGGACTGTATATATAGGTGTCGAATGTAAAGAAACTGTTTAGCAACTTGTCCGTGTACGTCTGCCATTCAGGATAACCCAGTAAGGATATATTATAGTTGGGGTGTTTCTGCCTGAAGGTGTCAAGTTTAGAGATTAGAATATTCAGAGTCTTAATGCTTGTGTTATCAGGAACAATGATATTGTCCTTAAACTGATTCATGGCAGCTTCGTAGGATGAGTCGTCACCATTTATGTTCAGTACGCGTACTATGTTCCCATTCTTGCTTAGCATATCAGATAATGTCTGGGTAAATAGTGCGCCTTTATTGTTATCAGTGTTGGATTTCAGAATAATAAAATTCTTATCGCCATGTGCTCTTGTGACCAAGCCAGTAGCTTCTGTTATGGCTACCGCATTGTTGGGACACGCAATGTATAGGTGTGGATTTCCTGTTGTACTTTGTCCGTTAACAAAAGGTAACACCAATCTTGTGTTGTTGTTCTTGCAGATGGTTATAGTGGCAGGCAATTGCTGTTCATCAACAGGTCCGAAAAGAATATCTAGTTGGGCTATTTCCGGTTTCCCAAGAACCTCCATTATGTCAGCTTCCGTGGAACCGCTGCTGTAGGCATATATCTCCAGATTCCTACCTTCTCTTTTTGCGCTGTCAGCAGCCATAAGGAAGCCTCGGTAGAACTCTATCATTTTTTTTGCTCTCTCACTTTTTTCTACGAATGGCAGTATGACGCCGACTTTCAGAACGGAGGGCTTCCGCTTGCTTGCGGCCTCTGCCATGGCATCTTTACCTTGTGTTGCTGCCTTGGACTGAGGGATTGTCAGGTATATACCTTTTTTTAGTTTCTTTTTCTTCTTGATTTCCGGGTTTGCCAGAAGAAGGTCTTGCTCTGTGATATTATATTGTTGGGCTATTCCATATAGCGTCTCTCCTTTATTGACCTGATGTAGGCGATTCAGCACTGACATGGTATTCTGTGCATCCGCTATCAGTGGAATACACATTAGTAATATAATAATGAGCCTTTTCATAAGCGCAAAGATAACACTTTTTTCCTGCCATTTTAGACTTTTTGAGATATAAAATGTCCTTCATCCAAAGAAATTTCATTAAATTTGCAGAAATAATTGTAAATACATGGTAAAAATGACGCGTATAATAGCAATTCTGTTGTTGATGTTCCCTATATGTGCTGTTGCACAGACAGTACCTTCGGTTGACCCTACCGGTGTCTTTATAGAGGAGAATGCGGATGGTACTGTTGATACTACAGAGGTTGATGCTAATCCGCGGAGCGCTCCTTTGAAGGTCCTTCTCAGGGCTAATCCTTCAGGTTTGGAAGGTTATGGCATCCCCCGTTATGAGTGGAAGATATGGAATAACGAAGACCCTTCGAATATCTTGATTCATCGTGCGGAAGAAAACATAGAGCATACTTTTACCCAAAGCGGTGCATATACGGCACAGTTATATGTTACCTTCTATAACGCCGATGGCAGCATTTATTATGAGTTCCCCGAGGAAGGCGAGGACCCCAAGTCCATCGTATTCTCCATTAGCACCAGTATATTGGATTTCCCCAATGCCATCTCTCCTAACAAGGACGGCTTTAACGATGAGCTGAAGCCCAAGGACGGCTATCAGAGTATCGTGGAGTTCCATGCGGCTGTCTTCAACCGATGGGGTACAAAACTGTATTCCTGGGACGATGTCGACGGCAAATGGGACGGAACCTACAGAGGAAAGGTCGTAAAGGACGGTGTTTACTTCCTGGTGGTAAATGCGAAGGGAGCTGACGGTCGTAAATTCAGTTTCAAGAAGACTATCAGTGTGATCTCTGGATATAATAACGGTGACGGAACTACCGGTACAGGCGATGAGTGACAGTAAGATTTCTGTTTGGGGTGCGCGTGTTCATAATCTGAAGAACGTAGATGTAACGATACCAAGAAATAGTTTTACTGTAATTACAGGACTAAGCGGTAGCGGAAAATCATCTCTTGCTTTTGACACCATCTTTGCTGAGGGACAACGTCGTTATATCGAGACTTTCAGTGCTTATGCCCGTAATTTCTTGGGTAACCTTCAACGTCCCGATGTCGATAAGATAACAGGTCTGAGTCCTGTTATCAGTATAGAGCAGAAGACTACCAACAAGAATCCCCGTAGTACAGTGGGTACTACTACTGAGATATATGATTTCTTCCGCCTGCTTTATGCCCGTGCGGCAGAGGCGTTCTCTTATGAGACAGGCGAGAGGATGGTAAGATATACTGAGGAACAGATTATAGATCTTATCCTCAAGGACTATCACGAACGCAAGATTTGTATCTTGGCTCCTTTGGTAAAGAACAGGAAAGGACATTATCAAGACCTTTTTGAAAGCATTCAGAAGAAAGGTTATCTTTATGTTCGAGTCGATGGGCAAATTCAGGAAATCCTTCCTGGGATGAAGCTGGACCGTTATCGTAACCATGATATTGAGGTGGTGATAGACCGTCTGAAGGTGCAGGATAAGGATGACAAGCGTCTGATTCAGAGCGTTGCCACAGCCATGAAGCAAGGTGACGGTCTGATGCTGGTTTATGATATGGATACGGAGCAGGTGCGATATTACAGCAAAAGGCTGATGTGTCCTACTACGGGTATCTCGTACAAGGAGCCTGCTCCGCATGATTTCTCTTTCAATAGCCCCCAAGGTGCCTGCCCCAGATGTAAGGGATTGGGATATGTAAACCTTATAGACGAGGAGAAGGTCTTTCCCGATAAATCGTTGTCTGTAAAGAAAGGTGGAATAGCGCCTCTGGGAAAGGCCCGTTCGGCAATGATATTCTGGCTGATAGAAGCTTTGTTACTGAAATACGACTGTACCCTTGATACTCCGCTTTCCGATGTACCTCAAGAGGCATTGCAGGAGATTATTGATGGCAGTTCAGAGCGTTTGCGCATTTCTGCCGATACGGCAAAGACTACCAGCGATTATTTTGCCTCTTATGATGGCTTGGGAAAATACCTCAGTCAGATGCAGGATGCCGATATGTCTGCCAATGCTCAGAAGTGGGCCGAACAGTTCAGTTGTACGGCAGAGTGTCCTGAGTGTCATGGACAGCGTCTGAACAAAGAGTCCTTACATTTCCGTATTGCTGGCAAGAATATTGCAGAGCTTTGCCGAATGGATTTGCGTGAGTTGTATGACTGGCTGTCAAATGTCGACGACAAGCTTACTTCACATCAGCGTAAGATAGCCACGGAGATTCTGAAGGAGATTCGTACCCGTCTGCGTTTCTTGTTGGACGTAGGGCTGGATTATCTTTCCCTAGACCGCACTTCCGTAAGTCTTTCTGGTGGCGAGAGTCAGCGTATCCGTCTGGCAACACAGATTGGTAGCCAGTTGGTAAATGTGCTGTATATTCTTGACGAACCTAGTATCGGTCTGCACCAGAAGGATAATATCAAGCTTATAGACTCTCTGAAGAAGTTGCGTGATACGGGCAATTCTGTTATTGTGGTCGAACATGACCAGGAGATGATGGAGAATGCCGATTACATAGTTGATGTGGGGCCTAAGGCAGGTCGAAAGGGAGGTGAGATTGTCTTCCAGGGCAAGTTTGCTGATATGCTGAAACAGCATACCCTTACTAGCCAGTATCTGAATGGCGAACTCAGTATCGAGATTCCTGCTGTTCGCCGGCCAGGTAACGGAAAGTCTCTTGTACTATATGGTGCACGGGGAAACAACCTCAAGAATGTGGATGTTTCCTTCCCGTTGGGTAAATTTATCTGTATAACGGGCGTCAGTGGCAGTGGTAAGAGTTCTCTTATCAATGATACCTTGCATCCCATTCTCAGCAAGTATTTCTATCGTTCTTTGCGTGACCCTCTTCCATACGATAGGATAGAAGGTCTTGAGTATATAGATAAGGTGGTAGATGTCGACCAGAGTCCGTTAGGACGCACTCCTCGTTCTAATCCGGCTACCTATACGGGCGTCTTCAATGATATCCGTAATCTCTTTGTTGAACTCCCCGAGGCTCGTATTCGTGGCTACAAACCTGGCCGTTTCTCATTCAATGTCAGAGGTGGGCGTTGTGAGGCTTGTAGTGGCAATGGCTATAAGACCATTGAGATGAATTTTCTTCCAGATGTCTTTGTGCCTTGTGAGGAATGTCGTGGAAAGCGATATAACCGCGAGACCCTCGAGGTACGTTATCGTGGTAAGAGCATTGCCGATGTCTTGGATATGACCATCAATCAGGCTGTAGAGTTTTTCGAAAATGTCCCCACTATCCTCAGCAAGATAAAGGTCCTGCAGGATGTAGGTCTGGGATATATCAAGTTGGGGCAGCCCAGTACCACTTTGTCGGGTGGTGAGAGTCAGCGTGTTAAGTTGGCAACAGAACTGAGTAAACGTGATACGGGCAAGACCTTCTATATCCTGGACGAGCCCACAACAGGACTTCACTTTGAGGATATCCGTGTTCTGCTTTCTGTACTGAACCGCTTGGTAGAGAAGGGGAATACCGTTGTCGTCATTGAACACAATCTGGACGTCATCAAGTGTGCCGACTGGTTGATAGATATGGGACCTGAGGGTGGACGAGATGGTGGTCAACTCCTCTTCTCTGGTACGCCAGAAGAGCTTGCTCGTAGTGGTAAAGGGGCAACGGCACCGTTCCTCAAGAAGATATTGAACATCGAGCATTGATATTCACTAACCTTTAACCTCACAAATAGCATGAAAACCACTAAACATAAATTCACCCCTCCATTACGGGAGGGGATGGGGGTGGGTCTTTTTTTCTCCATCCTACCTTTTTCTTTTGCCCAACAGCGTCCCAATATCTTGTACATCATGACAGACGATCATACGATGCAGATGATGTCATGCTATGATAAGACGCATGTTCAGACGCCCAATCTGGACCGTATAGCGCAGGATGGTGTGCGCTTTGTCAATAGCTTCGTCGCCAACTCGTTGTCAGGTCCCAGTCGTGCCTGTATGATAACGGGCAAGCATAGCCACAAAAACGGCTTTACCAATAACGAGCACGGTGTGTTCGACGGTTCTCAGCAGACTATGCCCAAGCTTCTGCAACAGACAGGCTACAGCACTTGCCTGATAGGGAAATGGCATCTTGTCAGTACGCCTACGGGCTTTGACCACTTCGAGATTATCCCTGGGCAGGGAGAATACTACAATCCTACTTTCATTACTATGGATGGTAAGACACATCGCGAGGAAGGCTATCTTACCAACCTGCTGACAGACAAGGCCATCTCATGGCTCACCGAGCAGCAAAAGACCGACAAACCCTTTGCGCTCTTTCTGCATGAGAAGGCATGTCATCGCGACTGGCTGCCGGAACTGAAATACCTGCATGAATATGAGGATGTCACCTTCCGCTTGCCTGAGAACTTCAATGATGACTGGGACGGCCGTCTTGCTGCCCAGCATCAGGAGATGGATATCGCCTCTGATGTGGACATGACTATGGATTATGACTGCAAGGTTTATGACCCTGCCCATCCTACACGCCTTACGGGTGCTTATCTTGGTTATATTGGCAGGCTCAACAGCAGGGAACGTGCCCAGTATGATATGTTCTATGATTCGCTGTCTGTTGACTTCCGTAAACGTAACCTTCATGGGCAGGCACTCAAGGAGTATAAGTATCAGCGCTTTATGCGTGATTATGCCAAGGTGTTGAAGACTTTCGATGATAATGTAGGCCGGTTGCTCGACTACCTGGACCGTACAGGCCTTTCAGAGAACACCCTTGTTGTCTATACCAGCGACCAAGGCTTCTATATGGGCGAGCATGGATGGTTCGACAAGCGTTTCATGTATGAGGAGAGTTTCTCCACTCCGTTGGTTATGCGTATGCCTACCCGGTATGGCAAGCCTGTTGCCAAGGGCGATATCACAGAGATGGTGCAGAACATAGACTATGCACCAACTTTCTTGGATTTAGCTGGTGTCCCCATCCCTGATGATATGCAGGGGGTAAGCCTTCTGCCTTTGTTGGAGGGTCGTCACCCTAAGAACTGGCGCCAGAGCCTGTACTATCATTATTATGAGTATCCGGCAGAGCATAGTGTCAGGCGTCATTATGGCGTACGTACTGCAGATGGCTATAAGCTTATTCACTTCTATCCCTGTGCCGATGAGAATCCTGCGAGCGTCATAGACCAGTGGGAGATGTATGACCTCAACGCAGATCCTACGGAGATGCATAACATCTACGGTCAGAAGGGTAGGGAGAAACTGCAGAAACGTTTACACAAGGAGCTCTTGCGACTTCAGCAACTATATGATGTAAAGGAAAATGATCGTTAGGTTTGCAGTTCTTCCTTGCAGGCTAATGCGGCAATTGCAAAGGGAAGTGCCATGTTAAAGTACGTGATATCAAAACGTGAATCGAACAATTCACTCCAGCAATCATATATGTACATATTGCTTACAAATGTCACAGCAACAAGGGTCAGTAGGCAAATGGCCGATGTCAGCATATAGTAATGCCATCGGCTTTTCAACCAAACGGAAGCCACCATGCAGATAGCCATTATCAGAATATAATCTATCCATAGTCCCTGACGTGTCTGTAATACAAATGGATTGTATTCAAAGAAGAACAGCATCTTTCCATTCCATAAAATAAAAGGCAGGAATGTGAGTGCAAATATCAATATTGCCAGACATGGAAATATAATCTGTATTCTTGTTTGATGACATCTTAGATAATCATAGAAGTAATAGACAATAAATGGGATGGCAATGCTCAGGCGTGTGCTCATCATCAGTCCGCATATTATTGCTATAAGTACCCAGTTCTTTTCTAATGTCATCTTGTAATGATGCAGGTGCATCAGGATGGTCGCGCATAGTAAGAAGTTGGATATTAAGTCACTTCGAACACTTACCTCATATAGGAAAGCTGGTGAGAGTATCAGTAGCAGAAAGGCCACCGTAGCATCCCTAAGACTTGCTATTCGCCTGATGGCATCTGTAAACAGCAGCATGAAGAAAATAAATGAAAGCCCCACGTTACCCAACAGGTAGAAGGGTAGGTGCAGAATTTGCCATACAGGGAAGGGTGAGCCATAGCCTCCCAGATGGGTTTGTGCTGCATAGGGATATTCACCGTTCAATAGATTTCGTAGGAAATTGTGTATGGCCGACCATCTGTCAACCTTCAGCGCATAAGGGTCAAAGTGTAGCTGCAGCATTACCAGCCCGGCTATCACTATGCCTATTAGTGCATAGACGATGCTTTTCCTTGGTCTTTTCATATATTCATTTATGACCCATAGAACTCCTGTTATGGTGGCAACATAAAGCCCACAAGCAACTATTGTCGTACCGAGGGAGGTTATGCGCAGTCCGTATTTTAAAATGAATAGTAGGTTTATACTGGCATATAACAAGAAAGCCCACAAACTATGTGTCCATGTCCATTTCATATCCACTTTTTGATTATTCTCTGATTCAGTTGATAAAAGAGCCACGTTCCTATAGTTGTAATGCCGATAAAAGTGAGTATATCTTGCCAACTCGTACTTGTAGAATTCACAAATGTCATATGAACCAGATACATTTCCAAACTGCTTATACCACATAGATATAGAAAACTGGATTTAGTCATCCATTTCCATAGAGAAGGGAGTAATGCCATTAGTATCCCTAGCGACAGCTTGATGGGCAGTAGCAGGTAGTTGTATATAAATGTCCCTTTGAAGTTGTGCACTTCAGGAATTTCCTTTATTAGCAGGAAAGTAATACCCGTGGCCAATAGACAGCCGCTAATCTGATATAATTTGCGTTCTGACATTTGCCTTATTTTGTTGATATGCCTTGATGCCGTAACCAGACAGAAAGAGAAAGGCTGCAACTCCCACACTTCCAGGTAAGTTTACAACTCTCGGCCATTCCCAGGCAATGAAAAGGTGAAAGATGGCAATCATTAGAATTGCCATCCCCCGTACGCTGGTTGTCTCCTTTTGATCAAAAATCATCAGTTCGCCTTTATCTTCACACTTTTCTCTCCTTTTTTCACCAAAATGGTCTGTCCCTTTCTGACTTTGCGGATAGCATCCTTATCATGTCCTATCAGTTTACCGTCCAGTGTATATACAATAACATCTTCTTCTTTCTGTTGTTCTTCAAGTTTACTGATTCCTACAGGGTCTTCGTAAGCTACAGTAATGGATTTAATGAGGTTCTTGTATATGTTGGTAAGTCCTTTTGTGTCTGCTTTACAAAGTCTTGAAGCTCCTGTGTTGTTTTCGTTTATGTATAACCTAGCGCTGGCTCCTTCTTTCAGGATTTTTACGGATTCTAAGTCGTTAGCTTTAAGTCCGTATACAGCCAGGTCAGGCAGAGTAAATGTACCTACAGGTAGTTTAACACTGTATCCTGTGTAGTTTGTCCCGCTGAACACTTCCACCATAGCGTCTTCCTCCGATACTTCAACAGCCTTGTATATACGATTCATTCCAGATGCCCAACCATTAAGGTCCCATGTTTCGTCATAGCCGTCGTTATATAGCCATACGAATCCGCCTGTGGCTACACCGTCATCCTTCCATTTCTGAAACTGTTCCAGATTTCTGTCAACACTCCAGTCGTTCGAGTAGTCTAATAGCCCGGCATGGCGGTCTGTAACACCCGTAAAATTCCAGTTTCCCACGTTGTTCAGGTTTCCTGCACCACCATCGTAGCATTGTACCATAACTCGATCTACAGCCTTTGGTTTGCTTGCCCTTATCTTCGTGCATAGGCTCTGCCAGTAAGACATGTAAGTGTATGGTGCCAGTGTGGTTTTGTAGCCAAGATTGTACATCATGATATGGAACTTGGCACCAGTCTCTACGTCGTAGCAATGTTCATCGTCGTTATTCACTGCGTCAATCTCAGGCACCGCTTCCTTGAGTGCCTTGAAGTTTTTGTACAGCATAGTGTTGGAGCCTGTACCATTCTTATTTATAAGGTCGCGTATGTGGTCGTATGAGTCGTTGCCCCATCCGCCTATGACAATCTCTATGCGTTGTATGCTGGTAGGTGCAGTCTTCAAATCCTTAATATCCTGTTGGTAAAATGGTTGAGTTTGATGGAATACATATTCGCCATTCTTGCAGATTGTTTCTCCGTCTGTCATTAATGTTCCGTCAGTATCCACATGTACGTTAAAGAGCAAAATATAGGTAAAGCCTGACTTGCGTAGTTTTGTAATGGTTTGGGGACGTCCCCTTCGAATGTGTCCGCCAGCGTAAATGCCAGAGACAGCTTTAATATTCGTTTGTGACGCAATGGGTAATTGCCATAGGGCAATAAAGAATAGGAGTAAGAGGTTAATTCTTTTCATTTTCTTTGTATGGTTATGTTGTTCTCTTCGGTTTTTGCTATTTTTCTTTTTAATCCGATGCAAAGATAATGCATTTTTTTAATAATCCCAAGTCTTCTTTTTATTTTGAATATATAGTCCCTTTTTCTTGTAAGAAGCCAAAATCCTTAAATCTGTACAGAAAACATTTTTCATGCGGCATAAATAGATCTTTACCTCTGCGTTTAAAACTATTTTCAAGCTTTGAGAATTTATTTTCAAGCCCTGAAAATATATTATCAAGCTTTGAAAATATATTATCAAGCCTTGATAATAATTTTACATGGCGTAGCAGGATGTTTTCTCAGGGGCATTAATTTGTTTTTCTTCCGGGTTTTGGGTTGTTTTTCTGCGTCTTCCCGTTTTTAATGACTCCTTTTTGGGCAGGAACCAGATGTAGGTCGGCTTATGAGTTTTGCAGAGGGGTAGGTGATTCCGTGTGTGTAATTTCTATGCGCGCGCATAAATTATTATAAGGTATTGTATTTTTTGGGTTGATTTTTTTGAAAAAAGTTGTTGATATGTTTTGGTGGTTTGCGGAATTGTTGTACCTTTGCACCCGCAAACGAGAAACAAGGGCCCCTGCGGGGGTGTCCAAAGAGTCTCGGAGGCACGAAGAAAAGTAGTTCTTTGACATAATTCCATAGACAGAAATTGTAGTACAAGAGAAACAAGTACGAACCGTCATTCCTGAAAAGGAAATGAGAGTTTTTGATGCTCGGCCAGGTAAGTCTTCCTCTTCTTATATATAAAGATATTATACAATGAAGAGTTTGATCCTGGCTCAGGATGAACGCTAGCTACAGGC
>CAMKTJ010000014.1 GCA_946415645.1 uncultured Prevotellaceae bacterium
TACGCTTCATAGCATCGAAGATGGCGCCCAGGCTGTCGTAGTTACTAATCTGGGTAGTATATTCCTCACGTTCCAGTCCTAGCTTCTCGGCAACGAACTTAGAACCGAATTCACGCCAGTTATACTGGGGGTATGCTACATGGTGAGCGTTGAAGTTACCTGTAGCACCGCCGAACTTGGCTGTTACAGGACACTGACGCAGGGTCTCCAACTGACGCTGCAGACGATATACGAATACCATTACCTCCTTGCCCAGACGGGTGGGGCTGGCAGGCTGTCCGTGTGTCTTTGCCAACATGGGGACATCCTTCCACTCCTCGGCATAGGCAGCAAGCTGGTCTATCAGCTCCTGCAGGAGGGGATAGTAAACCTGCTCGAGTGCTTCCTTAACACTCAAGGGGACACTGGTGTTGTTGATGTCCTGAGAAGTAAGACCAAAATGGATAAACTCCTTGTAGGCCTCTAACCCGCCGATGGCATCGAACTGCTCCTTGATGAAGTACTCGACTGCCTTTACATCGTGGTTGGTAACCTTTTCTATATCCTTTACACGCTGTGCGTCCTGCTCAGAGAAATTCTGATAGATGCTTCTCAGGGTAGCATGCAAATCCTGTGGGAATGATGCCAACTGGGGAAGGGGCAATTCGCAAAGTGTGATGAAATACTCAATTTCGACTCTTACACGGTAGCGGATAAGAGCATACTCGGAAAAATAATCGGCCAGAGATTCTGTTTTGCCGCGATAGCGACCATCAATAGGGGATATCGCTGTCAATAAATCCAATTCCATAGCGAAAGACTAATACGTGCTTCAAATAATAATTGCGCAAAAGAGTGGGCGTTGACGGATTCGAACCGCCGACCCTCTGCTTGTAAGGCAGATGCTCTGAACCAGCTGAGCTAAACGCCCGAAACAAGTCCCCTCGAGAAATGCGGAGCAAAGTTACCACAATTCTGCGGACTTGCAAAATATTTCCGTAAATATTTTTATCTAGATGCGAAACGACGTGACTGCTCTTCAATCAGAGCTTTGTCCAGGAAGTAGTTAATCTTCATGGCGCGACGTACCTCGTCCATTGTCTGGCAGGCAACCTCGCGGGCAGCCTCGCATCCCTTCTGTAGTATGTCATATACCATGGGGATGTTCTTCTCGAACTCAGCACGACGCTGACGGATAGGCTCTAAGGTCTCCTGCAGTACGTTCATCAACAGTTTCTTGCACTTCATGTCTCCCAGACCACCACGTGTATAGTGGTCCTTCATCTCCTGAAGGGTCTGGTAGTCTGTCGTCATGGCAGCCACCATCTCATCAGTTGCGAAAGCATCCAGGTAAGTGAATACGGTGTTGCCCTCCAAGTGACCGGGGTCGTTGACCTGCAGGTGGGTAGGATCGGTGTACATGCTCTTTACCTTCTTGTTCACCTCGTCGGCAGAATCGGAAAGGTAGATGCAGTTGCCAAGGCTCTTGCTCATCTTGGCCTTGCCGTCTGTACCAGGCAGACGCAGGCAGGCTGCATTGTCGGGCAACAGGATGTTGGGCTCTACAAGTGTGTCACCATAGATATTGTTGAATTTGCGGACAATCTCGCGGCACTGCTCCAACATGGGTTCCTGATCCTCGCCGGCAGGTACTGTGGTAGCCTTGAACATGGTAATATCGGCAGCCTGAGAGATAGGGTAGGTGAAGAATCCTACAGGGATGCTCTCGCCACTGAAGCCGCGCATCTGGACTTCTGTCTTGACAGTGGGGTTACGCTGCAGACGGCTTACGCTTACCATATCCATATAATAGAATGACAATTCGCAAAGCTCGGGTATCTGGCTCTGGATGAACAGTGTGCTCTTGGTGGGGTCAAGACCGGCAGCCAGATAGTCGAGGGCTACCTCGATGACGTTCTGGCGAACCTTCTCGGGGTTCTCGATATTGTCGGTCAGGGCCTGTGCGTCGGCCTCGAAAACAAAAATCTTATCATAGAGGCCTGAGTTCTGCAGCTCTACTCTTCGACGAAGTGAGCCTACATAGTGGCCGATGTGAAGTTTACCGGTTGGGCGGTCGCCCGTTAGAATGATTTTTTCTTTTGGTTCCATTATATTTTGTGTAATTTGATTTGTTCTTTTTATCAGCGTCCGAACATCTTCTCTATCTGGCTGTGTTCCAATACAGAGACAATCACCTTTCCTGTGGGGGTGAGGTTGGGGTTCTGGCATTGGAAGAGCTCTCCCAGCAGGGATTCCATCTCCTGGTTGGTGAGTACCTGTCCGGCAACAATGGAGGTGTTACGGGCCATAACAAGGGCGATGCGGTGTTGTAGCTCGTTCTCCATACCTGTTTCCTTTTCCTTGACGGTTTCAACCATCTGGGAAAGAATGGATATGGGGTTAGCGCCCTTCAGGTCGGAGGGAACTCCGTTGACCGAGAAACTGCCACCGCCCAATGATTCAATATCAAACCCAAGCTGGCGTAGCTCGTCTGTCATGTCCTGAAACAAAATGGCATCAGAAGGGGAGAACTGCAGCATCTCGGGGAAAAGCAGGCCCTGTGAGGAGGGTTTCTGTCCCTCCATCTGCTGGAGGAATTTGTCGTAAAGAATACGGACATGAGCCCTGTGCTGATCAATAATCATCAGTCCTGTCTGTACAGGCGTAAGGATATATTGTCCGCGATACTGGAAATGGCAACTGCTCATCTCCATTCCGCCTGTCGTCTCATCAGCGAACAGGTCCTGTGTTTCTGTCGGATCTTCCTCAATATGATAGTCCTGCACCGGGTCAGTCTTCTGGATGTCTGCATACAGCTGTTCCCAATCGACGGGCACATGCTTCTGGCTTTTTCCTTCGCCTGAGCGGAAGGGGTTGTAACTGCTGTCTATCTGAACCTTTGGTGCATGCACCTGGGTGCCTGCATTGAAGTCGAAGGTGGGAATGTCTGGACGTCCCTCTACGTCAAAGTCGATGGTAGGCACAGCATTGAACTTGCCCAGAGAATCCTTGATGGCTGCCACCAGAATCTGCCAGATGGCGGAGTCGTTCTCGAACTTTATCTCCGTCTTGGTGGGATGGATATTGACATCGATATTGGCAGGGTCAACTTCGAAGTAAAGGAAGTAGGGAATCTGCTCGCCCTCTGGGATAAGATGGGCAAATGCTTCCAGGACGGCCTTGTGGAAGTAGGGGTGACGCATGTATCTGCCATTCACGAAGAAGAACTGGTTGGTGTTCTTCTTGCGGGCTGTCTCAGGCTTGCCTACAAAACCCGTGATGCGGGCCAATGTGGTATCCACGTCAACAGCCAGCAACTGCTCGTTCAGTTTCTTGCCGAAGACATTGACGATTCGCTGTCTGAGATTACTGGAGGGCAGCTTGGTCATCATCTCTCCGTTATGAGAGAAAGAAAATGAAACGGTGGGGTTTACCAATACGATACGTTCAAATTCCTGTATGATATTGTTCAGTTCCGTCTGGTTGGACTTCAGGAACTTCCTGCGAGCCGGAACATTGAAAAACAGATTACGAACCTGAAAGTTGGCTCCGACAGGACATGAGCAGGCTTCCTGTCCGACAACCTGCGACCCTTCTATGGTAAGGTCTGTTCCTAGTTCATTGTCTATGGTTCTGGTCTGGAGATGTACTTGTGCAACGGCGGCAATGGAGGGAAGGGCTTCGCCCCTGAATCCCATGGTATGAAGGGAGTACAGGTCTTCTGCCTGTCTGATTTTGGATGTGGCATGACGTTCAAAAGCCATGCGGGCATCTTGTTCACTCATACCCTTTCCGTCATCAATTACCTGAATAGAGGTACGGCCTGCATCAACAACGAGTACATCTACCGTTGATGCGCCTGCGTCAACAGCATTCTCCATCAGCTCCTTTATTACTGATGCCGGACGCTGAACAACCTCGCCAGCTGCTATCTGGTTGGCAACCGAATCTGGAAGAAGGTGAATGATATCCATACGTTTAAGACTTACCTGTCATTATAAATCTCCAAATAATCAACAGAACGAAAATAAGCAGGATAGCCAGGGGCCAGCCTATGCGGGCACCATGTTCCTTGTAGCGCTGTGCACGTGGGGTGAAATTGATGAAGGTCCCCTTGAACTTGTCGGTGTTGAAAGATTCCTTGGCAGGCTGGGCTCCGCTCTTTTCGCGTTCTGCCTGCTCTACCAATTTCTGCAACTTTTCCTTACGCTCATCGGTATAGATGCTAACCCGTCTGAATTTACGAGGCTGCCTTGCACTGAACAATCCCATAACCTATTCTTTTTTCTATTGTTTAATATCCGATAGTTTCTGCTTTGGTGCTACACGCTGAACGCTCTTCTTCAACTCACTTCCAGCCTTCTTGCCGCGCCAGTTGAACACATCCATCTTGTCTGTGGGCCTGATATAGTCGAACCAGGCAAAGTTGGAAAGGTACAGTTCGTCTGGTGGTATCAGGGGAACGGGGTACATGGTACCTGTAGCAGCCGGCATCCATACATAGTTAACCTTGCCATTCTGGATGTACAGTTTCAGTAGGGTGGTCTCAGTATGGTTCATCTCAACCATCACGCTGTCTTCGTTGAAGGGGTAGTAGTTGAAATACACATTTCCCTTTGTGGTGGAAAGGTACATTTCACCTTCTTTGAAGTAGAAATGCATCTCGTGTCCTGCAATCTGGTTGTAATGAATGCTGTCTATCTGCTCTACCGATAAGGCCTGGCGCAGCACCTGCACGCTATCCAGTGTACTGTCGTTGAAGAAGGATATTATTTCCTCGCCTAACATCTGCTGTCCGTTCTGCCAGAGGATAGGGTCGTAGTACATTACCAGGCAGGAGTCCTTAGAGTTATAGACCATAGAGTCGCAAACGGCCTGAACATCCTCTCTGAAGGCACGCACCTTTCTGTAGGCATGCATAACCCTGTACATACTGTCGGTATCAATAAAGTATGTGAAAACCTTAAAGGTGTCAGCATGGGCAAACAGAGTGTCCTTTTGGGAGAAGTCAATCACCATGGCACTATCATATGCCTCGCAGTAGCCTATGCTGTCGACATAATAACAGTAGTTGCCTGTAAGCATATTCTTGTTCTCGGTATCTGTATAGATGAAGTTTCCGAAGGCTTCACCTACCTTGGATGTGCCGTCCCAAACGACACTGTCGCCGACCAGACGTTTCCCCTCGTTGACAAGGATACTTCTGTTAAGCATATAAGATTCGTCGGTCTTGGTGTTATAATACCCTAGCTCAGAATAGATATGACTCTCTCCGTTCTCGATATTGGATGGTCCTACCACATGTGCGATAGCTGTATTGGTATTATAATATAAGGTATCAGATACCAAGACAGTCTTGGGTGGTGCGGGAGGTTCTGGGTTAACCAGTCTGACGTTATAGTTGAATACGGCCTGATGAGTAGAGGGCTGATATTCACCCCAGTCACTTGTTAGCTCATTTCCTTGATCCAACAGGCGTCCTCCCTCGAAGAAATACCCCAGGTCATAGATGCGATCATAGTCCAGGCTATCTGTATAGAGAATGGTCTTCATATGCGTCAGCACCACGTTGTAGCGGGCGCGGGCCAGCCTGTCTATTCCGTTGTAATATAGTACGTCGCTGGTGAGTTTGAGTGTATCTCCCTGCACCATGCGTACATTTCCGTAAGCATCAAAGGAGTTTGTGGCTTCATAGTATAGGGCACTGTCACAGTACATGAGTGTTCCCTCATGGCTGAACTGGACATTTCCGACTAAGAACTGTGCCGTCTGATGAAGTCGCTGGTCGAAATATAATTTATCGGCATGTAGCAGATGCACACGACTGTCTTTGCTTGCCGTTTTTGCTCTATTGTTGTTTGCTGTCCTACGTACGGGGGTAACAGCAAATATCAGACAAACGCCAAACAAGATTAGTGTACATATTGCAGACAGACGATGATTCATCACTTAATCCAGCCGGGGTATTGGAACTCACAGTCGCGCCAGTCAGGGTTTATCCTGATGTATGTTGTGCGCTGTTTTTCTTTTATCCACTCAGAAATTACCTTTTCTTTCTTATCTTCTTCCACTTGGGCTTTCAGAATCTGGAAATCCTCAGAGATGCTAGCCCTGTGAGAATTGATTCTGTTCTTCAGCTTTGCTATGGCACAGACGGTCTTTCCCTTGCCGTTTATCATTGTGAAAGGCTTGGAGATTTCGCCAATCTCCATGGTACTTATCACGCGTGCCAACTCAGGTGAGTAAGTTGAGAGCTCACTCATCTCGAATCTTGTGGTGGTAATCTGTGAACCAGACTGCTCATCAACCTTTAGGTTAGACAGAATGCCGCGGTTATTGCGCGTATCCTTGTCGTCTGAGGCGTACAATACGGCCTCTTCGAAGGTTACCTTCTCTCTGCGTATCTGCTCAGCGATTGAGTCAAGATGAACCAATGCGGTATCGATGTCCTGCTGCTGAACTTCAGGGCGTTTCAGGATATGACGGCATTTAACTTTGTCGCCACGTTTGTCTATCAATTGGATGATATGATAGCCAAACTCGCTTTGCGTAATCTTGCTGACCTTGGAAGGGTCTGTCATGCCAAAGGCAACATTGGCAAAACCGGGATCCAACTCGCCGCGTCCCATGTAAGGCATCTCACCTCCCTGACGTGCTGAACCGGGGTCCTCGGAATACAGACGGGCTAAGGTGGCAAAGGATGTACTGCCTGAATTAACACGCTCGGCATATTCGCGTAGTGTGTTCTTTACACGGTCAATCTCTTCCTGATGGATACGTGGCTGCTGAACCAGCAACTGAACCTCTACTTGAGTGGGAATCAGGGGCAGGCTGTCTTCTGGCATATCCTTGAAGTACCTACGAACCTCAGCGGGAGTGGCTTTCACATCCTCTGCCAGTTTCCTGGTAACATCGCGCATGGTCAGGGTACCCTTCCATTTGTCGTAGCTGTCCTCGCGCAACTGGGTCATTGTCTTTCCTGAGTATTCTTCCAACTTCTCCTTGGAGCCATAAGACAGAATTTTCTGGTTGATTTCTTCATCCACATACTGGTTGATTTCTGCATCAGTTACCTCTATACTGTCTATGGCAGCCTGATGTAGGAAGAGTTTTTGGATTGCCAGCTGCTCAGGAATGACGCAATATGGATTACCTGTGACAGAGCTGCCAAACTCAAGGCGGCGTTTCTCTACGTCCGACCTCAGGATGGCTTCATCACCAACAACCCATACAACTTCATCTATCACATTGCCCTGATTGCTTTGGGCAAAAGAAAAGACACTATAGATAGATAGGCATATCAGAGAAAAAAATCTGCCGCAGATCTTCATAAACATTAGTGGTTATTAACTGTTTTCAGTACGTCTTCATGTATCTCGAAAGTGTAACGCTTTCTTAGTTTTGCTACGTACTCGTCTTCGCGTTGGCGCTGGTAGTCCGTAACAACCTGATTGCTAATGTCGGTCCATTTCTCAGGTCCTTTCTTCAACACCTTTCCTACAACAGCAACGTATGGATAGTCCTTTACGGGATTCAGCTTGGCGCTCTTGTCTTTCAGGGCCAATGCGTCAACATTGGCATTCTCGCCCTTCTTGAAGAGTCTGCGCTCCATGCGAACTGTTACGCTGTCTTTGTTGAACTGCTCACGTATTTTGGTTGTCCATTTGTCCTCGGGAACACCCTTCAGACACTTCTTCACAGCCTTTACGTCAGCCTGATTCTTGCAGTAATAAACAAGGCCGCGGAAGTGTGGTTCCTTCCAGGCATACTTCTTCTTGTTTGCCTTGAAGTAAGAAGCTAAGCCTGTGGTATCCTTGCTGGCAGGCTCCCAAATGTTTCTGCTGCACTCCTCGAAAAGCAGCAGACCATCATGATACTCCTTTACCAGATATTTCAGCTCCTCGTCCTGAGCACAGAGACGTTCAGTCTCCTCGTCGAGGATTTCCTCAACAGTCTTCTGGGGAGAAGAGTGCTGTGCGATAGAATCCAATATCTGGGTTGCAAGCTGATTCTCCAGTCCCTGTCTTTCCAGATAGTTGCGGATGTTCGCTTTCAGTTCGTCGTAGCTTTCCAGGGGTTTTTTGCCCATCAACTTAATAATGTGATAGCCCACTGTTGAGAGGAAAGGTTCTGATACCTGATTCACCTCCAGGCTATAGGCAACGTCCTCAAACTCCTTCAGTGTCTGGTTGGGACCAATCCAAGGGAGTAAACCGCCACGGGCTGCAGAGCCCGGGTCTTGAGAAACCTTCTGGGCCAGTTCGGCGAAGTCGGCTCCATTCTTTATCTCCTGATAGATAGAGTCTATGCGAGTTTTGGCTTCAGCCTGAGCCTCTTCTGTGGCAGTTTGGGGTACACGTAAGAAGATGTGTGCGGGTTGTAAAAGTTCTTTGCCCTGCAGGCTTGCCAGCATCTGATTATAATACTTCTGGCATTCTTCCTCCATTGCATTCTGGGGGACGAGCAAAGGCCGGATTTGCTGGTCGCGATACTGGCGGAACTCTTTCTGATAGCTTGAGAGAGTATCCAGATGGTTGTCCAAAGCGGCCAACACCTTCAACTTGTAGTTGACGAAAAGCTGTGCATATTCTTCTATGCTCTTCTTGTCAAGCACGCCGTCGGAGTTGTTCTTGTTGTAGTTGTATTCAAACTCGCTGCGTGGAACCGGCTGCCCGTTTACGTGCATCACAATGGGGTCGTCCTGAGCATTGACACCAACGCCTGCAACAAGAAACAAAAATGAACACAGAATCTTCTTCATACCTTATATACTATATTATTGAGGACGACTGTAGTTGGGCGCCTCACTGGTAATTGTTACATCATGTGGGTGGCTCTCCATAACGCCAGCATTTGTGATACGGACGAACTTGGCATTGTGCAGTTGCTCGATGGTGTTGGCACCGCAGTATCCCATACCGCTGCGCAAACCGCCTACCAACTGGAAGATAACCTCCTGAACGGTTCCCTTGTAAGGAACTCGGCCGGCAATACCTTCGGGAACCAACTTCTTGACATCTTTTACGCCAGCCTGGAAGTAACGGTCCTTGCTACCGCACTCCATAGCTTCGAGTGAGCCCATACCTCTGTAGCTCTTGAACTTACGTCCGTTGTAGATGATGGTGTCGCCAGGACTTTCCTCTGTACCGGCAACCAGTGAACCGATCATTACGCTGTAACCACCAGCGGCCAAAGCCTTTACAACATCACCGCTGTAACGCAAACCGCCATCGGCAATCAAGGGCACACCTGTTCCCTCCAAGGCACTGGCAACATCGTATATAGCGCTGAGCTGAGGTACACCGACTCCGGCTACCACACGTGTGGTACAAATACTACCCGGACCAATACCGACTTTCACGCCGTCGGCACCAGCCTCAACCAGCATACGTGCTGCATCACCTGTTGCAACGTTACCTACAACAATATCTACGTTGGGGAAGTTCTTCTTGGCCTCCTTCAGTTTGTCAATCACAAACTTGCTGTGACCATGTGCGGTGTCAATGATAATGGCATCTACACCGGCGTCAACCAGTGCCTTCATTCTGTCGAGTGTGTCAACGGTTACGCCAACACCTGCTGCTACGCGCAGACGACCCTTGCTGTCTTTGCAGGCCATGGGCTTATCCTTAGCCTTGGTGATATCCTTGTAAGTGATAAGGCCGATAAGCTTGTTGTCCTCGTCAACAACAGGGAGTTTCTCGATCTTGTTCTCCTGCAGAATCTTAGCTGCAGCTACCAAGTCGGTCTGAACATGTGTTGTAACCAGGTTCTCGCATGTCATTACATCATCGATTGGGCGGTTCAGGTTCAGTTCGAAGCGCAAGTCACGGTTGGTAACAATACCTACCAAGTGACGCTCGCTGTCTACTACGGGAATACCTCCGATATGATATTCGTTCATCAACTCAAGCGCATCTGCAACGGTGCTTCCCAGTTGGATGGTCACAGGATCATAGATCATACCGTTCTCGGCTCGCTTCACGATAGCAACCTGACGGGCTTGCTCCTCGATGCTCATGTTCTTGTGAATAACACCGATACCGCCTTCACGGGCAATGGCAATAGCCATGGGGGCCTCAGTAACAGTATCCATAGCGGCTGTTACAAAAGGAATTTTCAACTCAATGTTACGTGAGAAACGGGTTGAAAGCTCTACCGTACGAGGCAATACCTCTGAGTAAGCGGGAACCAACAGGACGTCGTCATAAGTCAGGCCGTCCATAACAATCTTATCTGCAATAAATGATGCCATATCTTATATAGAATTTATTGCGTGCAAAAGTACAAAAAAAAACTGATTATTACGATACAAAAAAAGCCAATTTTTCTTAATTGGCCATTTCTGAGAGGAACTTGATGCGAACAAGGCGGATTTCGGTCTCTGTGTAGTCCTCTCCCAGGGCATCCAGAGCCTCGTCTATATCATCTGTCTCGGACTCTTCCATGAAATAGTCATAGATGTCCTGCATGTCGTCCTCGTCCATTATATCCTCGATATAATAGTCGATGTTCAACTTGGTTCCGCTATAGACAATAGTCTCTATCTCGTCCAGCAGTTCTTCCATTGTCAGGCCCTTGGCCTTTGCAATATCTTCAAGAGCCAGCTTGCGGTCAATGCCTTCGATGATGCTGACTTTGTTCTTACTCTTGTTTACTACGGTACGGACACGCAGGTCCTCAAGGCGTTCTATTTCGTTCTCCTCGCAGTATTTTGCTATCAGTTCGCAGAATTCCTTGCCATAGCGGGCGGCTTTTCCATCGCCTACACCCCTAATGTTCTTCAACTCGTCTATCGAGATGGGGTAGGTGGTTGCCATATCCTCCAAAGAGGGGTCTTGGAAAATGACGTAGGGTGGAACGCCCTTCTTCTCTGCGATGCTCTTGCGGAGTGATTTCAGCATACTGAAGAGAACCTCGTCCAGTACGGCAGATTCACTGCCTGCGGGCTCCTCGTATTCGTCGAACTCGTTGTCCTTCGAGATCCAGAATTCAATGGGTTTGCGCATGAAGTTTCTGCCTTCGGCTGTGATTTTCAGCAGACCGTAGTTCTCCACTTCCTTCTCGATGTAACCGGAAATCATACCCTGACGGATTACAGCGTTCCAGAAGCTTGCTTCGTGCTTGTCGCCACAACCGAAGCAGTCCAGATCCTCGTGCCTGTGCGCGATAATCTCTTCTGTCTCGCGTCCTACCAGAATGTCAATAACATGGTTAACCTTGAAGTTGCACTTGATGGTGTCTATAACCTTCAGGGCCAGAAGCAGTTCGTCTGAAGCCTCCTGTTTCTCCTTCGGGTGCCTGCAGTTGTCGCAATTGCCGCAATTGTCGGGCTCGTATTCCTCTCCGAAGTAGTGAAGCAGGAATTTCCTTCGGCAGATAGAGGTCTCGGCATATGCAGATGTCTCCTGCAACAACTGACGGCCGATATCCTGCTCGGCAACAGGTTTACCTTCCATGAACTTCTCCAGTTTACGCAAGTCCTTGGGAGAATAGAATGTCAGGCAATAGCCTTCGCCACCGTCTCGTCCGGCACGACCTGTTTCCTGATAATAGCCCTCCAGGCTCTTGGGAATATCATAGTGAATGACGAAACGGACATCCGGCTTGTCAATTCCCATACCGAAGGCAATAGTGGCCACGATAACATCCAGGCGCTCCATCAGGAAGTCGTCCTGTGTCTCGCTTCTTACCTGCGACTCCATACCTGCATGGTAAGCACGGGCGTTTATCTGGTTGGCACGCAGAATCTCTGCCAGTTCCTCCACTTTCTTGCGGCTTAGGCAGTAGATGATTCCGCTCTTGCCTTTATGCTGCATGATGAAACGGATGATGTCCTTGTCTACATCCTTCGTCTTCGGGCGTACCTCATAATATAGATTGGGCCTGTTGAACGAACTCTTGAACTCCGTTGCGTCCAGCATTCCCAGATTCTTCTTTATGTCACCTCTTACCTTGTCTGTCGCCGTGGCTGTCAGGGCAATGATGGGAGCCTCGCCTATCTGGTTTACGATGGGACGGATGCGGCGGTACTCAGGGCGGAAGTCATGGCCCCACTCTGAGATACAGTGAGCCTCGTCAACGGCATAGAATGAAATCTTGACGCTGGTCAGGAAGCTTACGTTGTCGTCCTTTGTCAGTGATTCGGGAGCCACGTATAGCAACTTGGTTCTGCCTGCTTTTACATCTCGCTTGACGATGTCAATCTGAGTCTTTGTCAGAGAAGAGTTCAGGAAATGGGCTATACCGTCGTCTTCGCTGACCTGTCGGATGGCATCCACCTGGTTCTTCATCAAGGCAATAAGGGGAGATATAACGATTGCCGTTCCTTCCATCAGCAAGGCGGGCAATTGGTAACATAGAGACTTGCCTCCTCCAGTGGGCATCAGCACAAAGGTGTCGTGTCCTGCTAAAACATTTCGGATAATGGCTTCTTGGTCGCCTTTGAAGCAGTCAAAGCCGAAATAATGTTTCAGTTGTTCTGTCAGATTCAAATTCTCCATATTGTTTTATCTGCAAATCTCCTTACAAAGTTATATTATTTTTTCAATACGAAACAAGTTTTTGGCCAATAAATTTGTCATTAGTAATCAAAAAAAATGGAAGAAACCTCTCCTGTTCCTTCCATTTTATCTATTTTTCTTTGTAATTATGCTGTAAGATGGTGTGATTTCTCAATCTGCTTACGTGCATAATCTTCTGTTACTACAAAAGTCTTTTCCTTACCCGAGGGAGCATCATATTGTGCGTCTATCATTACAGCCTCCATAATGCTGCGCAGGCCTCTGGCGCCCAGTTTGTATTCCACAGCCTTGTCCACCATGTACTCAAGGGCTTCCGGCTCGAAGGTCAGCTTGATGCCGTCCATCTCGAAAAGCTTTATCTGTTGCTTGACAAGTGAGTTCTTGGGCTCTGTGAGAATATTGCGCAGGGCGGTGCGGTCAAGGGGATTCAGATAAGTAAGCACGGGCAGACGTCCGATTATCTCAGGGATAAGGCCGAAACTCTTCAGATCCTGTGGTACGATGTACTTCATAAGATCCTTAGAATCTATCTTCTGCTGATTCTGAACGCTGTTGTATCCTACTACGTGGGTGTTCAGTCGTTGTGCAATCTTCTTCTCTATACCGTCAAAGGCGCCACCGCAGATAAACAGAATGTTGCGGGTGTCCACATGGATGTAGTCCTGATCGGGGTGCTTTCTGCCGCCCTTTGGTGGAACATTCACCATGGAACCTTCCAATAGCTTGAGCAATCCCTGCTGAACACCTTCGCCGCTCACGTCACGTGTGATGCTCGGGTTGTCGGACTTACGTGCAATCTTGTCTATCTCGTCTATGAAGACAATGCCGCGTTCGGCAGCTTTTACGTCATAGTCGGCTACTTGAAGTAGGCGGCTCAAGATGCTCTCTACGTCCTCGCCCACATAACCGGCCTCGGTAAATACCGTAGCGTCAACAATGGTGAAGGGAACTTTCAGCAACTTGGCAATGGTTCTTGCCAAAAGGGTCTTGCCCGTTCCGGTAGAGCCTACCATAATCACATTGCTCTTCTCAATCTCCACGCCGTCATCGCCTTTCGTCTGTCCCAGTCTTTTGTAGTGATTATAGACAGAAACGGCCAAATATCGCTTGGCATCGTCCTGACCAATCACGTACTGGTCCAGATATTCCTTTATTTGCTTGGGCTTGGGGATGTCTTTTGTGCCGAAGTCGTTGGCATGGTTGGAATCGCCATTAGCGATGTTCTCCTTTACTATCTGGTAAGCTTGTGTGGCACAGTCGCTGCAGATGTAGCCGTTGATTCCAGACAACAGTAGGGGCACATCCTTTTCAGAACGTCCACAGAAAGAACATGTGTTATATTTACGTGTTGCCATTCCTTACTGTTTCTTAGCCAATACCTGATCTATCATACCATACTCCTTAGCCTCCTGAGCTGTCATCCAGTAGTCGCGGTCGCTGTCGGCCCATACCTTGTCGAAGTCGGTGTGGGAGTGGTTGGCGATGATGGTGTAGAGTTCCTTCTTCAGCTTCTGGATCTCGCGGGCAGTAATCTCGATGTCGCTGGCCTGTCCCTGAGCACCACCCATCGGCTGGTGAATCATAACCCTGCTATGAGTCAACGCACTACGCTTACCCTCGGCACCGGCTACTAATAGTACGGCTGCCATGCTTGCTGCCATGCCTGTGCAGATGGTAGCTACATCGCTGCTGATGAACTGCATGGTATCGTAGATGCCCAGTCCGGCATAAACGCTACCGCCGGGGCTGTTTATATAGATGCTAATATCCTTGCCAGGGTCAACGCTGTCCAGATACAACAGCTGAGCCTGCAGGGTATTGGCGGTATAATCGTCAATCTGCGTACCCAAGAAAATGATACGGTCCATCATCAAACGGCTGAATACGTCCATCTGGGTAACGTTCAACTGACGTTCTTCCAGGATGTAGGGGTTCAGGTATTGGTTCTGTGCGCTTATCACGTCATCCAACACCATACTGTTCATACCCAGATGGCGAGTAGCGTATTTTTTGAAGTCGTTGTTCATTTTGGCATGTCTTTTTGTTAAGTGAAATAGGGACGGCCCTTGGACCGCCCCCTATTATCTGATTATCGTTATCCTTTGCTTAGTATGTAGGAAGGCGGATTACTTCTTCTTGCTCTTGCTTTCCTTTGTTGCCTTGCTTTCCTTGCCTTCTTTGTTCTCCTTCTCGAAGAGCTTGTTGAACTCCTCCAGAGATACAGTCTTCTCGGTCAACTTAACGGTCTCCTTAGCCTTGGCAACAATCTTGCTCTCAACAGTGCGGGCAACCAGACCCTCAGCCTGCTGCTGGTTCTTCAGCATCTCGTTGGCGTAGTTGGTCAGTACATCCTCTGGCAGGTTAGTCATACCATACTGAGCGAACTGCATACGTGTGGCAGCCTTGGCTGTCTCCAGTACGTCGGCCTGCTCAACCTTCACCTCGAACTGATCAGAGAGCTGCTCCTTGATAAGGTGCCATGTCAACTCGTCCAGACTGGGCTTGAAGTTCTCCTCGATGTATGCATCGTCCTTGTCTGTATTGTTCTGCTTCATGATGCGCTTCAGCATAGCCTCTGGATATTCCAACTCGCCGATACGCTTAACCAAGTAAGCGCGCAGGTCCTGAACAAACTTGTAGTCGCTGTCGGCAACGAAGCTCTTCTTCATGTCCTCAGCGATATGTGCGCGGAAGTCCTTCTCGTTCTTTACAACGCCTTCGCCCAGAACCTGGTCGAAGAGAGCCTGGTCAACAGCAGCAGCCTCAAAGCGGGTAATCTCTGTTACCTGGAAGCTGAAGTCAGCCTTCATCTTGGCAGCCTCTTCCTTGCTGATCTTCAGCAGGCTTGCCAACTCAACATCACTACCGTTGTATGCCTTGTAGGGGTTCAGTACGATAACATCGTTAACCTTAGCGCCCTCGAACTTAGCCTTCTCGTCATCGTTCTTCATGTAGTTGGGCAGCATAACGGCGTTCTCAACCTGAATACCACCTTCCAGGGTGTTGCCCTTCTTGTCCAGCTGAGCCAAGATACCCTTCACCATGTCATTGCTCTGGTAGCTGTCAACCTTCTGGTACTGACCGCCACGCTGACAGTAAGCCTGAATCTGCTGGTCAACCATAGCATCGTCAACGTTGATGGTGTAGTAGTTCAGCTTATCCTTAGCTGTGAGCTTAGCATCGAACTCGGGAGCCAATGCAATATCAAATGCGAAGGTGAACTCCTCCTGATTAGCAAAGTCAATGGCGGGAGTCTTCTCCTCGTTTGCCATAGGCTCGCCCAGGATGTTGACCTTCTGCTCACGGATGTACTTATAGAGCTCCTGACTCAAAATCTTATTTATCTCCTCTGCAAGAATTTCTGTACCGAAGCGCTTCTTCAGCAGGCCCATGGGAACCTGGCCGGGACGGAAGCCTGGCATGTTAGCTTTCTTACGGAAGTCTTTCAGTGCTTTTTCAACTTTTTCTGCGTAATCTGATTTCTCAATCTTCATGGTGAGCAAAGCGCTCACTTTGTCTACGTTTTCGAATGAAATATTCATTGCCTATCTGTTAATAAATAATACCTCTTTTTAAAATTGCGTGCAAAGGTACAACAAATAATTTGTAATTCACAAGTCTGAATTCATAATTATTCTTTAATATACCTTATTTTATGCAAAGAGCCCTTACTCTGCCATGTTTCTTTCCTTGTCAATGGCCTCAAAGTCCTTCATTCTCAGCACAAAGCTGTTGGTCAGATACTTTTCCTTGACAATGGGATTGGCAGCCAGCTCCTGTGGTTTTCCCTTGAAGAGAATCTGCCCTTCGAAGAGCATGTAGGCACGGTCTGTGATACAGAGTGTCTCCTCTACGTTGTGGTCTGTTATCAGCACGCCTATGTTACGCTGTTTCAGTTTCCAGACAATGTACTGGATGTCTTCCACGGCAATGGGGTCAACGCCGGCAAAAGGCTCGTCCAGCATGATGAACTTGGGGTCGATGGCCAGACAGCGTGCAATCTCCGTACGTCGGCGCTCGCCTCCCGAAAGGTGGTCACCCAGGTTCTTGCGTACCTTCTGCAGGCGGAACTCGCTGATGAGGCTCTCCAGTTTCTTGCGCTGTTCCTCTCGGGGCATGCCCGTCATCTCTAGTACGCTGGCGATGTTGTCCTCTACGCTCATCTTGCGGAATACGCTGGCCTCCTGTGCCAGATAGCCTATTCCAAGGCGGGCGCGCTGGTACACGGGCAGATTCGTTATCTCCTGTCCGCCCAGATAGATATGACCCGCGTTGGGCAGTACAAGTCCGGTGGTCATGTAGAAAGAGGTGGTCTTTCCTGCACCATTAGGTCCTAGCAGTCCAACTATCTCGCCCTGCCTGACATTGAAGGTGACATTGTTTACCACCATGCGCTTGCCGTATATCTTCACAAGCCCTTCGCTTCTTAGCTCCAATACATCCTTTTCGCTGTCCATCTTGGTACATTTTTCGGTGCAAAAGTACGAAAAAAGGCAAAAACAACAATCCTGAATAACGTTTTTTAGGATAAAATGCGTATTTTTGCGACACAAAAAGAGGTGATTCACATGTTTATAGTCAATTTTCTGTCTGCTTTCGGACGCTACCTCATGCTTATGGGACGTACTTTCAGTCTTCCCGAGCGCTGGAGGATGTTCCTGAAGCAGTACGTCAAGGAGCTCACCCAGTTGGGTGTTGATTCCATAGGCATTGTTCTGCTTATCTCGTTCTTTATCGGAGCCGTTATCTGTATCCAGATTAAGCTGAACATTGCCAGTCCCTGGATGCCCAACTTTACCACGGGCTATACCACACGTGAAATTATGGTGCTGGAGTTCTCTAGCAGTATTATGTGCCTTATTCTTTCCGGTAAGGTGGGTAGTAATATCGCCAGCGAGATTGGTACCATGCGTGTTACCCAGCAGATAGATGCCCTGGAGATTATGGGCGTCAACTCGGCCTCTTTCCTGATTTTACCTAAGATTATGGGGCTCATGACTATGATTCCCTGTCTGGTGGTCTTCAGTATGGCAGCAGGATTTATAGGAGCCTACGCCAGTGCCCTTGTGGGTATTGTCTCTGTTGATGACCTGACTATCGGACTCCAGCACGACTTCCGCCAGTGGTTCATCTGGATGTCAATGATAAAGAGTTTTGTCTTTGCCTTCATCATTGCCAGTGTCAGTTCCTTCTACGGCTATACAGTAGAGGGTGGATCGTTTGATGTAGGTAAGGCCAGCACCGATGCAGTGGTGCGCAGCAGCATGCTCATCCTCTTTGCTGATATCTTCTTAACGCCGTTACTATCGTAAGTGAAGAATGAAGATTGAAGAGTGAAGAATTTGCTGCCGCTGTGCTCGCTAACCGCTAACTCCTAACCGCTAACCGTTTTTACATGATAGAAATAAAACATTTATATAAGTCGTTCGAGGACAGAGAAGTCCTGAAGGATATCAATGCCGTCTTCCAGGAGGGTAAGACCAACCTAATCATCGGTCAGAGTGGTAGCGGTAAGACGGTGCTGATGAAGAACATTGTGGGACTCTTTCAGCCCGATAGGGGAGAGATTCTGTATGACGGACGTGACTTTGTTAAGATGACCAAGCGCGAGAAAGTGCTTATTCGTCGGGAGATGGGTATGATATTCCAGAGTGCCGCTCTGTTCGACTCTATGTCTGTTCTTGAGAATGTGATGTTCCCTTTGGATATGTTCTCGGATAAGAACGAGGCTGACCGTATCAAGCGTGCTAAGTTCTGCCTGGACCGTGTGAATCTGGCTGGCGCCGAGGAGAAGTTCCCTGGTGAGATAAGCGGTGGTATGCAGAAGCGTGTGGCCATTGCCCGTGCTATAGCCCTTAACCCCAAGTATCTCTTCTGTGACGAGCCCAACTCAGGTCTCGACCCCAAGACCAGTCTGGTGATTGACGACCTCATCCATAGCATTACCGAGGAGTACAAGATGACCACTATCATCAACACCCACGACATGAACTCCGTAATGGGTATTGGCGAGAACATCATTTATATATGCGAGGGCCGTATGGAGTGGCAGGGCAATAAAGACCAAATTATGACCAGTACCAACGAGCGTCTCAACTCCTTCATCTTTGCCAGTGACCTCTTCCGCAAAGTCAAAGAAGCTAACAGTTGATTTTTTTTTCGTAGCATACAGAAAGAAGGGAAGTCGCAATCCTGCAGCTTCCCTTCTTTCTTGTATCTCGCAAAGAAATTACTTCTTGGGGCTTGTCATGCCGACTACTAGTCGGTTGCCGCTCTTGAAGATCTTCTGTGCCAGTTCCTTCAGGTCGGCAACGGTGATGTTCTGCACAGCCTCCTCGTAACCAGTTACATAGTCTTGATTGTAACGGGTGCGAGTGTAGAGCTGGCTCATCCAGTAGCCGTTTTTCTTCAGGTTCTCGGCATGAGAGCGAACCATGTATTCCTTAATCTTCTGCAGGTAATCCTCTGAGGGACCTTCTGCACACATCTTCTCTATGCCATCATAGACAACCTTCATCATGCGCTCCATCTTCTCAGGGGCTGTGGGCAGTTTGATCTGCACAGTGGCAATTTCCTCTGGGTAGTCAGACAGAGATGCACTTACGGGAACGCCATAGGCACCGCCCTCATCCTCGCGTACAGTCTCGGTGTACAGCATAGACATAGACTGTTGCAGCATATCCACCATGATGTCGTTGCGCATATTGTCCTTCATGGGTGCGTGGTAAACAAAGTTAACCGTTGCGTTGGGAGTATCTTGCTCTTTCTCGAAGATGCAAGTACGCTCGCCCTTGGTCAACTTGCGGTCTATAACCTTGTATTTCTCCATCTTCTTGCTGACGGGCAGGGCACCCAGGTACTTCACCAGCAAAGGCTTGATGGAGTCTATGTTCAGATCGCCCACCAGATAGAACTCAAAGTCGGCGGCATTAGCGAAACGCTCCTTGTAGATGTCCAGAATGCGATCGTAAGAGATGTTCTCTACGTCCTCCATACGGACACGCTTAGCTCTGACGTTGTTATTGTACAACACACTGGCTACGCTATCCTGCAGGGCTGTCATAGGATTCAGGTCCTGATTCTTGAGGGCGTCACGGAAGCGGGCCATTGTGCTTTGGAATACCTCGTCATCGCGGCGGGGCGAGGTGAAGCACAGATAGGTCAACTGCAGCATGGTCTCGAAGTCCTTCTTCACACAGTTGCCGTTCAGACCCTCAGTGCGATCGCTGACAGAGGGGGTCACGCTGGCTTGGATGCCAGAGAGCTTCTTGTTCAGCTGGGTTGTGGAGAAGGTACCCCAACCACCCAGACTTACCATGTCTGCATTGCCAGAGCACAGGTATTCATCGTTGGGATAGAGGCTGTTACCGCCCCAGCTGGTAGCCTTCATAGAGATCTTGTTGGGTGAGTAGTCTGTAGGCAGTACATGTATCTTGATGCCGTTGCTCAGTGTAATCAGTTTGGCACCGTAAAAGTCGTCTGTGACGCTCTTGATCTTTGCCTTTGACTTCAGCTCGGGAACCAATGGGTTTGTATTTACTTCTTCCTTGAAGACCTCAATCTCTTCGGCATCTACATCTGCCAGGGTCTTCAGGATCTCCTCCTTAGTAGGATACTGCAGGCCTTCCTTCTCGGGCATGAACAGGGCGATGGCTCTGTTCTTGTCTGTAATTATGGCGGGGAATGACTGGTTGACGGCTTCCAGAGGCAGCATGGGAATAATGTTCTTCATGTTCTGGTGAATCCATGCTATACCGGGAGCGGGCTCGTTGTCCAGGAAGTGACGTACGTACTGATTAACGTAGCTGGTGTTCTGAACCTTGTTGCGTGCCTCGTACTGGGCATCCACGCGTGACAGGTATTCCTGCTTGTAGCGCTCGTACTCAGCCTCGGTGAATCCACCGCGTTTGGCGCGCAGCAACTCGCGGTAGATAGCGGCTATAGACTGCAGGTACTGACCCTCCTTCATGACGATGGATGCATTCACACTTTCCATTGACTTAGCTACCAGATACTCTCCGAACTCGATACCTGCGTATATGAAGGGGCAGTCGGGCTTCTGAGAGAGCTCGTGCAGACGCTCTGCAAACATACCGGATACGGCACCTGTCAGGAAGTTGACCATCATGTAAGGTACCTTGTCCTTGAACTCGCGTGGGGTAGCTTCATGCTTGAACATCATCATGGCATAGGCTGCAGTCTGTTCCTTGTCTTTCTGGATGGAAACCAGAGGCTCGTCGTTGTCAGGAACGGGAATAATCTCGCGCTTGGCAGCATCGGCAGGGGCAGGAGCAATGTCAGCGAACATATCCTTAATCTTCTGCTCTATCTCGGCGGGGTCTACATCACCTACAATGATAAGGCCCTGCAAGTCAGGACGGTACCAGCGGCGGTAGTATGAACGCAGGTCCTCATAGGGGAAGTTCATAACGATGTCCATGGTACCAATGGGCATACGGTCGGCATAACGGCTGCCTACGAACAAGTCCTTGAAGGCTGCCTCCTGCATACGCATCATGGCAGAGCGGCGCATACGCCACTCCTCGTTGATAACACCACGTTCCTTGTCAATCTCCTTGTCCTCAAGGAGCAGGTCGTGGCTCCAGTCGTGCAGAATCAGCAGACAAGAGTCAATGGCGCCTACTGTCTCTACATTTACATTATTTATATTATATACAGTCTCGTCGAAAGATGTGTAGGCGTTCAGGTTCTCTCCGAACTTAACACCTATGCGCTCCAGATACTGCTTCAGGGCATCGCCAGGGAAGTGTGTGGTACCATTGAAACACATATGCTCCAGGAAGTGTGCCAGACCACGCTGGTTATCCTCCTCCTGGATGGAGCCCACTTTCTGGGCGATGTAGAAGTCGCAACGCTTTTCGGGCCATTCGTTGTGGCGGATGAAGTATGTCAGTCCGTTAGGCAGTACACCCACTTTTACGGCGGGGTCCAGCGGCACGTTAGCCATCTGCTGAGCAGAGGTTCCCATCACTGTTGCCACCAAGGCAAACAAAACAATGTAAAGTCTCTTTTTCATAATGTGTGTATTTTTTTTTAGGGGTTAGCGGTTAGTGGTTTGTGGTTAGTGATTAGTGGTCGGTGTGGCTATTTCAATCGCCATTCTCCTTTTTGGAACACCATTGGCACGCCGATTTGTTCATGAACGCTGTCGGTGAACACCAGGTCCAGGTATACGTAGGCTGTGGAATCTGCCACGTAGAGAGTGTCCGATGTGGCTTCCACACGAACTACGCCGCCTTTCCGTTCCAGTTCTTTTGCGCCTTGGGCAAATACATCCTGCAACATCTCCTTATATTCTGCGGGGAAGGATTCTGACCCGACCATACCCTCTATACACTCCTTGGTTTTACCTTGAGTGTACAGGGCGCAGTATCGTTGCGCAGCTTGCTGCACGCTCTCGCTTGTGAATGTATCCCCCTGCTCGCCGGAGCAGCTGAATAACGACATCAGTAAGAGAATAAGAATACCCTTTACAGCGGTAGCAAATTGTTCACTCTTCATTCTTCACTCTTCACTTCCTACTTCTGTCTTATAAACACGTTAATGGGTGTACCGCAGAAGTTCCAACGCTCGCGAATCTTGTTCTCCAGGAAGCGACGGTAAGGCTCCTTTACGTACTGGGGCAGGTTGGCATAGAACACAAATGTAGGTACGTGTGTCTCGGGTACCTGCATGCAGTATTTAATCTTGATGTACTTGCCCTTCATGGATGGTGGTGGATAAGCCTCTATCAGGGGCAGCATCTCCTCGTTCAGCTTAGCTGTAGAGACACGGCGTACACGATTCTGGTATACATCCTTGGCAGTCTCAAGTACCTTGAAGATACGCTGCTTTGTCAGGGCTGAGGCAAAGATGATGGGGAAGTCAACGAACGGAGCCATGCGGTCGCGGATGGCATCCTCCATGGTCTTCATTACCTTGGTGTCCTTATCGGGCACCAGGTCCCATTTGTTCACTACTACCACCAGGTTCTTCTGGTTCTTCTGTATCAGCTGGAAGATATTCAGGTCCTGACTCTCTATACCACGCGTGGCGTCAATCATCAGGATGCAGACGTCGCTGTTCTCTATGGCTCGGATAGAGCGCATAACGCTGTAGAACTCCAAGTCTTCCGTAACCTTATTCTTACGACGGATACCTGCGGTGTCCACCAGATAGAAGTCGAATCCGAACTTGTCATAGCGTGTATAGATACTGTCACGGGTAGTACCTGCAATATCCGTTACGATGTTGCGGTCCTCGCCTATGAAGGCATTGATGAGTGAACTCTTACCTGCATTGGGTCTTCCCACCACGGCAAAGCGGGGGATATTCTCGTCGGGCAGTTCGTTGCTTTCCTTGGGGAACAAACTGACCACCAGGTCCAGCAAGTCTCCTGTACCGCCACCAGTGGCAGCTGATATACACTGTGGGTCGCCCAATCCTAAGGAATAGAATTCGGCCGACAGATAGGTCTCGTTATTGTCCGTCTTGTTACAAACCAGCACTACGGGCTTCTTGGTACGGCGCAGGATGCTGGCCACAGCCTCGTCCAGGTCTGTAACCCCATTGTGCACGTCCACCAGGAAGAGGATTACATCGGCCTCGTCGGTAGCCAGTGTTACCTGTTTGCGTATTTCCTCCTCGAAGATATCATCGCTGTTTACTACCCATCCTCCGGTGTCTATCACCGAGAATTCTCTCTGTCCCCATTCGCATTTGCCATATTGGCGGTCACGCGTGGTACCTGCCTCGTCACTGACAATGGCGTGACGGGTTTGTGTAAGTCGGTTGAAAAGTGTCGACTTGCCCACGTTTGGGCGTCCTACTATAGCTACAATGTTGCTCATAATCATCTATTTGGGGGACAAAATTACGAATAAGTGAGCGGAATACAAAGAAACTTGTTTATTTTATTCCCGAACGTGAGTAATTTCGAGGCATAAGCCTCAAAGGTACGACTAAGTGGGCTACCTCTTCCATTTATGCCCGCAATCGTTGCAGACATATTTCTCTGTTTTGCAGGTTCCGAAGGGGAAGAATAGCAGGGCTGTTGCTAATATACGAGGCAATTGGCGTGCGGTTGAGCTCTGCAGCTTCTCTACAGTCAGGTTCTCGCTTCCGCACTTGGGGCACCAAGGCTTGAAGGCTTTCTCCTGTTCAGTCAGGAATGTCTGGTACAGTTGCTTGGCCCGTTCCATGTCCTCTTCTTTCACCAGTACGTCCACGGTCTTGTCCAGAATGCCTCTGGCTACCTTGCTGTTTGTTTCATCGTAGATGCTGCTCTCTATTCCAGCCTCTTGCAGGACTGAACGGAATCCTTCGGCTTCAATGGCGCTATTGCATGTAATTCCTTTCATTGTTTTTCTTGTTTTACTTTTTATCCTTTAAGTAAAGTTTTACATCGCAAAGATAATAAGTTTTTGCTAAATTAAAAAACATTCTGGCTTTATTAAAAATCCCGGATAACGTAATACGCCTTTTTGGGCTTGTAGTCCTTGTCGAAGGGTAGGGGATAGTTGTTGGGACCCAGCCATGAATCGCGATCGCTCAGGTTCCAAAAGGTTACGCAGTCCACCTTGTCGGCATGCTGGCGCATAACGCTGAAGACAGCGTTGTACTTGTCTTCCTGCATTTTCTTCAGTTCGTCTGTTATGGTGGCGTCCTCGTTGTGGCTAAACTCCAGTTGGCCGCCCATCTCCCTATTGATACGGATGTCCAGTTCCGTCATGTGTATGTGGTCTACCACCTGAGCGTACTTGCTGACAGCAGCCTCAATCTCCTCGGTGGAAGGACCGTGGATGTTGTAGTGCCCCTGCATGCCTATGCCGTCTACGGGTACTCCGGCAGCCTTCATGTCGCTAATCATTTTGCAGATACGGTCGCACTTGGTGGGGTCGCACTCGTTGTAGTCGTTATAGAAGAGTAGGGCCTTTGGGTCTGCTTCGCGTGCAAACTGGAAGGCCTTGCGTATGAACTCGTCGTTGCCGCAGATCTTGTAGAAGGTACTCTCGCGCAGCGGTTGGTCTTGTACGTTGGGGTTGCGGGGGCCGTCCTTGATAGCCTCGTTGAAGACATCCCAACAATAGACAACATCCTTGTAGCGGTTCACTACGGTGTGTATGTGTTCGCGCATTCGCTCAAAGAGGACTTCCTTGCTGACCAGATTGTGCTGCTCGTCATAGAACATCCAATCGCACATCTGATTGTGCCACATCAGGGCGTGCCCACGCAGCTTGATGCCGTTTTGTCGGCAGAAGTTGGCTATGCGGTCGGCTCTCTCCCACGTCCACACGCCATCTTTGGGATGAACCGAGACGGGTTTCATGTCGTTCTCGGCAGTCATACTGCTGAACTCCCTCTTGACCAAGTCGCTTTGTGCGGAATCCGAGATGTTACGCTGGTTTACGGCAACGCCTATCATGAAGTAATCCTTATAGGCTTCTTTCAGGCTCTTGCCCTCCTGGGCCAAAGAGTTGGTGAAAACAGAAAAGGCACAAAGTGCTGATATTAGAATTTTGTTCATTATATTAGTGGTTAGCGGTTAGTGGTTAGCGGTTAGAGGGAGATGTTCTCAATTCTTAGCTTGATGGTCCCTACGGGAACCTTTACCTCAACGATGTCACCCACCTGTTTCTTGAGCAGGGCTTGTGCTATGGGCGACTTGATGGAGATCTTGCCTTCGGGCAGGTTGGCCTCGTGCGGACTTACAACGGTGTAGGTCATCTTGGTGTTATTGCCCATGTTGGTCAGTTCCACTTTGCTGAGCAGGCCCACGCCATTGCCATCAAGTTTGGACTTGTCAATGACACGGGCAAACTCCAGTACGCGCTGCTTAAAGCGTATACGACTGAGCAGTCGTCCCTGTTCGCGCTTGGCGGCATGATACTCAAAGTTCTCGCTGAGGTCGCCTTTGTCTCTGGCCTCTGCAATAGCCTCTTTTACCCTTGGTAGTTCTACGCGCTCCAGTTGGCGCAATTCCTCTACGAGCTTGTCGTAGCCTTCTTGTGACATATATTCCATGACTGCAAAGATACGGTAAAGTGTAGAACGGAACAAGAAAAAGTGGATAAAAGTGAGTCTGTCCTGCTCTATGGAATGGAATTTCTTTCCGATTTTTCCCTATAATATAAATATAATGTGTATATTTGCCACAGAAACTAACAAACTAACTTAATTACAACCATGAAGCAAAGACTACTTCTTACTTTTTTGACGTTGATATTGACCGCAGGGGCATGGGCTGATACCCAGCAGCGGCTTATTGTTTGGATGAAGAACGGGCAGAAGGTGTACTTCGACCTTTCCGAGGAGCCCGAGACAACGTTCGAGAACGGCAAGCTGGCTATCAAGACCACAAAGACTACAGTTTATTACCAGTTAGAGAATGTGCTGCGTTATACCTACGATGGTGACATCATAGACGTTGACGGGATGCAGCTGCGTCCTGGCGAGATACGTTTCATGCAGGGCAAGGATCAGATGGCGTTTGACGGTCTGGCTGACGGCACCGTACTGGAGATATATTCGCTTGACGGCATGAAGTTGGGCACCATGCAGGCCAAGGGCGGGGAGCGTACCACCATATCCTTCACAAACCGTCCCGCAGGCACCTACATAGTAAAGGTTGGAGAGGCCAGCTATAAGTTTTTGAAGAAGTAAGGACCCACCACCGACAGACCCACCCCGGCCCTCCCGTCAGGGAGGGAGAATTATTAAACCTAAGACAGACGATTATGAAACGAACATATATTTATTTGATGCTGTTAATGTTCAATGTTCAATTCTCAATGTTCAATGAACTTCATGCGCAGGAAGCTTTCTACATCTACCGCAACGACGGTGATTTTAACGGATTCTTCTACGATGATGTAAAGAGTATGAAGTGTTCTAAGTTAGACCTCGAAGGTGTTGAGCATGATGAATATGTTGTGCAGGAAATAGAGACCAAGGACAGCCTTTACCGTATCCCTCTCTGTGCCATAGACAGCATAGGCTTCCAGCAGCCGGATATTATTTTCAACGAGAATTTCCACGAGGTAAACGCTTATGGCGGTACGGTTCAGACGTCCTGGCATGGGCTGTACTTCGCCGATGATGAAGGCTATACCATCAAATGGCCAGCAGATGAAGAGAGTCAGCTTCCGACACCTGGCATGGTCATCTACATCAGTAATTGGGAAGACGCTGATATGGGCTATTATGGCGGAAGTCATAGACATTTTGACGATGGACCTTTTATAGGAAGGGTAATGTCTGTCACAAGGGATAATTCGGAAGATCATGTACCTGGATGGTACACGGTGGTTTGTGAACCTGTGGATAGTATCGGTGAGGTTTTCGAGCAATTTATTTCCGTGGAGAGAATAGGTACAGACAATGACGGATATGTACGCCGTCACTTTGCCGGAATGGACAAACTGAAGCAGCGCAGGCGTGCGGAGGGCCAGATAGATGTGACGCTGGTGTCATTAAATGGCTCGTTCCCATTTTTGTTAGGAGATGACAGAGTAGAGGTGGGACTTACCGTAGATCTTGGTCTGAACATCACAGCGAATGCAGCCTATAAGATTACACGTGACGAATGGTACATCAAGGTTGACTTTGCCGAAGACGTAGAGGCTGGTCTTACCTTAAAGGCTACTGGTAAGATGGAAGATGTCACTAGCTGGCAAGTCGGTGGCTTCCCCTTTTACTTCCCCTCATTCCTGCCCATTCTCGAGGTGAGGCCAGGCCCGGGTGCTTTCCTCAAGACGGCGGGCGACTTCACCCTATCGCTCTCTACGCCCAAACTTGCCCTGCACGGACGACAAAGCCTCAGCATTGGCAGTGATGGTGTGGACGGTGGCTATCGTTTCTATACCGGACAGCAAGATGACAGCAATAACTGGAGCTGCGAGCTTTCTCTCAATGGCTCGGCACAGACGGGTGTCCACATGCCTTTCAAGACATCTACCCATAGTTGGTTCAAAAGGATTGGGATGTGCAACGTTGGAGTCGATGTCTATGCAGGCCCAAAACTCGAAGCCCATTTTACGCTTGATCCCGCAGCCTTGGCAGGTGGCGATGTTTACTCTACACTGGGTGGCACGCAGATAAAACTTACGCCAGAGGACTTTGTCATCGAGGGCAATGCCTACTTCAAGGCGGGCAAGAAGGAGAAGAATTTTAAGATATTTGATGCCGAGGCTGGCTTTGGAGCTGTCACCATGCGACTATTTCCCAAATTTAAGACAACAAAAGTGGATAGCCTTGTATATGGATACTACCATCAGGGATTATGGGATAAAGTGTTCATCAATTTCCCTCATCCATCCGTACATGCCACGATTATGCCATATGATCTCTGCATTCCCTGGACAGTTCTTTTAGGTGCTTACAATGCTGATAAGAAGTTAATTGGAGTCAGCGGCCTTCACGACAAAGGCATGTACAGCCTTTGGAATCCCTGGCATGAGGTAAATCTTGATGTCAATGTGAATGACGGAACCTACACTGTCTGTCCCGTTATTGCCTGTATCGACACCTATGTACCAGTATGGGACGCAGCAGCAACCGTCAAAGTCGAGCGACCGCTGGAATTAAGCAATCAGAGCGACGTAATGGGGTCTCCTACACATCTTGGTTGGGAAGGTCTATTATACGTGGATTATGTGCTTAACAAAGACGATAAAATATTTATCAATGTGGCAGACAACGAGCAAGCTGATGCGTGTTTTATCCCTACGCTCATATCCCGCGAACCGATGAAGTATGAAGATCCCAATGCCGAAGAATATTTTGAACGTGCAACCTTTTCGTACAAATTCACGGATAAATTCTGGTATTACAACCACACAAGTCCCACGGATTTCGTTGTTACAACCTATCGTACGAAACCAGAAGTTAGGGAACGGACGGTGATAAAAAAATTCGAACCACCTCAGCATTATTAGGAATTGAATTTTATCTATGCACTGGAACACTTATAAGGGATGGAGGACAGAACGTTCTTCATCCCTTTTTTAGTTTGGTGTTCAATAGCAAAATATAGAATAGAAACAGACATTGTTCATGAACTGTTCCTGATTAGCTCCAGTACTCAGCCTAAAGTACTGGAGTACTTACGTTGAAGTACTGGAGTACTCTCGTTGAAGTACTGGAGTCCTCCGGCAAGAGTACTAGCTCCATCTGTAGTTCAGGATAGTTCAAACAAGTTTGACTCTTCTCTCGCTACTCTATCGGTTCGGAAAAAAATGAGCTTTTCTTTTGTCTTTCACTCACTTATTGGATAAATTTCTCACGTTCGGCAGAATAAATACATTTAATTTTCTTCCGAACGTAAGTAAGTTAGAGGTCTTATCCTCAAAAATACGACTATTTTCCGTAGGGGCAAAGGAAATGTCATTTTTTGTCATTAGGGGAGTGACATTTTGTCGTGTTGCATTTTTTTGGCACAGCTTTCGTTGTATTGATAGCAGAGAATGATAAACGTAAAAAACAATAAAGATTATGAACGTAAAACCATTAGCAGACCGCGTGCTCATTGAGCCCGCACCCGCAGAGACAAAGACAGTAGGTGGTATCATCATCCCTGATACTGCAAAGGAGAAACCATTGAAGGGTACCATTGTTGCCGTTGGTAACGGAACGAAGGACGAGGAAATGGTACTGAAGATAGGCGACCAGGTTCTTTATGGTAAGTATGCCGGCACAGAGTTGGAGTTGGACGGTACCAAGTATCTGATTATGCGTCAGAGCGACGTTGTGGCAATCATTGGTTAAAAGCCCCCTCCCTGCTCCCCCTTTAGGGGAGTGATTAATTCATTTAAAACAGATAATAAACATTGAAAAGTGAGGGCCGAAGCAAATTCTTCATTCTTCACTCTTCATTCTTAATTTAAATAAAGTTATGGCTAAAGATATTAGATTCAACATAGAAGCCCGTGAGCAGATGAAGAAGGGCGTTGACAGTTTGGCAAATGCTGTTAAGGTTACACTGGGTCCCAAGGGACGTAATGTAATCATAGAGAAGAAGTTTGGTGCTCCACATATCACCAAGGACGGTGTTACCGTTGCCAAGGAAGTTGAGTTGGCAGACCCTTTCCAGAATGCAGGTGCCCAGTTGGTAAAGAGTGTTGCCAGTAAGACTGGTGACGATGCCGGCGACGGTACAACAACAGCTACCGTACTGGCTCAGGCCATCGTTCGTGAGGGCTTGAAGAACGTTGCTGCAGGTGCCAATCCTATGGATCTGAAGCGTGGTATCGACAAGGCTACCAGTGTTGTTGTTGCCAACATCAAGGAGCAGGCTGAGCAGGTAGGTAACGACTACCAGAAGATTGAGCAGGTTGCTACCGTAAGTGCCAACAACGACCCTGAGATTGGTAAGCTCTTGGCTGACGCTATGAAGAAGGTCAGCAAGGATGGTGTTATCACCATCGAGGAGGCTAAGGGTCGTGACACTACCATCGGTGTGGTTGAGGGTATGCAGTTCGACCGTGGTTACCTCTCTCCCTACTTTGTTACTGATACAGAGAAGATGGAGTGCGTAATGGAGAATCCCTATATCTTGATCTACGACAAGAAGATTAGCAACCTGAAGGACTTCCTGCCCATCTTGGAGCCCGCTGTTCAGAGCGGTCGTCCCTTGTTGGTAATTGCCGAGGATGTGGATAGCGAGGCTTTGACAACATTGGTTGTTAACCGTCTGCGTACACAGCTGAAGATCTGCGCTGTAAAGGCTCCTGGCTTCGGCGATCGCCGCAAGGCTATGCTGCAGGATATCGCTACCCTGACAGGTGGTTTGGTAATCAGCGAGGATACAGGCTTGAAGCTGGAGCAGGCTACCATTGAGATGCTGGGCTCTTGCGACAAGGTTGTTGTCAGCAAGGACAACTGCACCATTGTTAATGGTCATGGCCAGAGCGAGCTGATCAAGGATCGTGTTAACCAGATTAAGAACGAGATCAACAATACCACCAGCGACTACGACAAGGAGAAGTTGCAGGAGCGTCTGGCTAAGCTCTCAGGCGGTGTAGCAGTACTGTACGTCGGTGCTCCCAGCGAGGTTGAGATGAAGGAGAAGAAAGACCGTGTTGACGATGCCCTGTGCGCTACCCGTGCAGCCATCGAGGAAGGTATCATCCCTGGTGGTGGTGTAGCTTACATCCGTGCTCAGAAGGCTCTTGAAGGCCTTAAGGGTATCAATGCCGATGAGACAACAGGTATTCAGATTGTACGTCGTGCCATTGAGGAGCCTCTGCGTCAGATTGTTGAGAATGCCGGCGAGGAAGGCAGCGTAGTAGTCAACAACGTCCGCAACGGCGAGGGTGACTATGGTTACAATGCCCGTGAGGACAAGTACGAGAACATGAAGGCCTCTGGTATCATTGATCCTGCCAAAGTAACACGTGTAGCTCTGGAGAACGCAGCCTCTATTGCAGGTATGTTCCTGACAACAGAGTGTGTAATCTGCGACGCTAAGGAAGATAAGCCCGAGATGCCTATGGGCGGTGCTCCCGGTATGGGCGGCATGGGCGGCATGATGTAATTTCCTTTTAACAAAACATTTATATCGGCCCTTGGCAATCGAAATGAGATTGCTGAGGGCTTTTTTTATAATATAATGTGGATTTTTGGAAATTTTTGTCTATCTTTGCTCCCACTTTGGACCAAATATTAATAACTTTAATTGATAAAACTACCAATTTCAATGAAAATCAAATTTCTTTTTGTCGGCTTGCTGGTAAGCATGACAGCTATGGCTGACAATCTTGCAAAGTACGTTGATCCCCGTATCGGAACAGGCGATCACGGTCATGTATTCGTAGGTGCTAATGTTCCCTTTGGTATGGTTAATGCCGGTCCTAATCAGATTGAGCAGGGATGGGACTGGTGTTCTGGCTACCACGAGAGTGGTAAGCAGATTATCGGCTTTGCCCAGATGCACCTTAGCGGTACCGGTTGCGGTGACTTGGGTGATTTAGGACTGATGCCTGCCTATGGCGATGTTGAGTTGAGCCGTGAAGGCTTGGCCAGCGACTACCGTCACGAAACTGAGGTGATGGTTCCCGGTTACTACAGCGTAATCTTGGACCGCTTTGCTATTCAGGCCGAGGTGACAGCAACAGAGCGTGTAGCCCTCTACCGCTTCACTTATCCCAAGGGTAGCAACAATGCACGTGTCATCATTGACTTGGAGAATACGGTTGGTGACGATACCCGTGAGGCAAGAGCTATCCAGATAGACGACTACACTGTAATGGGTTATCGTCGCAGTGCAGGATGGGCTTCAGACCAGAAGCTTTTCTTCTGCATCCGCTTCAGCCATCCTATCCATAACTGGTTATCAGAGGGTGTGAATGCCAACTATGCTCAGGCTACCTTCGAGGTAGGTCCTGGCGACCAGATCCTGGCCAAGGTGGCTCTTTCTCCCACCAGCGAGGCTAACGCCCTTATCAACATGAATACCGAGATGCCCGGCTTTAACTTCAATGAGATTGCCGATGCTGCCTGCCAGGCATGGGACAAGCAACTGAGCCGTATCAAGGCTACTTTCCGCACAGAGCGTGAGCGTACAATTTTCTACACTGCTATGTATCACTACATGGTGGCTCCTCAGATTTGGAACGACGTAACAGGTGACTATATGGGTTGCGACGGTAAGGTTCACCGTGGTGCCGACTTTACTAACCTGACAACATGGAGTCTCTGGGATACCTATCGTGCCGCTCATCCTCTGGCAACACTGATCATGCCTGACCGTATGCGCGACTACGCTCATACTATGATGAATATGTACTATGAGTGGGGCGAGCTGCCTGTATGGCATCTGGTAAGCTGCGATACCTATTGCATGGTTGGCGAGCCTGCCGTTCCCGTTCTGGCTGACATCATCCTGAAGGGTGAGTGCACAGATATCGATGCTGAGAAGATGTACGAGGCTATCAAGGCCAGCATGCTGCCCACAGAGTTCGCCAAGAACCGCCGTGTGCCCCTGCGTGGTAAGGATTATCTGGCAGAGCTGGGTTACCTGCCCTACGACGGTCGTGAGAGCGAGACTGTAGCCAAGAGTATGGAATACTATATTGCAGCATGGGCTGCTGCTCAGGTTGCCGGCAAACTGGGTCACAAGGAAGACAGCGTCCGTTTCTATAACCTGAGTCAGGGTTACAAGATTTTGTGGGATGCACGTGTTAAGTGTATGCGTGCCAAGGATATGAAGGGCGAGTTCCGTCCTCTGCCTGCCGATTTCAACCCCAACCGTCAGACTCGCGACTATACCGAGGGTAACCCCTGGCAGTACACATTCCTGGTTCCCCACGATGTAAAGGGCCTGGCTGGTCTGCTGGGTGGCGACAAGGCTTTGGCTAACCATTTGGATGCCCTCTTGGCTGCTGACAGTGACTTGGGTGAAGGTGCCGCTCCCGATATATCTGGTCTGATTGGCCAGTATGCTCATGGTAACGAGCCCAGCCACCACGTGTTGTATATGTACAACTATGCTGGTCAGCCCCGCAAGACTCAGAAGTGGGTTCGCTATGTGATGGACGAGTTGTACACAGATCAGCCTGCCGGTCTTTGCGGTAACGAGGACGTAGGTCAGATGTCTGCATGGTACATCCTCTCTGCTATGGGTCTGTACCAGGTTGAGCCTTGCGGTGGTGTTTACCAGTTGGGTTCTCCCATCGTAGAGGAGGCTGTTATCCCCGTAGGCGAGAACAAGACCTTCACCATCCGTACTCATGGCGGTAGCGACAAGGCTATCTACGTTAAGAAGTATGTGCTGAACGGTCAGCAGCTGAAGGGTACTACCATCACTCATGACCAGATTATGGCTGGTGGCGTACTGGACGTTTATATGACAAAGTAACAAATTTAAAGAATAATCGGAGTGTTCTGAGTAATCGGAGTACTCCGAATAATCAGAAATTACCAAACATCGATGAAGAAAATTATGTTAGCCCTGCTGATGAGCGCGCCAATGTCCGTCTTCAGCGCCACTAATTACGCAATGCCAGAACCTGCTAAGAAGCAGGAGGTAGCTGCGCAGTCAACTATCAAGGACCTGCGTCCTGCACCCGAGAAGCGTCTCTTTCGCAGCGAGGCTGTCGAGAAGCAGATTCTCGACCTCAAGTCTAAGCTGACAGCTATCAACCCCAAGTTGTATTGGATGTTCGTGAACTGTTTCCCCAACACCCTGGATACAACTGTATGGTACAGCAACGAGAGCGGTGATGATGATACTTTCGTTATCACGGGCGATATTGAGGCTATGTGGCTGCGTGACAGTGCTGCCCAGGTATGGCCTTATCTGCGTTATGTGAATAAGGACGAGCCTCTGCGTCACCTCATCCGTGGCGTCATCCGTCGTCAGTTGGACTGCATCCTCATAGATCCATACGCCAATGCTTTCAATATCAAGGCTATCGAGAATGGTCACTGGATGTCTGACAATACCAAGATGAAAAAGGAGTTGCACGAGCGTAAGTACGAGATTGACTCGCTCTGCTATCCTTTGCGCCTTGCCTATGCCTACTGGCAGCAGACAGGCGATACCAGCATCTTCGACGAGAAGTGGATTAAGGCTATTCGTGAGATTCTGCGTGTTTTCCAGGACCAGCAGAACTGGAACGGCCCCATCACCAACTACCGTTTCACCCGCAAGACAGAGGCTCTGCACGATACACGTTCCAACAAGGGTTACGGTCATCCCGGTAAGCCCTGTGGTCTGATTGCCAGCGCCTTCCGTCCCTCAGATGACAGTACTATCTTCCCATATTTGGTACCCAGCAACTTCTTTGCAGTAAGTGTACTGCGTAAGGCTGCTATCATCCTGAATGATGTAAACAAGGAGTATGGACTGGCCAGCGACTGCCGCCGCATGGCATCTCAGGTACAAGAGGCTTTGGAGAAGTATGCTGTTGTAGAGCATGCCAAGTATGGCAAGATTTACGCCTTCGAGGTTGATGGCTATGGTTCTTACCTTACGATGGACGACTCTAATGCACCCTCTCTGCTCTGTCTGCCTTATCTGACTGATGTGTCAATTGATGACCCCATCTATCAGAATACCCGTAAGTTTGTATGGAGCGAGGATAATCCTTACTTCTTCAAGGGTAAGGCCGGCGAAGGTATCGGTGGTCCTCACTGCGGTCTGAACAAGCCCTGGCCTATGAGTCTGGTCATGAAGGCTTTCACCACCAACGACCGTGCCGAGAAGGAATGGTGCGTTGAGCAGATCCTGAAGACCGATGGCGATACAGGCTTCATGCACGAGTCTTTCAATAAGGACGATGCCAAGGACTTTACACGCTCTTGGTTTGCGTGGGCCAATACGCTGTTTGGTGAGCTTATCGTTGATATGTACGCTCAGTAAGTAACATATATGAGAAATCTGAAACATACCGTATGGGGAGCTTTAGGGCTCCTCATGCTTTTTATGACAGGGTGCACGAAGTCATCAGAACAGGAGGTGCAGGAGGCTATGGACTTCCTGTATGCCAGCATGCCCTTGCCTGACAGTGTGGATTATTCGCGCGAGTTCTGGGAAGCCAACGTGCGTGCCACGCTGAAGGCGCGTCAGGAGATGCCCTGGGGCGAGAAGGTGCCCGAACGCGAGTGGAAGCATTTCGTGCTGCCCCTGCGTGTCAATAACGAGAATCTTGACTCAGCCCGTATTATTCTCTATGAGGAACTGAAGGACAGGGTGAAGAATCTGAATATGTACGATGCCGTGCTGGAGGTGAACCACTGGTGTCACGAACATGTGACGTATGCCCCTTCGGACAGTCGTACCAAATCGCCCCTTGTTACCATGCGCTCAGCAACGGGTAGGTGTGGCGAGGAGAGTACCTTTACAGTTGCTGCCCTCCGTGCCGTGGGTATCCCCGCCCGTCAGGTCTATACGCCCCGTTGGGCTCATACCGATGATAACCACGCCTGGGTAGAGGCTTGGGTGAATGGCAAATGGTACTTCATGGGAGCCTGCGAGCCCTTGCCTGTCCTGAACATGGGGTGGTTCAACGAGCCTGCCTCGCGTGGCATGCTCATGCACACCAAGGTCTTTGGTAACTATGACGGACCGGAAGAGGTGGTAAGTCGTAATGCCTGTTACACAGAGATTAACGTGACTTCAAACTATGCCGAGACAGATACCATTACCGTCAAGGTGGTGGATGCACAGGGTGCTCCCCTGAAGGATGCCAAGGTGGACTTCCGCCTGTATAACTATGCTGAGTTCTATACTTTGGTCTCTAAATCTTCTGATACAGAGGGCCTGACTTGGTTAGGATGCGGCAAGGGCGATCTGCTGGTATGGGCAAGCAAGAACGGACACTTCGGATTCGAGAAGGCCAGCGTGGGTAAGCAGGATACGGTAACGGTGGTGGTTGACAAGGATGATAGCTACACCGCCTCGCTCGACCTCGACCTGGTACCCCCTCCCTCAAAGGAGTCTGTTCCTGAGCTTACAGATACACAGGTTCGTAAAAACAAGGAACGTCTCCAGCGTGAGGACAGTCTGCGTAACGACTATATGAAGAAGACCTTCAGCAAAGAGGAAGGCCTGCGTGAAGCACGCCAGAACTGGCAGGTGATAAAGGAATTCCAGTCGCACAAGTACGGTTGGGAGGTGATAGCCACTCTGCGTCAGAAAGATCTCTGTGATGTTACGACCGAGGTGCTTGCCGATGCTGCCGATAATACCCTGGTATCCGACTCCCGTTTCTGGCAGCAGTATATTCTGGCTCCCCGTATCAGCAGCGAGATGCTGACCCCATACCGTCAGGTTTTGGGCAAGGCCTTTGCCGGAATGGATGCCGCAGCCATTGCCCAGTGGGTTAGGGATAGCATCAGCATAGACAATACACGCAATCCCCAGAAGCTCTGCATGAGTCCTATTGGCGTATTTCGCCATCGTACCACCGATGCCCACAGCAGGGAAATTTTCTTTGTGGCTGCCTGCCGTAGCGTAGGTATCCCCGCCCGTATTGATGAGGTGACAGGGAAAGTGCAGGTTGTGGAGCAAGGAGCAAGGGGCAGGGAGCAAGAGGAATGGCAGGATGTGCTCTTCAACTCAAAAGAACTCCCCCTAAAGGAGGCTGGGGGGGCCTTGTCTCTTACCTATAATGATTTTGCTATCAAGGAGAATCCCTCTTATTATTCACAGTTCAGCCTGTCGCGACTGCAGAACGGTACACTTACCTTGCAGGAGTTCCCGGAGGAGGCTACTTGGAAGGATACTTTTGCCCAAGGTGTGCGTATGGATGCCGGGCAGTACCTTTTGGTTTCAGGAACACGTATGGCGGACGGCAGTGTGCTGGCACATCTGGACTTCTTCGGTCTGAAGGCCGGTGCTGTACAGAAACAAACACTCAGGTTGCGTGACAATGCCGACGAGCTGCGTGTAATAGGCAATTTCAACTGTGAAAATTACTTCACCAACTATAAGGGTGTGCACAAGACCCTCCTCGAGAGTAATGGACGCGGTTACTATGTTGTAGCCTTGATTCGCGACAACCACGAGCCTAGCACACATATCTTGCATGAATGCGAGGAGGCCAATATCTACCTCTCGCAGTGGCCCCATCTGTTTATAATGCTCTTCCCTACATGGGAGGAGTTCCAGTCGTTCCGTTCACATCGTCAGGATTTCGACCGCCTGCCCGACAACTTCATCTTCGGAGTTGCCGACCCCGAGACCATAGAGGCTATGCACATTCAGGAACTGACACACGGCAGTCAGGAATTGCCCATTCTTCTTATGGGCGATACCTTCAATCGCGTGGTGTGGTTCCAGCAGGGTTATACTATAGGTATTGTAGATCAGATAATGAGTGTTATCCGACAGTTGATGATACACGAGAAATAACATCATGTACCATCACGGCATCGGTATAGCCGTTCTTCCTAAGGGAGCCATGGAGTTCTGTGGCTCCCGTTTCTTTTATGATTCGGGCTGCATTCTGGGGAGTGACGCCTGCTCCGGGCATGATGCGCAGTTTGCTTCCTCTTACGCCGCTGCCTTCTCTCGGTTCCAAGGTCTTGGTCTCGGCTACCAGCTTCTTCAGTAGTGGAATGCCTTCCTCGGCAGTGGGAGCCTGACCGCTGGTGAGCAGACGATCGCACCCCAAGGCATGAATCTCAAGCAGCGCCTCCTCAGGATTGCGGCATACATCAAAAGCACGGTGGAAGGTAATATGCATCTTGTTGCCTGCAGCCTCTACCATGCGGTGGCAGGCCTGTATGTCGATATCGCCTTCGGGTGTCAGAGCCCCAATCACTACGCCTTTTGCTCCCAGCTTGCGGGCCATCTTTATGTCGTAGATCATACAGTCCACCTCGTCCTCGGAATACACGAAGTCGCCCTCCCGGGGTCGGATAAGAACATGTACGTCTATGCCGCTGTTCACAGCCAGCTGAATCATACCGGCAGAAGGGGTAATCCCGTCTACATTAAGGGCTTGGCACAATTCTATTCTGTGTGCTCCGCCAGCTATGGCAGCACGAAGGCTATGCGGATCGGCACAGCATATCTCTAACTTAAAATTCATGCGCTTTTCTTTATTTTGACTGCAAATTTAACATTTTTATATGAGAATTGCCGTATCTTTGCACAAAATTTGATGTAAATGAATACTAAAGAGATACAAATAAAGGATTATAACTATCCGTTGCCCGACGAACGGATAGCCAAATTCCCCCTCTCAGAACGCGACAGCAGCAAACTGCTGGTGTACAAAAGCGGAGAGGTTATGGAAGATACCTTCCGTTCTCTGCCCCAGTATCTTCCCAAAGGGGCGCTCATGGTCTTTAATAACACCAAGGTGATTCGTGCTCGTTTGCATTTCCGCAAACTATCCACACAGCAAGGGGTGCAGGGTGCCCTTATTGAGGTGTTCCTGTTGGAACCGGCTTCTCCTATTGAGTATCAGGAGAACTTCATTGCTACTTCCGAGTGCTCTTGGTACTGTCTGGTTGGAAACTCCAAGAAGTGGAAGGAGGGCTTGCTCTATGGCCAGTTCCATATTGACGGCACCGCCTATACCATCACTGCAGAGCGTGTGGCTCCCCACGGCACCAGTTACGAGGTGCGTTTTCGTTGGGAGGGCGGCTTTGCTTTCTCTGAAGTCTTAGAGGCGTTGGGTGAACTGCCTATTCCTCCGTATCTGAACCGTAAGACAGAGGAGAGTGATCTCCGCACCTATCAGACCGTGTATTCCAAGATTAAGGGCTCTGTGGCTGCTCCTACGGCAGGTTTGCATTTCACTGAGCGTGTGCTGGCTGATCTGGATGCGCATGGCATAGAGCGTGAGGAGCTGACCCTTCATGTGGGTGCCGGCACCTTCAAGCCCGTCAAGAGCGAGGAGATTGGCGACCACGAGATGCACACCGAGCATATTGCCGTCCGCCTGCAGACCATCCAGAAGCTCATTGCCCACGATGGCAAGGCCATTGCTGTCGGTACCACCAGTGTCCGCACCCTTGAAAGCCTTTACTATATGGGTATCAGGGCTCAGCAGCTGATGCAGGAAGGCAAGGATACCGGTGATGCCGAGGAATTGCACGTTCATCAGTGGATGCCGTATGAGGTAATTCAAAATTCAAAATTCAAAATTCAAAATTCGGTTCAAGTGTTACATTTTTTGCTTGATTACATGCAAAAGCATCATCTGGATGTGCTGCATAGCAGTACGCAGATTATCATTGCACCGGGCTATAAGTTCCATATTGTGCAGATGATGGTGACCAACTTCCATCAGCCCCAGAGTACGCTGCTTCTTCTGGTCAGTGCCTTTGTGAATGGCAACTGGCGTAAGATTTATGATTTTGCCTTGAGTCACGATTTCCGTTTCCTCAGTTATGGCGACAGTTCGCTTCTCATTCCATGATAGCAGTAGGTAAAGATAATAGTCAGGAGATGTTCCCCGTTGTAGACGAGGAGGGTAACATCCTATCAGCTGCCACCCGTGGCGAGTGTCATAGCGGCAGTATGTTGCTGCACCCCGTAGTGCACCTTCATGTCTTTAATTCGGAGGGTCAGTTGTACCTGCAGAAAAGACCCGACTGGAAGGATATCCAGCCGGGTAAATGGGATACCGCCGTTGGCGGGCATGTGGATTTAGGCGAGAGCATTCATGAGGCTCTCCGTCGTGAGGTGCGTGAGGAGTTGGGTATTACCGATTTCGAACCGCAGCAACTACCTCATTATGTCTTTCAGTCCGATCGTGAGCGTGAACTGGTCTTTTCCTTCCGCACTACCTATGACGGTGATGTCAAGCCCAGTGCCGAGACAGATGGCGGCAAGTTCTGGTCCATCTCAGAGATAGAAGCCTCCTTGGGAAAGGGTGTCTTTACCCCCAATTTCGAGAGCGAATACCAAAAGGTTATCAAGGGTTAGCCGTTACCACACAGTCTAACGGATTGCCCTCTACTATGGCATTCACATAGCGGCCGGGTAGCTTGGTGAAGCTTACCGTACTCCTGTCCAGCATTCCCTTCAGTTCCGTACGTCCTTGTGCTACTGCATGTTCGTTGTAGTAGTTCCATATCTCAATGGTCAGACCGTCTGCATAGGTGTTGCGCAGGAGGGTCAGTGCTTCAGCTGTAATGCCTTCCGTCTTTATGCGTATGCCTGTTGCCTCATAACTTACTGTGGCAACAACTACATGTCCGTCGATGTCATATTCTATGCGGTCAGGCGTTGGACTGTGTAGTTCTACATCCTGTTTGTGAGAGAGGACAACCTCCATATCGTCAGCCTGGCAATAGTATTCCGGCGTTACAGGGATAAAGAGCTCAACATCTACGGTGTCACGTATATGGATTGACAATTTGGTGAAGATATAGTCATTCTCGTCGCGCTCGGCATTCATGCTCAGGTTTATCTCCACCTCGCCCTTGCGTAAGCTGGGATCTTCTGGACTGACAGGACCAGTAGTACCCTCATGCAAATCGGTGTCAACCTGTTCTCCGCTGACCGGCTGGGCAGGGCTGACCTTCACAATCCAGTCGTCAAACACCCAGTCGCGTTCCACATCCTGATTTTTATTGTAGGGATTGGCATCTGTACCGTGGGCATAGAAATCAAAGCCGATGTAGTAGGAACCGTCAATCTTCAGGATAATGTACTCGTAGTGGTACTTGTTGTCCAGCTTGTTGAAGTAAGCAAACTGCTCATCTCTGCCGTCGGTACCCACATTCTTCACTAGCATAGTGCCGTAGTACTCCTGGTGGGTAACATCGTCGGTATAGTTGGTGGTGTTGTTACCGTTGTTGAAGTTCCAGATGAACTCATACTGTCCCTCATACTCTGTGGTCTTCTCCTCGTAGGGCCACCAGCTGATGACTTCGGTCTTCAGGTTATTGAAGACAGAAAGCATATCCATGCAGTCCGACCCAAGGCCGATGTTGCTGTCATAACCGTCTTTATAGGTGGTCTGTCCTTTGTACACCTGTTGTACCCAGAAGTTCTTCCAGGTCACCGAGACCGAATTCTTGGTTCCCTCACGCACTTTGCCAAATTCCTCGGCAACCTTAGCCCGTTCCTCATCGGAAACATTCGTGGGTCGTTGCCACGTCTGGTACCAGATATTACCACTGGCATCGTTGGCACGTGTTCCCATTGTTGAGCCAATTAGGTTGGTGCCGGAATAGAAGATGAAGTCAGAAGACTGGATAAGGTTGAAGTCGGGTTTGTCGACAGGTCCGACCTCACCACCTGAATACGTTTCTGAACACGCAGTAAGCATAAGTCCCATCCCAATGGTGATGGAAAAAGCGAGTCTTGATATAGTTTTCTTCAATTTCATGGTGTTAAATAGAGTGGGGAGGACGTTTTCTCCCCAATATGTTAGTTAGTATAGGTATTTATTTCCTCAAAAGTAGGAAGAAATAACAAATCCGCAACTTTTCGCCTTGAAAAATTGCGGATAAGTATGCTGTCTGCCAAATAGGGATGTCAATTTTACTTAATATCCACCTCCACGGGACAGTGGTCGGAGCCAAGGATGTCCGTATGAATCTTGGCGTCTGTTACCTGAGGGAAGAGGCGGTTGGAGACTAGCCAGTAGTCAATACGCCACCCTGTGTTCTTGGTGCGGGCTTGGAAGCGGTAGCTCCACCAGGAATAGACATCTTTTACATCTGGGTTCAGGGTGCGCCACGTGTCTGTGAAACCTGCTGCCAGCAGCTCGGTGAACTTCTGGCGTTCCTCATCCGTAAAGCCTGCATTCATGTGATTGGTCTTGGGATTCTTCAGGTCTATCTCCTGATGCGCTACATTCATATCGCCGCATACCAGTACGGGCTTCTTGGCATCCAACTGGAGCAGGTACTGGCGGAAGTCTTCCTCCCACTGCATACGGTAGTCCAGTCGCTTCAGTCCATCCTGACTATTGGGTGTATATACGCACACCATGTAGAAGTCGGGCATCTCAAGTGTGATGACACGTCCCTCGTGGTCGTGCTCCTCTATGCCTATGCCGTAGGTCACGTTCAGAGGCTGGTGTTTGGTAAAGACGGCCGTGCCTGAATAGCCTTTCTTTTCGGCATAGTTCCAATATGACTGGTAACCGGGGAACTGCAAGTCCAGTTGTCCCTCTTGCATCTTTGTCTCCTGTAGGCAGAAGAAGTCGGCATCCAGCTGCTCGAATACTTCCTTGAAGTTTTTGCCTACTACGGCTCTCAGACCGTTTACGTTCCAACTTATGAATTTCATCTTTTAAGGTATTTATCAGTTCTCTTTATTTACATTCTTTATTTACATAAAGTGGTGGCAGGACCCATGTAGGAACGCTTCATGCCGCCCAGATCGATGACAATCTTCTGCAGCATCGTGCCGGGATCCTGGCAGGTGATGCGAACGGTGTGCTTGCCAGGTTTCTTTACATAAAGTGTGCACTTGTTGATGCGGGCGTTCCGCTGCACACTCTCGTACCATCCCTGGGCATATTCCCATGAGTTAGTGGCGCAGTGCATGAGCAATCCGTCGTCGATGCGTACCCCGTACTGGTTCTCTATGTTGGTGCGCTCGTGTCCTGCGAAGCCGCGATCCACACTGGTGGTGAAGGTAGGCATCACATAGGTATATACATCCACCATACCCTGTTCCCAGGTGTAGAAGTCGTATTCCAGATAGGGAGCATTACGGGCCCGGCTGTTCTGACGGGGTACCACAGGGTCGCCCATCATGATGATGGTGTCTTCGCAACCCAGGTTAGGAACCTCTATCATCTTGGTCACCTGATTCTCGTTCTTACGCATGAATCCGGCCGCAGGGATGGATATCACGCCATTGTCCTCCACATAGAGTCCCTTCAGTTCCTCTATGGATGGAGTGGCAGGGTTGAAGGCACTTACCATTACCGTCTGCTCTGTGCCATTGTTGTCTCTGAGAGTGATGAGGCCCGTTTCCTCCTCGCCTTGCGGAACCTTGTTCCAGTCCACGCTGACCGTTAAGCGCTGCTGCAAAGGGGTACTGCCCTTTGTCTGGCTCAGCTGAATCCATTCCTTGCTGGCCTTTGCTTCCCAGTTAAGTGTTCCCTGTCCCTGATTGTATACATCTATATAATAGGTGCGGGTGGGAAGGTATTTGCTGAACGTGGGCAGTACCTGTATGGCACGTGGACCACGAGTTCCGTATTCCCCCTCGGCTATCACGCCCAGTTTGGCATTGGGGGCGAGTGTGGCATCACGCAGTTCCGGCTTCTCGAAGTAAGAGGCTGTCACACCTTGGGTCATGCTCATGATATGCTCCCATTTGCCGTTCTCCAGGCTGTTGTAGCCTTTGGTAATAATCTGCAGCGAGTCGTAGCATTGTAGAGCCTCTGCTTTCATTTGGGCGGTAGCGGCACGGTTCTGAAGGGCATACCAGCGGTTCATCTGTCCGCCTATGGTCATGCGGTTCATCAGCTCACAACCCTTCACAGGATAGTAAACAGATTGGTAGAAGCAACTGCGTTTCCCGGCAGGCATCTTAGCTAGCATGTCCTCGGCAATGGCACCAATGCGACGGTATTCTGCCAGACGTTGCTCGGCCTCGTTGTAGTTAGTCAGCGAGAACTCGGTATCCGTCTTCTGCTCGCGTGCATGATCGTCGCTGGCCCATTCCTGTCCCCATCCCATACATTCGGGACGACGCTGGAAGGCCAGACGGTAGAAGGTGCGGAAGATATCCTTATACACCTCCTTGTTCTCATTGCCTAACAGGTTGCAGGTCCATTCTGTACGATAGTCGGCACAGCGGTTATAGTCGAAGCTATCTATATCGTATGCCATAGCCAGGAAGAGATCCACGGCAAACTCACACGATTTGATGTCGCCGGCATTGAGCAGCCAGATCCGGTCGGCAGTCAGGTCGTAGGCCTTCTTCAGCTCCTCGTACATGTGGTTGGGCGACTGAGTGTTCATCCACAGATGGTCGTGCGGACGACCCAGGTAGGAGACGTGATAGTACACACCGCTGCGCCCCGATCGTTTCTGCTCTTCTGGACTGGAGAGACGCTTCATATAGCCGTAGTTGTCATCTGGCCAGATGATGGTGACATCGTCGGGCAGCTTCAAACCTTTATCGTACACATCCAACACCTCTTTGTAGGGAGTAAAGGCTTGCGGAATGGTCTCGGGTGTCTTGCCGGTAGCCTTGGCCACCATCTGACGCTGAGCCTCCAGGGCTGCCTGCATGGTGTTCTTGCGTTCTGTCATATCGTTACCGCCGGCCATTGCCACATCGTGTAAGCCACGTAGTGCCAGTGTATAGACGTTCTCGAAAGGTGCCAGTTCCAGGGCACGGGCGTTCAGTACACTGTCCACGCCTTTGCGGTTGTTGATGTAGTCCCATGCCCCGTATTTCTCCTTGTTCCATTCGCTGGCTGTGTTCAGCAGCAGAGGCTCGCAATGACTGGAGCCCATGACAATGGCAAAGGTATCTGCTACGAGTCGGTTCTCGGGTACTTGATGAAAGGCCAACGAAGCCTCGTGCATGGCAGGGCACAGATAGTTGGCATTCAGGCGGAGCAGCAGCTCGCATACGGCGGCATAGGTGCGTGGACCGAAGTTGCCTCTGTCCTTCTCGTAGTTACGCTTGGCCCAGCGCAGCAGGCCCCAGTCCTCGTCGTTGATGAAAACACCACGATAGCGGACACTGGGTGTACGTGAGGTAAAGCTGTTTACCTGCAACAGGCATGTGGAATGTTGGGGAGTGGGGGCGTCCAGCCACCAGCGCCAGGGGCTTACCCCTATGGCCCTGCTGATGGATAGCACACCGTAGGCAGTACCCCGACGGTCACTACCTGCCACCACGATAGCCTTCTTGACACCTTTCACGGGATTCTTCACCAATGCCACATGGTAGCGTTCCCAGGCACCTGTAAGACCTGTGGTATCAATCTTGCCAGCCTTCACCAGCTGGTCTATGTTTTTGCTTTGTCCGATGGTTCCTGCGATGATGGCGTAGGTAGCTCCTGTAGTTCCCTCCTGCACCTTCAGCTGTGTGCCGGTGGCGCAAGCCACATCCTCGGCCAGCATCTTGGCGCTGCGCTCCACCACCAGGGCATCACCCTTATCGTAGCAGATAACAGCCTTTTCCTTCCCGTTTACCAGAGGGAAGGTATTTCCCGTTACCTTGTTTGTTATTTTTACCTGTGCTGTCAATTGCAGCGAAAAAGCAGCCAAGAGGCCAAAAACAATGCTTTTCTTCATAATGCGATCTTTATTTCTGCCGCAAAGATATGAAAAAAAACTACACACAGCCAACATATGCTACACTTTTTTAACAATAAACAAAGGTTGGGTTGTATATTTTTGTCAAGGAGTAATAAGAAAGAACCCGCATTCCGAATGTCAGAATGCGGGCCTGTGATACCTTAGAAGTTAAGTTTTGTCATTATCTGCACCTTGTGGTTGGTTACCCAGTGCAGGTCGTTTTCTGCCAGTCCGTTGGAGGCGTTCAGGTCTTTGCCGTACTGCGCTGATGTGATCTCGTACTCGGCACCCAGCTGGAACTTGCCCCAGGTGAACAGAACAGTGGGGGAGAGGCGCCACAGGCGGTTCATGTTGGTAAAGCTGTTCTTGCTGAAGTAGAAGCCCTGGATGTCGCCAGCTGCGTTGGTAGCCAGAGCATCTTTGGTGCCGAAGTTGCGCACGTAGCCTGCAAAGAGGATACCTTTCACCTGCTTTCCATAGGTCAGAGATACCCAGGATGATGAGTTGCGTGTAGGGGTATATTCCCATGAGCCGTCCTCGTTGATGCGACTGATTCCATAGCCGCCGTTCAGGTTCATGTGTTCGCCTGCCTCGGCAAAGACGGTCTTGGCCTTTAGGCTGAAGTCCTTGTGTTTGTACTGTAGATACAGGAAGGGCGAGAAGGTTGTTATGCGGTCGTTCACCTTCACCTTTACCTCCTGACCCTGATTGTTCAGAACGCTTCCTGTATGACGGGGTGCTATGCTCAGCAGATCTACTCCGGCCCTGAGTAATACGTTGGTGTTGGGGTGATAGGAGAGACCCAGGTAGCATTCGGGGGTATAGGCATACTTGATGTAGTTGGCCGATGCGCCCTCGGGGCCTGTTGATGTGTACTGCATCTGCCAGAGAGCAGAGGCTGTAAGGGTAAAGTATTTACCCAGCTGAGCATCCATCTTAATCTGAGGTGTTCTGCTGAAGGGATTGAAGGGAGCGCCTGTGTTCAGTGAGATAACATCGGGCATGTCGGCAGCCAGAGGATGCCATGCCTGACCCAGCTGCAAGTTTATGCGTGCAAGGGCATCGCCGCTTATGTGCAGGCTATCCCAGGTAAGGGTCATGTAGGCTTGTCTCAGACGCATCTGGGCTGTTCCTGTGCTACCTGTCAGACCGGCATAGAAGTCGGCCTCAATCTTACCTCCGAAGCTGGTCTTACCCCAGCGGTAGTCCTTGATGTCCAGTCCCAGACGTGTTGTCAGCGACAGGAAGCGCATGGTGGTCTGTGCGTTCAGATCCTCGCGCTCGACGCCTGAAGCAGCAGCTTCGGCCTCGGTTTGGTTCCACAGATTGTCCTTGGGCAGATAATTGAACAAGTCACCTGTTCCGGCCACATTCTCTCGCGTATCCACAGAGAAGTAGTTGCGTATGAAGCCATAGGGCTTGAAGTGGCTGTTTATATGTTCCTTTACTTTCTCGTTTTTAGCTTCTTGCGCCTGTACGGCCCCCATGCAGGTAAATGCCATCAGGCTGCAGATAAGAATTCTTTTCATTGTCTTGTATCTTGTTAAATATTATCTTCAGAATGGGAATAAGAGCAGCACCGTATATGAGATGATCAGACCTATCGCACCTACTATGATGCCCACCAGTGTCATGTCATGTGTCTTGATCAACCCCGTTGAGCTGGCAATAGCATTGGGTGGGGTAGAGATGGGAAACAGCATGGCAAACGAGGTAGAAGCTGCTACACAAACCAACAGTGTTGTAATACCGCCATAGACAGCCAGATTGTCGGCCATGGCCGTTCCTACTACGGCAAGTATGGGTACCAGCAGGTTGGCGGCCGATGAGTTGGCGATGAAGTTAGACAGCAGGTAACCCAGCATACCTGCTATTATCAGCACAGCTATAGCTGACCATTGTGCAAAGGGGAAGGACTCCACCAGTGCAGCTGCCAATCCAGTCTTGTTCAGCGCTGTTCCCAAGGCGAAACCACCGGCTACCATCCATAGTACATGCCAGTCTATCTTGGCAAAGTCGGCTCTCTTGAAGATGCCTGTCAGGGCAAATACGCCGAAGGGAACCAGTGCCACCACGTTGGCGTTAATGTGAGTCAGTTCACCTGTCATCCACAGCAGGATGGTAAGCAGGAAGGTAATGGTAACGGTCCAGTATTTGATGTCCTTCTTGCACTCTCCCTCAATATTAATCTCTATGGATTTAGCCTTGAAGGGGAACAGGTGCATCAGCAATTGCCATGAAAACAGCAGCATGACAATCACCACGGGAACCATGCGGATCATCCATTTGTCAAAGCCTATTTCTATGCCCAACTGACCTAACTGTCCAATGGCAATGGAGTTGGGAGGTGTACCGATGGGAGTTCCCATACCGCCTATGTTGGCAGCGATGGGGATGGCCATAGCCAGACTGGTTCGTCCGCCGCCGTTCTCGGGCAGGGTTCTGATGACGGGGGCCAGGAAGGCCAGCATCATAGCTGCCGTAGCTGTATTGGACATAAACATAGACAGGGTGCCGATGACCGTCAGGAATCCCAGCAGAACATATTTGGGCTTGGTGCCGAAGGGGCGCAGCATGACGCGTGCCAGGAAGACGTCAAGTCCGACCTTGCTGGCTGTGATGGCCAGTACGAATCCGCCCAGGAAGAGCATGATAACGGGGTCGGCAAAGGCAGCCATCAGCAGTCGGTATTCCACCAGATTGCCCTGGGCCTCGTTGGTAAAGCCTTGGTCAGAGACTGCCAGCAGCAGCGCCACTATCGAGGTTACTGAAGTAGCCCATGCCGGAATCAGTTCAAACATCCACATAAGGGCGGCGTAGCAGAAGATGGCAATGGTTCTTTGCTGTACAACCGTCAGGTTGTCAATACCAAAGAAAGATGTGGGTGCGAACCACATAAACAAAACTAATACCACTACCAAGGGTGCAAGTACATAGTACTTAAAATTGAAACATGTTTTCATTGTTATAATAGTTAATGTATAAAGATTGCCTTCTCCATGTCTCCACAGAGGTGGGGGTATGACATTAACCATCAGCGCACACTTGGTGTCTACGCACATACCAGCACAGGCTTGCCGTTTTTGCAGCCTTACTCTCTATACAGGTCCCAGTCACCCCTCCTCGGGAGTCTACCTCTGAGCATTCGTCTGTTGGCAGGTCTTCTGACTTTCCCATTCGTTCTTTCCAGAGTCTTCCCGCAAGTTTTTCTCTTTGAGGGCATTTGCGAAACGCTTCTCGGTCAGCTCTCTTCTTGCAGTGACGTGGTTCTGGAAGCACTATCCAATCATACTGATGGCATTGGGATTACAGCAGCGGGACTGTTCGGGACTTACACCCGATTCCCTTTTGATTTCGCTTTCACGAAAACCAACACACGTTGTATCTTGTTTTTCCATAAAATCACGCAAAAATAACATGTTTTTTGTTTTTAAGCAAATATAACGTTTAGAAAAGATGTCTATGCTGGATTATTTCTTATTTTTGCGAAGGAAAACATTAACTGATTAAACCGCCTATTGTAATCATTGTTTAATATATGAAACACTTGCATTTACTACTTCTGTTCTTCCTCAGCTATTCGCCTTCAGCTGTTGGCTGTATGTATGCCCAGGCCGTTGGTACACAGACCATTGCCCACCGTGGCGACTGGATGCCTGAGGGCTCTGCCCAGAACTCGCGTGCCTCGCTTCAGCGGGCTCTCGACCTTGGCATCTTCGGTTCCGAGATTGATATCTGGTTAACCCGCGACGGACATATTATGGTCAATCACGACCGTACTTTTCAGGGCATCACCCCTGAGGATACTACCTTTGCTGCCTGCAAGAAAATTCGCCTGAAAAACGGAGAACGTATGCCCCAGCTGAAGGACTTGCTCAAGATACTAAAGAAGAGCAAAAGTCCTACACGCTTGGTGGTCGAGGTCAAAAGCCACAGCCTTCCGCAACGGAGTCGTGACTGTGCGGCCGCTGCCGTTGCTGTTATCCGCAAATATGGACTGGAAGACCGTGTGCTCTATATCTCCTTCTCTATAGAGGCGTGTGAGACCATTCATCAGTTGGCTCCCAAGGCCGATGTCGCCTATCTCTCCGGCAATCGCACTCCCAAGGAGCTTCATGACATGGGATTGACGGGTATCGACTACCATATCAATGTCTTCCGTCAGCATCCCGAGTGGGTGGCAGAGGCTCATGCCCTGGGTATGAATGTCAATGTGTGGACGGTGGATGAGGCTGAGGATATTCAGGCCATGCAGCAGTTGGGCGTTGACTATATCACCACCAACAAACCCAAGCTGTGCGAAGAGCTCATTAACCCCTAACCGCTAATCAAAAATCCCCCTGCATTTCTCAACGCAGAGGGATTGTAGGCGCCAATTATTTACCTTAAAACTAACTATAAACCATTTTATTTTACTTTATTCCTTTCAGAGCCTTCTCCAATTCATCCAGATATCGGGAATCAACTTCCAGATCCAGCATATTCCCCTCGCGGTCGAAGAGCTTGAATGTGGGGTAGCCTTCTATGCCGATGTATTCCTCAATTGCCTCCTGTTGTTCCTCGGGGAGGTTGTAATGGGCCACATTCTCGCCAGAGACTTTGTATTTCTTGATGTTATATTCCCATGCTGCTACGGGGCTGCTGTTTGCTAAATACACGTAAGCCATATTGTAGCCTTTCAGTCGTTTGTATTCCTCCTGGCTATGTGAGAGAGCTTCCTTGCAGGGACCGCACCATGTTCCCCAGATGTCCAGTAACACTATCTTACCTTTGTAGGGTTCCAGAATCTTCTGCAGCAGTTGCTTGCCGTCGCTGATATCCTTCAGGTCGTCAGATGATTTCAGTATCTGTTTGTCGAGTCTGATGTTCTCTGTGGCAATGTACTTGTTGTTTAGGTTCTCTATTGATTTTATGGCCATGGGGTTCTGAGCCACCGTCTTAAAGGTGTCTATTGCCCCTGTGGTGAGTGACGATTGCTTCTCTTCAATATAGTCATAAACAAAGTGGGAGAAAAGGACATCCTTTAGGATAGGTGCAATGCCCAGTGAGTCGGCCCTCTGGTCACAGTCCTTCAGCTTTGTCATGATATATCGGCTGTTCCCGACTCTTTGCATTCTTGGGTTTGAATCGTTAAGGATTTTATTTACCTCCTTGATTAGGTCGGCATTTTTCTCGTTTTCTTCCTTTGCAATCTGTTCTTTCTCTTCCTGTGTGGGGGCTTTTTCGACACGAGCCACAGCAGCCCTCCAGAATTTGCTCCAGCGCGTCAGCAGCGCTAATTCCTCCTCGTCGGAGGCTATATCCTCAATATGGTCTGCATAGGTCCAGGAATAAGTATAACTGCGTTTGGCTATCTCGTGCTCTAGATAGTTCTTAAGGAAATTTTCCCCCTCGTTGTGTAGCGTGTAAGGCTCCTCTAACTTTGACATGAAAGTATTGTATGCATACTGGCGTGCATTGTCGGGCAGAACGCCCTCTTTTGTCTCGAAACGTGCTCTCATAAAGGCACTTGCCTGATTGCAAAGCGAATTGCCTTTTTGGTAATTGCAGAATCGGGTAGAGAGGGTGGGGTGTTTCTGGCAGAGCATGTCTATGTCGGCATACTTTGCTCTGAGAAGACTGTCTGTCTGGGCAATGTACTTGTCAATGTCGCCGCCTTTGCTTATCTTTATTTTATCATTGTCCAGCGGGTATCTTATGAGCTCGTTCTGCACACGGCTGTTCTTGCCCATGAAGAAATGCTGTCCTCCAATGATATCAAAGACAATCATATACGTCTCGCCAGGTTCAACGGGAACACTGATTTTCGTTTTGAAAAAACTGATATTTACTTGGGAAGTGTTCAGTAGCGGCATCTTGATTTCAAAGCGTCCAAGGGAATCAATATCATCGCTATATTCAATGGGATCCTTCTGAAAGAGGTCTGTAGTCTCTATTGTAATCTTGTTGCCAAGTTTATTTCTCGCCACGTCAGGAAGACCTACCAACACGCCGCTAACGGTTGTGGTATCCGGCTGGTAATGCGTGTCCTTGAAGTTTACTTGTGTATCTTTCTGGGGATAGTCGGGCAGGCTAAGGGAGGTAATCATGCTGTATTCCTCCTGCTTGCCGTCGATGCTGATGGCGCGGATACCATTCTTGCTTTTACCCACCTCAACGGCTATCTCTTTGTCATCATTCTCTAAGGTGAAAGAGTACTGGTCTTTTTCTGCCTTTGTCTTATTGCAGTTCCAGATTTTACCACTGTAGATGGCATGGTTGTCCAAGATGCTTATCTCGCAATCGCCACTTTTCTCGTTGCGCCAATGTGTCCAGACGTTTTCTTTCATGCTTTCCTCTTCTGGCATTATGTTCAGTAATTGGAATGGGGTGTTGTCAACGCCTTCTTTCAGGATAAACATTGTTGTCTTTTTGGGTAAGGGCTCGAAGTGGAAAACCACATCCTGTCCTCTGTCGCCTACAATGAATAAATCCTTGCCAGGCTGTTCACCTTCTGTCTCTTTCAGTGTATAACGCTTATTGTCTGCCATTAGTTGCAGGGTAGAGAATTTGCCAATCTCGTCTTTAGAACTAAGGGTGACGTGTGCCATCACTCGTGTCTCGTCTTTGGCGAACTCTACTCGTGTAATTTCCATCTTGATGCCCAGAAGTATTTCCAGCAAGTTTGCTCTGACGGTTGGCTTCTCCCATATCACAGTTTTGTCTTTTGCCTGAGTGGCTAAAGCGACGACCGCCAACAAAGCGATGATTAATGTCTTTTTCATCGTGTGTTATACCTAAATTTATATAATATCTTAGTGTGTTGTTTTATTCTTCTATTTCCTCAGCATCGACGCTAATGTTATCAGGTGTCTGGTAGTTTCCGGTAAGGTTGAGAACCAGGGGCGAATCGGGGAAGTTGCCATATACCTTGATGGAGTAGGAGAAGGGGCCTTCTTCACCTTCTGCAGGATGAAGCATGGCGCGGATGGCAAGATACTTTCCAGGTTCCGTATCGGTGGGCAGAGTCATGTGTGTTTTTTTGGAGATTTTATGTTCCTTCGCTTTGCCTTCTTCGTAATTTGTCCATTGAACGTGGTATTCTTTTTCTACCGTTTGGGTCCCACGAGGGTAGACGAGTTCCACGCGGTCGCTGGAGGGTATCACGCTGTCGATGCACAGATCTTCAGTTCCGGTGTTCTGTATCACCCATTCTCTGCCCTTCGAGTAGTTGGGTTTATTCGTTACGGTGTCAATGTTGCACTCGGTTTTACTTATCATTGTGATTTCTGTTCCTGTTTCCTCACCGGACTCATAGGAGATGAAGCCGCAACTGTTGAGCAGGCTGGCACAAACCAGCACTGCTACTGTTGATAATGTTTCTTTTTTCATTGTGTGTTTATTTAGCTTCTTGCTCTTCAGTCTTTACTACTTTTACTTCGCGAATCTTTACTTGTTCAGAGCATTCGTGTGCCTTGATGATGATCTTGAACTTGCCGGCATCCACATGAGGGATGGCACTCCAATGATATACCCAGTCCTCTCCTTCTACGGAGAAATCATACCAGGAAGTTTCATTTTCTCTTTCCATGTGAGGGAACATCATCTTGTATTCACCTACTTCATCGTAACCAATAGTGTTGATATGAAGGCCATTCTCTGATGGATGCAGCACAGCTTCTTTCTCTATGCCGCCGTCCATATAGCTGAAGGTATAGGTAAGACCTGCATCGTACCCTTCCGTCAATGACATGAACTGATAGGCGCCTTCCTCGGGCAAATCTACTTCTTTCTCGAATATGGCTGAATAGGTATATTCATCATGGTTTTCCGCCTCAAGACAGATTGCATAATGTGGAAGATCGCTGAACCCGGTACGGTATTCGGCAAAATCCTCGTCAAGGTTGGTGTGTGTCTTTAGCGTCCAGCCTATTGATGACAGTTTCTTCTGGTTCTGGCTGAATTCCACTTCGTGCCACTCTTTATCTTCCCATTCAGAAATCTTAATGCCTGTTCCTATTAAACCGGCAATCCCAAGTCCAATAGCTATAATCCATACTATAACAAGGGTTGTTATTACGGATGAAGGAAGCTTCTTACCGCCTTGCAGTAAGCGTATGATACCGAAGACGGGAAGTACCATTACTATAAACCCGCAAATCAGGGTTGTAAGGAGCAATGGCTGGCATGTGGCGACAAAGGAGGAGAACTCTGGGAAAAACGGCAATCCGCCTAATAACCCCAGTATCATAGATGTGCTGATTCCTGCAACAATGATTATGCCAATAAGCAGGCCTATGGAAAAAAGGATAAAGGGAAACAGGACTGTTATTCCGATAGCAACTACCAGTACCTTCAGGCAACCGCCGGCATAATTACTCTGGTCGCGTTGTTGTGCAATAGGACGCTGTGATTCGTCCATTACCTGCTGAGCCAGGTTCTGCGGATTGATAGGCTTACCCTTCATGCGCAAGCGGTCTTCGGGGGCCCAGGCTACGGGCATTAAGATAGATAATACGATATATGCGATGATGAGGGCAAATCCCCAGAACTGGATATGGAAGAAGAAATGATGACCCGGCAACCACCATAGCAGATTGAAGGTGGAGCCCACAAAGGATAGCAGTATGATAGCAACATAGCCTATACGCCACCATAGTACATCACCCCCGAAGTATGCGGCAAAGCCGGAGAGCACGCCGCTCACCTTCTTGTCGTAAGGATCACGATAGAGGCGTTTGCCCTCTCTTCCATTCATGCAGGGAGAATCTGCAGAATTCTCATTTCCATTGGATTTTCCCTCGCCCACGGGAGAAGGGTCAGAGGAGAGGTCGTCTGCACCATCTATCTCTTCGGGTTTTCCCAGTCGCTGGATAATATCCGTTACATGGTCTATATTGATAGCTTCTATGCCCTGTGCTTTCACTTCATCTAGCAATTCTGCGATGCGAGCCTCAATGTCGTCTGCTATTTCCTCACCTCCTTCACGGGAACGGAAGTAATTGCGGAGCGACTGCTCGTAGGTAGAGAGCATTTCGTAAGCATCCTCGTCAATAGGGAAGAGACGTCCGCATAGGTTGATTGTAATATTCTTTTTCATTGTTTTAAATAGTTTACGGTGTTAGAAATCTCGTTCCAGGCAAGGTCCATTTCTGTTAGGAATCCTTGACCCTCGGCAGTTAGGCAGTAATACTTACGAGGCGGCCCCTGCGTGCTCTCCTGCCATTCATAGGCGAGCAGGCCATCCTTCTTCAGGCGCGTCAGCAGCGGGTAGAGCGTCCCTTCCACCACCAGCAGGTTAGCTTCCTTCAGTTGCTGGATGATATCCGACGCATAAGCCGCCTGCCGCTTCAGGAGCAGGAGTATGCAGTACTCCAACATTCCCTTGCGCATCTGCGATTTAGCATTGTTAATGTCCATAATATAAAGGTGCAGAATTTTAGGAAGTTAAATTGGAAGTTAAATTGGAAGTAAACTCGCTACGCTCGTGGAAGTTATAAAAGGACAATACCATATAAGTATACTTCATCTTAAGCTATCGTCCAGTGCAAAGCGCTTAACTTCCAGCCATCAACGCTGGCGTAACTCCTTATTTAACTTCATTTTATAACTCCTGGAAGTTGAATAAGTTTATTAGTATTGATAGGGGGCTCTGGGAGCCAAAAGCCATAAAACCAGGTATGCCATCAGTCCGAAGCCGAAGCCGAAGAAGGCGACAAGGAATCCTACACGTACCAGCAGAGGGTCAATATCGAAGTACTCAGCCAAGCCGCCGCATACACCACCAATTTTCTTGTCTGTGTTAGACAAATAGAAACGTTTGTTGTTCATAATACTTTTGTTTTTAAAAGGATATTTTTTAGTTTTCTGCTGCAAATTAAAGGAGAAATATAATACCTTGCAATACATAGTACCTGAAAAATGCACAAAAGAAACATTATTTAACATTTGGAGGCATCAAAATGGGGAATAGGAACCAATAGGATACAAAAAAAGAGTGCCCTATTCTGAGCACTCTTTAATAATGAGAATTTTCTTAAACTATATGTCTTAGTTTCTTATTCTGCTTGAGCTGCCTTGAAGCTTTCCAGATCCTCTACCTGGAATGCCTTGATGTAAGCAGACTTGCCGAGAACATCTTCCTCGGTCATGCGAACATATACGTTGGCACTCTTCTCGAAGAGCTCAGGAGCCTTAGTGGCATCGCGGAGGATGAGGAGTGACATAACGAGTTCGGCAGTCATATCGTACAGACGGCGAGCAAGGAAGTCCTGTGCATCCTGATTCTCCAGGGCCTTAACAGCGGCGAGAGCCTCCTCGTAAACGGGGATGAGCTTCTCAACACGGGCCTTGAGAGCAGCGTTAGCCTCAGCAGGCAGTGCAGCCAGCATGTCCTTGATGTTGTTGAGCATAGTGCCGTTGGTGATGTAGCGGATAGCAGCTACAACCTGCAACTGAGTGGTACCCTCGTAGATAGAGAAGATACGAGCATCGCGGAACAAACGTTGGCTCT
>CAMKTJ010000015.1 GCA_946415645.1 uncultured Prevotellaceae bacterium
ACACCATGTCCTTCTGCCTGAACGATGAGCGATTCTATCTGCTCTACGTTATACTGGCAATCGGCCACCCTCACTGAGGGGATAGCCGATGCTACTTTTACAAAACCGTGATTCACCTTGTTATAATTTACGATTTGACGATTTACTATTTATAATTTTCCTCCCCTCGGGCAATCGCGGAATTGGAGCGATTGGAGAGCTTGCGACGGTGGGCAAAGGATAGGAGGGAGGGTTACTTAATCATATCCACGCTTCTCTTTACGAAGCGAGTCAGAGCCTCACCCTTCAGCATGCCGTTCTGCAGCAATGCCAAGTCTATAAGCTGATGAACTCTCTCGTTGCCATCGGCATAGGCCTTCAGCACATCGTTCTTCTTCTTGTTCTCGGCCTGAATGTCTTCGCCACACTTCTTCAGGTCGTCTTTCTCCTCCTGAGTGATTTCCTCAGGTTTCTTCTTATCTTGCTCCTGACGCAGTACGGCCTGACGTGCAGAAAGTCCCTTGATCTCTGACTCGATGGGCTTGAGAGCTTCAGTCGTATTGGCTTCACTGTCCTCCAGAACCTGCTTGATAAGTGGAGCGTCTGTGTTCAGTACGATGGTGTACATATCAGGCATATCGCCATAGAAACTCATGCCTGGCTGCAGACGAGCCATTTCCTTCATACGGCGCATATACTCGCTTTGGGTAATCATTATGGGGAGCTGGTCTTCGCCAAGTGCCTGAACTTCTACGTGGAAGTCGGTCTTGTCTGTACGAGGCATCTGGCTGTTGAAGATACTTGACAGCTTGTCGCCTCTCTCTGCATCCAGCAGATTGCGCTTTGTCTCTTCCTTCTGGATCAGACGGTCTATTACATCGCCGTCCACACGGGTGAAGGTGCTCTTCTCCAGCTTACGTTCTAACATACCAACCAATGGAGTATCCAGCTGGCCGTCCATTAACAGCACACTGTAACCCTTCTGCTTGGCAGCCTCGATGTAGGTATATTGTGCATCGGGGTCGTTGGCATATAGGTAAACCAACTGACCGTCCTTGTTTGTCTGGTTGTCCTTGATAAGGGTCTTGTACTCATCCAGAGTGAAGTATTTGCCTTCTGTATCCTTCAGCAGGAAGAAGTTCTTGGCCTTCTCGTAGAAGTCCTCCTCAGAAAGCATTCCGTAGTGGATGAAGATCTTGATGTCATCCCACTTTTTCTCGAAGTCGGCACGTTCCGTTTTGAAAAGGCTTGCCAGACGGTCGCTCACCTTCTTGGTGATGTAAGAGCTGATCTTCTTGACGTTGGCATCGCTCTGCAGATAGCTACGGCTAACGTTCAGGGGAATGTCGGGACTGTCTATAACACCATGCAGCAGCGTCAGGAACTCAGGTACAATGCTCTCTACAGAATCTGTTACGAATACCTGGTTACAATACAACTGAATCTTGTTGCGCTGCATCTCTATGTTGTTCTTAATCTTGGGGAAGTACAGGATACCTGTCAGGTTGAAGGGGTAGTCAACGTTCAGGTGAATCCAGAACAAGGGCTCGTCAGCCATGGGGAAGAGGTGGCGATAGAACTCCTTGTAATCCTCATCCTTCAGGTCGTTGGGCTTCTTTACCCACAGAGGCTCTACATTATTTATTATATTATCCTCTTCGGTATCAACCTGCTTACCGTCCTTCCACTCGGTCTTCTTGCCAAAGGCAACGGGTACGGGCAGGAAGTGGCAGTACTTACGCAGCAGTTCCTCAATCTTGTTCTTCTCAAGGAACTCCTGGCAGTCATCGTCAATGTGCATAACGATGCTGGTACCACGGTCACTCTTGTCTGCTTCCTCCAATGTGAAAGAAGGACTGCCGTCGCAACTCCACTTCATTGCTGGAGCATCCTGATAGCTCTTGGTAATGATATCTACCTGCTTGCTGACCATAAAGGAACTGTAGAATCCCAAACCGAAGTGGCCGATGATAGCGTTTGCATCATCTTTGTACTTGTCTAGGAAGTCGTTGGCGCCTGAGAAGGCAATCTGGTTGATGTACTTCTCAATCTCATCGGCAGTCATACCAATTCCACGGTCGGTAACGGTAATGGTCTTGGCATCCTTATCTACGCTGACGGTAACCTTCAGGTCGCCCAGCTCGCCTTTAAATTCGCCCTTGCCGCTCAATGTCTTCAGCTTCTGTGTAGCATCTACGGCATTGCTGACAATCTCGCGGAGGAAAATCTCATGATCGCTGTACAGGAACTTTTTGATTACGGGGAAGATGTTCTCTGTAGTAACCCCGATATTACCTTGTTTCATATCAATTTATGAGTTTTTGTTTATTATCCACAATAACAATCTTGTCTTCGCAGACCTCAGCCTTCAGCTCTGTTGCGTGTTCGTCCTGCATCAGTACGTCGCACAAGGGATCTTCCAGCATGGTTTGCAGGATGCGTTTCAGGGGGCGTGCTCCGTATTGCACATCATATCCTTTCTTGCCTAACAGTTGTCTTGCCTCTGATGTAACCTCTAACCTTACGCCCAGGTCTTCTACACGTCGCAGAAGGGGCTTTAACTCTATGTCTACAATCTTCTGAATACTTTCCTCGTCCAACTGGTTGAAGTAGATGATGTCATCCAGACGGTTCAGGAACTCAGGGGCGAACTGCTTCTTTAGGGCTTTGTTCACCAAATCCTTGCTCAATTGCTTATTCTGACTGGCATCCACTCCGCTTTGGAATCCCACGCCGCGTCCGAAGTCGCGAATCTGCTTTGTTCCGCAGTTGGATGTCATGATGATAATAGTATTTTTGAAGTCGATGGTTGCACCGTTACCGTCAGTCAGACGACCCTCATCCATCATCTGCAGCAGGATATTGAAGACATCCTGATGTGCTTTCTCTATTTCGTCCAGCAGCACAATGCTGTAGGGCTTACGGCGTACCTTCTCTGTCAGCTGACCGCCTTCCTCGAATCCTACGTATCCTGGAGGCGCTCCAACCATACGGCTTACGGTATGCTTCTCCATGTACTCGCTCATATCCACTCTGATGATGTTGTTGGCAGAGCCGAACATCTCCTCGGCCAGACACTTCGTGAGGTAGGTCTTTCCTACGCCGGTGGGACCTACGAACATGAATGTGCCAATGGGCTTCTTGGGGTCTTTCAAACCGATACGACTGCGTTGAATGCTGCGTGTAATGGCCTGAATGGCATCATCCTGACCAATGACGGCTTTCTTCAGGTTGCTTGCCAGATTTCTCAGCTTCTGGTTTTCCTCTTCACCTATACGCTGAACAGGGATGCCTGTCATCATACTTATTACATCAGCCACAATGGTCTCATCCACCTGTGGGCGATTGTTCTTGATTCTGGCTTCCCATTCCTTCTGCTTTTCCTGTAGGGCAATCTCTATGTTCTTCATCTGGTCGCGACATTCCGCAGCCAGTTCAAAGTCCTGTTGCTTTACGGCCTGGTTCTTCTTCTCCTGCAGCTCTTCCAGATGAGCCTCTAACTGAGTAATCTCCTCCGGAACGGGAACTTCCTGGATATGAACACGGCTACCAGCCTCGTCCATGGCATCTATAGCCTTGTCTGGGAAGCTTCGCTCCGTAACGTAACGGTCAGTCAGCAGGACGCAGGCAGCCAGAGCCTCTGGCGTATAGGTAATGTTGTGGTGTTCCTCGTAACGCCCCTTTAGGTTTTGCAGGATCTGCAGCGTCTCCTCCTTGGTAGTAGGTTCTATCATCACCTTCTGGAAACGTCTGTCCAGTGCACCGTCTTTCTCTATTGTCTTACGGAACTCGTCTGTTGTGGTGGCTCCTATGCATTGGAACTCGCCACGGCTCAGAGCAGGCTTCAGCATATTGGCAGCATCCATAGATCCTGCTGCTGCGCCGGCACCCACCAAGGTGTGAATCTCGTCTATGAAGACTATGATGTCGGGGTTCTTCTGCAGTTCCAGAATGATGCTACGCATTCGCTCCTCAAACTGTCCGCGATATTTTGTTCCGGCAACCACGCTGGCCATGTCCAGAACTATCACGCGCTTGTTCCATAGCAGGTGGCTGACTCTGTGCTGTACTATGCGCTGAGCCAATCCTTCTACAATGGCGCTTTTGCCCACACCGGGCTGACCAATCAGGATGGGGTTGTTCTTCTTACGGCGACTCAGAATCTGTGCCACGCGCTCAATCTCCTTCTGTCTGCCAATGACAGGATCTAACAAGCCGTCGGCTGCAGCCTGAGTCAAATCTGTGCCAAAGTTGTCCAGAACAGGGGTCTTGCCAGTCCCTTTCTTCTTTATCTGAACGATGGATAGTGCGCCAGTGTCATCACCTTGTGCTGCTGCCATATTGTCATCTTCCTCGTCATTATCCTCAGGCTCATTGCTTTGGTCCTTGATCTCCTCTGGGGCATTACTATTCTGCTGCAGAATCTGTGTGATGGCCTGATAGGTTATGTTCATGCGTTCCAGAATCAGGCTGGCATCGCTGTCACCCAACTTCAGCAGTGCTAGAAGAACATGTATAATATATATGGTGTCAGACTTCATCTGCTTTGCCTCTAACACACAAACCCTCAGGATGCGTGATGCCGTAATGTCAAACCCCATGTCAGTCAGCGATGGCGGAACAGGCACTTGTTTCTGTTTGGCAATAGCCTCCAGTTCTTGTTTCAACAGAGACAAGTCGGGTTGTAGCTGCAACAGGACATCTCTGGCAGGATTCTGTTCTTTTTGCCGTAGTATGGCCAGAACCAAATGTATGGGTGTCACACAGTCGTTGTGCAGGCGTTCTGCTTCTTCTTTGCTGAAAGCCAGCACCGTATTCATTTCTGGTGAGAACTTTATTGTCATCTATCTGTTCCTCTGTTATATGTTATCACTAGTTATAATACAAAATGCGTGCCAATAGGAATTATTTTGCCGCATTGTCGCAATTATAGCCTAACCGGTCATCTTTACCCATAGCTAAGATGTATTACAATGCAAATGTACGGAATAGTTTTGTTCCATCCAATCTTTCACCTTATTTATTATATGTTTTTAATGGTTATTGGTTATTGAGATTAGCTTAGTGGTTTAGCTTTTTGCGGTTAGCGAAAATATTGAATTTAAAATTGCCCCTTAGAAGGGGCGGGGGAGGCTATTTCTTACCATTTAATCGTGTGCTTGTTGATTTATGTCAATAAAGAGGAATGTTTTTGTGCTTTCTTGTTCGGAAATTTGGTTTGTAGCGCAAAATCGGCGTACCTTTGCACCAGCAAAAGAAAACATAGTGTTGTTAGTTTTAGTTTAAGGTTAAAGAAAAGTTTTTAGGTTAATTAGTTAAGGTAAAGATTGTTACTTTAAGAGACGCAAGGTCTACCGTGAGGTAGGCCTTAGTTTTTTATATACCCCTTTACTTGTAAAAAATAATAAATCCCCTTCCTTTATTTTGAGGTAAGGGGATTGATATTTAAATAGTATTGTTATTATTCCTCTTTGCTTTTAAGGATTATACGGTCTATGCAAAGCGGATACATAAAGCCTTGTTTAACCTTAGTGGCTTTTGTTGCACCCACAAGCATTAGGGTAGGATAGCTGTATCGAAGATTCTTGTATGAGTAGGGGAACTCAAAGTCCTCAAATATCTTAATGGTGTCCACCTTTGTGCCGTCATACTCAAAGTCCTGAGTAAATTTAGACATAACATCTTGGCTGGCATTTTTATTATAGCGCATCTTGGCTTTAAAACACATCTTGATTGTGACAGAGATAGAGTCTACGAAGGCCTGGCTGTTGCGGACACTTTTTGTGAATTCTTGTAAGAGATACTGTCAATCTGCATAACATGGTATTAGACCGTCTGGTTGTTAGACAAGTGTAGGACTACCTTCTGTGCAAAAGTTGCCTGTGCGCATGCCATCAGTAGCATTGGCACAATTACTCTTTTTACCTTCATAATAAAATGATGCGTTATCGTCAGCACCTTAGAATATTATGGAGAAACGACCCCAATGGATGCCGCTGTTTCCGTTCCCGTTGACATATAAAGAACAGTTGTATCCTAAGGACAGGTGTTTGTCAATTAGGAAGCCTACACTGAGATCCAGGCCGAAGCAATGGGCATCTCCTTTTACCTGGCCCCATAACGTTGTTGTCCGAAAAAACGTATCAACATACATATAAGTGTATCCTGGAGTGGCATCGGCATAGACGCCAAATCTCTTGCCAAGGGGAGCGTTAAGTCTCAGACCCATCAGCCTGACATTTACAATACCTACATTGTCAGGTGTTTCATATTCTCCCCAGCCAGACATAAAGGAACCACCAATGAGGTTCAATCCAAAATTAGGGGTGAATTCTCTCCTAAACATTAAACCGGCCCCCCAGGCATCCTGCACGTAAAAGTCGAACTGTCCTGTATAACGCGGTTCCCACGTCTCTGTTGTACCTGTACTCTGGTTGCGTTGCGCATTAGAACTAAGCGATGCAAAACTCACTAATACCAATAATAGAAACTTTTTCATTTTTTTGTGTGTTATTTACAATCTTTTTCAAAATCAGTGATGCAAAGATATAAAAAATCGGTGAATCGGTATGGATAAGACTCGGAAAATTTAAAAATAATCCGATTTTTCTTTCTCTCTTTAGGAAAATCATTATCTTTGCACTGATTATTTCAATTTTAAATGTTGTTTGATATGAAGAAATTCCTTTTGGCGGGCATGATGATGCACTAACAATGCCACCTATACCTTTGGTTCTGACGGCTGGATAAAGAGCATCAACTCGGATTACTCATTCCAGATCATGGGTCAGAAATTTGAGACCAAAGCCAAGGTTATCCTAAAGCAGAAACTCTAACATCTATTGTCTGAATTCTGAAAATAATTATCTTCTTGTCATTGATTCAGGATTTTTGCTGCCACGTGAGGAAAAACTCATTAGTGCACGTAGGAATTTTTGCGGCCTCGTGTGGGAGTAAAAATATAACGTTATAGCGTTTGGTTTACTTCAGCATTATGATATCACTCCATCGGGTGGTGGGGTTCTTGTTTCTATTGTTGTGCTTGATGGCATTGGGAAAGACTTCTGCTTTCTTCTCATTGCTTTTTGTGTATAACTATTTACAAATAAGTGCGAGAAAACCAAAGAAATTAAGCAGAATTGGTAAAGTTTTCTTTCCTTATTCGATGAATTCATGATTTTTATTGTAACTTTGCCGTCGTAAATATCTAATTTAGGATTATTATGGGATTCTTTAATTTCTTCTCAAAAGAAAAGAAGGAGACTTTAGATCACGGTCTGGAAAAGACCAAGGAAAGCTTCTTTGGCAAACTGTCAAGGGCTGTTGCCGGCAAGTCTAAGGTGGATGATGATGTGCTGGATAACTTGGAGGAAGTCTTGGTTACCAGTGATGTGGGTGTAGATACCACACTGAACATCATACAGCGTATTGAAGAACGTGTAGCCAGAGATAAATTCGTCTCAACTAACGAGTTGAACAATATCCTGCGTGACGAGATTTCTCAGCTGCTGACGGAAAATAACACCGATGATACCGAAGGCTTTAAAGTGCCTGAGGGAAAGAAACCCTACGTTATCATGGTAGTTGGTGTGAACGGTGTAGGCAAGACTACTACCATAGGTAAGCTGGCCTATCAGTTCAAGCAGGCAGGCTATAAGGTAATGCTTGGTGCTGCAGATACCTTCCGTGCCGCTGCCGTTGAACAGTTGGTTATCTGGGGCGAGAGAGTTGGCGTTCCCGTGGTGAAGCAGAATATGGGCAGCGACCCTGCCAGTGTGGCCTACGATACGCTGAACAGTGCCATAGCCAATGATGTTGACGTTGTACTGATAGATACGGCAGGACGACTGCATAACAAGAAAGGTCTGATGGACGAACTCTCCAAGATTAAGCGCGTAATGCAGAAACTGGTGCCTGATACACCGGATGATGTGATGCTGGTACTGGACGGCAGTACAGGACAGAATGCCTTTGAACAGGCCAAGCAGTTCACCCAGGCAACAGATGTCACCAGTATGGCCATCACCAAACTGGATGGTTCAGCCAAGGGTGGAGTAGTGATAGGTATTAGCGACCAGTTCAAGATTCCTGTCCGCTACATTGGCTTAGGCGAGGGAATGGAAGACTTGCAAGGCTTTAACCGCCGCGAGTTTGTGGATTCGCTTTTCAATCATTAGGAACTGGTTAGCGGTTAAGGGTTAGCGATTAGCGGTGTTTGAATTTTGAATATGAACGTAAAATTCTTCACTTTTCACTCTTTCACTTTTCATTAAAAAATGACAGTTGATATTATAACACTTGGTTGTAGCAAGAATCTTGTTGATAGCGAGAAACTAATCCGTCAGTTTGAACTGAACGGCTTCAACGTTACCCATGATGCAGAAGACCCTCAGGGCGAGATAGCTATTATCAATACCTGCGGTTTCATCGTTGATGCTAAGGAAGAGAGTGTCAATATGATTCTGGAGATGGCTCAGCGCAAACAGACGGGTAACCTGAAACAGTTGATTGTAATGGGTTGTCTCTCTGAAAGATATCTGCATGAGCTGAAAGGCGAATTGCCGGAGGTTGACCGCTTCTATGGCAAGTTCGACTGGGAGAAGATTATATCAGACCTGGGACGGACCTATCACAAGGAGGCTTGCAACTCAAGACGTATTACTACGCCCGGCCACTATGCCTACCTGAAGATCAGCGAGGGCTGCAACAGAACCTGTTCCTATTGCGCTATCCCCATCATTACCGGTGCACATAAGAGCCGTCCCATAGAAGACATCCTGTCTGAAGTACAGGAACTGGTATCAAAGGGTGTTAAGGAGTTCCAGGTCATTGCTCAGGAGTTGACCTATTACGGGTTGGATATATATAAGGAGCGTAAGATTGCCGAACTGGTAGAACGTATTGCCCTAACACCTGGAGTGGAATGGATACGTCTGCATTATGCCTATCCTACGCAGTTCCCCTTGGAACTGCTGAAGGTGATGGCTAAATACGATAATGTCTGCAAGTATCTGGATATAGCTCTGCAGCATTGCTCGGACAGCGTTCTGGCCAATATGCATAGGAATATCACCAAGGAACAGACCTACAGCTTGCTGGAAACCATCCGTAGGGAAGTGCCTGGTATTCATATCCGTACAACGCTTATGGTGGGGTATCCGGGCGAGACGGATGCCGACTTCAATGAATTGGTGGATTTCGTAAAGTGGGCTAAATTCGAAAGAATGGGCGCTTTTGCCTATAGCGAAGAAGACGGAACTTATGCAGCAGAACACTATACTGACGATGTTCCGGCTGAAGTTAAGCAGGCTAGACTGAGCAAACTGATGCGTGTTCAGCAGAATATAAGCTTGGCACATCAGGAGGATAAGGTAGGGAAGACGTTCATGATTATTTTAGACCGACTGGAAGGCGACTACTATATAGGAAGGACAGAATTTGACTCTCCTGAAGTAGATCCTGAGGTTCTTATCCGCAGAACAAAGGATCTGAAGATTGGTGAATTCTATAACGTACAGGTTGACAGCGCTGAAGAGTTTGACCTGTATGCTCATTTAGTATAAGAAATATCAGATTGTAATATGAATAATAAGGAATTTTTGGCAGCCTTGGGCGCAAAGACAGGTTACAATGCCAAACAGACGGCACAGATGGTTATGGATACCATCAGAGTCATAACTGACGAATTGACCGAGGAAAATGCAGTCGGTATTACAGGTTTCGGCACATTCGAAGTAAAGAAGAAACTGGAACGTGTTCTGGTGAACCCTTCAACCAAACAACGTATGCTGGTTCCGCCTAAGATGGTGGTCAACTTCAAGCCGAATACGGGAATGAAAGATAAGGTTAATGGTAAATAAGTTACACAATGGAAGGTAAAGTATTACTTCAAGACTTGGCACAATCATTAGCCGCCAAGAGAAAGATACAGCGCAAGGATTCAGAAACGTTTCTGAAAGCATTCTTTGAAACCATAAGCGAGGGCATCCTGCAAGATAAAATCGTTAAGATAAAAGGTCTTGGCACCTTTAAGATGATAGAAGTACAGGACCGCGAGAGTGTAAACGTAAATACGGGCGAGAGAATCGTGATTCCCGGCCACTCCAAAATTACATTTACCCCAGATACGGAACTGAAGGATGAGGTGAACAAACCGTTTGCTCTTTTCCAGACAGTTATCATTAACGAGGGCACTTCCATAGAGGATATGGAGAAGGTTGATAAAGTGGAAAGTGAAGAACTGAAAAATGAGCCTGTTGTGGAAGAGAAAGTGGAAGTTCCTGAGCCAAAGGTTGTAGCTGAAACTGCCGACCCCGTGGCAACAGAAGAAACGAATATTCCAGTGATTCCGGAAAATCCGGAAAAACCGGAGCCAATCGCAGATGAGAAGCCCTGTACAGAACAGCTTTGCATTCCCGCTAAGCGTAGCTGGTGGTATGTTAGTCCTGCCATGACGGCATTACTCTTTGCCTTCTTCTGGATTGTTGGATTGGTGGGATACTTCATTGGTAGTAATGGTCGGATTCAGCTGGAGAATATCATCCAGAAATCAGCCCAGGAGACAATAGTACAGGTAGATACTGTCTTTGTTGAGAAGGTTGTGAAGCCAGATTTTGCGTATATTCAGAATTTGAAGGACTCCCTGAAAAATGTAATTACGCAGGTTGGTAAGATAAACAAGGAACAGCCTGCTCAGGTGGCAAAGCCAGTCCCCAAAACAGAGGTAAAGCCTGCATCGGAAACCAAGAAGGTGCCTGCTGCTGAGCAGAAGAAATCGCCTGTCGCCTTCGAGATTGTCGGCTATAAGGGAACCCGCACTATCCAGTGGGGTGATTATCTGCTGAAGATTGTCCGTCAGGAATATGGCACGGATGATGCTCTGAGATATGTGATATCCTACAACAATTTCACAGACCCCAATAATTTGCCTGTGGGAACAGAGATTAAATTACCGAAATTAAAACAAAAATAACACAACTATTATCTTATAGATAATCATTTAACAGAATTAAACAATAGTGTAACCTTTTTTTGTATTGTGTGTGTTGTAAATATCTTTGAAAAGTAGTAATTTTGCGCTCAAAAAGATAAAAAATACAATACAAAAATGGCAGAATCAATAGATATTCGCGAACTGAATGAGCGAATAGAGAAACAGAGTGGTTTCGTAACCAACTTGGTTACAGGAATGAACCAGGTGATTGTTGGACAGAAGCATCTAATAGAATCACTGTTGATAGGTTTGTTGAGTGATGGTCATGTCTTGCTGGAGGGCGTTCCCGGTTTGGCTAAGACAAAGGCTATCAAGACCTTGTCTCAGTTGGTTGACGCCAAGTTCAGCAGAATACAGTTTACTCCCGACCTTCTTCCTGCTGACGTTATAGGTACAATGATCTATAGCCAGAAGGATGAGAAGTTCCTGGTTGAACAGGGTCCTGTTTTTGCTAACTTCGTTTTGGCAGATGAAATCAACCGTGCTCCGGCAAAGGTACAGAGTGCCTTGCTGGAAGCTATGCAGGAGCGTCAAGTTACTATCGGTAAGACAACTTTTGCTCTTCCCAAGCCTTTCCTGGTACTTGCAACACAGAACCCCATTGAACAGGAAGGTACCTATCCTCTGCCTGAGGCTCAGGTGGACCGTTTCATGTTAAAGGTTATAATTGACTATCCCAAGTTGGAGGAGGAGAAGCAGATTATCCGCCAGCAGATTTCCGGTAGTGATGACAATGTACGTCCCGTTGTATCAACGGAGGATATCACCAAGGCTCGCGAGGTGGTTCGTCAGGTTTACCTCGACGAGAAGATTGAGCAATACATTGCCGACATCGTCTTCGCCACTCGTTATCCTGAGAAATATGGCTTAAAGGAGATTCAGGGATACATTGAGTTTGGCGCTTCACCACGTGCCAGTATCAACCTTGCCCTTGCTTCAAAGGCCAATGCATTCATCAAGCATCGCGGTTATGTGATTCCTGAGGATGTTCGTGCTGTTGCTTATGATGTGCTGCGTCATCGTATTGGTCTGACCTACGAGGCAGAGGCCAACAATGTCACCAGTGAGGAGATTATCAGCAAGATTATCAATAAGGTTGAAGTGCCCTAAAGCAGTTCATGGTTCATAATTCATAGTTGGTGGAAACATCAGAAATTTTAAAGAAGGTTAGGCAGATAGAGATCAAGACCAAGGGCTTGAGTAATAATATTTTTGCCGGCGAATACCACTCCGCATTCAAGGGACGTGGTATGGCCTTCAGTGAAGTGCGTGAGTACCAGTATGGCGATGATATAAGGGACATTGAATGGAATGTCACAGCCCGCTTCAACAAACCCTACGTAAAGGTTTTTGAGGAAGAACGTGAATTGACCGTAATGTTGCTTATAGATGTCAGCGGTAGTCTTGACTTTGGTACTCAGAATCAGACCAAGCGTGAAATGGTGACGGAGATTGCTGCTACATTGGCATTCTCTGCTATCCAGAATAACGACAAGATAGGTGTTATCTTTTTCTCTGACAAGGTGGAGAAGTTCATTCCGCCTATGAAGGGACGCAAGCATATCCTGTACATCATTCGTGAAATGCTTAACTTTAAACCAGAAAGCACAAGAACGGATGTTGGCTTTGCCCTACAGTATCTGACTCAGGCTATAAAAAGACGTTGTACAGCTTTTCTGATTAGTGACTTTATTGATAAGAACGACTTCTGCCAGTCTCTGTCAATTGCTAACAGAAAGCATGATGTAGTAGCTATTCAGGTCTATGACAAGCGTGTTGCAGAACTTCCCAACATCGGTTTAGTGAAGATGCATGATGCTGAGACTGGATACGATATGGTTGTAGATACAAGTAGCAGAAAGGTCAGGGATGCTCAGTACAGGTGGTGGAATAACCTGAACCTGAAGTTGAAGGATACCTTTAACAGAAGTAATGTGGATTCTGTCAGCATCCGTACCGACCAAGACTATGTTAGTTCTCTGATGTCGCTATTTGCGCAAAGAGGTTGAAAATGATTGTAAATTGTTATGCGTATAAGTAAGATTCTTCTTGGGTTGGCTTTGTTATTACCAGTACTGCGTGGTAATGCTCAGGTCATAGTGGATGTTAAAGTCGACAGTCTGCAGCTATTCATTGGTGAGCAGACTAACCTGACCCTTGGCGTGACCTTAGGATCAAAACAGAAACTACAATTGCCTACGCTGAAGAAAGGCGATCAGATAATCCCCCTTGTGGAGGTTCTGAATGTTCAGCGGCCTGACACCAATTACATGGATGACGGGAAGAGAATGGAGATTATCCAGCGTTATACCATTACGGCATGGGATTCTTCGCTGTACTACCTGCCTCCTTTTGAAGTGAAAGTGGACGGCAAGAAGTATGCATCTAAAAGCTTGGCTATAAAGGTTTATACCGTTGATGTGGATACGCTGCACATAGATAGATTCTATCCGCCTAACGGCATTATGGATGTACCTTTTTCTTGGAACGACTGGAAAAATGTTGTATATAGCTCTTTCTTAGTAGCTTTACTGCTTATTATCTGTGTAATACTGTACTACCATATAGTCAATGGCAAGCCAATAGTCAGGATTATACGCAGAAAGAAGGTGCTGCCACCCCATAAGGTTGCCATCAATGAGATAGAACGTATCAAGGCCGACCGTAAGTGGGCTAACGAGGATAGTAAGGAATACTATACGTTACTTACAGATACGCTGCGTACCTATATCAAGGACAGATATGGATTCAACGCAACGGAGATGACGTCAGCAGAAATAATCGAACGTTTGGTAGCAGACAATAATGAAGAGGCTTTAGCAGAATTACGTGAGATATTTACTACTGCCGACCTTGTGAAATTTGCTAAGTACGTTACCCAAATTAATGAGAATGATGCCAATCTGGTGGCTGCACTGGAATATGTCAACCAGACCAAACAAGAGGTTGATCCCAATGCGAAACCGGAGCCGGAGGTAATAAAGGAAACAGACCAGAAGAGAATGAATCAGGTGCTGGCAGCTCGCATAGTCATGGGAGTGTTAATAGTAATCTCACTGTGCCTAACCTGCTGGCTGATTTGGCGTACCTATGATATATTGCTTTAGAATATTTGAATTATGACATTTGCATCTCCAGCATATTTTTTCCTGTTGTTGTTGCTTATACCATACATCATCTGGTATATGCTGCAACACTTAAAATCTACGCCTTCTATACGGGTAAGTAGTCTGAACGGATTGCATCATGCCCTTAAGACATGGCGCAATTATCTGCTGCATTTCCCCTTTATACTTAGAATAGCCTGTTTCGTCTTTGCCGTTATTGCTTTGGCAAGACCTCAAACAACCAACAACTGGAGCACCAAGCATACTGATGGCATAGACATTATGCTTTGTATGGATGTCAGCACCAGTATGCTGGCAGAAGACCTTAAGCCCAACCGTATAGAGGCTGCAAAAGAGGTTGCTATCCAGTTTATTACGGGCAGACCTAATGACAACATCGGTCTGACCTTGTTTGCAGGTGAGGCGTTTACGCAATGTCCTATGACGGTAGATCATGCTGTCTTGCTGAACCTTCTGAATGGTATGAGAGTGGATATGGCTCAGAATGGAATGATAGAAGACGGTACTGCTATTGGTATGGGAATTGCTAATGCGCTTACCCGACTGAAAGACAGCAAGGCAAAGAGCAAGGTTATAATCCTGCTAACAGACGGAACAAACAACAGGGGACAGATAAGTCCTAATACAGCAGCAGAGATTGCCAAGAGCTTTGGTATTCGTGTCTACACCATTGGCGTTGGAACAAATGGAACAGCTAGGTATCCGATGCCAGTAGCAGGTCATATAGAATATATAAATGTACCTGTTGAGATAGATACAAAGACTCTTGCTTCTATCGCCAAGAAGACTGACGGAGAGTTTTATAGGGCTACTAACACACAGAAGCTCTTTGAGGTATATAAGGAAATTGACAAACTGGAGAAAACAAAGATGAATGTCAAGAAGTACTCTAAGCGATACGAGGCTTTCGGCATTTTTGTTCTTCTTTCTCTCCTGTCATTGGTATTAGAGATTGTATTAAGGAATACATATCTGCAAAGGATTCCATAAAAGAAGTGGCTTTATGTTAAGATTTGAATATCCTAATCATTTATATTTCTTCCTAGTATTGATTTTGTTGATACTAGTACATTATTATTCTGTATACAGAAGAAAACACAAGCTAAACAAATTTGGAGAGAAGGCTCTTGTCAAGGACCTGCTGATAGATGTTTCAACATGGAAACCTGAGGTCAAGTTCTGGTTATGTATGCTAGCCATTTCCATGTTTATCATTGCCTATGCGCGTCCTCAGTTCGGAACCAAGATTGACAAACGCGAGCGTATGGGTATAGAAGCTATTATCGCCATAGACGTCAGCAATTCAATGTATGCAGAGGATGTAAAGCCCAACCGTCTGGAAAAAGCCAAGATGATGATGAGCAACATGGTTGACGGTATGAAGGATGATAAGGTAGGACTGATAGTATTTGCCGGACAGGCTTTCACGCAGATTCCCATCACAAGCGACTATGTCAGCGCCAAGATGTTCCTTGAGACCATTTCTCCTTCAATGATTTCTGTTCAGGGTACCGATATAGCAGAGGCTATCCGTCTGGCATGTAAGAGCTTTACCCAACAGGAGGGTGTTGCTAAGGCTATTTTCTTGATTACCGATGGAGAGGACAATGAAGGCGGAGCTATTGAAGCAGCCAAAACTGCCGCTGAAGCTGGCATCAGAGTATATATATTAGGTATTGGCGATCCCATGGGAGCTCCTATTCCTATTCCCGGTTCCAATCAGTATATTATTGATGACGAAGGTAATACCGTTGTGTCTAAACTGAATGAAGATATGTGTCGCGAGATAGCAAGAGCCGGTAAGGGGTCGTATATCTTTGTAGACAACAGCTCATCAGCACAGAAGAAACTCTCGGAGCAGATAGAGAAACTTGCTAAATCTAAGATTGAAAGTCAAATATATAGCGAATATGACGAACAGTTCCAAGGTTTTGTTATTCTTGGTATAATATTCCTGATACTGGAAGTGCTCTTCCTGGATCGTGCAAGTCATCGCAAATTGTTTTCAAATCTTCTAAGAAAAAGAGATTATGTCAAATAGAGTCGTAATAGTTATATTTTTCTTGATTGCCTGTTTGAGTGTTATAGCTCAGACCGACAGAGACCACATCAGAAGAGGAAACAGACTGATGCGTGATACACTGTTTGCAAAAGCACAGGTGGAATACCAGAAAGCAATAGAAAAGGATAATACCAATGCTATTGCCCACTATAACTTGGCCAATGCTCTTCTGTACCAGAACAAGGCTGAGGATGCATGGAAGGAATATGATACAGCATCAAAGTTCGAAAAGAATAGAATTCGTCTGGCAAAGATATATCACAATATGGGTGTGCTGATGCAACAGGCAAAGCAATATGACAAGGCTGTTGCTTGTTACCAGAATTCCCTCCGTAATGACCCAACCAACAATCAGACACGTTACAACTATGCCCTGAGCCTGTATATGGCAAAGCGTACTCCTGCCAGACAGGATAATCAAGACCAGCAGCAAGACAAGAATGGCCAGAACGAAAAAAAAGAGCAACAGAAACAGGAACAAGAGAAACAAGATAAGAAGAACGAGCAAAAGCAAAAAGAGGAGTCAAAGCCTGACATGAGTAAGGAGAATGCAGAGCAGATGTTGAAAGCTGCCATGCAGGACGAAAAATCCACTCAGGAGAAAATGCAGCGTGCTCTTCAGCAACCCCAAAGGAAGCATTTGCAAAAACAATGGTAAACTAAATCAGAAAGATGAAAAGACTATACTCAATATTAACCTTATTAATCATTTTTGCAGAATTCGTTTCTGCTCAAGTTACGCTGAAGATCCAGGCACCTAACGTTACTGAGGTTGGTAGAAGAATCAGGGTCAGCTATGTAGCTAACACTCAAGATGTAGATGATATCCAGGTGGGTGATTTCCCTGGTTTTAATGTCTTATATGGACCAAGTACTAGTAGTTCCAGTAGTTTCTCTATGATTAATGGTAAGACTACCCAAAGTAGTTCTATGACTTTCACCTATATGCTTGTTGCTAAGGAAGAAGGTAAATTCACTATTCCTGCGGCAACCATTAAAGTAGATGGGAAATCCTATAAAAGTGGATCTGCTGTAATAGAAGTCCTGCCCTCAAGCGGTAATACGCAAGGTAATAATCAGCAATCTCAGTCTGGAAGACAGCAGAATAATAATCCTTCACGTCAGCGTGGTCATACAAGTGCTTCTGACATAAGCAGCAATGATCTTTACATGACTGTGACGGCAAGCAAGAAGAAGATTTATGAACAAGAAGCTGTCCTCCTTACCTATAAGCTATACACACTTGTCACCATTCAGCAGATAGCTGGTGAGATGCCACAGTTGGATGGCTTCCATGTTCAGGAGGTTGATTCAAAGGCACAGATGACATTGAAGTATGAACGTGTCAACGGAAGAACCTACGGAACAGCTGTATGGCGTCAGTATGTTTTGTATCCCCAAAAGACAGGTAAACTGAAGGTGCCAAGTATAACCTTTGACTCTCAGATTGAGATTCAGAATACCAGCATGGACCCCTTTGATGTATTCTTTGGCGGTGGTTCACTTAATCAACTAGTCAAAAAAAGCATTGTTACTCCTGCCATCGAGATAGAGGTCATGCCTTTACCTTCTCCCAAGCCAGCTAATTTCGCCGGTGCTGTAGGTAAATATACAATCTCTGGTCAGTTGACTCCAGAACAGGTAAATGCCAATGATGCAGCAACCCTTCGACTTATTGTTAGTGGTCAGGGTAACATGAAGTTGATGAAGGCTCCGAAGGTTAGTTTCCCTCAGGACTTCGAGATTTATGACCCCAAAGTTTCCGACAAGACAACTAACACTTCATTGGGTGCAAAGGGTAATGTGGTTTATGATTATGTAGTTGTTCCCCGTCATGGTGGTAAATTTTCTATTGCACCTATTGAATTCTGTTACTTCGATCCTGATGCTCATTCGTATAAGACATTAAAGACTGATTCTTTCAGCATTGCTGTTGCTAAGTCAAAGACCACTGGTTCCTCAAATTATCATGAACAAGAGGATCTGAAGATTCTGAACAATGACATCAGATATATTAAATTAGGAAATGTAGACGGAACGGCATCAGACACCTTGTTCTTCGGCAGTATGTCTTACTGGATGTATTATATTGTTTCAACTGGTGTGTTTGTACTGTTGCTGATTCTCTTTAACAGACATATTAAGAAGAGTAGGGATATATCCGGTATGCGAGTTCAGAAAGCCGGTAAGGCAGCCTCTAAGCGTTTGAAAACAGCTGCTAAGTTGATGAAACAGCATCAGGGTGAAGCCTTCTACGATGAGGTTATGAAAGCACTTCTGGGCTATGCTGGAGATAAGCTTAATATTCAGAAGTCTGATTTGAACAAGGAAAATGTAAGTTCATCCTTGCAGTCTTTCGGCGTTCCTCAGGATATCGTAGATTCCTATATGAACCTTATCAGCGAATGTGAGTTTGCCCGTTATGCTCCAGGTGATCCTGACGCTACTATGGAGAAGATTTACTCATCAGCATCTGATGTAATAAATGAGTTGGATTCTGCAATAAAGAAAAAGAACAGTAAACTAGATTCTAATATGAAGCAGTTTGTCATTATATTGGCCTGTGTATTCTCATTCGCATTAAATACCTTTGCTGCCGAACCAAGCCTGAAGGAACAGGCAGATTCCGCTTATTCGCATGAGCAATATGATAAGGCAATCAAACTATATGAGAAGTTAGCCCAAAAGACTGCTGACTATAAGGTTTACTATAATTTGGGATGTGCTTATTATAGAATTGACAATATAGCCAAGAGTGTTCTTTGGTTAGAGAGAGCATCCAGACTCAATCCCAGCGATGAAGACGTGCAGTTTAATCTGACATTAGTGCGAAATAAGACAATAGACAAGATTACTCCCAAGCATGAGATGATAATCGTATCTGCCTTCAAGAAGGTGGTAAATATGTTGAGCCTTGAGAAATGGAGCATCGTAAACATTACGCTGTTTATCCTAACATTTGTCTTTATTTCTCTGTTTTTCTTCTCAAATGTACTTTCATTCAGAAAGGTCGGCTTGTTTATGTCTATCTTTTGCATTGTCTTATGTATTTTGGGTAATGTCTGTGCATATCAACAGCGTTCTATGTCAATGAATCGCGTCAACGGCATCGTTATGGATCCTGCTGTTACCGTCAAGAGTACGCCTACAGAGAGTGGCAGTGACTTGTTCGTGATACATGAAGGAACCCGCGTAGAGATTAGAGATTCAAGCATGAAAGACTGGTTCGAAATACAGATTGCTGATGGCAAGATAGGCTGGATACCTAAGAATTCACTTGAACTAATATAATAAGGTTATGAGTATAATTGACCAATTGATTTCCTTCGACAGATCATTATTCTTTTTCTTAAACGGAAGTGATTCTGCTTTCTTGGATGGTATATTCATGTCATTCACTAAGGTTGCTACCTGGATACCTCTATTCCTGTGTATGCTCTATGTTGTTATCAAAAACAACAATGCACGTCGTTGGCTAATTTTAATAGGTTTAACCATCTTGTTGATTGTTGCGTCAGACCAGTTCTCAAGCGGTCTTTGCAAACCTTTCTTTCATAGACTTAGACCTTCCCATAACCCTGCTATGGTTGGTGTAGTGGATTTAGTAAATAATTATAAAAGCGGACAGTATAGCTTTATCTCAGGTCATGCCACCAACACCTTTGCTATAGCTATTTTCTTCTCGTTGATTTTCAGAAACAGAAAGACTACTGCCATGCTTTTCTCATGGGCATTGCTTTCTTCGTATAGCAGAATATATTTGGGACTTCATTACCCTGCAGATATATTTAGTGGCGCCTTGTCCGGCACCCTGATAGGATTGATGTTCTATTATATATATCAGGTGTTAATAAAGAAATTCACCGTTTGCAAGGAAAAATGTTCTTCCTTGTTTACTACATCCGGATATCTGAAGAAAGATTTCATTCTTTTGCATATTGTCTTTTTGGCTACTGTTCTCTACTCTGTAATTGCAGGTTGTTTCTTCGCATATATGCATTAATTATGTAAGGTGTAAAATATGAGGGTTATCTTGCCAATCATATCTATTGCCCTTCTATTCGTTGGTTGTAGAAGTAACGAATCCAAAGAACAACAATCTTCGGATTACTACAACACGTTATCATATGAGACAAGATATTCCAACATAGACTCCTCATACATATTTGCCAAGAAGGCCTATTCATACTCAGAGAACTATGAGGAGGGTAGGAGTGAAGCCCTTAACAATCTTGCTTATGTCTATTACCAGCAGATGAAGTATGACCACTCCATCCGTCTGCTTAGAAAAGTACTGAAACAATCACGTAACCAGATAGAGCTGCTCTGTTCTGATGTTATGATGATGAAGGTAATGCAGCGTATTGGCAATGGGTATGAATTCTTTAAATGCAGGAATAGCGCACTGAATAGGCTGGCAAGAATCAACGAAAGTCTGAATGACCTGACAGAACATCAGTTGCGAAGGGTTTATTATGCCAATACAGAATTACACATAGTATCCTCGACCTATTATTATTATCTTGGTCAGGATTCCTTGGCGAACGAAGAGATTAACGCCATATCTGATTATGTCAAATTAGATAAGGATACCACGCAATATCTATACTATCACTATATGCTTGGTAGTGGTGGTTTGCTTAAAGGTAATAAAACAGATGTCAAACTGCAGGAATTTGACCATTTGGTGCTTACCTATTCCTTCTCAAAAAGGAAGAAGATAACGTACTTTGAGGCCAACTCCTTACAGTCTTTTGCTGAGATGTTTATAGATTCCTTTAGTGTTAACACTATCAAGGAATACAGAAAAGATGCATATAATTACATCAGGAATCAGGTAATGGGGGATAGCGTGTCTTCTTCGACAGACACGCTGAATGCCTTCCCCTTGGCTCTGGCAACAAAATCCCTGAAGTTGTTCGGTGAATACAAGGATTTGTTCCAGACGGCCTGTCTATATAGAACCCTTGGTGACATCTACTTCTCAGAAGGAAGTTATCAGAAGGCTCATAAGAACTACACTACGGCATTGTCTTTGGTTCACAGTCAGAAGAAACGCTCCAGTAAGACCATCATCGCATGGATGGCAGGTATTCATGAGCGTCTTAGCCTTTCATACAGTTCTATTGGAAATAAGGAGCAGTCTGATTATCATAGGAATATATATCTTGATTTATTGGACGATTCACGCCAGAACAAAGAACTTGATATCAGAAAAGAAAATCTGTCCAAAGAAGTAAGGGATGTTTATGTGGGAATAGCGTTGTTCATCCTGTTGCTCTCTGTTATTATTGTGCTGGTTGTTCTGGATATTTACAGGATAAAGAGTCATATAACCTCGCAATATGCCAGTTTATTGAATATCAAGAGTTCTGAAAGCTATACTAATGCAAAGCATCAGATTTTCCAGTTTTCAGAAACGCAGGAGAACCAAATAGAGGCTTTAACGGATCAGAGCAATAGCAGTAATTTGCATATCGAGGAATATCAGAACGGCAATATCATTCGTCGTGCTAAGGTTTCATTGGTTTATGCAATTGTACCTTACCTAAACAGAATCCTTGCAGAAACCAATAGAATGAAAACTGAGGGTAAAGCTAGCAAGGAGAGGTTGAGTTATATTCGTGAACTGATAGCAGAGATCACTCGTATCAATGATGTACTGACAGAATGGATAAAGATGCAGAAGGGTTTGCTGAATCTTCATGTTTCAACCTTCCCACTAAGTAATATTCTGAATATTCTTAAACTCAACAAGACTACTTTCGAGAAAAAAGAAATATCCCTTGTTGTTCCTGAAACGGATCTGAAGGTAAAGGCTGATGAAGCATTGACCCTGTTTATGCTGAATACGCTTGCTGATAATGCGCGTAAATTTACCAATGAGGGAGGAAAAATAGAAATCACGCTGGATTCTACAGATGAATACGTAGAGGTAGGCATTGTAGATACAGGTGTTGGTTTAAGCCAGGAAGATGTTGATACATTGAACTATAGCAATGTTTATGATTCCTCGCACTTGGGAATATCCAATGATAACAAGGGATTTGGATTTGGCATCATGAACTGCAAGGGTATCATCAACAAATACAAGAAACAGTCCTCTAAATTTGCTGTATGTGGTTTTGGAGTAGAGAGCCAGTTGGGGAAAGGCAGCAGGTTCTGGTTCAGATTACCCAGAGTTTTGTGTGTTATCCTTTCTTTTATACTATCCCTGAACATTTCAGCAGAGTGTGATACATTTAATGCTCTTTTTGATTCCACCTATATTGCAAATACAGAAGGCAGATATGAAGATGCTTTGCAATATGCAGAAAACGCATTAAAGGTTGCAGGAACGCCATTTGATACCATAAAGGTTGTTCAATTGAGAAATGAAATGGCCATAGCTTCCCAGGCCTTGAAACGATGGGACGACTATAGGTATAATAATAACGAGTGTGTTCGTCTGCATTGGCTGTATTCTCAAGATACATCCCTTGCATCATATTGCCGACAGATGGAGGAAGCCAAGTATGACAGTTCTGTTCTTTTTGTCCTATTGGCCTTATCTGGTATCATTATCCTATTCCTTATCTATATGGTGTTCCTGAAAGACAGAATCAGGAATAAAAAGAGGATTACATCCCTAAGTCAGGATTTTGCGCTCACGTTAGAGAAAATTAATTCCCACGTTGGGAATCTTAGTAATCTGCCTAATTCATCTGATACGGATATTATCAGAATGAATACATATTTTATTCAGGAATTAATGAATGAACGTAATAGGCTATCTCATTATGTTAAGGATGATAGTTATCTTACAGGTCTTGTTCATGATTTCTATGCTGATATTATTGAAAATCTAAGCAGAATAAACCAGTTACAGAATGATATGTCATCTCTTACTGATCATAACTACAAGACAAGGTTCGAGGAAGACAGACTATATGTAATGAATCAGGTGTTGGATAATTCATTGAGTACCATCAAACATGAGACGATGTATTATCCGGCTCGTATAGATCAAATGACTCAGGCATTGCAGGATGATACAGATAACAAGCAGAGAATAGATGAACTGAACGACTTGGTTTCTTATTACAAAGAACTTTATCTGCTGTTGTTTGAACAGGCTAACAGGCAATTGTTGCAGTCTAATTTCCGTAGCGATAAGGTTAGCTGTACAGAAATAGCTGAGTTGGCAAAGAAAAAGATTGATACACTACGGGCCAAAGAGGACAGGGAGGTTGATTTTACTTCTTCTGATGTGGATAAGAATGTTTGTTGCGACAGAAAACTCTTGAAGATATTGGTTGATCATCTTATTATGGCCAATTGGAGTGAGATGCATGATCTGCATGTTACGTTCCAATCTGAGAATAATGTTGTGAATGTATTTTTTACATTTACCGGTATCCATAAAGATGACGAAGAACTTGCCAATTTATTCTCACCTTCCAAGGATAATTTCTCTTATTATATTGTCAGACAAATCATTCGTGAACATGATGCTAAATACGGTTATCCTGGCTTGCGTCTGAATGCATTACAGACAGCAGACGGATTTACTATACATTTCTCATTATATAGCAAATAAAACTAATACGGCACATATATGGACAAATTCAAAGTAATCATCGTTGAAGATGTTAAGTTAGAACTTAAGGGAACGGAAGAGATATTCCGACATGATATCCCAGAGGCAGAAATCATAGGTACAGCTCAGAACGAGAGTGAATTCTGGAAGTTGATGCGTGGTGAGGCTCCTGACCTTGTTTTGTTGGACTTAGGGTTAGGTGGCAGTACTACCGTTGGCGTTGATATCTGTCGACAATTGAAGGCTCGCTATTCTCAGGTTAAAGTTTTGGTCTTCACAGGAGAGGTGTTGAACGAGAAACTGTGGGTAGAGGTTTTGAATGCAGGGGCCGATGGTATTATCTTGAAGACAGGAAACCTCCTGGAGCGTGATGATGTCCAGTTGGTTATGCATGGAAGAAAACTTGTCTTCAACGAGCCTTTCTTAGAGAAAGTGATTGAAAGATTCAAGCGTATGGTGAATGGCGAGTCTGCTACCTCTGACGCCATGATTGATTATGAAATCGACGAGTATGATGAACGTTTCCTTCGTCATCTTGCCCTTGGTTATACTAAGGATATGATTGCCAACTTGCGTCAGATGCCTTTTGGTACCAAGAGCCTGGAGAAACGTCAAGCCGATCTTATCAATCGTCTATTTGCTCCCAACGAGCGTACTGGTGTTAATGCTGTACATCTTGCTGTTAGGGCTATTCAGTTGCATATTATAGATCCAGAGCATTTGGTAGCTGATGATGAATAAGAACCGCTTCCTGTCATATTTGATACTACTCTTGATTGTTGTATCCTTTATGTTGCCGATAATTTCCTGGATGTTGTCGGCTTTGGGGTATGACTGTAAGTCCCTTATAAGTGAAGAAGGTTGGAGATGGGTGTTTTATAATATCCCTATTGCCTGTGCCAACAGGTGGACAACCTTGTGTATTAGTATCATTATTGGCTGTGGAAGTGTTATTCGTTCAGGTATTTTGCATACCCAGAAGAAGAAAGAATTTAATTCACTTTATATTGTCTTATTCGTGTTAGTTATCTTGACGTCAGTTCTTCTTCTTTGTGCTTTGCATCCTCATAGCCCGCTTCTCAGTGTTACTGGTCAGATAAAGAATAGTCCTTTTATACACGGTTTGCCAACCATTCTTATTTGGTGTATAATATTCCTGTCAACACTATATGCTTTATTGGCTCAGCATATCAAGACAATGGATGATTTTTCTGATCTGTTTACCTATGGCATCAAGAAGTTTTCTTCCGTTATTGTTATTGCCATGTTGCTGTCCTTCATCATTTCTTGTCTCATATACATATTTAATTAAAAATCCTCGATGCTTTTAGATGATTTAAACCAAAGTCAAAGAGATGCCGTTCTCTGTTGTGATTGCCCTTCTCTTGTGATTGCTGGAGCCGGTTCTGGTAAGACTCGTGTTATTACCTATAAGATTGCTTATCTTTTGGAACAAGGGTATGAACCCTGGAGCATCTTGGCTTTGACATTTACAAATAAGGCTGCTCGTGAGATGAGAGAGCGCATAGGTAAGCTTGTCAACGAGGAACAGGCACGCATGCTTTGGGCAGGAACTTTCCACAGCATCTTTGGCAGAATCCTTAGATATGAGGCTGACCGTATTGGTTTTACCTCTGATTTTACCATATATGACACATCTGACAGCAAGAGCCTTATCAAGACAATTATCAAGGATAGGGGATATGATGAGAAGAAATACAAGCCCAGCGCTGTACTGGCACATATCAGTAACGCTAAGAATTCTCTTATCCTACCTGTTGCATATAGGAATTCCAACAGACTTCTGGAACGAGATAGGGCACAGCAAATGCCTGAGATAAGCAATATATATGAGGAGTATATGCAACGTTGCAAGAAAAGCAACGCTATGGACTTTGATGATATGTTGGTTTATACATGGCTTTTGTTTAAGGATGATCCTGATGTGGCCCAAAGGTATCAAGAGAAGTTCAGATATATTCTGGTGGACGAGTATCAGGATACCAACTATGCCCAACATCAGATTGTCTTGTTACTAACCAACAATCAACAACGTGTCTGTGTAGTTGGAGATGATGCCCAGAGTATCTATAGCTTCCGTGGAGCAAAGATTGATAATATCCTTAATTTCCAAAAGTTATACAATGGCGTTAAGTTGTTTAAGCTAGAGCAGAACTATCGTTCCACCCAAACCATTGTAAGTGCTGCTAATAGCCTCATCCAGCATAATGTGCAGCAAATCCGCAAGGATGTATATAGTAGGGGGAATGTGGGTGACCCTATAGAAGTCTGTAAGGCATACAGTGATGTTGACGAAGCAAATATTGTGGTCAGGAAGATTCGTAACCTTGTTGCCAAGCATAACATCAGATATCAGGAGATAGCCGTTCTGTACAGAACCAATGCGCAGAGTAGAAGCTTAGAAGATGCTTTCAGAAAGCAAAATGTACCTTATAGAATATATGGTGGCACTTCTTTCTACCAACGCAAAGAGATAAAGGATGTTATTGCTTACTTCCGTTTGATTGTTAATCCATACGACGAGGAAGCTCTGAAACGCATCATCAATTATCCCAACCGTAAGATTGGTGAAACTACATTAAATAAGGTTATGCAGGCTGCCATGGCCAATAATCTCTCACCATGGGAGATTCTGATGCATCCTGACCTTGTGGATGTGAATAATCCAACCAAGGAAAGGCTGAAGTCTTTTGCGGACATGATTCTATCCTTGCGTGAAATTGCTCTTACCCAGGATGCACATTCAACGGGTCTAGCTGTTGTAGAGAAGAGTGGCATTAAGGATGATATTTTCCGAGGCAGAGAACCTGAGGATCTTTCACGTCAAGAGAACTTGCAAGAAATGATGGATGGTATGGCCACTTTTGTACAAGACCGTGTGGAAACAGATGGTGGCTATATGTTGACTCATTACCTTTCAGAGGTAAGTCTTTTGACAGATATGGATGAGGATGATACGGAGGGTGATAACAAAGTTACACTAATGACTGTACATGCCGCTAAGGGATTGGAGTATGAGGCCGTATTTGTTGTAGGACTTGAAGAAGAATTATTCCCTAGTCAGATGTCTATGGACAGTCCCAGGCAGATAGAAGAGGAGAGAAGACTCTTCTATGTTGCTATGACTCGAGCCAAGCAGCATCTATTCCTAACTTACGCCAAGAGACGTATGAAATATGGTATCACATCTGATTGTGAACCCAGTAGATTCCTGAAGGATATAGATAATAGATATCTGAAATCAGACAAGCCGGAGATGCCTTCGTTCAAGGATATTGTTTCCAGACCTACTTTTATACCCCAAAGGCCTCGTACAGTTGCACAGATGCCACCTTCCAACTTTATCAAGGTCAGAAAGCCAGTTTCTTCGCCTCAGCCAGCAGTAGCACCAAATTCTGTTAATGGTCTGACTGTTGGTACCATTATTGTTCATGAACGCTTTGGTGAAGGGGTGGTTGAAAAACTTGAAGGCAGTGGTTTGGATGCTAAGGCATGTGTCAGGTTTCAGAATGTGGGAACCAAACAATTGTTGTTGCGTTTCGCTAAGTTTACCGTTAAGCGTTAGCCAATCTTCTTCATCCAACTGTCACCATGCAGTCGGATTAGGAAGATAATACCTCTGAAGCATAGTTCAATAGACATTGCTATCCAAACGCCTTGCAGTCCCATTGTACTGGATAGTAGGATAGCTAAGGTAATACGGACAGCCCAAATGCTTCCTAGGTTCATTGTGCATGGCATTAAGGTATCTCCTGCTCCCACAAATACGCCATACGCAACAATGCTTGCAGCAAACATGGGTTCTGCAAATGCCTCAATACGTAGAATATGGGTCGTTAATTGTTGAACAGTAATGTCTGGTGTCATAAGTGTCATCAGCGAAGGTGCCGTAATATACATGATAACACCAAGTACTGTCATTACAGCAACGCCCATTCCAACGGTTATATTTCCAAAACTTCTAGCTAACCTTCTTCGCTTTGCTCCCAAACTCTGTCCAACAAGTGTTGTTGCAGCTTCTGCAATACCATAACCTGGCATATAACAGAGGGCTTCAACAATTATTCCGAATGTATTGGCAGCTATGGCAGCAGTTCCTAATGGTGCTACAATAAGTGTACTGGTGATTTGTGCTCCACAGAAGATGATGTGTTGTACTGCAATGGGGAGTGATATCTTCAACGCTTTGCGCAATGTTTCAAGTTTTGGGATAAAGCTACCCTTGTCTTGCAGAAGATTCAGGTCTTTGCTGGCTATGGTTGTGAAATAACACATTATGAGCGATGTTATGGCAAATGCCAGACCTGTACCCAATACAGCTCCCATTACACCTAAGCCTGCTCCAGGAATCGTTATCCCCAATACATGATGTGAAGGGAATATCAGGAACCAATTAAAGATAACGTCCAGAAAGCACATTCCTATGTTCAGGATACTGGGAATATGCATATTTCCACTACTACGTAACATGCCGCTACATAGCGAGTTTAGTTGTGCAAAAGGCAGACACATACTGTAGCACATGAAGTAAAGCGATGCATCAGCATTGATATCAGCATTTCCTCCAAGCCAAGTGGGTAGATAGGGGCTAATGGTAACTCCGATGGTCATAAGTGTCAGGGCAAAAAGCAGGCATGATGCGAAACTCTGCCTGAGGACATTACGTGCTCCGCAGAAATCACCTGCACCAATTCTATGTGCCACTTGGACATAAAAGCCGACGTTTACAGCAGAGGAAAGACTGCCAAAAAGCCAGATGGTAGTACTGACCAAACCAATGCTGGCACTGGCTTCCTTACCAAGGCTTCCTACCATGCTGGCATCAATATATTGCATAACAATATGCGTAAGCTGAGCCAGCATAGATGGAACAGACAAAAGGACAACGAGCATAATCTGGTCGTGTCCTGTCATCTTAATTCCATTCCTGATCTGTTTCAGGAGTAGGTCTTTCTTCTGTGTATATGTCATTCTTTTACCTTAATCTTACAATTGGCAGGTGATTTCTGATTCTCGTCTATGATTATTTCACCTACGCTATCAACTTCTATGTTACCTGATGTGGGGTTCTTGATGCTATGAACTTTTCCCTTTATGCGTGCCTGAATGGTGCTGTATTCGAAGGCCAGATTGGCATCTTCGCCCATCGTACAGTCTTCCATATACAGGTTCTCGCAATAGCAGAGGGGCTGTTCGCCTGTGATGTGGCAACGTATCAACCTCAGGTTCTTGCTATACCATCCCAGGTATTCTCCGTTTATCTCGCAGTCTATGAGTGTTACGTTCTCGCACTCCCAGAAGGCATCCTTGCTGTTCAGCAGAGCGTTCTTTATCTCTACGTTCTTGCTGTACTGGAAGGAATAGTTGCCCTCTTGGTGGTAGTTCTCTATGCGGACATTATTGGTGTGCATCCCCAGATAGTCTGCATTCTCTATACGTGAGTTCTTAATCACCACATCGTCGCAATCCCATAGTGTTTCCTGTGCATTGGTGAATGTACATCCTTCTATGTGTATGCCATTCATGCGACGGAACATCTTAGGCGCTTCCACACGACAGTTTACGAGTGTGCCGTCCTGGCTGTACCAAAGGCTGCTTCTGGCGCTTTCGCGATACAGGCAGTTTGTTGTTTTGAAGCCTCTACATTCCCAAAAGACATATTTGCCCTCGAAGGTGCAGTCCTCGGCCTCTATGTTGCCAGATTCTTTGATGCTGGATTCGCCCAAGTGAATGGTTATGTTCTCGAGCTTTGCATCATGTAAAGTGTACAGAGGTCTTTCTCCTCCAAATTCCTGGTCTTTAATAATTTTCATTAGTCTTTCTAGCTTAATCATCCATCAGCTTGCGATAGCGTATTCTGCGTGGTTCCTCCAACCCCAAACGCTTTAGCTTGTTGGCTTCATAATCGGTGTAGCTTCCTTCGTAGAAGAAGACATTGCCATCACCTTCGTAGGCAAGGATATGCGTGCAAATACGATCCAGGAACCAACGGTCGTGACTGATAACAACGGCACAACCGGCAAAGTTTTCCAAACCTTCTTCCAAGGCACGCAATGTGTTTACGTCAATATCGTTGGTGGGCTCGTCCAACAAGAGCACATTACCTTCCTGTTTCAATGCCATAGCCAAATGCAGGCGGTTACGCTCACCACCAGAGAGCACTCCACACTTCTTCTCCTGGTCGGCACCATTAAAGTTGAAACGACTCAGATAGGCACGGACATTGATGTCACGGCCACCCATTCTTATCAGCTCGTTGCCTTGTGAGATTACCTGGAACACACTCTCGTCAGCCTTGATATCCTTGTGGCTTTGGTCGACGTAGGCCAACTTTACGGTTTCTCCTACCTCGAAAGTACCTGAATCAGGCTGCTCTAATCTCATAATCATACGGAATAGGGTAGTCTTACCAGCTCCGTTGGGGCCAATAACACCAACGATTCCGTTGGGAGGCAGCATGAAATCAAGATCCTTGATAAGTACCTTATCGCCATATGCCTTGTTGACTCCGTGGGCTTCTATTACCTTGTTGCCAAGGCGAGGACCATTGGGGATGAAGATTTCCAGTTTCTCCTCGCGTTCCTTTTGCTCCTCATTCAACATCTTATCGTAAGAGTTCAAACGAGCCTTACCCTTGGCTTGGCGAGCCTTGGGTGCCATACGAACCCATTCCAACTCACGCTCCAATGCTTTGCGACGCTTGCTGGCCACCTTTTCCTCCTGAGCCATACGCTTGGTCTTCTGATCCAACCATGAAGAGTAGTTGCCCTCCCAGGGTATTCCCTCGCCACGGTCCAGTTCCAGAATCCATCCTGCTACATCATCCAGGAAGTAACGGTCGTGCGTAACAGCAATAACCGTTCCCTCGTACTGAGTCAGATGCTGTTCCAACCAGTCGATGCTCTCTGCATCCAAGTGGTTGGTTGGCTCGTCCAAAAGGAGAACATCTGGCTTCTGTAGGAGCAGACGACAAAGAGCAACTCGACGTCTTTCTCCACCAGAAAGATTCACTACTGGCTGATCTGCAGGTGGGCAACGTAGTGCATCCATAGCGCGTTCCAGCTTGCTGTCTAGGTTCCAGGCGTCTGTGCTGTCTATGATATCCTGCAATTCACCCTGACGGGCAAACAGCGCATTCATCTTATCCTCGTCCTCGTAGTATTCGGGCAAACCGAACTTCTGGTTAATCTCTTCGTATTCAGCCAGTGCATCCACAATGTGTTGTACACCTTCCTTTACGACCTCGATTACCGTTTTGTTATCGTCCAGTTTAGGTTCCTGCTCCAGGTAACCTACCGAGTAGCCGGGACTCCATACCACATTACCCTGATATTGCTGGTCAATGCCGGCAATAATCTTCATCAGTGTAGACTTACCTGCACCGTTCAGACCTACAATACCAATCTTGGCTCCGTAGAAGAAGCTCAGGTATATATTCTTAAGTACTTGTTTCTGATTCTGTTGGATGGTTTTGCTAACCCCAACCATCGAGAAGATAATTTTCTTATCGTCAGTAGTAGCCATTCTGCTTAATTATGAATTAAGAATTATGATTTGTCACTTAACTTTATCGTTTGCCAATTTCATTAATTTATATGCCTTTGCTGCAGGCAGCACTGTCTTCATCTTGGCGTAATAGGCTTTTCTTACTGCTAGTTGGGCCACTTCCTGCTTCTGCTTGCTCTCAAAGAGCTCATCACATTGTGCAGTTGTCAGTTTGCCTGCATCCTCAGCCTTTGAATACTTTTCTTTCAACGCTTTGTGGCTTGCCTTAACATTGGACATTTCCTTGTAGTATGCGTAGAGTAGGGGCTTTACTTTAGCAGCATCCTCTTTGCTCAGTTTCATGTTCTTGAGAACGTATGACACATGTGCATCATCTTTCTCGCCTGCATAAACATGCTGTACAGGCAATGCCATAATCAAGCCGAGTATAGCTGTCAACACAATCTGCTTCATCCTAATCATGTTTGAATTTTGCGGCAAAGGTACAACAATAATCGTAATTATTAACACACGTGCGAGAACATATTTATTAATAAATGTAAAAGTTGTAGTACATAGTTGTAATGAAATCGTGTCTGGGCTGATTGGATGGGAGGTAGATAACTTCACACAAAAAGGTTGCTCCAAAATTTGGCAGTCTCATACAAAGGCATTACCTTTGCATCGAAAGAGTATCCACTACATGTTAAACCTCAAAAACAAAAAAGAACATGAAAAAGTACGTTTGTGATGTCTGTGGTTATGAATATGACCCGGAAGTTGGAGACCCTGAAAATGGAATTCCTGCTGGTACAGCTTTTGAAGACCTGCCAGAAGATTGGGCTTGCCCGCTCTGTGGCGTTGGTAAGGATCAATTCAGCGAGGCATAAAATTACAGGCAATGGAGGTGGAATGACCTCCATTGTTTTTTAAGTACTTTCGTTCGGGTAAAAAAATAAATAATGTATTTTATTTTATTTATCCCTCACTTATTTGTACCTTTGTAGCCCAAAATGTATATTATAAGGTAGAAAGGTTCAAAATTAAAAAGAAAATGTTAAGAATAGCAGTACAGTCGAAAGGTAGACTTTTTGAGGATACAATGGCACTGCTGGCAGAGGCAGGCATTAAGGTTAGCAGTAGCAAACGCACATTGCTGGTACAGAGCAGTAACTTTCCTGTAGAGATTCTTTATCTGCGTGATGATGATATTCCACAGAGTGTTGCAACAGGTGTTGCCGACCTAGGTATCGTAGGTCAGAACGAGTTTGAAGAGCGTCAGGAGGATGCTGATGTTATCCGTCCATTAGGCTTCAGCAAATGTCGTCTCTCTCTTGCCATTCCCAAGGCAGTCAACTATACTGGCCTGAAGTGGTTCGAAGGTAAGAAGATCGCCACATCTTATCCTGGTATCCTCCGTCGCTTTATGCAGAAGAATAACATTGCAGCCGATATCCATGTTATTACAGGTTCTGTTGAGATTAGTCCGGGTATAGGTCTTGCCGATGCTATTTTTGACATTGTAAGCAGCGGCAGCACCTTGGTAAGCAACAACCTGGCCGAAGTGGAAGTTGTAATGAAGAGCGAGGCTCTGCTCATTGGTAATAAGCAGATGAGTGACGAGAAGAAGGCTGTGCTGGACGAACTGCTCTTCCGTATAGAGGCTGTTAAGAATGCTGAAGACAAGAAATATGTACTGATGAATGTTCCTACCGACAAGGTAAAGGAAGTTGTAGATATCCTGCCCGGTGCTAAGAGCCCCACGGTGATGCCATTGGCCACTGAGGGTTGGAGCAGCGTTCATACGGTTATTGACGAGAAGCGTTTCTGGGAGATTATACGCCAACTGAAGGACCTTGGTGCTCAGGGTATTCTGGTTGTTCCCATTGAGAAGATGATTCTCTAAGTGAAGAATGAAGAGTGAAGAGCGAAGAATGAAAATCTATAAATATCCTACTCAAGAGGAATTACCTGCATTGCTGAAGCGCCCCGTGCGTGATGCCAGTCAGCTGAATGCTACAGTTGCTGCAGTCCTTGCAGACATAAAAGCTAAGGGTGATGCAGCCGTGAAGGAGTACGAGGAGAAGTTTGATCATGTAAGCTTGCAGAATCTGGCTGTTACAGAGGCTGAAATGCAGGAGGCTGAAGGTCTGGTGAATGCTGACCTTAAGGCTGCCCTTGAGCAAGCACACAAGAATATTGAGAAGTTCCATGCCTCACAGAAGTTCCAGGCAGAACGTGTGCAGGTAACTGATGGAGTAGAGTGCTGGCAGAAGTCGGTACCCATCCAGAAGGTGGGTCTTTACATACCTGGTGGTACAGCACCTCTGTTCAGTACAGTGCTGATGCTGGCCACTCCTGCTAAGATAGCCGGGTGCGAGGAGATAGTACTCTGTACACCTCCTGCCCGGGATGGTAAAGTAAACCCTGCCATTCTGGTAGCAGCTCGCATAGCCGGAGTGAACCGAATTTACAAGATTGGCGGCGTTCAAGCAATCGGAGCTATGGCCTATGGTACAGAATCTGTTCCCAAAGTATATAAGATATTCGGTCCCGGTAACCAGTTTGTGATGTGTGCCAAGCAACAAGTAAGCCTGCATGACGTAGCTATAGATATGCCTGCAGGCCCTAGCGAGGTTGAGGTGCTGGCTGATGAGACTTCTAACCCCGTGTTTGTTGCTGCCGACTTACTGAGTCAAGCTGAACACGGTGTAGACAGTCAGGTACTGTTGGTTACCAAGAGCGAAGAAATTATAGATAAAGTACAGAACGAGGTAGAACGTCAGTTGGCATTATTACCTCGTAACGAAATAGCCACTCAGGCCTTGCAATACAGTAAGATTCTGTTGGTACACAATGACGAGGAGATGATGGCCGTAACAAACATGTATGCCCCAGAGCACCTTATCATTGAGACAAAGAATTATATGGAGCTGTCTGAGAAGGTAATTAATGCAGGAAGTGTATTCTTGGGTAGCCTGACACCTGAGAGTGCCGGCGACTATGCCAGCGGTACCAACCATACACTTCCCACAAACGGCTATGCTGTAGCTTACAACGGTGTAAACCTGGACAGCTATAACCGCAAGGTTACCTTCCAGCATATTACAGAGGAGGGTATCCGTAGCATCGGTCGTACCGTTGAATTGATGGCCGAGGCAGAAGGATTGGATGCGCATAGGAATGCGATGACGGTGAGAATGAAAAAATGAAAGAATGAAAGTATGAAAGAGCTGAAAGATTTAGTCAGACCTAATATATGGGCATTGGAACCCTACAGTTGTGCACGCGATGAATTCAAAGGAATGGATGCACACGTTTTTCTGGATGCTAACGAGAGTCCGTATAACGATCCTATTAATCGTTATCCAGATCCTCTGCAGGAGCAGGTTAAGAAAAGACTTGCCCCCATCAAGCAGGTACGTCCTTCTCAGATATTCTTGGGTAATGGCAGTGACGAAGCTATTGACCTTGTCTATAGGATCTTCTGCGAACCTGGTAAGGATAACGTTGTAGCTATTGCTCCAACCTACGGTATGTACAAGGTTTGTGCTGATATCAATAATGTAGCTTATAAATCTGTCCGCCTTGACGAGAATTACCAGTTACAGGCACAGAAAGTATTGGATGCTACGGATGACAACACTAAAGTTATTTGGCTTTGCTCCCCCAATAACCCAACGGGAAACGAGTTAGACAAAAAGGAAATGCAGCGCATATTGCTGGATTTCCCTGGCATTGTGGTTATAGACGAGGCATACTCAGACTTCTCCGGTCAGCAGCCTTTCCGCTATTTTATGGACCGTTTCCCTAATATGATTGTTCTGAATACTTTCAGTAAGGCATGGGGATGTGCCAGCATCCGTCTTGGCATGGCTTTTGCCAGCGAGGAGATTATTGGTCTCTTCAATAAGGTAAAGTATCCCTATAACGTGAATAAGCTGACACAGGACAAGGCACTGCAAATGATGGACGACTGGATGAAGGTTGACCAGTGGGTGCGTCAGATTAAGCGTGAGCGTGAGCACATGATGCCAGCCCTGAGCGAACTGCCCATCTGTAAGAAGATCCATCCCAGCGAAGCTAATTTTGTTTTGGTTGAAGTAACGGATGCAAATGCTGTATATAAGTACCTGATTCAAAAAGGCATAGTTGTTCGTAACAGAAACAAGGTTCAGCTCTGTGGCAACTGCTTGCGTATAACCATCGGCACACAGCTGGAGAATAATGAACTGCTCAGTGCACTGCGCCAGTTCAAGTAGTTAGACGCTAGACATAAGTTAATATGAAAAGAGCATTATTCATAGATCGTGACGGCACCATATTGGTTGAACCTGCCGATGAGCAGATAGACAGCTACGAGAAGTTCCAGTTTGTACCAGGTGTTATCAGCGCACTGAAGTTCCTACGTCAGCATACCGACTATGAGTTCGTTATGGTGAGCAATCAGGATGGTTTGGGAACAGACAGCTATCCTGAAACCGACTTCTGGCCCACACACAACCTTATGCTTAGTATTCTGAAGGGTGAGGGTATAGAGTTTGATGACATACACATAGATCGTAGCTTTCCACAAGATAACCTGCCCACACGTAAGCCCGGGACGGGTATGCTTACCGACTATATGAAGGGTGATTATGATCTGTCGGCGTCATGGGTGATTGGCGACCGTCAGACGGATGCTCAACTGGCAGAGAATCTAGGCTGTAAGAGCCTCATCCTGGGCAAGGATATGGATTGGCAGAAGATAATGGAACTGCTGTTTGCTGGCGAACGCACGGCTGAGGTTGTTCGTGCAACCAAGGAAACAGACATCACCATTCGCGTGAATCTGGACGGCAATGGCAAAAGCGATATTCAGACAGGACTAGGATTCTTTGACCATATGTTGGAGCAGATAGCCAAGCATGGTATGGTGGACCTGTATATTCGTTGTAACGGAGACTTGCAAGTTGATGAACACCACACCATAGAAGATACAGCACTGGCTTTGGGAGAGTGTATCCTGAAGGCCTTGGGTGATAAGCGTGGCATAGAGCGCTACGGATATTGCTTGCCTATGGATGATTGTCTGTGTCAGGTAGCACTTGACTTTGGTGGACGCCCTTGGTTGGTGTGGGATGCTGAGTTCAAGCGCGAGAAGGTGGGGGAGATGCCTACTGAGATGTTTCTGCACTTCTTCAAGAGCCTCTCTGACAGTGCCCGTATGAACCTGAATATCAAAGCAGAGGGTGAGAATGAACATCACAAAATTGAAGGAATCTTCAAGGCACTTGCCCGCAGTATCCGCATGGCAGTAAGAAGAGATGTAGCCCATTTCCATCTTCCCTCAAGCAAAGGTGTGCTTTAATAGACATTGAGCATTGAACATGAATCAGAGTCAGTATCCTTCCACTCTATTGCAGAAAGCCGTTACGGAGATTAGTCGTCTCCCAGGTATCGGCTCCAAGACCGCTTTACGTCTTGCTCTTCACCTGCTGAAGCAGGATGTTGTGGAGGTTGATACTTTGGCAGACAGCATAAAGGAACTACGTCATCATATTGGTTACTGTAAGGTCTGTCATAATATCAGTGATACAGATATCTGTGAGATATGTGGCAACAGCACTCGTGACAAAGCTACCATCTGTGTGGTGGAGAATGTACGTGATGTGATGGCCATTGAGGGTACGTTGCAATACAAGGGTGTTTACCATGTGTTGGGAGGCGTTATCAGTCCTATGGATGGTATTGGTCCTGCAGATTTGGAAATAGAATCGCTAGTAGAGCGTGTAAAACTAGGTGGCATAGATGAAGTTATCCTGGCACTGAGTCCTACTATGGAGGGTGACACTACCAATTTCTTTATATACAGAAAGTTGCAGGATACTGACGTTAAGATTTCCGTGATAGCAAGGGGCGTAGCTCAGAATGATGAACTGCAGTATACCGATGAGGTAACCTTGGGACGTGCCCTTGCAGGTAGAGTACCGTTTAAAATGTAATGATAATATGAACAAGAATAAGATATTGTTTTTTCTATTCATAGTGATTGAAATGCTGGTTGCACTGTTATTGGAGTTCGTGTCAGATACCAACGGCCCTTTGTTGGGCAATATCGACAATGTTGCTCAGATACAGTACATTTTTGGTATGATAACAGCTTTGTCTGTTATTTTGTCAGCATTTCTGGCCATTAAGAATAAGCAACTGAATCCTATTGTCAGAATGGCTGTTGTGATAAGCGGCGTGAATATGGTCTTGTTTGACTATTATTTCTTCTATGATAGCAACCTGCTATATTGCCTGTTTGTTCTAGGAATAGTATATTTGTTTATCTGGCCTTCATTAGATAATCAGGAAACCGAAGTATGAAACTGAGCGTTGTCATAGTCAGCTATAATGTAAAATACCACTTGGAACAGTGCATCAGAAGTGTAATAAAGGCTTCTGAGGGTTTAGACGCTGATATCTGGGTGGTTGATAACGCTTCGTCAGACAATAGTGTAGGATACCTCCAGGCTAACTTCCCCGATGTCAACTTTATCAGTAACACAGAGAATGTAGGCTTTTCAAAAGCAAATAATCAGGCCATTCGCCAAAGCAAAGGCGATTATGTGTTGCTATTGAATCCAGATACCATTGTAGCAGAGGATACGCTGAAAGGTTGTGTCGAATTCCTGGATGCTCATCCACAGGTTGGTGCTACAGGTGTTAGAATGCTGAATGCCGACGGGACCTTCGCTCCTGAGAGCAGACGTGGCCTGCCCACTCCCTTTACCAGTTTCTGTAAGATGACGGGGCTCTCAAGTCTTTTCCCCAAGAGCCGAATCTTTGGTCGTTATTATATGAAATACCTTGATGAGAACAAAGCTAATCCAGTAGAAGTGTTGTCTGGAGCTTTCAATATGCTCAGACGTAAGGCTTTGAATCAGATAGGTTTGTTGGACGAGGACTTCTTTATGTATGGCGAGGATATAGACCTAAGCTATCGTATGCTGATTGGAGGTTGGCAGAATTACTACTTACCTTATAATATATTGCATTACAAGGGTGAGAGTACAGAGAAGAGTAGTTTCCGCTATGTGCATGTATTCTACAATGCAATGCTAATCTTCTTTAACAAGCACTTTGGTAAGAAGTACCTGTTAGTCGGATATCTCATCCGTCTGGCTGTTATTTTTAGAGCTATGATGGATATGCTTATCAGATTGCTTAACAGGATTCTACCAAAAAAGAAACCAAAGGAGATTCCCTATATGCGTTTCGACTTACGGAAGACATCTGTTACAGATATGCTTTCTGCACTCCACAATCAGAATCCTGGTAAGAATAACAGACTGGCCGAGGTGGAAACCGTGTCTTACGATGGAACCATGCTGATTAGGCATAGCGAGGTTCATCCGCTAAAATAAAATCAATTTACTACAGAGATTATGCTGAGGGGTAAAAGAATAATGTTACGTGCCGCAGAGCCGGAGGATTTGGATTTGATGTATCTGGTAGAGAATGATACAGCTCTCTGGACGTGCGGTAGTGCCAATGTTCCATACTCAAGATTTGCTCTGCGTCAATTCATAGAGCAGACAAGTAACGATATCAATACAGACGGACAAGTCCGACTGGTTGTTGCCCTTAGCGAGAACCGTAACGCAATAGGCTTTGTAGATCTGCAGAATTATGACCTTCGTCATCGTAGGGCTGAGGTTGGTATTGTAATTCTGCCTGAGTGGCAACGTCAGGGAATAGGAGTTGAAGTGTTAGGTATTCTTGCCAAGTATGCATCCAAACACTTGTATATTCATCAGCTTTTTGCTTTTGTTTCCGTAACCAATACTGCGGCTCAGGCTTTGTTCTCAAAAGCCGGATATAATAAAACTGCCACTCTTCAGCATTGGCTTCGCAACGAAGAAGAGTGGCAGGATGCTATGGTATATCAGAAAATTCTTTAGTTGGCGCTTGTAAACTCGTCAAGGAATCTGATATCATTCTCACTAAACATACGCAAATCCTTTACCTGATACTTCAGGTTAGTGATACGTTCTATACCCATACCAAAGGCATAGCCTGTGTAGATGCTGCTGTCAATGCCGTTAGCCTCAAGTACTGCAGGGTCAACCATTCCACAACCCAAAATCTCAACCCATCCTGTATGCTTACAGAATGAACAGCCCTTGCCGCCGCACAGATGACAGCTGATGTCCATCTCGGCGCTAGGTTCTGTGAAGGGGAAGTAGCTGGGACGCAGACGTATCTTGGTATCAGGCCCAAACATTTCCTGAGCGAAAAGCAAAAGAACCTGCTTGAGGTCTGTGAAACTTACGTTCTTATCAATATACAATCCTTCTACCTGATGGAAGAAACAATGTGCACGTGCACTGATAGCCTCGTTACGATAAACACGTCCAGGGCAGATAACACGGATAGGTGGCTGTGTCTTCTCCATCACACGTGCCTGTACACTACTGGTGTGACTACGTAGGATGATATCAGGATGAGACTCTACAAAGAAAGTATCCTGCATATCACGTGCTGGATGGTCATCAGCAAAGTTCATGCTGCTGTATACATGCCAGTCATCCTCAACCTCGGGACCTTCAGCCAAAGTAAAGCCAAGACGACTGAAGATGTCAACAATCTCGTTCTTAACAATTGTAAGAGGATGACGTGAACCTAATGAAATGGGGTAGGGAGTTCTGGTAAGGTCAACCGATGAACCTGCGTTCTTCTGAACCTCAGCTGCTTCCTTCAACTCATTGATCTTATCCTGAGCAGCAGTCTTCAGTACATTTAACTTCTGACCAATCTCGCGTTTCTGTTCTGCTGGAACATTGCGGAAGTCATTCATAAGGGCTGTAATATCTCCCTTTTTACCAAGATATTTGATTCGCAGAGCTTCAGCCTCATCAGCATTTTTAGCTGCTAATGTAGCAATCTCTGACATCAATTTTTCTATCTTTTCAAGCATAATTTTGTTCTTTTCTGAAATTTCCATGCAAAGGTAATCATTTATTATGGAAAACTGAACGTTATGTAAAAAAATAAGTGTACTTTTGTGCAATTTTTAGACATGTGTCTTTAAGATGTGTAGAATAGTCAAGGTATTATTGCCTTCAGTTATGGCACTTCTGCTCTTCTCTTGCCATAACGGAAGAATTACGGAATCTGATTCGGATACAGATTCTACGGATATAGAGACGTGCCTTGAAGCAGACACGTTAAGCGAGGTAGAGGAAGAGATTGAAGAGGCTGACGAGACAGACCGCTTGGATATATCGTTTGATGATTTCCTGTTTGCGTTTACCCATAGTGACCGCTTACAGAACAAACGTATAGAATGGCCGCTTTCCTATATTGATACAGAAGGTGGTGTCAGAAAAATCTATTCTCTGAATTCCAGTTCAGAATTCCGTTTTCTGAAAGGCGACTTTTTTACAGTAATGTATGGAGACCGTAAACAAATAGAAGAGCAAAAACTGGATACAGAGGATTCTGTAGTTACTGTTGAGCGTATTGATTTGCAAGACGAGAAACTCAGAAAATATGAGTTTAGATTGCTCTCTGGAAAATGGAAGCTGACATCCGTGCATGATGTTGTTTTCCATGAGAGTGACATCTTTGATTTCCTTACCTTCTATGCACGTTTTAGTTCAGATACGCTATATCAGCAGGCTCATGTCGAACAACCGCTTAAGGTTACAGTACTGGACCCTGAAGAAGATGATGCCTATATAGAAGGAACTATTAATGCTGAGCAATGGAGATCTTTCTGCCCTGACGTTCCACATGGCGTAATTTCCAATATCCGTTATGGTGTTCAGAAGTATAATACCAAACAGATGATTATGCAGAAGTCCGGTTCCTCAAATGGAATGCAGGAACTTTTTGTCTTTGCTAAAGAAGATAACGAGTGGCGTCTGACAACTTATGAGAATTGATCGTTTAGGGAGTAGGAATAAATAAAACCGGAAGATAAGAATGGAAGTCTGTAAAAATTGTTCTGTAAAAGAATATAACACCTTTGGTATAGATGCTACGGCTCATCTGATGGTGAAGTACAGCAGCATAGATGAGCTGACAGATTTTCTGAAGAAATATCGTCAGGAAGAGAGCCATTTACCTCTTTTGCATATAGGTGGTGGCAGCAATCTTCTTTTCCTTTCGGATTTCGCAGGCATTATTCTGTTCTCTGAGATAAAGGATATCACGCTTCTTTCAGATGACGAAGAAACGGTGCTGGTCAGTGTGGGGGCAGGCGTCACGCATGACGACTTTGTCCAGTATGCCATTCAGAAAGGCTGGTACGGTGTAGAGAATCTCTCCCTGATACCTGGTCAGGTAGGGGCTTCTGCGGTGCAGAACATAGGAGCCTACGGCGTTGAGGCTGGAGACTTTATAAAGACTGTTCATACTATATCTCTGGAGGACGGAACCAGCAGGCAGTGGAATCATGATGAACTTTGTTATTCATACCGCCATAGCATCTTCAAGGATCAAGCAATCAGAGGAAAGTATGCTGTATGCCATGTTGTATTCCAACTGAAAAAACGTTTTACACCATGCCTCAACTATGGAGGTCTGAGGGCTACCTTACAGCAAAAAGGGATATCAGAGGAAAATCTTTCTGCAACATTGTTACGTGATATCATCATCGAAACACGCCAGAACAAGTTGCCGGATCCCAAGGTTATGGGCAATGCCGGGAGCTTTTTTATGAATCCCATTGTTGGCATTGATACATTGCAAAGAATACAAGCAAAAAACTCTAATGTACCCTATTATGAGGTCGACAAGGAAACTGTCAAGATACCTGCCGGATGGCTTATAGAGCAATGTGGCTGGAAGGGTAAGTCCATAGGTCCTGCTGCCGTGCATGACAGGCAGGCACTTGTCCTTGTAAACAAGGGTGGGGCAACAGGGAAGGACATCTTGGAACTTTGCAAGGCTGTCCAACAATCTGTAGAAGAAACGTTCGGCATACATTTATATCCAGAAGTAAACTTTATCGGCGAGTCATGAAGATAACATTTCTTGGAACAGGAACCAGTTGTGGAGTACCTCAAATGGGGTGTCATTGTTCTGTATGTACAAGTACCGATCCAAGAGATAGAAGACTGCGTTGTTCTGCCTTGGTTCAAGATGGTAAAACCAATTTGCTTTTGGACTGCGGACCGGATTTCCGTGAGCAGATGTTGCGTATCGACTTTTGTGATTCATTGGATGCCGTACTCATTACGCACGAACATTATGACCATGTAGGTGGAATAGACGATTTGCGGCCGTACACTTATATCCATGACCTTCCCATTTATGCGGATGCTTATTCTTGTAAACATCTGCGCGAACGACTCCCATATTGTTTTGTTGAAAACAGGTATCCTGGTGTTCCCCAGCTGAAACTACATGAGATAGCAGAGGGGGATAAGCTTATGTTTGGTGATATCCCTGTTACTGCTTTGCAGGTTATTCATGGTAAGTTGCCGATTCTTGGATTCAGGGTTGGAGACTTGGCTTATATTACGGATATGACAGAAATCACGGATAAGAGTCGTGAAATGTTGAAGGGAATAAAGCTTTTGGTAATAAATGGTTTACGTCACGAGCCTCATGCAACACATCAGACTGTTGAAGCAGCTGTAAAATTCTCTAAGAGTCTGGCACCAGATCTTCCTACATATATTATTCACATGAGTCATCATCTGGGACTTCATGCTCAAGAGGATGCATTATTGCCAAGTCATATCCATCTGGCATATGACGGCTTGGTGTTAGAATTTTAATCACCACTTCTTAATCAAGAAGTTTGGATTGACTCTAAGGTATAAACCAAAGTTGAAATTCAGTTCCTGGCATTTGGGTAACCAAGTCTGGAAAGCTTGTGCTTGGGCACCTATGACATAGTGCTTGGCTATGACACGGTGGTAGCTGACGCCAACATACATTGTATTGTTGCCATTGTAGTTAGTCTGGTCTGCCTGGCTGATGGTATTAAGCAAAGGGTTACCATAAAGGGTGACAAAATGCTTGGGTGAATAGACATAGCCGGTTTTAACACCCAGATAATTCCAGAAATTAAGGTTCAATCCTGCATGAGCGGCAAAACCAGTCTTAAACGGCCAGAGGTTTCCTGCCTGCTGGTAGGCTGCGAGAGCATTGAGCTCTGCACTCATGTACTTCAGAGCCTGACAGTCGGCATTCCATTTCATTCCCACTCCTGCACTGGCATTACATATGGTTTGCACGCCTCGTAATGCTATATTCTGCTCTCCGCCTCGATGTTGTATTACCAATTGAACAGGGGTTGTCCAGTTGATCCTGCTCTCTGGCTTGTTGTATTTCACAAGCCAGTTCATTCCTACGGTAAAACCTTCTTGGTGAGTATCCAGTTCAAAGATATAGCTTTGCCAGTTCATCCAGATGTCGGCATGGATATGTGGTCTGTCCCAAAGAAGTTGGAATCCGGTCTCAGGGTCTTGCGAAAGATTCAGTTCGGGGTTGAACAACGGTTCTATCAGCCCGTGATTCTGTCCGCCATAGATATTGCCCAGTACAATAGTCAGATATTTGAACTGTGCTTTTGCCCTTATCCAAGGAAGCATGTGTGCACCGGACTGGTATTGATCTCCCTTCCACATGCCAATGTCATGATAGGCATAGCAAGGGTATTTATTGGCTCCGTTGTATATAAGTGCATGCAGTCCTAATTCCAAACCAATCTGCTTAATAGGGTTGTAGGTCAGTTTGGGCTGAACCCATAATCCTGGCAAGGAATATCCCTTTGTAAGTTTACTGTTATATTCGTTATCATGGAAGAAGCTTAGGTTATCTACTTCTACGCGCAAAGTCTTAATGTCTGTTGAGTCGATATGGTATTCTGATGTTGCCAAATCGTTCCACATCTCTTGTGCCAAGCTGTTTTGATACACAAGAACAAACAGAAGTATGATGAACAGGTATCTCTTCATATTCACATTTCTTCCCCAAAGGGTGATGGGGGCTTTACTTCTTAATCCCTTTATAAGCTAAGTAGATTACTACAAATGCTCCCAAGGCAATCATGACAATCTTCACCTCATTGCTGTACTCTGCAACTTTGGCATCCAATTGGTCGTAGGGAACAACACTAGCCATATAATATCCTATGGCAGCCAGAATACTGTTCCATGCTGCAGCACCTAAAGAGGTATATAGTATAAACTTACTTAATTTCATCTTGGCCAGACCAGCAGGGATACTGATAAGTTGTCTGACTGCAGGAACCAGTCGGCCTACCAGAGTACCTATAGCTCCATGATCATTGAAATACTTTTCCGCCTTCTCTACCTTAGTTTGGTCTATCAGGCACATGTTTCCAAATCTGCTGTTGGCAAACTTATAGACAAGGGGACGGCCCAATGTATAAGCCAAAGCGTAATTGATGAGAGCACCAATCAGGGCACCGACGGTAGCACAGACAACAACCAGTACCACATTCATCTCGCCATTAGTAGCTGCCAGATAAGCAGCTGGTGGAACTACTACTTCGCTGGGGAAAGGAATGAAACTACTCTCTATGGCCATCAGCAGTGTGATAACCCAATAATTCAGGTGTTCCAGACACCATGCTATGAAAGGTATGCTCTCCATATTGTTAGTTTAAACGAATTTCTTTCTGAATGCTCTTTTGTTTGTAAAACGCCATCTTATCCATGCCTGAATGTCCCATACCGGGATTGCCAGACACAGGAAAGGAAGCATAATATGGTAAGTCTTAATGTTAAATTGTCTGGCTGTTCGGTTAAAGTTGACATCCCTGATAATGTGTGTACTTATCCATAAAACTGCCAACGCAGCAACAACAAACGGATAGCTCCTCCACATGATGCACGCTATGATGGTAGATACTGTATAGAGTATGGGCAACAATAGCTTAATTGCGCTCCAGGTTCTAAAGAGCCATTTGTATTTGGCTTGTCTGCGTGTCTCTATGGCAAAGACGCGTTCCTGTAGCCATGTGTGGGGCAGGGGATTGTCTTGTACTAGAATGGCATTCTGGTTTACAGAGACAGCACATTGCTGGCAGGATATATTCTTGTTTACAAGGAGGGTTGCTGCACCAGCCAGTAATTTTGAATCTGATGAGAAGCCGTTATGCTCAAAGAAGTATGACTTTCTGTAAGCCAATATCGTATCATCTGCCCCGTAGGGATGATGATTCTCGGCAAACGGAATCCATAGCATCTGTTGCCATAAACGCAGGAACTGACGTTTACGCATAAGCCCGTTGTTGCAGTTGGCGTATCGTGTCAGTCCTATAATAGCATTCTTGCCGTTTGTATTGGTTTGCATGAAGGTGGCAAGCCATTCGTCATTCTGAGGACAGCAGTCGGCTTGTGTGAAGATAACCCATTCCGTACATGCGGTCTTCATACCTAACATCATTGCCAAGCGTTGCATGCTGATATCCCTGGCAGAGGCTGGTATTGAGGAGTGAGTCAGATGGGGGTATTGCTCCTCCAACTGCTCCAACAACTTTAACGTATCGTCTGTACTGTGTATATCAACTACAATAACCTGATACTCTTTAGGGTATTTCTGTTCCAGGAAGACAGGTAGGTTTCTGCGTAATTTGTCGCCCTCCTCTTGTGCCACAATAATAATAGCAACGCTTGGAAGGGTAGGATTGCTAATGTTCACCATACTCTGTCTGCGGCTGATTTTCCCCAGACGAGCATAGTGAATCATTAGTATTATGGTTACTACCCACAATACGACATTTATACAGAGTGCTATTACTGTCGTTCCTAACATTATTTATAATAAATCCTCTGTCGTGTACCCTATGGGCAGGGGTCTGCAGTTATACTGACTGGCCATAATCTGACCGTATGCGCCTGCTGAACGTAATGCCAGCAAGTCGCCGCGTTTAGTAGCGTTAATGGAGTAATCTTTTGCAAAGACATCACTGCTCTCGCAAATAGGACCTACAACATCGTATGTCTCATTCTCGGCAACGCTGGTAAGGTTGTCTATTTTATGCGACGCATCATACAAAGCAGGACGAATCAGGTCTGTCATACCGGCATCAACAATAATGAACTGCTTAGCAGTAGCTTTCTTGACATACAGGCATTTTGTTATCAGCGAACCGCACTGAGCAACAACGGCACGTCCTAATTCAAAGTGAAGTTGCTGTCCCGGGCGCAGTTTCAGATATTTGGCGTATGTATCGAAGTAAGCCTTGAAGTCGGGTATGGGATTCTCATCCGGATTGTCATAGTCAATACCCAGGCCGCCTCCTACATTGATATTCTTTATGGTCTTAAAGCACTGCTGCTCCAGACGGTCCTGCAGTTCATTTATGCGGTTTGAGAGGGCAATAAAGTTATCCATTGTCAGAATCTGACTTCCAATATGGAAATGCAGTCCCACAAACTCCACATTCTCCATCTCGTTGGCAAGTGTAATCACCTTCTCCATATCCTCCATGGCAATGCCGAACTTGTTCTCGGCAAGACCTGTAGTGATGTTGGCGTGTGTGTCTGCACCTACGTTGGGATTTATGCGGAAACTTACGTTAGCCTTCTTCTGCATGCTGCCTGCAATCTCGTTGATGACCTCCAGCTCAGGGATGCTTTCTACATTGAAGTACTGGATACCGGCCTTGAGTCCCAATTCTATTTCCCAGTCGCTCTTTCCAACACCGGCAAAGACAATTTCCGAAGCAGGGAATCCTGCGTCCAGACAAGCCTGTATCTCACCACCGCTGACACAGTCGGCTCCGAATCCGGCTTTTGTAATATGAGTCAGTACTTTAGGTGTTGTACAAGCCTTCACCGCATAGTGCAGGTGATATCCTTCGTGCTTGTCAGTCTCGTTCTTTATTGCCTGTAGTGTCTGGTCAAGCAATTCTGTGTCATAGTAGTAGAAAGGAGTCCTTATTGTCATGAACTTCTCTACCAGGGACTTGTTATCCTTTAATAAATTTTTCATTATAATTTGCAAGGTTCTTTAATTCTGAAAAAGTGTGTTGCTTAATGCCTGCAGCGTACGTTTCTTGTCTTCTGCCTTAACCAGGAAAGAGATATTGTGGTTAGATCCTCCGTAGCTGATCATGCGGACGGGAATGTCCTTCAGTGCCTCGCAAGCCTTAGCCTCGAATCCTACATTGTCAGAATCCAAATCTCCTACCACGCAGACAATAGTCATGTCATAGTCCACGCTTACGGTACCGTACTTCTTCAGCTCGTCCAGGATATCAGTCAAATGATTTGAATTGTCTATGGTAACAGATACCCCAACCTCGCTGGTACAAATCATATCCACGCTGGTCTTGTAGGTCTCGAATATCTCAAATACCTTACGCAGGAAACCATAAGCCAGAAGCATACGGCTGCTGGTAATCTGGATGCAGATGTTATTGTCACGAGCAGCTACAGCTTTTATCTTGCCCTTCTGGAATTCATTATTAATAATAGTACCTGGAGCCTCAGGAGCCATTGTGTTCAGCAAGCGAACGGGAACGCCGGCAAATTTGGCGGGCTGAATGCAGGTGGGGTGCAGAATCTTGGCACCGAAATAAGCCAACTCGGCAGCTTCCTCGAAGTGCAGCTGACGTACAGGTTCTGTATTCTCCACAATACGTGGGTCATTGTTGTGCATACCGTCAATATCTGTCCAGATCTGAATCTCCTCAGCCTGGATGGCAGCTCCTATCAGACAGGCTGTATAGTCAGAACCACCACGGAGCAGGTTGTCTATCTCGCCGTAGGCATTACGGCAGATAAAGCCCTGAGTGATATAAATCTCATAGCCCTCATTCTCCTTCAGTATATGGTTGCTCTTTTCCTTTATATATAGGAAGTCAGGCTCGGCGTTCTTGTCGGTACGTATCATATCCAGTGCATTCAGCAATACGGCCTTCACACCACATTCCTTCAGGTAGTTTGTTACCATATTGGTGCTGATAATTTCTCCCTGAGCCAGAACAACCTTCTCCTCGAACGATGTAAAGTGAACCTTGGTAAACGAGCGCAGGTAGTTGAATTCATCACGAATGAAGGTTTCCGTTTCCTGCTTGTACTCGTCGGTCTTGTAAAGTTCCTTTACGTGCTGCAGGTATTTCTCTTCCAGTCTGTTGATAAGAGTATTGGCACCTTCAGGGTTTTTCTTGTACAGGTAATCAGATATTTCAACCAATGTGTTTGTTGTGCCAGACATAGCTGACAAAACAACCAACTTTGTCTCTCCGTCTGCTGTTACCAGTTTAGAGACTTCTTGCATTCTTTGTGGGGTACCTACGGATGTACCACCAAATTTCAGTACTTTCATCTTTGTGTATGGTTTTTTTATTTTATTAGTTCATTGTTCTGGCATTTGTAAACTGTTCCAGGGAAGTCATCAATCCATTGCCAGTTGTGTGTACTCATGATGACGGCTGTATGGTTCTGACGGCGTATCTCGTCCAGCAATGCCAGAATCATCTCGCCGTTTTCCATATCCAGGTTACCGGTAGGCTCATCAGCCAGTATTACCTTAGGATTGTTCAGCAACGCACGTGCAATACATACGCGTTGTTGTTCTCCACCACTCAGTTCAAAGACAAAGTTGTCCACCTTGTCTTCCATCTTCACCTGTTTCAGCACATTTAGGATTCTCTCTTCCCTTTCTGCTTTCTTTTTCCACCCTGTGGCTCTCAGCACAAAGTTCAGGTTCTCAAAGACAGTACGGTCTGTCAGCAACTGGAAGTCCTGAAAGACAATGCCCATCACACGACGGAGTGCCGGCTGCTGGGAGGTTTTGAACTTCAGCATGTTATAGCCCAGCACCATTGCCTCTTCGCCTTGGCAAGGTACTTCTGCGTAGAAGGATTTCAGTAACGACGATTTGCCACTACCTACCTGACCTATCAGGTAAACCATCTCGCCCTCTTCTACGCAGATGTTAACATTACGCAGCACCTGGTCTTCGCCTTGGCGGATGTTAATATTCTTATAGTCTATTATCATGCTCGTTGTTTAATGGTTAGCGGTTAGAGTGATATAGGGGCAAGGAGCAAGGGGCAAGGGGCAAGAGAGTACCAATAATGCTCAATGTTCAAGGCTGCGAGTAAGTGAGAGCAATAACAAGCTCGCTTGATTATTGCCGAACGAAAGCAGGCTCGAAACGAAGTTTCAATGCTCAATGTTCAATGCTCAATGTTCAATATTTAATGTTTCTTCCAACCCGGATTATGACGCTCAGCCAGTTCAGCAGCCATATCTTCTATGCGCAGACCCTTGCTGGTAAGCAGTACAATCAGGTGGTAAAGCATATCAGAGCCCTCGTAGATAAGGCGGTCGTTAGTTCCGTTTGTAGCTTCTATCACCAGTTCCAGTGCTTCTTCGCCCACCTTCTGAGCCATGCGGTTCAGGCCGTCCTTGAAGAGGCTGGTGGTATAGCTGCCTTCAGGCATTTCCTTGTGACGCTTCTCTATGAAGTCGCTCAGCTCAGAGAGGAAGAGTAGGGGATTCTTCTCGTTCTTCTCGCCCCAGCAAGTGTCTGTTCCTGTGTGGCAGGTAGGACCATCAGGGTGAACGGTAATAAGCAAAGTATCCTGGTCGCAGTCGTTCTTTATGTCAACTACGTGCAGGAAGTTGTTGCTGGTCTCACCTTTTGTCCAAAGGCATTGTCTGGAACGACTGTAGAATGTTACCAGTCCTGTCTCCTTTGTTTTGTTGAAGGCTTCCTGGTTCATGTAACCCAGCATCAGTACGTTCTTAGTGTCTGCATCCTGAATGATGGCGGGTACCAGTCCGCCGCATTTCTCAAAATCTATCTTCATAATCTTACGTTTATCTTTTCTGATCTTAAATATTCTTTCAATTCGGGAATCCCTATTTCACCAAAGTGGAATACGCTGGCTGCGAGTGCTGCATCAGCGTGTCCTACGGTGAAGGCATCACGGAAATGCTCCATGCTTCCTGCTCCGCCGCTGGCAATGACGGGTATAGTCAGGTCCTCTGCCAAACGTGCCAAGGCATCGTTGGCAAAACCTGCCTTCACCCCATCGTGGTTCATGCTGGTAAACAAAATCTCGCCGGCACCTCTCTGGTTAGCCTCGCGTGCCCATTCGAACAGGCCGCGTTCCGTAGGTATTCTTCCACCGTTCAGGTAGCAGGTCCAGCCGTTCTCGTCCAAACGGGCATCTATAGCAACTACGCATACCTGACTGCCGAAGTTATAGGCAATCTCGTCTATCAGCTTGGGGTTACGTAGGGCAGCACTATTTATGCTCACCTTGTCTGCTCCGGCCGACAGCATTTTCTCAACATCCTTCAGCTCACTGATACCACCTCCCACAGTAAAGGGGATGCTTACCTCTGCTGCCACACGCTGCACCATTTCTGTAAAGGTCTTGCGTCCCTCGTGGCTTGCTGTAATATCCAGGAAAACCAGTTCGTCTGCACCCTGTTCGCTATAGGCGCGTCCCAAAGCTACTGGGTCACCCGCTTGTCTCAGGTTTACAAAGTTGGTTCCTTTTACAGTTTGTCCGTCCTTAACGTCCAGACAGGGTATGATTCGTTTTGCTAACATGTTTCTTTTAGTTCATAGTTCATAATGCATAGTTCGGCATCAAAGCAGCATCTTCTTGCTTAACTCTTTCAGGTCTATACGACCCTCGTAAATAGCTTTACCGAATACTACGGCAGGGATTCCTGCTTCTTCCAGTGCCTCTATGTCCTGTATGCAGCTTACGCCTCCGCTGGCAATCAGGTGGCAGTTTGGGTGTGCCTTCATCACTTGTTTGTAAAGGTCTACTGCTGTTCCCTGCAACATGCCGTCTCTGCTAATCTCTGTGCAGAGTACGTTACGTGTTCCGGCTTTCATGTAGCGGGTCAGGAAGTCGGTCAATTCCACGTCGCTGTCCTCCAGCCATCCGTTTATGCTTACTTTCCCGTTGCGTACATCAGCGCCCAGAATCAAATGGTCTGCACCATATTTTTGTAGCCATTCCAGATAGAGTTCTGGATTGGTAATGGCAATGCTGCCTGCCGTCACCAGTGTAGCCCCTGCCTCGTAGGCTTTCTTCAGGTCATCTTCTGTTTTTACGCCTCCTCCAAAATCAACCGTCAGCTTTGTTGCCTGGGTGATAGCCCTCAAGGTGGCATCGTTTACTACGTGTTTGCTTTTGGCACCATCCAAGTCCACAACATGCAGGCGCTTGAATCCCAACTGTTCAAACTCTCTGGCCATGCTAACGGGGTCACCGTACTCCTTCTTGGTAGAGTAGTCACCCTTGGTCAGGCGTACGCATTTGCCGCCTATTATGTCTATGGCAGGAATCAGTTCTATCATAGTTCCAGAAAATTCTTAATGATACGTTCGCCTACACTTCCGCTCTTCTCTGGATGGAACTGTGTGGCATAGAAGTTGTCCTTGTGCAATGCTGCACTATAGGGTAGGATGTAGTTGGTAGTAGCGATGGTGTTCTCGCAGACGGGAACATAGAAGCTGTGCACGAAATACACGAACTCACCTTCCGTGAACCCTTTGAAGAGTTCAGATGTTGGGTTCTCAAGCTGGTTCCATCCCATGTGAGGAACCTTGTCCTCATGCTTCTTAGGTTGGAACTTCAGAACATCTACATCAAAGATACCCAGACAGTCCGTATTGCCCTCCTCGCTATGACGGCACATTAGTTGCTGGCCTATACAGATTCCCAGAATGGGATTCTTCAGATCGCGGATTACCTTGTCCAGGTTATGCTCCCTCAGGTAGCGCATGGCATTGCTGGCCTCGCCTTGTCCTGGGAATAGTACTTTGTCTGCTTTTTGTAGCTCTTCAGGGTTGTCTGTCAAAACGGGTGTTACCCCCAGTCTCTGAAGGGCGTGGATAACGGAATATATGTTTCCTGCGTTGTATTTTACTACGGCAACTTTCATCTTTTTACGCTTTTCGGACTGCAAAGGTACACAAAAAAATGCGTATCAGCAAGTTTACGTAGTAAAAACTATTAGATTGTGTATTTTGGTTAACCGCTAAGGCTTAATCGCTAACCCCTAACCGCTAACCAATTATCAATTCCTTTTCAGGAAAATGCTATTGGTGATACATTTAGGGAACTCCTGCTTGTAATGCGTGACCATAACCAGTGTCTTGTGAGGACGCTGGCAGAAAGTATCTATGATACCCTTTACCAGTGTACGGTTCCTTAGGTCAAGACCATGTAGCGGCTCGTCCAGAATCAACAACTCAGGGTCTTTTACGAAGGCACGTGCCAGCAGGCACAGGCGCTGTTCTCCGCTGCTCAGCTTCAGGAAGGTACGGTCGGCCAACTCCTTTATCCCAAAGATATCCATCCAATCCAGGCAAATCTGTTTTTGCTCAGGACGGGGACGGGTATAAAGACCAACTGAATCATGCAGGCCGCTTGCCACAATGTCTATGGCAGGCAGGTCCTTCAGGTAGGCACGATGCATCTCGGGGCTGACATAACCAATATGGCGTTTTATCTGCCAGATGCTTTCTCCCGTTCCCCTGCGATGGCCGAACAGCTCAATGTCACAGGCGTAGGCTTGTGGATTATCTGCACATACCAGACTTAGCAGCGTACTCTTGCCTGCTCCGTTCTCGCCACTCAATGCCCATTTCTCGCCTTCGTGAACCGTCCAGTTCAGGTCCTTTAGAATAGTGCGTGAGCCATACCTGATGCTAACGTTATTAAACTTCAGTATCTCTTGTCCGTCCTGGGGATAGAAGTCCTCTTTTTTCAAATCCTTTTGTGGCAGATTCAGAATCCAGTTACGCTTTTCTTCTGGGAGTGGTGCGTAGGTTCTTTCCGACAACTGCCTTTGGTATTCCTGACGAGTAATCTTAGGCAGGATGCGCAAGTCCTCTATTGGTATGACGTGAGATATAAAGTTAGGAATATCATCAACCTTGCTAAGTATCAGAATTATCAACAGATATGTTTCTTCAGAAAGTTGTTGCAGCAAGTCTCTGAGCTGATCGCGCGTCTGGGCATCCAGACCTATGAACGGATTGTCCATAATCAGTACTCGTGGTCCTGTTCCCAATGCCTTCATCAGCTGGAACTTACGCAGTTCACCACTGCTCAGCGTAATGATGTATTTGTCCATCAGGCTTTCCAGATGGAACATCTCTGTCAGTTTATTTCGCAGCTCATTTCTCTGCTGTTGTGCTGCCAGACGTTCTTCATCCGTCAGGCCTCTACCTATGTTCTCATCGGCCTGGCGGAAAGCCTCTTGTAGCAGTTGTCCGGCAGTAGGAGTGCTCTCGTCTATATCGTGCTGGTTCCAACGTTGCTGGTAGTAATAGGCACCGTCAGAATCTCCGTACGAGTCGCGGAAGGTAATATACTTCAGGTTTTCGCTGACCATCTTCAGCGGGCTAGGGGAGAAGTCGTATTTCACCTCGTTCATCAGCAGAGGGAAATGTCCTGTCAGTACCTCTATCAGCCTGCTTTTACCAGCTGCATTATCACCAACAATAGCAATCTGTTCGCCTTGCTGAATCTCTATGTTTATGGGTTCTGCCATTCTCCAATCCGGATGGCGTGTTATCCCGTTTTCTACTTTAATTATCATTGAACATTGAAACTTCGTTTCGAGCCTGCTTTCGTTCGGCAATAATCAAGCGAGCTTGTTATTGCTCTCACTTACTCGCAGCCTTGAACATTGAACATTATTGGTATTCTCTTGCCCCTTGCTCCTTGCTCCTTGCCCCTATATTACTCTAACCTCTAACCGCTAACCATGAATGAGGTCCTTATTCTTCGATGCAAAGTCTTTCCAGCTTCTGTATTTCTTGTCGGACTGTGGACGGTTCATCTGCAGGTAGTGGCAGTAGGCTGCACCAAGGGCATCCGTTGCATCCAGGAACTTTCCAAGCTCCTCCTTATCAAGCTTCAGCATACGCCTGAGCATGTCTGCCACTTGCTCCTTGCTGGCATTGCCGTTGCCTGTTATGGCCATTTTAATCTTCGTGGGTGCGTATTCTGTTATAGGCACCTGCCTGTTTATGGCAGCAGCCATAGCTGTGCCTTGGGCACGTCCCAACTTCAGCATACTCTGAACGTTCTTTCCAAAGAAAGGAGCCTCAATGGCCATCTCGTCGGGCAGATAAGATTCTATGATGCCACTTACGCGCTCAAAGATATGACCCAATTTCAGGTAGTGGTCGGCATATTTGCGTAGGTCTATAACGCCCAGCGCCAGCATCTCGGCTGTGCGGTCCGTTACTTTCAGCACACCGTATCCCATAATGTTTGTGCCAGGGTCTATGCCAAGGATTATCTTTTCCAAATTTTCTTTTTAAACCGTAATTTTAATGTGCAAAAGTACAAAAATATCTTAAATAATAAGGTAATAAGGTTACTTTTCTTGTATTTGCGAGTCATAATTTCAGGAAATCGCATTATCTTTGCGTCGACAAAATATTCAGAAAGATGAAAAAATTATTGATTATAGCCCTTTGCCTGATGACAGCGTCACTGGCTGGGGCACAGGTACAGAAACAGAAAGTAACAACCAGCGAGGTTAAGGTAACCGGCGCTTCAAAGGCTGAGAACTATGCAGAGATCAAGTTCGACACCTTGCGTCACAACTTTGGCAAGTTCAGCCAGAAGGAGCCTATTGTTAAGTGCAGCTTCCGTTTCAAGAATACAGGAACAGCTCCTCTGGTTATCCATCAGGCCTTTGCCAGCTGTGGCTGCACCGTTCCTACGTTTACCAAGGAACCCGTTAAGCCAGGCGAGACAGGAGTTATTGACGTAACCTACAACGGAACAGATAAGTTCCCTGGTCGTTTTCAGAAGACCATCACAATCCGTTCCAATGCCGTTTCTGAAGTTACAAGACTTATAATAGAGGGCGATATGGAGTAAACCTTCCATTCCCTTTACATTGTGTATTAGAAAAGAAACATCCCCGCTCCAACGGGTATGTTTCTTTTTTGTAGCCTCCGGAGTTTGCACGTGTTATACCCAGGAGTCTGCACGTGTAGACTCGGGGAGAGTGCAAATGTAACCTCTGCATACCTTTTATAAAAAGTGTATTTACCCCTTGTTTCTGAACCTAGAGGTACACATGAGGTAAATATGAGGTACACATGAGGCTCTCCTTGGGTGTATTTGTCTTGAACAAATATTTTCCATGAAACCTTTTGTCGTTTCTTATTGTGCCAGTACTTCAACGTGCGTACTCCAGTGCTTCAACGTACGTACTGCAGTACTTCAACGTACGTACTGCAGTACTTTAAGCTATGTACTGCGTTCAAACCTGCTTCTGCCCGAAAAAGATTAAATACATTGCTCTTT
>CAMKTJ010000016.1 GCA_946415645.1 uncultured Prevotellaceae bacterium
GCCGTATAAACCATTATATAAAGCCTAAACGGGACAAAATCGGAACAACTATAATACCACTTTATCCTCCAGACGCATTAAAGCATAATGAATCATAACATAAAAATGAATCCCGTAGGCGCTACTGGGATATGGTAGGGAAGAGTTCGAGACCACATTTTTGGATCGAGCTTTTCTTTTTTTTATACCCCCCTGCCACACTATTGGCATAAGTACATGAGTTTTACATATTCCAATGGATCAAAAAAAAGAGCCGACATAACGTCAGCTCTTTCTATTTAGGGTTTTCTGCACCTTTACATTAGAAGGGGAGATCCTCACCCTCGGCCTGAGGAGCAAAGGGAACTGTAGCATCAGCTGGTGCAGCGGCAGCAGCAGGAGCCTGAGTGGGAACTGGAGCACCACCAAATGGAGCGGTGTCAGGAGCAACGGGAGCAGCGGCAACAGGAGCGCCCTGTACGTTGCGGTCAACACGGAAAGCACGGACACCATTGAACCAACGACCCTGATACTCACGTGCATCAATATCGAAGGAAACAGTCATAATCTCGCCCATCTGGATGTTAAACTGCTGAATACGGTCAGCGCCGAATACCTCAAAGAAGAGCTTACGGGGATACTGATCCATGGTCTCCAATACGTACTGACCGCAAACCCATTCACTACCTGTTCTGCTTGATGTACCCCTGCGTGGCTCGAGTACAGCAATAATTTTGCCTGTTATTTCCATTATTTATAATATATTTTTTTGAATTCGTGCCACAAAGGTATGAAAAAATAACTTACTATGGGATTTTTTCTGAACGTTTTTTTTGGTGTACAAGAAAAATCAGTATCTTTGTACCATAATAAATAACACTATACAATATGGAATTCAAAGTTTCAAGTTCAGCTCTCTACAGCCGCCTGACAGCGGCCAGCAAAGTTATGGGGTCTAAGAACTCCATGCCCATCCTTGACTGCATCCTGTTTGATGTAAAGGACGGAAATATCACTATTACCGCTTCAGACAGCGAGAAGTACTATATCACCACCGTTCCTACCATCGAGCAGAATGGAGAGGCACGTTTTTGCATCCCCGCAAAGACCATGATAGACTCTATCAAGGAATTGGCAGAGCAGCCCTTGAACATCAACTTCAATGCTGACACTATGGAGGTGAAAGGCGTACACAGCAGCGGCTCATTCAGCGTAATGGCTCAGGATGCTGCCCCCTACCCTTTGGCTAAGCCCGTCAGCGAAGGCGCCACCCGTCTGAATATGCCTGCCGAGGTATTGCTGAACGGCATCAACCGCTGTCTGTTTGCCACAGCTAATGATGAAATCCGTCTGGTTATGAACGGTATCTACGTTGACATCAACCCAGACTATATCATCTTTGCCGGTACAGACGGACGCAAGTTGGTTCGTAACACCAACCGCACTATCAAGAGCGGCATTACAGCTGGCTTTATTCTGCCTAAGAAAGTGTGCGCCATCCTGAAGACCGTCCTGAATAAGGATGAGGAGATGGTTGAAGTACTCTTTGATACTGACAAGGCTACCATCAAGTCAGAAGACATGACCATGCACTTCCGCTTGATTGAAGGTCGCTACCCCAACTATAACGCCGTTATCCCACAGAGCAACCCCTTCAAGGCCAATGTAGACAGAATGGCTTTGGCCAGCGCCCTGAAGCGCGTGTCAGTATTCTGCAATCAGAGCAGCGGCTTGGTAAAGGTTGAACTGAGCAACAATAGCATGAAGTTGACCGGTCAGGACAACGAGTATGCTACCAGCGCTGAGGAGTTCCTGGTTTGCGAGTACGCAGCCAGCCCCATCAGCATAGGATTCAGCTGTCAGTTCCTGTTGGAGATTGCCAACATCATGGAGAGCGACAATATCACATTGGAGGTTGCTGACCCCAGTCGTCCTGGTATCATCCGTCCCGCCGAGGAGAACTCTGAGGATGAGGTACTGATGCTGTTGATGCCTATGCGCGTAGAGGATTGATTATAGAGGATAGTTATTTGCCGGCATGAAGCTTAACCTAAAGAATCCCATTATCTTCTTCGACCTGGAGACCACAGGTCTGGACATAGCCAAAGACCGCATTGTAGAGCTATGTTATATACGCGTAGAGCCCAATGGCAATGAAGAGGCCAAGAGCATGCGCATCAACCCAGAGCGCCATATACCCGAAGAGGCCAGCAAGGTTCACGGCATCTACGACGAGGACGTCAAGGATTGCCCCACCTTCAAGCAGGTAGCCAAGACACTATGGCAGACCTTCGAGGGTTGCGATCTGGCAGGTTACAATAGCAACAAGTTTGACATCCCTCTGCTGGTAGAGGAATTCATGCGTGCAGGAGTGGATGTTGACCTGAGCAGACGCAAACTGGTAGACGTACAGAACATCTATCACAAACTGGAGCGCCGTACCCTGATAGCTGCCTACAAATACTATTGTGGCAAAGATCTGGAGAATGCTCACAGCGCCTTGGCCGATACACAGGCCACCTACGAAGTGCTGCAGGCACAGCTCGACAAATACCCCGCTGAGCTGCAGAACGATATCCAGTTCCTGGCTGACTACTCAAAGATGAGCAACAACATAGACTTTGCCGGACGCTTTGTCTATGACGAGAACGGCACAGAGCTGGTAAACTTTGGCAAATACAAAGGCAAACCCGTAAAGGAAGTCCTGCAGAAAGACCCCGGCTACTACGGCTGGATTATGCAGAGTGACTTTACGATGAATACAAAACAGGTATTAACAAAACTGAAATTCAAATATGCTGCAGGGTAAGAAAATTGTACTTGGCATAACCGGGAGCATAGCTGCCTACAAGGCTTGCTACCTGATAAGAGGCTTGATAAAGCAAGGTGCCGAAGTGCAAGTCGTGATAACACCCTCAGGAAAGGAATTCATAACACCACTTACCCTGAGCACCCTTACAGGCAAGCCCGTGGTAAGTGAATTCTTCGACCGTCGGGACGGCTCGTGGCATTCACACGTGCAGTTAGGACTATGGGCAGACGCCATGGTTATAGCTCCCGCCTCGGCAAGCACCATAGGCAAGATGGCAAACGGCGTAGCTGACAATATGCTCATCACAACCTATCTGAGCATGAAGGCTCCCGTCTTCGTTGCCCCTGCCATGGATCTGGACATGTATGCCCATCCCAGCACACAGAAGAATCTGGACACTCTACGCTCCTACGGAAACCACATCATAGAACCCGGAACAGGCTTCCTTGCCAGCAAACTGGAGGGTAAGGGACGCATGGAAGAGCCCGAGAAGATTATAGAGGTACTGGACAACTTCTTTCAGGAGCAGACAGACCTGAAAGGTAAGAAAATACTTATCACAGCAGGTCCTACCTACGAGAAACTCGACCCCGTCCGCTTCATAGGCAACTACAGCAGCGGCAAGATGGGTATCGCCCTGGCAGAGGAATGTGCTCGCCGAGGAGCAGAGGTAGAGCTGATTTGCGGTCCTGTAAGTATCAAGACCAGCCACCCCAACATCCACAGAACGGACGTAGAGAGTGCTGCTCAGATGTACAAGGCTGCCACAGAGGCTTTCCCTAACGCCAATGCTGCCATCCTGTGTGCAGCTGTAGCTGATTTCACCCCTGCCAACGTAGCAGACAATAAAATTAAGCGCGAAGGCAACAAGCTGACATTGGAGCTGACTCCTACTCAGGACATCGCCAAGGCCTTGGGAGAAATGAAGAAGGAGAATCAGGTGATGGTAGGCTTTGCATTGGAAACAAACGACGAAGAGAACCACGCCAAGGAGAAACTGCAGAAGAAGAACCTGGACTTCATAGTCCTGAACAGCCTGCAGGATGATGGCGCAGGATTCCAGCATAACACCAATAAGGTGGCACTCATCGACAAGGCTGGCGAGGAGAAGTTCCCCCTGAAGTCGAAGAAGGAAGTAGCCAAGGATATCGTAAACAAATTGGTAACAATCATAAAATGAGAAAATTACCGTTCCTGCTTGTTTTCATAGTCTCAGCTCTTGCCAACGTCCAGTTGTACGCTCAGGAGCTGAATGCAAAGGTGAATGTCAATTACTCCAAGTTGGAGAATACCAAGACGGACATCTTCTCCAAGCTGCAGACAACCATCGAGGAGTTCCTGAACAACCACAAATGGACGGAGATTGCCTTTCGCGACAACGAGAAGATTCAATGTAACTTCAACCTGACCATCGACGAGTACAACGTAAACGACAATACGTTCAAGTGTGCCCTGCTGATGTCCAGCAACCGACCCGTCTTCAACAGCAACTACAACACGGTATGCTACTCGGTCAACGACAAAGAATTCGTATTCAAATTCTCAGAGTTCGACCAGCTGGAGTATCAGGAGAACCAAATCGACAACAACCTAGTGGCGCTGCTTGCCTACTATGCCTATATGATTATAGGAATGGATCTGGACAGCATGACACCCAAGGGCGGAACAGCTTGCTTCCAGACGGCAGAGAACATCGTATCAGCGGGTCAGAATCTGGATTACCCCGGATGGAAGGCCTTTAGCGATAATGGTAATCGATTCGGATTGCTGAACGACTATCTGGACGGTTCCATGGAGCCGCTACGTGAGTTCCAGTACATCTACCACCGCAAGGGCTTAGATCAGATGGCTGAGAACCCTGATACAGCCAGAGCGGTCATCACAGAAGGACTTGACCTGCTGCTGCAGGCTTACAAGGCCAAGAACATGAACAAGATTGCACAGCTCTTCACAGAATACAAACGTCCCGAACTGGTGAACATCTATTCAGGAAAGGGAACAACAGAGGAGAAAAACAAAGCCTACGATGTGCTTTTCACCATAGATGCATCGCAAAACCAGGAATGGGAGAAAATAAAGAAGTAAGTCTTTATGCTAAAACATCTTTATATCAGGAACTTTGCACTTATCAAAGAGCTGGATATAGACTTCCAGTCGGGTTTCTCCGTTATAACAGGTGAAACCGGTGCGGGAAAGTCCATCATGTTAGGAGCCATCAACTACCTGCTGGGACAAAGAGCAGACATAAAGAGCATACTACCCGGTGCCGAGAAATGCACCATAGAAGCTACCTTCGGGATAGAGGGTTATGACCTGAAGGACCTGTTCCAGGAATACGACGTTGACACAGACGGACAGGAATGCATCATCCGACGCGAATTTACAACCAGTGGAAAGAGCCGGGCTTTCGTAAATGACAGTCCTGCCAACTTGGCATTCCTCAAGGAACTGGGTTACCAGCTGATAGACATACACTCCCAGCATCAGAACCTGCTGATTGCCAAGGAGAACTTCCAACTGCATATCCTGGACGTTATGGCACAAGACAGCCAGCAGCTGGAGGAATACCGTGCCAGTTTCTCTGCCTACAGGAAAGCCGAGCAGGAGCTCAGGGAGGCCAAGGAGATTCTTGCCCAGTCGAAGGCCGAGGAGGATTACCTGCGCTTCCAACTGGAACAGTTAGAGGAACTGAACCCGAAGGCAGGAGAGGACGAGGAATTGGAGGAAGAACAGAACGAGCTGAGCCATGCCGAGGAGATAAAGAGCATATTGTACAATGCCGACAACCAGTTCAGCAACGACGGCGAACCCGGTGGTGTGATAGAGATGCTGAAGCACATCAGCCAGGGTATCCAATCCCTGACCCGCATCTACCCTGCCGTCGAGGAATATGCCGAGCGTATAGACAGCGCCCTGATAGAGCTGAAGGACATCAGCGCCGAACTCAGCGATATGGCAGAAAGAATAGAATACAATCCTGCCCGACTGGAGGAGGTGAACAACCGCCTGGACAAGCTTTACACCTTAGAGAAGAAACATGACGTGAAGACAGCTGCCGAGCTGGAAGCCTTCATGCTGGACGTCAGGAAGAAGCTGGATGTCATCAGCAACGGAGAGGACAAGATAGATCAGTTGGAGAAAGAGGTTCAGGAAAGACTTTCTCAGGCAACGGCATTGGCAGAGAAGTTGAGCCAAAGCAGAAAGGCAGCCGCCAAGGAGGTGGAGGCCTCCATAGGTCAGATGCTGACGCAGATGGACATCCCCAACAACAAGTTCGAGGCAAGGATAGAGAAGAGCGCCCAGCTCACAGAGAACGGTGCCGACCAGGTGACCTTCTACTTCTCTGCCAACAAGAACGCGGCCCTCAGAGCCATCTCAGAGGTTGCCAGCGGTGGTGAGATAGCCCGTCTGATGCTTGCCCTGAAGGCTATCACCAGCAAGAGAGAGAACCTGCCCACCATCATCTTCGACGAGATAGATACGGGCGTCAGCGGCAAGGTAGCCTCATCTATGGCCAACCTGATGAGGGAGATGACGTCAGACAACAATCACCAGGTAATAGCCATCACCCACCTGCCGCAGATAGCATCCGTGGGCACCACGCATTACTGGGTATACAAGGAAGATACAGAAGAACAGACATTCAGTCATATTAGGGAGCTGACACCCGACGAGAGGGTTACCGAGATAGCACACATGCTTAGCGGCAACGAAATCTCCGAGGCTGCCATTCTGAACGCTAAACAATTATTGAAACAATGAAGAAATATCTGATTTTACTCATCTATACATTAATCATCATACCATGTCTGGCACAATCCCCCAAGTGGCTCAAGAAAGTCAGAGGTGCGCAGGTTGCCATCATGGCGTACAACAAGAACGGCGAGATGACAGAGACACAGGGTGTCTTTGCCGACGATAAGGGAACCGTCCTGACAGAATATGATGCCCTGAAGTATGCCACACGTGCCGTTGTGGTGGATGCCGCAGGCAAGGAGTATCCCGTCAAGGAGATTGTGGGAGCCAGTGCCATGTACAATGTGGTGAAGATGCAGGTTGAATTGGAGAAGAAGAGCAAGATAACATTCCTGACTCTTGCCGGCGAGCAAAGTCCCGTCAAGAGCCTTGTCTATATCCTGCCCTATGCCAAGGCAAGCAAGAACGCCCTGTGCACAGAGGACACCATAGCCAAGGTAGAGACATTCAAGGACAGCTACAACTACTACACCATAGGCAAACCCACCAACGACCGCCAGAAGAACTGCGCCGTACTGAACGAGGAAGGCCAGATGATAGGTCTCTTGCAGTTGGCAGCAAAGGAGGGTGGCAATGCCTATGTCATTGATGCCAGGTTCATTGCCGACATGAAGATGAAGCCCATGGATGCAGGCAACAACGACCTGAAGGCTATCCACATCCGCAAGGCCCTTCCTGAGGCTGAAGAAGATGCCCTCACCTATCTGTATCTGTTGGACAGCAAGGACAGCACCAACTATATGGCCACTATGGATGCCTTCATTCAGAAATACCCCCTGAACACATCCGGACGGGTGCTGAAGGCCGAGAAACTGATTGAGGCAGGCAATTACCAGGAGGCAGACAGAATCTACGAGGAAGCCCTGAATGCCGAGGGTATCAACAAGGACGAGGTATATTTCTCAAAGTCGAAGGCTATCTATGCTGTTAACCTGAACAAGGCTTACAACAAGTACAATGACTGGGATATGGAGAAGTCTTTGGCAGAAGCCCAGAACGCCTACCAGGTGAATCCCCTGCCCATCTATACCCAGCAAGAGGCCAACTGCCTGTTTGTGCTGAAGCGCTATGACGAGGCCCGGGAGAAATTCATGGCCCTCTCTAAAACCAACCTGCGCTCTGCCGACGTATTCCTGAATGCTGCCCAGTGCAATATCGTTCAGAACAAGGAGGAAGGCGTCCTGGAGCTGTTAGACAGCGCCTTGGCCTGTTATCCCACGCCCTATCCCGTAGCTGCCGCCAACACCATCCTCATTAGAGCCGACCAGTTGGCTAAGGCAGGTAAGAACAGGGAAGCCGTACTGGGAATGAATGAATACGAGCGTCTGGCAAAGGGTAACCTGAATGCCAACTTCTATTACAGAAGGCAACAGCTGGAGATAAAGGCCAGAATGTACTCACAGGCTCTTGCTGATATAGAGAAGACCATCATGCTGGAGCCCAAGGAACCCCTGTACTATGCCGAGGCAGCAGCCATGAACTACAGAATAGGACAGGTGGATGATGCCATCGAATATGCCAAGAAGGCCATCGCACTCGATAAGGAGTTTGCCGACCCCTACCGTATCATCGGGGTCTGCTACAATCAGAAGGGTAACAAGGCAGAGGCACGCAAGTACCTGCAGAAGGCCGTCGACCTGGGCGACACCCTGGCAGAAGGCATGATCAATGATATAAAGTGAAAGAGAGAGTAAGGAAATACATACAGGCCAACCAAATCCTCAGCCCTGAAGGGCTGGTACTGGTGGGTGTAAGCGGAGGGGCAGATTCTATTGCCCTCCTCATTGTCTTGCAGCAATTGGGGTATAGCGTTCAGGCACTGCATTGTAATTTCCATCTCAGGGGCGAGGAATCCGACCGCGACGAGAGATTCGTCTCCGATTTCTGCCGTCAGAAAGATATCCCCCTGCTCATCAAGCATTTCGATACCAAGGAATATGCTGCCCGTCAAGACATTAGTATAGAGATGGCAGCCCGTGACCTCAGATACAACTGGTTCTCAGAGGTGCTGGCAGAAACCAATGCCCAATGTATTGCCGTGGCGCATCACAAGAATGATCAGGCAGAGACCCTGCTGCTGAACCTCATCAGGGGAACAGGCATCAGAGGCATGGCAGGGATGTATCCCTTGCGTAACAATATAGCCCGTCCCCTGCTCTGCGTAACTAGGGAGGAGATTCTATCCTACCTGAGTCAGTTGGGGCAGAATTACGTTACGGACAGCACCAACCTTGAGAGGGAGGCTACGCGCAACAAGATACGCCTGGATGTATTGCCCCTTTTGGCAGAAATCAACCCCAACATCATCAGTACCCTCTCAGACACCTGCTCCATTATGGCAGCCAGCATTCCCCTTTACCAAAGGGGCGTAGATGAGGAGTTGCAGCAGGTTACCACCAAGGCAGACACGCTGAACATCCCCCTGCTGCAAGAGAGCGGAAAGGCAGACATCCTGCTCTATGAGTGGCTTAGGGAAGATGGCTTTACCAATACGCAACTCCGCGAGATTTCCGAGTCATTAGACAGCACTTCCGGCAAGATTTGGGAGAGCCGTACGCATAGGATTCTCAAGGACAGAGACACCCTGATTCGTCAAGAAAAAGGCAGTCAGCCAAAGCAGATGGAAATCACGCAGGAAGAGGTCGATAGCATCACAGAGACAGGTGCTGATATTGCCTACTTCGATAGGGACAAACTCGCCCTACCCATCACCTACCGAATGGCTAAAGAGGGCGACTGGTTTATCCCCTTTGGCATGAAAGGCCGCAAACTGATAAGTGACTATCTTACAGATATTAAGGCCACAAGGTTTGAAAAAGAGCATCAACTTCTTGCCCTATCTGGTGAGGATATCATCTGGGTGGTTGGTCACAGGTCAGACAACAGGTACCGGGTGGATGGGAATACCCGTCGGATTTTACGTTTAAGAATAGAAAGAACCAATTAAAGATAGAACAGATATGAGTATGATTAAATGTCCTGAATGTGGAGAGAGAGTATCAACTATGGCCGGTACATGTCCACATTGCGGAATCAATATTTCAGGGAACCTCAGACAATGCCCCAATTGCAACGAATATTGTCTGAACACACAATCCCAATGTCCCTATTGCGGAACAGAGCTCCCAGCCCTTACAGAAGAGCCCGCAGAGCCTCAGGCAGAACAGACGGCACCAAAGACGGCAGAAGCCCAGCAGAAGCCAGCAACAAAGAGCCGCAAGCCCCTTATCATTGCCATGTCAGTCGCTACGGTTATCATGGTTATCATCTGCGGCATCTATTATCTGGATTACAAGAACAACAAGGACCGCGAGGAACGTGAGTATGCCATGCTGGAGAACACCTCCAACCCCGAGTACTACAACGACTTCCTTGCCAAGTATCCTAAAAGCATCCACTTCCAGGAGGTAAAGGAACGCCTGAAAGTCCTGCTGAACGAGGGAGAGGAATGGGACAAGATGATGCAGAATCTCAGTCGAGCCGAGATAGAGAAGTTCATGAACGCCCACCCCTACTCCATGAGGTTGCATGACTGCCAAGATCTGATAGACTCCCTCGACTGGAGCGATGCCAAGAAGCTGAATACCGAGGAAGCCATCATCAACTACCTGAACACCCATCCCAACGGCAAGTATGCCGAGGAAGCTGCCCAGAAGAAGAACGACCTTAGCATGATGAAGATTACAGATCAGGACAAGGCCATCATCAGAGGCGCGCTGGAGAACTTCTTCACCGCCGCCATGAGCAAGCAGGATGTAGCTATGATAGCAGAATCCATCCCCGAGAAGATGGAGAACTTCTGTGGCACACAGGATGCAACGCCCGACCAGATTGTAGCCTTTGCCAAGAACAAGATGGCATCAGACGTCATGGGCCTTCACTATACCATAGAGGGCGACTTTGATGTCCGCAAGCAGACCCTCTCAGACAACACAACAGGCTATGCCGTAACCTTCAGCCTGCAAGAGATTATCTCACGTTCAGACACCAACCAGCCCAGCACCAAGACATACCAGGTATCTGCCCTGCTGAATGCCGAGCACAAGATAACCAGAATGTCCATCAGGTAACCCTTAATGCCTACCTCCAAAGAAGAACTTCTGCGCAGAGGATTAAAGCCGCATGACATTCAACACAACCAGCATCGTCGTGCGGAGTGGCAGCACTATGGGGATTGTGGTCTTTATATGGTCACCTTGTGCATAGATGGGCGCCACCCTCTGTTTGGACATTTGGAAGGCAATATAAAAGCCAAACGTGGCACGGCAGACTTTCCCCATATAGTACTCAGCCCTCTTGGCCGTACAATTCTTGAAGAGGAACTGCCCAAGATATCCCGTTTGTACCCCCAGATAGAAATGTGGCAGGCATCAATTATGCCAGACCACATACATTTGCTATTATATATCAGAGAGCCTCTGCCACAAGGGAAACACCTGGGGCATATTATCAGCAGTTTTAAAGGTGGCTGCTCACGTGCATGGTGGGCACAAACCGCCACAGCCGTAGTTCCCGCACCTGCCGTAGTTCCCGCACCTGCCGCAGTTCCCGTAGCGTCAGCTACGGTCAAACACCCCGCCCTCTTCGAAGCCGGCTATCACGACCGCATCATCAAGCGTCCCGGAATGCTTGACAACATCAAACGCTACATGGCAGACAACCCGCTGCGTGCCCTTATGCGTAGACAGCTGCCGCATCTAATGGAACGCCGCCTGCACCTACGTATTGGCACACATGAGTATGCCGCTTTTGGAGCCCTCTTCCTGCTGAAACGTGCAGAAAAGGAACAAGTCTTCTACCATCGTAGGGACAAAGACACAGGTATTCCCACGGAACTGACAGAAGGCTACAAACGCCAAAAGGAACACCAGTTGGCAGAAGCACGCACAGGCGTCGTGCTTGTGTCGCCAGGCATTTCAAAAGGAGAAAGCCTTGTGATTGATGCCGCTATAGATGAAGGGCTATCAGTTATACATTTGCAGAAGAAACCTATAGAGCGCTATTGGAAACCAGAACTCCGCCGTTTCCAGGCTTGTGCACGTGGCGCCTTGCTCATCCTGTCACCCTGGGGTCTGGATGAAGAAATAATGGGGACCGCGCCAAAAGGCACGGGCACGCCATCTGATTACGCCCGTTTCCATCACCTGAATGATCTGGCAGCAGAAATCTGCAACACCACAGACGCCACCCTTCTGATGCAGTAACGCCCATATCCGCCGTAGTCCCCATAGCGTCAGTCATAGCAGCAGTTCCCACAGCATCAGCTGTGGTTATTCAGCCTTCAGACCTCTTTCCTTCTATTATCCACATGGTATTTGATTTTCTATAATTAAAAGTTTTAAGGTAATCAGAATTTGTTATACTTTTGTGGCAGAAATAAGAAATAAAAGCAACATGTCAAAGAAGGATCGTGAAATAGAGAATGAACCGTTAAAGGTTGCAGAACCCACGGCTATTTATGCTGCACACAGCAATTGCCAAACTACTTCTAAGAGCGTTTCCCATAGAGAAAACGTGATGGCAAACACGATGTCAGTTGACGAGTACTTCGACAAACTTATCGTAAACGTTCACGAAGACTATGCAAATCTATGAGGTAAGAATGAGCCACGGCCACAGTTCCCATAGCGTCAGCTATGGTGTTGTTTATCATTCTATTTCATCATCAAACCACCGCCCAGCAGTAGTGCCCACAGCGTTAGCTGCGGCTTATTCAGCGTGCAAACTATCCGGATTTGACGTATAGCCTTTTAGGCAAAAAACAGATGATTAATTTTGTTTGTATTCTGCTTATTCATATATTTGCAAACAGAAAGAATAATCTTGACTAAACTAAAATAGACCTAAAAAAATAAAAACCATCATGACAGAGGAAGAGAAAAAAGAATTTGAAGAATTCTTACAATGGAAAAAAGAAAGAGCTGCTCAAACAAAAGAAGCAAATGAAAACTCTGTTTCATCACAAAATCAAGAGTTGAACGAAAAAGATAAAAATGGCATAGTACCTAAAGAAAGCAAGAAAGATTCAATCAACAAGAACACAGCCCTCTCAAGTGATAACAATAGTCCTTGGCGTACCATTGCCTTTGCTGCTGTGATAATAATTTTATTTGTGATTTTTTTCGCGGCAATCACTGGTGATAAGAAAGATAAGCAGAATGACTCTTTTTCCCAACAAGTCGCAGAAACACCAGCTAACAGCAAAATAACTGAAGAATACACATTGCCTGAAGAAAAAGCAGAAAAGCCGGAGCCTCCCAAAGTCACATGGCACATCTCATCCAGTACAGATGAAATGACTGACACAAAGAATATTTGGGCTAAGATCACTAGCGACAACTACATATCTCAAGATTTTCCTTACGAAGGTCTTACATACGCCAGAATTACTGTGAGATACATGAAAAAATATGGCTATGATGTTCTTGTTGAAATAACAAAAGGACAAATCGACGGAAGAGAATATTATGGCACAGATTATATAACAGCCAGGTTTGACGAGGGAGCACCAAAGAGGTATTATTTCAATGAAGCAGCTGACGGAAGTAGTGATGTCATCTTCCTGCGGAACAAATCAGATTTTATAAAGAAATGTAAACAAGCTAAAAACATAAAGATTGACATCCCAATATACCAATCTGGGCGTCCTGTATTTACCTTTCACGTAGACGAGCCTTTAGTGTGGCCTAAAGAATAAGCAGCATCATTTCAGAATTTCTACATTATACCCGTTTTTAACACTCTATTTCATCATCAAAGCAAGAAGAAAAACACTAAAAGTCATCTTCTTCTGGTGCTTCAAGTAACATCTCTGCAATATCTCTAGCCATAGTTTTTGCTTCCCTTACAATTTTTCTTATAAACTCTACACCCTGTTCATGCTTGCTTCTTTTCAAACCTTCTACCATGCTTTTTAATTCCTGCATGCTGAATGTTCTTACCACAGCCCTACGCGAATATTGCCCCACAAGCTGAATTAAGGTTGACGTTATCTGTGCACAACCATCCTTACAACGAATCTTAATCCTAAATTCGACCCAACGGTTCCACCCCTCACCCAACACCGTTTCTTCAAACCCTACAGACATTAGGCCATTGTATATTATTGTACCTGTCTTGCGGTCATTTACATCTATCCCACCAGAATCTAATCCGTTAGGCCCTTTCCAAGTGCTTAAGACTTGAATAGCACGGGTATAAAAATCATCAGCACTAAGAGTGTCTATCGCTACCACCTTCTTATACTCATATGTTCCACTTCCTGTAAGCTGGAATTCTTGAGCTTTCGTTGTCATTACCACCAAAAGCAGGGTAAGAATAAATAACATTCGTTTCATGGTTTTTCATTCTCTTTTGTTCATCATAAAAGTTCAAAACATGTATTGCATAAACTATTTTCGTCTTACAGAATAATTTGTGTCAACGATATATGAAGTAGTATCCTTTAAAGAGTCAATTATACACGTTTTAGCTTCTTTTATATTATGAACAGGTTCTTCCTTTATATAATGAGTATAAACGAAACTAACAACAGACAGAGCTATTGCTAGCAAAGATATAATGTTAGCATTTCGGGCTTTTTTATTGGCTTCTTCTGCAATCCTAAGAGGTCTTTCCTTTTCCTCTTTCTCTTTGACATAACCACCATTAAGATAGAATGATTGTCCTTTTAAAGTTAATACACTTCGATATTTCCCATCTTGTATGTATCCGTCATTTGTAAGAATAGCACAAATATCTAAGTTATCATCTTCTGTAGGAATTTCATTACCATTTATGTCTGCCTCATAAAACCATCCTAAAATTCTGTCTTTATCTTCTGCAGAAATCTCTTTCATAAGATTATTCCTATAAGCCTTGTAGGACTAGAAATTTGAATCCATAAAATCAAGAGGGTCATATTCCCATGCCCATGGTAATTCTTTATCTTCTTTTTCATCATTAAATCCTCCATGCCCTAGGCGAGCCAAGGATTCTACATCATTGAAATTCTTGTCAACCAGATTTTTCGTTTCAGATGTTATCTCATACGATCTAATGATACGATTGAACATATAACAAAATAGTTTCCATTCTTTCCTTATATATTCGGCTGTATATGGTGGCTGTTTTAACGCTTCACGTCTGTGAAGCTTGCAGTCCATCATATATGTAAAGATGCTTGCTTTCTCTTCTTCCGTGAAAGCAATTGATTCCCATCCATATGTGTCTGGTTTATCCTTAGGTCTATGGTTAATAACAGAGTTATAATGCCATTGTCCTTTAGATTCTTTATACTCCAAAATAATCAAATTATCCATATTACTTCATATTTTTTTTATATACCTTTTTTCATCTTTCATCTTATAATATAGGCGTTCAGCGAGCTGGGAATGCTGCACATGAACTGTTTCTGCACCTATTTTTGTATGTACATACAGGGTATATCACATAACTCTTTTAAATAAGGCAGTTTATGCGTCATGTCTTCTTGCAAAAACACTACCGCAAAGGCGAAACAGATTCCGCACGGCCCTTAGGCACTGCGAGGAACGCCTCTATCTGCTGCCCATTGCTGGGATGGCAGATTGCATCTCTCATCTGAGGATGTTTGATTCTGATTGGCGAATGCATCGGCCAGCCTTTTGTCTTTTCTTTGTACTCCTTGTCGCCGATGTTCTTTCTCAGAATGTTCAGCGCGCCGTTTTGGTCGGCATTGATATATCGTCCTGTACTGCTTTGGAACAATCCGCGCTTCCTACGCACGCCTGCGTACTCGTCATGATGTCCAATCTTTTCCATTGCCAGGGCATCGCACTTCGATGTGTGCCCTTCCTCCTGCTCCACATATTCTACACCTGCCATCTCGCACTTATACTTCAGCTTGGATTGCAGCATATAGAAGGGTATCTGCACGAACTTCTGGTTGTTGGTCTTGCCGATGTTCACTTCCTGTTTCCATCCCTTGTTGCGGCCAACGACCAGCTTTCCTATGTGTTGTTCAATCAATATATCCACGATGGCTTTGCTGGTGGTGTGCATAAAGGTTTCCACGTAGCGGTTGCGCTTGTCGTAAAGCGCCGTACTCCGCTTAGTACCTCGCTCTATGCCTTGCTTGGCCTTGATGCTGGAATAGTGTGCCAACTTCTTGTTGAAGTTCTGGTTGTAGCTTTTCAGCACCTTACCGCTGAAGATGAAACATCCGCTGGGAGTTACTACCGTAGCCAGGTTGTCGATGCCAAAGTCAATGGCTGCAACGCGGCCTTTTGTAATGTCAGCAGATTGAATCTCGGCTTCGTACACCACCTCAACCATCATATACTCCTTGCGGGGCAGAATGCGTATCTGCTTGCAGCCCTGCAAAATCTGCTGGCGATATTTTCCCCATTGAGGAACAGGAATCTTCACGTTAGGCATACCAAGCAGGATGATATTACCTTGCTCATCGAATTTGCAATCATGCTTATAGCGAATCTGAAGCTGGTTCATGCTGTTTCTCCCCAAGAAATGTGGGAACTCAGGCTTTGCTTTGAACTCCTCTGGATGCTTCTTCCATTTCTTAATAAGTGCAAAGAATGAGTCCATCTCATTGCAAACCTGCTTCACCACACAATCAGCAATCGCATCGCGCAACAACTTATAGTTGATGTTGCCCTCGAGATTGGTAATCGTCTTCATGTGTGTACGCAAATCGAAATGACGCATCCACACGCCTTCCTCTTCCCCTTTCTTTCTAAGTTCGTAGAGGGACTGATTGTAGAGGTCCTTGCTGATTCTGCAAAGAGCCTCCACCTCAGGGATGGGTTTTATTCTGAATCTTTTTGCGAGTTGCGGCATAGTGTTGCTTCTTGTTTGCAAATATAAAAAACTTTCTACAATGAAACAGAAATCTCACATCATTATCTTCAGAAAGAATCATATTTGCAAAACTCTGTTTACAGATCTTTACCTCAAAATTCCAATTGAGAATAGCATCTGGTACTAGTTTAGTTTAATTCTAAAGGCAAAGATACGAATAAGTGAGAGATAAACGAAAAAAATTCTGATTTATTTCATTATCCGAACCGATGGAACAGCGAGAGGAGAGTCAAATTCGTTTGAACTTTCCCGAGTGACAGAGGAAGATGAAGTCAACGTGAGTATCTTCGAGGAATAGTATCAAAGGCCTTATAGAGAAGTAATCACAACCCCATTTGTTCCAGTTCCAGTTGTTCCAATTAAAAAAAAGTATCACAACATTCCTTTTTATATTATATAACTTATTAATATATAGATAATTATATATAATAATAAAGGATTGTGGAACGTCAAAAAATAAACTGGAACAACTGGAACTGGAACGCCTTAGGCTTAATGTTTCACCTAAAAAGCAGTAAATCAACAAGATACAATGTTAGCATTCTCCTTCAATTGTGACATTTCTATCAAAATTAAGACAAAAAGGGTCCTTTATTTCCTCTAAAAAGGCCTAAAAAATAAGTCCAAACCCCTGTTTTTGATAACAACACCCGCTCTGGCAGAACAAATGTCCGATTTGAAAGTTGAACCCCAAACAACGAAAACGATGATTGTCGCCCTCAAATGGGGCTATTGCTACCTCCCAGACCCTACATTTGCGCACTCCCCGAGGCTACACTTGTAGACTCCTGGGGGTAACACGTGCAGACTCCCGAGGTTGCAAAAATTATATCCTAGAAAGCAATACGACGTTTCTCTCATAGCAACACGGCCTTTCTTACAGCGATTGTCATATCCCTAAAATCATTGACTACGTAAAACAAAGTAACATATACCTATACACTCGTTTCGGCCGATAACCATGGGGTCTGAAGGAACGGTATATGTTCCGCAAACATATACCTTTCATATACCCCAACATATACCTTTTCAGAAAAAGGGGTGCAGTTCACATATACAGGTACATGTTGGGGTATATGTCAGGTATATGTTAGGTACATGTTTAACCCTAGTTCTGTAAAATATTTTCCAGAACATTCCCCCTAAAGGGGGTTAGGGGGGCTTTTTGCTACTATACTAGGCCGCAAAAATTTTCTAACTAGGGAAAAAGTTTTTCCCTTAATAGTAGCAAATAAGGGATACTTGCAACGAAATTGGATTTGTAAAAACATTTTCTACCCCAACCCTACCCCTTCAGGTACGAGTCGGCAAACTGGAGGGGGAGCAGGGCATCTATGCCATCTACTACGTGGGTGCCGGCAGTACCATACAACAGGAGGCGGATGGGCTGATGATAGCGTTGCTCTACGCCGGAGATGACCTGACGGCAGGCACCACATGGGGGAATGGGCTGAGAGAGGAAGCCCTCTGCATTACGGGCTGCTATGGCCAAAGAGAGGACGGGCTGATCAGGGTACTGGGCGTTGGCAGCAAAGAGTGTGGTACGCTCGGCACACAAGCCTGAGGGGAAGGCTACATTCTCCTGATTGCTGCCAATGACAACGGTACCGTCCTTCAGTCGGGCTGCCGCACCTACGCAGAAACTGGAATATGGGGCATAGCTACCTTTGGTAGCACCCTTTGCCCGCTCTATCAGGATTCGGTCTTCCTGGGGTAATTCTTCCCAATCATAAACCCTTACTAGGCTCTGAATAGTGTACTCTTTCATCGTTTAGCTCATTTTTTAAGCACAAATATATAAGTTTTCTTCATAAAGCGGTAATTTTTAGCTAATTTTGTGCCCGAAATTGAAGAACGGGAAATGAAATCAAGACTATTCTCTACATTTGCGCTGCTTTTGTTCCTGCATTTGTGCCTCTTTGCGCAGAGAACAAACCAAGCCTATTGGGCTTACATAGACCAGTACAAAGGTATTGCCATAGAGCAAATGCACAAATACCGCATCCCTGCCAGTATCACCCTGGCACAAGGACTGCTGGAGAGCGGAGCCGGCAGGAGTACGCTTGCCACCAAGGCCAACAACCACTTCGGCATCAAGGTGAGCGGCAACTGGACGGGTCCCTACGTGCTGAGGAACGATGATGCGCCCAACGAGAAGTTCCGCAAATACAACAATGCCAGGGAAAGCTACGAGGATCATTCACGGTTCCTGCAGGGAAGACGCTACCAGGGCCTCTTCCAACTGAAGATTACCGACTACAGAGGATGGGCAAGAGGGCTGAAGGCTGCCGGATATGCCACATCGCCCAGCTACGCCGAGTCGCTGATAAGAATCATTGAGATGTACAACCTGTACCAGTTTGACAACGGCAGCTACAAGCAGGACAGGAAGAAGACAACGGCGGTCCTGCCTGCTACAAACACCAAAAGCTCGTTCTTCCAGACGCATACGCTATATGCCCACAACAAGAACTACTTCATCATAGTGGAGATTGGCGACAATATGGCCACCATCAGCAAGGAGACTGGCATCAGCCTGAAGAAGCTGTACCAGTACAATGACCTGCCACTGGATTACGCCCCCACGCAGGGCGACCTGATCTACCTGAAGAAGAAGCAGAAGTGTGCCAGCAAGCAGTTCAAGAAGAACCCCATACATATAGTGGAGGTGAACCAGAGCCTCTTTGACATCTCACAACTCTACGGCATACGCCTGAAGAGCCTTTACAAAATGAACGGATTCGACCCCTCGCACGAAATCAAGCCGGGCGACATCCTGAGAATCAGATAAAATCAGAATAGCTCAAGTTTCACTTTCTCTATTTCTGGGAGCAAGGGGCAAGAAGCAAGGAGCAAGAGATTTGAAAAAAGCCCCTCGCCCCTAAAGTTGAGCTTGCGAAACAAAAAAATAACAAACAAATATGATCACATTATCAAACATTGCCGTACAATTCGGAAAAAGAGTCCTCTACAAGGATGTAAATATGAAGTTCACCAATGGTAACATCTATGGTGTCATTGGTGCTAACGGAGCAGGAAAGTCAACACTTCTTAAAGCCATCAGCGGTGAGCTGGAGCCCACCAAGGGTACCGTAGAACTGGGCCCAGGCGAGCGTCTGAGCGTGCTGAGCCAGGACCACTTCCAGTATGACCAGGAGACGGTTCTGAATACCGTTCTGATGGGGCACACCACCATGTGGGACATTATGAAGGAGCGTGAAAGCCTGTACTCTAAGGCTGACTTTACGGACGAGGACGGCATCCGCGTAGCAGAACTGGAAGACAAATTTGCCGAGATGGGCGGCTATACAGCAGAGAGCGATGCCTCTGCCCTACTCTCAGGCCTGGGCATCAAGGAGGACAAGCACCACCAGCTGATGGGCGAACTCTCTGGTAAGGAGAAGGTGCGCGTGATGCTGGCAAAGGCACTCTTCGGTAACCCCGACAACCTGTTGCTGGACGAGCCTACCAACGACCTGGACCTGGATACCGTTCAGTGGTTGGAGCAGTACCTGAGCGAGTTTGAGCATACGGTATTGGTAGTCAGCCACGACCGTCACTTCCTGGATTGCGTTTGTACGCACACCGTTGACATTGACTACGGCAAGGTGACCATGTTTGCCGGTAACTATAGCTTCTGGTACCAGAGTAGCCAGCTGGCGCTACGTCAGGCTCAGAACCAGAAGGCTAAGGCCGAGGAGAAGAAGAAGGAGTTGGAGGAGTTTATCCGCCGATTCTCTGCCAATGTGGCCAAGAGTAAGCAGACAACCAGCCGTAAGAAGATGTTGGAGAAGCTGAACGTGGAGGAAATCAAGCCCTCTACCAGAAAGTATCCCGGCATTATCTTCCAGATGGAGCGCGAACCGGGTAACCAGATTCTGGAGGTGGAAGGCCTGAAGGCTACCATGGAGGACGGAACAGTCCTGTTTGACAATGTCAGCTTCACAGTAGAGAAGGGTGACAAGGTGGTATTCCTGAGTCACGACCCCAGAGCCATGACAGCCCTCTTTGAGATTATCAACGGCAACCGCGAGGCTCAGGCAGGAACCTATAACTGGGGCGTTACTATCACAACGGCCTACCTGCCACTGGACAATACGGAATTCTTCCAGAGCGAGCTGAACCTGGTGGACTGGCTGGGACAGTTCGGCGAGGGCAACGAGGTTTACTTCAAGCAGTTCCTGGGCCGTATGCTCTTTAGCGGCGAGGAGGTGCTGAAGAAGGTGAACGTACTCTCAGGAGGCGAGAAGATGCGTTGTATGATTGCACGTATGCAGCTGAAGAATGCCAACTGTCTGATTCTGGATACTCCTACCAACCACCTGGACCTGGAAAGTATTCAGGCCTTCAACAACAACCTGAAGCTCTTCAAGGGTAACATCCTGTTCAGCAGCCACGACCACGAGTTCATTCAGACCGTTGCCACACGTATCATTGAGCTGACACCCAACGGTACCATTGACAAGCTGATGGATTACGATGAGTACATCAGTAGCGAGGCCATCAAGGAACTGAAGGAGAAGATGTACACAGTATAAACTGACAGAATGACACTTGGCACACTTTTTGTATTAAGATTGTCAGGACAAACAGTTAAAAAGATATGAGCGAAGAATTGAAAAACGAAGAACAGAAAGAACAGCAGGAGACTCAGGAGACCCTGAATGCTCAGGCTGAAACAGATACAGAAAAAGAGGCTGGTCAGGATACAGAAAAGGAACTTACCGTAGAGGAGAAACTGGAGGCAGCAAACAAGGAAATAGAGGAACTGAACGACAAGTTGCTCCGTAAGATTGCAGAATTCGACAACTACCGCAAGCGTACACTCAAGGAGAAGACTGAACTGATCCTGAACGGCGGAGAGAAGACTATCGTCTCTATCCTACCCGTGATAGATGATATGGAACGCGCACTCAAGAACATGAAGAACGCAGACGATGTGGCTGCCGTTCTGGAGGGCGTGGAGCTTATCTACAAGAAATTCATGGACATCCTGGGCAAGCAGGGCGTAAGCGTCATTGAGACAAAGGATGCCGACTTCAACGTTGACATCCACGAGGCCATTGCTCAGCTGCCCGCTCCTACAGAGGAACTGAAGGGCAAGGTGATGGATTGCACCCTTACCGGCTATAAGCTGAACGACAAGGTAATCCGCCACGCTCAAGTGGTTGTGGGCTTGTAATAAATGGTTAGCGGTTAAGGGTTAGCGGTTAGCGAATGCGAAATCTTAACTCTTAATTCTTAACTCTTAATTCAGGAAGAATTCAACAAAATGGCAGAGAAAAGAGATTATTACGAGGTCTTAGGCGTATCCAAAAACGCCTCTGATGCAGAAATAAAATCCGCATACAAGAAGATGGCCATCAAGTATCACCCCGACAGAAATCCGGGCGATAAGGAGGCTGAAGAGAAATTCAAGGAAGCGGCTGAAGCATACGACGTTCTGCGCGACCCACAGAAACGCCAGAGGTACGACCAGTTCGGATTTGCCGGCATGGGCGGACAAGGCGGTTTCGGCGGAGGAGCCAGCATGAATATGGATGATATCTTCTCGATGTTTGGAGATATCTTCGGAGGCAGAGGTGGATTCGGAGGCTTTGAAGGCTTTAGCGGCTTCGGAGGCTTCGGAGGAGGAGGCAATGCCGGACATAAGACATACAAGGGTGCTGACCTGCGCCTGAAGGTACGTCTGACTTTGGAGGAAGTGGCTACGGGCGTCACCAAGAAGTTCAAGGTACGTAAGAACGTTACCTGTACGGCTTGTAACGGTTCTGGTAGTGCCGACGGCAAGAAGGAGACCTGTTCACAATGTAAGGGCAGCGGCGTGGTTTACAAGACCATCAACTCTATGTTCGGACGCATGCAGACACAGACGGTATGCCCCTCTTGTAACGGTACCGGTAGCACCATCAAGAACAAATGTCCCAAGTGTAACGGCGAGGGCGTAGTAAACGGAGAGGAGATCATAGAGGTTGCTATACCTGCAGGCGTTGATGACGGCATGGTAGTAACTGCCAGCGGCAAGGGACATGCAGGAAAGCAGAATGGTGTACCCGGAGACATTCAAGTATTCATTGAGGTTGAACCACATAAGGAGTTGATTCGCAACGGACAGAACCTGGAGTACAACCTACTACTGGATGTTCCCACAGCTGTTTTGGGCGGCTCAGCAGAAGTGCCTACCATAGACGGCAAGGTGAAGATAAAGATTGAGCCCGGAACACAACCCGGCAAGATCATGCGTCTGCGTGGTAAGGGTCTGCCTGCCGTTTCTGGTTATGGCTACGGCTACGGAGATCTAATTGTGAACATAGGCGTCTACGTTCCCCGCAACCTGAGCAAAGAGGAGAAGGAGATGTTCGAGAAGATGCGCGAGAGCGAGAACATGCGACCCAAAGCCGATGAGAAAGAGAATTTCTTCAAGAGATTTAAAAAGATGTTTGAATGACATATCAGGAAGCAACAACATACCTGTTTACCGCCGCCCCGTTATTTCAGAATATCGGGGCGGGTGCATATAAGGAAGGGTTAAGCAACACTCATCTGCTGGACGAACACTTCCATCACCCCCATCACAACTACAAGACCATACACGTAGGAGGTACCAACGGCAAGGGAAGCACCAGTCATACGCTGGCAGCCATCCTGCAGTCGGAAGGCTACCGCGTGGGCCTCTATACAAGCCCCCATCTGGTGGATTTCCGCGAGAGAATCCGTGTAAACGGCCAGATGATTCCAGAAGAGAGGGTCATAGAGTTTGTAGAGAAGGAACGTTCGTTCTTTGAACCCCTCCACCCGTCTTTCTTTGAACTGGCAACAGCCTTGGCCTTCCAGTATTTTGCCGAGGAGAAAGTGGATGTAGCCGTTATAGAAGTGGGATTGGGAGGACGATTGGACTGCACCAATATCATACGTCCCGACCTCTCCATCATCACCAACATCAGCTTTGACCACATCCAGTTCCTGGGCGATACCTTACCAAAGATAGCCTCGGAGAAAGCAGGCATCATCAAACAAGGCGTTCCTGCCATCATAGGCGAGGCAGGCGAAGAGGATGTAAGAGAAGTCTTCATGAAGGAAGCAGAGAAGGTTGGCACCAGTCTGGTATTTGCCGAGGAGGAAAAGGAACTGATTAGCTACAGCTACTCCCCTACCCAAGGATACGTCTACCAGACAAAGACCTATGGCGAACTGCCAAGTCAGCTAAGCGGATTCTGCCAGGAGAAGAACACGCGCACTATACTGGCAGCCATAAACGAACTGAACAAGATAGGCTATGGCATCAGCACGGCATCCGTACAGAACGGATTCCAGCACGTTTGTGAACTGACAGGCCTGATGGGAAGATGGCAGACCCTAAGCACCGACCCGCTGACCATCTGCGATACCGGCCACAACGTAGGCGGCATGCAATACATCACACGCCAGCTGGCAGAAACACCCCATGAGCGCCTACATATTATAATAGGTATGGTGAACGACAAGGATGTGAACACCGTCCTGTCTATGATGCCCAAGGATGCCCTCTATTACTTCACGCAAGCCTCAGTAAAAAGGGCCATGCCGGCAGAGGAATTCGCACAAATTGCGGCAAAACACAATCTGCACGGGAACAGTTATGCAAATGTTGAACTGGCATATCGTGTAGCCAAGCAAAAAGCAGGGAAAAACGACCTGATTTTCGTTGGCGGCAGTACATTTATAGTGGCTGATATGCTAAATAACATACTTTGATGCATTTTTCATCGTTAATCTGACTTAAATTTCGTTCATTGATTTTGTTTTTTGATAAAAACTTTGTAAGTTTGCATATACATTTATCAAAAATAATCTTCAAGACCAATGGACAAAGAATTAATTTCCGGACTCAAAAGAGAAGACTTTCAGGCTGTTGTTCAGGGTAAGCAGACAGACTTGTACACCTTGACCAACAGCAACGGAATGGAAGTAAGCATAACCAATTATGGCGGTGCTCTTGTGGCCATCATGGTTCCTGACAAGGAAGGCAAGATGGCCAATATTATACAAGGTCATGACAGCATAAAAGGCGTAATGGAAAGCCCAGAGCCTTTCCTGAGTACACTCATTGGCCGCTACGGCAACCGTATCTGCAAAGGTAAGTTCATTATGAACGGCAAGGAATACAACCTGGCTGTTAATAATGGCCCCAACCATCTGCACGGAGGCCCTACCGGTTTTCATGCCCGTGTATGGGATGCAGAGCAGATCAATGATAGCGAGTTGGTACTACGCTATGTCTCTGCCTACTACGAGGAGGGCTTCCCCGGCGAGCTGAAGATGGCTGTCAAGTATAGCCTCAGCGAGGACAATGAGCTTATCATTGACTATCGCGGCAACACCAACAAGAAGACCGTAGTGAATATGACAAGCCACGGCTTCTTCTCTCTGGCAGGTATTGCCAACCCCACCCCAGAAGCATTAAACAACGTATTGCAGATTAATGCTGATTTCTATCTCCCTATTGACGAAACAAGTATTCCTACAGGCGAGATCCTGAAGGTTGCAGGCACACCCTTTGATTTCCGCGAGCCACACACCGTAGGCGAACGTATAGCTGCAGACGACGAGCAGATAAAGAACGGCACAGGCTATGACCACTGCTACGTTCTGAACAAGCGCGAGCCGGGTGAACTCTCTTACGCAGTGAAATGCGTAGAGCCTAACAGCGGACGCTGCCTGGAGATGTGGACCACAGAACCCGGTGTTCAGTTCTATAGCAGCAACTGGCACAGCGGCCTGGTTGGTACACACGGTACCGTATACGGCAAGTACAGCGCTCTCTGTTTCGAGGCACAGCACTTCCCCGACAGTCCTAACCACGCATACTTCCCCAGCTGTATCCTTAAACCCGGAGAAGTATACCAGCAGAAGACTGTCTATAAATTCAGCGTAGAGAAATAAACAAAAAAATCAAATCATTAAAAATAATTTAAACTAAAACAAAAAAATGGCACAAAAATCAAAACAGTGGGCTGCGATTATCATGATGATCGCCCTCTTCGCTATGATTGCATTCGTTACAAACCTCTGCTCACCCATGGCAGTAATTGTACAGAATCAGTTCGGAGCATCTGAGCTTCAGTCACAGATCGGTAATTACGCTAACTTCATCGCATATCTGGTAATGGGTATCCCCAGCGGTATGCTTATTGTTAAGTACGGCTACAAGAAGACTGCCATCATGGCCCTCATCGTAGGTATCATCGGTATGGCTCTGGAGTTGCTCTCTGGTTCTATGGAGAGTATGTGGGTTTACCTTGCAGGTGCCTTCATCAGCGGTTTCTGTATGTGTATGCTTAACTGCGTTGTTAACCCTCTGCTGAACCTTCTTGGCGGTGGTGGTAACACCGGTAACCAGCTGATTCAGATTGGTGGTGCATTCAACTCTTGTGCAGCCGTAGCAGTTTACATCATCCTGGGTGCTCTGATTGGCGAGGTAACAAAGGATACAGCTATCACCGATGCTGCTCCCGCTATGTTCATCGCTCTGGCTATCTTCCTGCTGGCTCTGTTCGTAATGTTCCTCACCAAGATTGAGGAGCCCGCTCAGGAGCCCGTTAAGATGGAACTCATCAAGGGTGCGCTCAGCTTCCGCCACTTCGCACTCGGTGCTCTGGCTATCTTCCTGTACATGAGCGTTGAGGTAGGTACTCCTACTTATATGATCAAGTACTTGATTACTGACTGTGGTGTTGCTGCCGGTACAGCTTCTCTGATTGCTGCTGTTTACTGGTTCGCCATGTTCATCGGCCGTTCTGTAGGCGGTTCTATCGGTGGTAAGGTTAGTAGCCGTGCAATGGTTGCCACAACAGCTGCTGCTGCCGTAGCTCTGATTGCCTTCGGTATGTTTGCTCCCGAGACAATGACAGCAAACGTTCCCGGTGTTGACTGGGCTAATCTGAACGTAATATGGACTGAGGTTCCCGTTGGCGTAGCTGCATTCATCTGTGTAGGTCTCTGCACATCTGTAATGTGGGGCGGTATCTTCAACATGGCCGTAGAAGGTCTGGGCAAGTACACTGCTGCTGCTTCAGGTATCTTCATGACAATGGTATTCGGTTGCGCTGTAATGGTTGCAGTTCAGGCATGGGTTGTTGACCTTACCGGCAGCTATCTGACAAGTTACTTTGTACCCCTGGCATGTGCAGCTTATATCCTGTTCTATGCCCTGATCGGTTCAAAAGTCAGCAAGAGTGCTGAATAATAGATTTTTTAACCTAATTAAAGACAAACGACATGAGATTAACAATTGATGATGTAAGAAGCCGTTTCATCAAGCACTTCGATGGAACAACAGGCTCAGTATATGCTTCTCCCGGACGTATTAACCTGATTGGTGAGCACACCGACTATAACAACGGATTCGTATTCCCCGGTGCTGTTGAGCAGGGTATCATTGCAGAGATTAAGCCTAACGGCACCCGTAATGTACGTGCTTACTCTATCGACCTGAAGGACTATACTGAGTTCTCTCTCGACGACGAGAAGGGACCTAAGGCTTCATGGGCTCGCTACATCTATGGTGTATGTCGAGAGATGATGGCTCTGGGCGTTCCCGTTGGTGGTTTCAATACTGCTTTCGCAGGTGATGTTCCCCTGGGTGCAGGTATGTCTTCAAGCGCTGCCTTGGAGAGCACATACGCCTTCGCACTGAACGACATCTGGGGCGAGAACAAGATTGAGAAGATGGAACTTGCCAAGGTTGGCCAGCGTACAGAGCACAAGTACGTAGGCGTAAACTGCGGTATCATGGACCAGGCTATCAGCGTTCTGGGTAAGAAAGGCTCATTGCTCCGTCTTGACTGCCGTAGCGGCGAATATGAATACTTCCCCTGGAACCCCAAGGGTTACCAACTTATCCTTGTCAACAGCTGCGTTAAGCACGAGCTGAAGGGTTCTCCCTACAACGAGCGTCGTATGCAATGCGAGCATGTAGCAGAAATCATCAGCAAGACTCACCCCGAGGTGAAGAGCCTGCGTGATGCTAACTACGACATGTTGGAGGAGGTTAAGAGCCAGATTACAGAAGACGAGTACAAGCGTGCACGCTACGTCATTGGCGAGGTTGTTCGCGTACTGACCGTCTGCGACGCCCTGCAGAAGGACGACTACGAGACCGTTGGCAAGATGATGTACGAGACACACTACGGCCTGAGCAAGGAGTATGAGGTAAGCTGCGAAGAGCTTGACTTCCTGAACGACGTTGCTAAGGAAGAGGGTGTTACCGGTTCACGTATCATGGGTGGCGGCTTCGGTGGCTGCACCATCAACCTCGTAGCTGATGAACTTGCTCCCAACTTCAAGAAGGCAGTTGTAGAGAAGTTCGAGAAGAAGTATGGCAAGAAGCCTATCGTCATCGATGTTGTCATTGGCGACGGCTCACGTAAGCTCTGCTAATCTCTCTAATTAATAAAATAAGGAATCCCCGCTGCAGACATTGCTCTACAGCGGGGATTAATTTTTCAGTTTAGAAACAGGAAACAATATTCAAAATCCATAATTACGCTAACCACTAACCGCTAACCGCTAAAAATCCCCTTGCCCCTAAAAAATGGAATAACATCCAAGCTCTAACAGAGGGCTGAAATAATATTTGAGAGTATTAACAAATAAAGCATTGAAGATAGTTGAAAATCTGCACAGAATTTCATAATTTTGCAGTCAGAAAAAACAGATAAATAAAAGATATCACAATGAATAGCATTCAAACAATGAATCGTGCAGCTGACAATATACGTATTCTGGCTGCAGCGATGGTGGAAAAAGCAAAGAGCGGACACCCCGGTGGCGCAATGGGCGGTGCAGACTTCATCAACGTATTGTACAGCGAATATTTGCAGTTCGACCCCAAGAACCCCACTTGGATGGGACGCGACCGTTTCTTCCTGGATCCCGGACACATGTCACCCATGCTTTATGCAGAGTTGACACTTATTGGCAAATACACAATGGAGGATGTGAAGCAGCTTCGCCAATGGGGCTCTCCTACTCCCGGACATCCCGAGGTATGCTATGAGCGTGGTATCGAGAATAGTTCAGGTCCTCTGGGACAGGGGCACACCTATGCCGTAGGTGCTGCTATTGCCGCCAAGTTCCTGGCAGCAAAGACCGGCAACCCCACCTTCGAGAAGGAAACCATCTACGCCTATATTAGCGACGGGGGTATCCAGGAGGAGATTAGCATGGGCGCTGCACGTATTGCTGGTAGCCTGGCATTGGATAACCTTATCATGTTCTACGACTCTAATGACATTCAGCTGTCAACAGAGACTAACGTAGTGATGAACGAGGACACAGCTGCTAAATACCGTGCCTTGAATTGGGAGGTTATTGAGATTAACGGAAACGACGTAGAGCAAATCCGTTCTGCCATAGAGAAAGCTAAGAACGTGAAAGGCAAGCCTACCCTGATTGTTGGTAAATGTATCATGGGTAAGGGTGCCAAGAAGGCAGACGGTTCAAGCTACGAACATAACTGCGGCACACATGGTGCTCCCTTAGGTGGCGATGCCTACCGTAACACTATCACAAATCTGGGTGGAAATCCAGACGATCCATTCGTAATATGGCCTGAGGTACAGGAGATATATGATGCCCGCTTGAAGGAGTTGGAGGATATTGTTGCTAAACGTCATCAGGAGGAAGCTAACTGGGCAGAAAAGAATATCGAGAAGGCTAACCAGCTGAAAGACTGGTTTGCCAATAAGATTCCCGCTATCGACTGGAATAGCATCCAGCAGAAGCCCAACGATGCTACACGTAATGGCTCAAGCGCCTGTCTGAACCTGTTGGCTAAACAGGTTCCCAATATGATTGTATCTTCTGCCGACCTCTGCAATTCAGACAAGACAGACGGATTCATCAAGGGAGGTGCCAGCAACATCTCAAAGGAGAACTACGGAGGCGGATTCCTGCAGGCTGGTGTAGCCGAGCTGACAATGGCTTGCTGCTGTATTGGTATTGCCCTACATGGTGGTGTCATTGCTGCATGCGGTACATTCTTTGTATTCAGCGATTACATGAAGCCTGCTATCCGTATGGCTGCTCTTATGGAGCTGCCTGTTAAGTTCATCTGGACTCACGACGCCTTCCGCGTTGGCGAGGACGGTCCTACTCACGAGCCTGTAGAGCAGGAGGCACAGATTCGTCTGATGGAGAAACTGAAGAACCATAGCGGTCGCAACTCAATGCTTGTACTTCGTCCTGCAGATACAGAAGCTACTACCGTATGCTGGAAGTTGGCTATGCAGAATACCAAGACTCCTACAGCTCTTATTCTCAGTCGTCAGACCATCGAGAACCTTCCCGAAGGAACTCCCTATGAGAATGCCAAGTATGGTGCATACATTACGGCAGAGAGCGATGACAAGTTTGATGTAGTTTTGGTAGGTAACGGCTCAGAAGTTAGCACACTTGTTGCAGGCGCTCGCCTACTCCGCAAAGACGGAATAAAGGTACGCATTGTAAGTGCTCCTAGTGAAGGTCTGTTCCGTGAGCAGAGTCAGGAGTACCAGAATCAGATTATCCCTGCAGGAAGCAAGGTATTCGGACTTACAGCTGGTCTGCCCGTCAACTTACAGGGCTTCCTTATCGGCGCTCATCCAAGCAGTCGTATCTGGGGTCTTGAGAGCTTTGGTTTCTCTGCTCCCTACAAGGTTCTTGACGAGAAGCTTGGTTTCACAGCCGAGAACGTTTACAATCAGGTAAAAGAATTACTTCAGGCATAAAAGAAATATGAAAATAGGACTTGCCAGCGATCACGCTGGATATGCTCTCAAGGAGCACGTAAAGGAATACCTGACAGCCAAAGGTATGGAGTTTGAGGATTTTGGCACCTATAGCGAGGATAGTTGCGACTATCCCGACTTCGGTCACGCATTAGGTTCTGCCATTGAAGCTGGTACCGTATACCCCGGTATTGCTATCTGTGGTAGTGGAGAAGGCATTAGCATGACGCTGAACAAGCATCAGTCTGTAAGAGCCGGTTTGTGCTGGATTCCTGAGATTGCTCATCTTATCCGTCAGCACAATGATGCCAACGTCTTGGTTATGCCAGGAAGATTCATCAACAATGCAGAGGCTGACGCCATTATGGACGAATTCTTCGCTACTCCCTTTGAAGGAGGTCGTCACCAGAAACGTGTTGAGAAGATACCTTGTAAATAATATAAGAGACAATAATAAGAAAGGGGTTCAGAAAAATCTGAGCCCCTTTCTTATATATTTACCGTTGTCTAATCAGTCCTTATCCAATACGCAGTACTTTGAACAATTGCTCTTGTACTCAGGAACAATCTCCTTCATAATCTTAACGATGTTCATATCATCAAAGTCTCCTGCAGCCTTTATCAGACGATTCTCGTCGGCACAAACAGTTTCATAATCATATTCACGTACTGACGCTATCATAATCTTGGGATGGATAGTAGGCTTAGTGCTTTCCATATCAGACAACACCTCTTCATACAGTTTCTCACCGTCTCTCAGGCCTGTGAACTTGATGTCCACATTCTTGGCACCAGACAATTTAATCATACGCTGAGCAAGGTCGGCAATACGTACGGGCTTACCCATATCGAAGACGAATATCTCACCGCCCTTACCCATGGTACCGGCTTCAAGAACCAGCTTACAAGCCTCAGGAATAAGCATGAAGTAACGGATGATATCAGGATGGGTAACAGTTACAGGACCGCCCATCTTTATCTGCTCCTTGAAGATAGGAATAACAGAGCCGTTAGAACCAAGAACATTACCAAAACGTGTTGTCACAAACTGTGTGACTGGTTTCTCTACACCTTCTGCTACAGCAATGGGACATGTTCCCTCAGCTATTGTCTTGTTAAGTGACTGACAGTATATCTCGCAGATACGCTTAGAGCAACCCATAACGTTAGTTGGGTTCACAGCCTTATCCGTAGAAATCATCACAAACTTCTTAGTGCCGTACTTGACTGCAAGGTCTGCTATAACATGCGTACCATATATATTATTACGAACTGCCTGACCAGGATTATCCTCCATCATAGGCACATGTTTGTAGGCAGCTGCATGGAAGACATAGTCAGGACGATGGTCAGAGAATATCTTCTCCATGTGCTTCTTGTCTGTTATACTTGTAACAATAGTCATGGCCTTAATGTTGGGGAATTCACGCTCCATTATCAGACGAACCTCATGCATAGGTGTTTCTGCCTGATCTATCAGCACCATCTCAGAAGGGTTATAGACAGCAATCTGCTTAACCATCTCGCTACCTATAGAACCGGCAGCACCTGTAATCAGGATTACCTTTCCTGTCAGGAGCTGACCAATGGCATCCATATTAACCTCAATCTTGTTTCGTGGCAGCAGATCCTCAATATCCACTTCCTGCAGATGCTGATGCTGCAAGTCTGTCTGTCCGTTCCACTCCTCAGCCTGAGGCATCATCATAATCTTGATGTCATTGGCAATCAAATCATTGATTAGATCCTCACGAGTACGGAAATGTTCCACCTCCAAAGGACTGACAATCAGAATCTCTGCGCCCTTTTCCTTCATATGACCTATCACACGAGGACTGTCATGGTGTACAAGAGCACCCATCAGATACTCAGAGTACTTGTATTCATCAGGCGTAACAAAACCAACCACCTTGTACTGCATAGGGTTCTGGTTCTGAATACTCTTTGCCAAACCTACTCCACCTGCATGAACACCATAGATGAATACGCGCTTTGTGTATGAATCCATTCTGAAGAAATCATACGTAATCTTTACACAAACACGTACGGCTGTCATAAACATCGTGGCTACAATGAATAGCCCGACAGACTCTGAGAAGGTGAAGGGTTCGATGTTAGCTAAATCGGTTTTATCAACAAGAACACATGCCAGATATGATGTGACTGATGCACAAAGGTTGGCTGTCACCAGATGCAGGAGGTCTATGAATGATGAGAACCTGACAATTCCTGAATAAGTATGAAAAAGTCTGAAAAAGACAATAAAGAAAGGTATCAGGAAAAATAGCCTATATGTCATGGGCCACATCTCTCCAAGGAAAGATAAACTGTCAAGATGCAGGAAATATACTACATATCCTGAAAACAGAACTATAGAACAATCCAGAAGGAGTAGTCCCCAATAGGGCAATGCCTTTTTGGAGAAATACCAATTAGTTAGGGAAGATATCCATTTCATCCTATCTGCGCTTTAACTTAGTTTATATGGTTGATTTTCAGGGTAATACCCCTCCCCTTACAGAATTGTAGGGGAGAGGAAATGGAAACGTATCACTATTCCCATTCTATTGTCGAAGGTGGTTTGGAAGAGATGTCGTAACATACTCTGTTCACACCCTTAACTTTATTGATTATTTCGGTGCTTATCTTTGCCATGAAGTCGTATGGCAGATGAGCCCAGTCGGCTGTCATAGCATCCGTACTGGTTACCGCACGCAAGGCAACGGGATTCTCGTATGTACGTTCATCGCCCATTACACCTACGCTACGAACTTCTGAAAGAAGTATAGTACCAGCCTGCCAGATCTGGTCATAGAGACTAACCTCAATCTCACCATTTTCCATGTTCGCAGGAACACCGGCAGCAAGTACACGACGTGCTTCCTCGCCACTCAGCTTAACCTTGTACTCACGAAGACCACGGATATAGATATCATCAGCATCCTGAAGGATACGTACCTTCTCACGTGTGATAGCACCAAGGATACGAACTGCCAAGCCAGGACCAGGGAAGGGATGACGAGTAATCAGATGCTCGGGCATTCCCAACTCGCGTCCTACGCGGCGCACCTCATCCTTGAACAACCACTTCAATGGTTCGCAGAGAGAGAGATGCATCTCCTCGGGCAGACCACCTACATTGTGGTGACTCTTAATAACCTTACCTGTGATATTCAGGCTCTCTATACGGTCAGGATAGATAGTACCCTGTGCCAACCACTTGGCATCAGTAATCTTTCTTGCCTGCTCATTGAATACCTCGATGAAATCGCGACCGATAATCTTACGCTTCTTCTCAGGCTCTGTTACGCCATCAAGGTCCGAGAGGAACTTCTCGCTGGCATCTACGCCAATAACATTCAGTCCCAAACACTCATAATCACGCATTACATCAGTAAACTCGTTCTTACGAAGCATACCGTGATCCACGAAGATACATGTCAACTGACTGCCGATGGCTTTGTTCAGCAAAACAGCACATACGCTGCTGTCAACACCACCTGATAGACCCAGAATGACACGGTCCGTTCCTATCTGCTCACGCAACTCGCGTACTGTTGTCTCGATGTAGTTGGCAGCTGACCAGTCTTGTCTGCCACCACAGACATCCACAACAAAGTTCTTCAGCAACAAGGTTCCTTGAACACTATGGAAAACCTCAGGATGGAACTGAACACCGAATACAGGCTTGCCACCATTGAAAGATGGAATGTAATAAGCTGCATTCTTAACCTGTGGGGTGCTGGCTGCAATCTGTGCTCCTGTAGGAATAGCCGTTATGGTATCACCATGTGACATCCATACCTGGCTATTGTCATCGAAGCCACGGAACAGAGCGCAATCCCTATTGATTGTTGTCAGGTTCTGACGACCATATTCACGACTTCCTGCAGGCTCTACATTACCTCCATTATTATAGGAAATGTATTGAGCACCATAACAGATTCCCAATACAGGAAGCTTACCCATGAACTGGCTTAAGTCAACCTTGAAGGCCTCTGGGTCATAAACACTAAAGGGGCTACCAGAAAGGATAACGCCTATTACATCTGGGTCGCCAACCGGAAATTTGTTGTAAGGGAGAATCTCACAGAACGTATCTAATTCACGAAGTCTTCTTGCTATAAGCTGTGTCGTCTGTGAGCCAAAATCAAGAATTATAATCTTCTGTTGCTGCATAAGCGGCTTTATTTCTTTAATATTCACCTTTGCAAAGGTACGACAAAGATTCTATACATTGTTAAAAAATATGTTTTTTTTCGAAAAAAGAACAACTTTTCCAGCTATTTGTAGTTTTACTTTACAAAAATACGTATTTTTGTGAAACATAAGACATACACAAGACATACACAACTTTAAAGCATGAATTTAAAACACCAAAACGACAGCATTGTTATTATTCCAACATATAACGAAAAAGAAAACATAGAAGCCATCATTAGGGCTGTAACAAGTCTGGAGAAAGGATTTGACGTACTGGTCATAGACGACGGAAGTCCTGATGGAACAGCCCAGATTGTCAAGAACCTGATGAGTTCTGAATTCCAGGATCGCCTTTACCTAATAGAACGTAGCGGAAAGCTGGGTCTTGGAACTGCATACATTTGCGGATTCAAGTGGGCTATAGAGGAGCAGTACGACTATATCATTGAGATGGATGCCGACTTCAGCCACAACCCTGCAGACCTTCCCCGCCTCTATGCAGCATGCCACGATGACGGCTATGACGTTTCTATAGGCAGCAGATATGTTACAGGAGTAAACGTAGTCAACTGGCCAATAGGTCGTGTACTGATGAGCTACTATGCTTCAGCTTACGTTCGTACCGTCTTGGGTATCTCCCTAAGAGACACAACAGCCGGCTTTGTATGTTACAAGCGTCAGGTACTGGAGGCTATCGACCTCGACAATATCCGCTTCGTGGGATATGCCTTCCAGATTGAGATGAAGTACACCGCTGTCCGTTTGGGATTCAAGGTCAAGGAAGTTCCTGTAATCTTTGTGAATCGCGAATTGGGAACCAGCAAGATGAGCGGTGGAATCTTTGGAGAAGCCCTCTTTGGTGTGATGAAATTAAGAATGGGTAAGGTCAGAAGAAAGGCTTAAATGGATATTCAGATTAAGGATGTTATAATTGTTAACGAAGGAGAAGTATTCCTTGGCTCCGTAATTGTAGAGGATGGGATAATCTCGAAGATAACAAGATCACAAGAAACTCTCAGCGAAAAAGATTGGAAGGAGAAAGCCATTCTCCTCCCAGGCATTATAGACGATCACGTACACATGCGTGACCCAGGTCTTACGCACAAGGCCGACATGGAAACAGAGACACGTGCAGCAGCTGCAGGAGGTGTCACCACCGTGCTGGATATGCCCAACGTATCACCCCAGACAACCACCTTGGCTCTTCTGGAAGAACGTTACAAGATAGCAGCAAAGAAGTGCCACGTAAACTATGGATTCTTCCTGGGTGCCACAAACGACAATCTTCAGGAAATCCTTAACGTTGATCCTAATAGCGTTCCTGGCGTGAAGCTCTTCATGGGCAGCAGCACAGGCAATATGCTGGTCGATAAAGAAGAGGCACTCAGGAACATCTTCCGTGATTGCCCTACCCTGATTATGACACATTGCGAGGAAACCAATCGTATCAACCAGCGCATGGCTGAGTGCAAGTCGTTGTATGGTGACGACCCTGACGTTATTCATCATCCGGAGATACGCGATGCAGAGGCTTGTTACCAAAGCACCGAGTTGGCCGTAAGACTTGCAAAGGAAACAGGAGCACGCCTGCATGTTGCCCATCTGACAACCGCAAGAGAATTGGAGCTCTTCTCACCCAACGACAAACAGATAACAGCCGAGGCCTGTGTGGCACACCTTCTCTTCACAAATCAGGATTACCAAAGTCTAGGCACACGCATAAAATGCAACCCTGCCATAAAGACACCTGCAGACAGACAAGCACTCAGACAGGCTCTTTCTGACGGTCGCATCAAAGTTATCGGAACAGACCATGCCCCCCACCTGCTTAGCGAGAAGGAAGGCGGATGCTGCAAGGCCATGAGCGGAATGCCTATGGTACAGTTCAGTTTGCCTGCTATGTTAAGCCTTGTAGATGAGGGTGTTCTAACAATTGAGCGCATGGTGGAACTGATGTGTCACAATCCTGCAAAGCTCTTTGGCATAGAGAAACGCGGATTCATACGCGAAGGATTTCATGCCGACCTCACATTGGTTCGCGCCAACAGCCCCTGGCAAGTCAGCAAGGGCATTATACAAAGTCGTTGCGGATGGAGTCCGTTAGAAGGAAAGACATTCAATTGGAAAGTCTGTCAGACGTACGTCAACGGTCATCTTGTTTGGGACGGAAAGCAGATTAACTCAGGTATCCTTGGACAAGCCGCAAGGTTTAATTCTTAGATCACCACAAATTCTTCTTTTTCACTAAGGAAAAAGATTTTATGCTAAGGCCTGAAGAACTTTTGCAGGGAATCTGCAGAAACACCTCTGCGCTTGGCATAATCCCGTAGCTGATCCTCTCCCACCTTACCTACAGAGAAATGGCAGGTAGCAGGGTGCGAGAACATAAAGCCACAAGTGCTGGCATGGGGAATCATAGCTCCGTTCTCTGTCAACTTAATGCCCAGAGAGGGGAAATCCAATAAGTCGGAAAGAATGAAACAGACACTCTGGTCAGGCAACGAAGGGTAACCTATGGCAGGACGTTTCCCCTGGTATTTCTCAGCGAACAGTTCATCCAGAGTAAGATTCTCATCAGGAGCATACCCCCACCATTCACGTCTTGTCTGCTGATGTCCCAACTCTGCCGTTGCCTCAGCCAGACGGTCGGCAATCAAAGCTTCTTCTAACCTGTCGGTAGAAATAGAAGAAGACACCGTGCTGGCAAAAACACCAATCCTGTCAGGAATACCAGAAGACAAAGGACGGACGAAATCCGCCAGACAAAGACAGGGCTTTCCCTCCTCTGGATGCTGTTGACGCAGGAAAGGAATACGTTGGCCTGATTCTGCAAGGACAACATCCTCATCCTCTGAGTTAGCCTCCATTAGTCGGACACTAAAAACGGTATAATAGCCAGCCTCATCCCACTGGCGCAGAATCTGCTGAGCCTCGTCATAGAGCTTCATAGCCTGCCCTGCCCTCTCTCTTTCATCAAGAGGGAATGCCTGTAGCCAGTTCTGCCTGCATGCCACACATCCATGCACACTGGCAATACTGCTATAACGGGCAGGAAATCCCCAGGCATGAAAGAAATAAAGCCAGTTAATGTAACTGGCAGCCTCATGAATGGTATAATGACGGGTATATATCATTGGTCAGGATTCTCCACAAAGCCTTGATATTTCTGTGGCAGGGATGCCATAACAGCCTGATAGCTCTCTTCCATAACATCCTTTATCTCGTCCACATCCTGAGGCTTAGGTTGAATAGGTTCATGGATGACAAGTCGCAAGGGATGCCAGGTGAGAAAATTGAAACCCTTTTGGCGAGACAAGACATCAAAGGAACCGTCAATGGTTACAGGCGCAACAGGCAGCTGCAACTGATGGGCCATCTGGAAGGCACCCCTACGGAACTTGCCCATATGACCGGTAAAGGTACGGGCACCTTCTGGGAAAACCACAAGGCTGATGCCACCACGCAACACCTTACGTCCCTGTTCGCATGTAGCATTTATGGCTTTAGGGCCGCTCTTATCCACCATAACATGTCCGGCTCTTTCACAAGCCTTTCCTATTAAGGGGATATTGCGAAGGGATTTCTTCATCATCCATCTGAAATTCCTTCCTAAGAATCCATATACCAGAAAGATATCATACGCACCCTGATGATTGCACACAAAGACGTAGGACTGACGCTTGCTCAGATGTTCCCTACCCTCTACCTTGACAGGAAGCAGGCAGACCCAGCACATCAGACGGCTCCATACCATAGGAGGATAGTAACCGACCCATGAGGGACAGATGGGACTAAACAAGATAACTGTTACTGCGCAAAGAAACGTTGCAATCAAAAGAATAGGAGCTGCTATAAGCAATTGGTAAATCCAATATATGTATTTCATATCAGGAAATCTCTTGTCATCCAATTTAATACTGACGTAACTTCTCCATATTACTTTCAGCTACCCGGATGTATTCCTTTACATAAGGATTATTCTTGAAATAAGGGGGTGCTTGAGAGATGATCTCCTCAATCTGCGGATTCATAATAGGATATGGAAAGCTATTTGTCATTATCATAAACACGCCCGGACCCAATACATTATTATAATTGGCACGGATGAAACGTGTTATCAGTTTATCATTCTCTATTTCTAATTCTCGAGCCTGTTCGGCCAATTCTTCACGGATCTGATCCTCATCAATGCCATCCATTATCATCCGCAACTGCTTAGTCGGGAGCTCAGCCATACGGGCATCAATTTGTGACTTCTTCTTAATGAAATTGGAAAGACTGTCATTCAACGGGGTGCCTGTGGCACTTTGCATATTCTCGTCAATATTGATGCTTACATCACCACCTTCCAGAACAACAGGCATTACGCTACTGTTCTCCAGAAAGACACTTGCCATCATCACAGAATCCATGATTCCACGGAACTTGAACTTTCCGTGAACAACCTTTGAGGAATCTATGGCACACATATCACTATCCTTGAACACCCTCAAATAAAGCATTCTACCCTCCAATCCTTCCACATTGGATGTACCAGAAACAAGATACTGCTCCGAGCACGAGGCCAACATAACAGCCCCCAAGATTAAAGAGGAAATCAACTTCTTCATATTATGCCATTCTATCTTTAACACAAAGTTAGGCAAAAACCATGGAATTTGGCGAAATTTTAGTACTTATTAAGACTTTTTTGAATTTTGTAATGCACTGGGGATACGCCAAGCGGTATAAAGTTCCAGTACACATCCTATTGCCAAGGCAACTACCCATTCATTTCTACGTGCAAACCCATACTGATAAACCTGCATGCTCATGCACATTACCGTACCGATAAACATCAGACAGGCAAACAACTGCTGGCGACGCAGCCTTATAACATTCAGGTCATTTCCCTCATATACGGCACGCAGCTGCATCAGGCAGAAAAGCATGGCGCCAATACCATATATATATAAGGAAATCTCAGCACTGAAAATATGAACGGCAACACCAAAAAGCATCAGAACAGCTCCTATACGGAATAGCAGATTCTCCAGAAAAGTCAGCTCGCGTATCATGAAGCCTATTCTTTTATGGAGCCGGCAGCATCCAACTCCGTGTCATTATTATCCTCTGCGTCTCTTATCACAAAGATATCTTCGCCCGGGCGCTTCATGAAATATTTCTCGCGTGCCATCTTCTCTATTGCCTTGGGATTCTGGTCCATCTCACGCAGACAGCGGTCAGCTTCCTCATACTGAGCCTTGTACATTTCTATCTCACTCCTCAACTGACTCATTTTATTACGGCGGTCAAAACGATGCATGAAACTATTGTCGTCTATAAAGCCCACAATGAGAACAATAAAGAAGAAAACCACCATATATTTATGACGGCATATAAATAGAAAGACGGAATTTAATCGGCTCATAATGTGTTGGTGCTAATTTTGAGCAAAGGTAGAAAAAAATATGGTCACTTATAACAAGAAGCCACTTTTTTTTCATATTTTTGCACAAAACTACAAACAGAATGGAAGAATATATTGTATCTGCACGAAAATACAGACCACTGAATTTTGATGCAGTAGTCGGACAGCGTGCGCTCACCGCAACACTCAAGAATGCCATCGCTACAGGAAAGCTGGCACACGCCTATTTGTTCTGCGGCCCGAGAGGAGTCGGAAAGACCACTTGTGCCCGTATCTTTGCCAAGGCCATTAACTGCCTCTCGCCCAAGGAAGGAGGCGATGCGTGCGGCGAGTGTGAAAGCTGCATGGCTTTCGACCAGCAGCGTTCCATGAACATTCATGAGCTGGATGCTGCCAGCAATAACTCTGTAGAGGATATCCGTGAGCTGACAAAGCAGGTACAGATTCCACCACAGATAGGAAAATACAAGGTATTCATCATCGACGAGGTTCACATGCTTAGTGCCTCTGCCTTCAATGCCTTCCTGAAGACACTGGAGGAACCGCCTTCGTACGTTATCTTTATCCTTGCCACAACAGAGAAGCACAAGATCCTGCCTACCATTCTGAGCCGTTGCCAGGTTTACGACTTCCAGCGCATGACAACGCAACTGACCGTTGACCACCTTATGTATGTGGCGCAGAAGGAAGGATATACAGCAGAGCCTGAAGCTCTTAGCCTGATAGCTGAGAAGGCTGACGGCGGTATGCGTGATGCCTTGAGCATCTTCGACCAGATGGTAAGCTTCACTGGTGGCAACATTACCTACGAGCAGGTTGCCAAGAACCTGAATGTCCTCAGCACAGAATACTACTTCCAACTGGTTGACTACTTCCTGGCAGGTAATGTACAATCCAGCCTTATGCTGCTGAACGAAGTCCTCAACAAGGGCTTTGACGGTGGTAATTTCATCAACGGCCTTGCCTCTCACCTGCGTAATCTGCTGGTAAGCCAGGATGCCGTAACTCTCCCCTTGTTGGAGATGAGCGACAAGATGCGCAGCAAATATCAGGAACAGGCACAGAAATGCAAGCCCAAGTTTCTGTATCAGGCTATCAAGCTTTGTAACGACTGCGACCAGAGCTACCGCACCAGCAGGAACAAGCGCCTGCAGGTTGAGATATGCCTCATTCAGGCTGCTCAACTGACAGAAGAGGATGCGCCTGGCGCGGGGCTTTGCCCTGCCAAGATCTTAAAACCCATTTTCACTAAACAGGCTGCAAAGTCTCAGACAGCGGCCTGTGCTCCTGTTGCTGCAACCAAACCCGCAGCAACCCCTAATGTATCTGCACCTGCACCCGCTGCTCCCAAGGCACCTGCTACCCCAAGGATAAAACCCGCAGACAGCAAAGTCATCCTCCGAAAGGTCAGTTTCAAGCACTTTGGCAATAACACTACAGAGGAGACAGAAGTCAACAAACAGGAAGCCCAGGCAGAGAAGATAGAATTAAAGAAGCCCCTTGAGGAACTCACCCTAATGGAAGGCTGGCATAAATATTTGAACAGTCTTCCACGTGAGCAGATGGCTATAGCTCAACGCATACGAATGCTACAGCCTAAGATTACAGGGCCGTCATCTGTAGAGGTAACGGTTAACAATCCTCAGATTATTAGCGAGCTGAACGACCTGAAGGCTGAGATGGAGAGCTTCCTTCGGACAAATCTGCAAAACAGCGAGATAAGCCTTTCCTTCCATCTTTCCAAGCAGGAAGCCGTACAGCGCAACTACAGCAAGCAGGAGTACCTTCTCAAAATGGAGAAGATGAACCCCATGCTTACCACATTTATCAAGGAATTTGAGTTGGAATTCGACTAAAGGTCGTGATGCAGCAGACGGTACTCTGCCATCTCTGCATACTTGGTTCCAGGACGTCCGTAATTGGCATACGGATAGATACTGATTCCGCCACGTGGGGTAAAGATTCCCGTTACCTCTATGTACTTAGGATCCATCAGTTTTATCAGGTCCTTCATGATCTTGTTAACACAGTCTTCATGGAAGTCGCCATGGTTACGGAAGCTGAAAAGGTAAAGCTTTAGGCTCTTACTCTCAACCATCTTCATATCAGGCAGATAACTGATTCTGATTTCTGCAAAATCAGGCTGGCCTGTAATAGGACAAAGGCTAGTAAACTCTGGGCAGTTGAACCGTACCCAATAGTCGTTCTCAGGGTGTTTGTTCTGAAAGGACTCCAACACCTCAGGCGCATAATCGCTCTTATATTCCGTCTTGCGGCCTAATGCCGTCAGACCTTCATTTTCTCTGTTGCTCATATTTCTCTAAACCTTTTCTTCTTAACTGGCAGGCAGGGCAATGACCGCATCCGTCGCCCTGAATACCATTGTAACACGTAAGGGTCTTATACCTTATAATATCCATAACACCCAACTCATCAGACAACTGCCACGTCTGAGCCTTGTCCAACCACATCAGAGGCGTATGAATCCTGAACTGCTCATCCATAGCCAGGTTCAGCGTTACATTCAGGCTCTTGATAAAGCTGTCCCTGCAATCGGGGTATCCGCTGAAATCCGTCTGGCTGACACCTGTCACCAGGTCATGGATACCATGCTCACGGGCATACACGGCAGCTATCGAGAGGAAGAACATGTTACGCCCCGGCACAAAGGTTGAAGGGAGACTGTCGGCAGGCTTTTCCTCTTCTATCTGCAGAGAGGTATCCGTAAGACTGCAACCGGTGCTGAGTTTGGATATAAAGGAAACGTCCATACTGGCCCATTCTACCCCAGCCTCCTTGGCCAGGTCCCTTGCCAGGTCAACCTCCTTCACATGTTTCTGCCCATAGATAAAACTCAGGGCCACAACTCTCTTGAAGTTCTTCTTTGCCCAATACAGACAGGTAGTACTATCCTGTCCGCCTGAGAAGACCACCAATGCAGACTCGCCTATCATAGCTGGAAAATGTTTAATGGGTTATAAGAGATGTCATTGTCGTAGACATCTGTTCCTTCACGACGCTTTACCCACCTTACCACACGAATGGTCAGAGGCAGAGCAACAATCTCATACAAGGTCTTGGTCATTACCTGCAAAGCCATCAGCTTCAACAGCTCAGGAACAGGAATCAGGCCGCCAAAGGCAAAGGGGAAGAAAATCAGGCTGTCAACGCCCTCACCCCAGAGTGTACTGATAACGGCACGCTTGGAGAAATGGCGTCCTTCGCTTGTCATCTTCATCTTGCTCATCACATAGGCATTTACCAGACTACCCAGCAGGAAAGCGGTAAACGATGCAAAGGTGATTCTGGGAGACAATCCGAAGACAAAGTTGAAGTGCTCCTCGTGCTCAGCCCAATAGTCGGCAGCAGGCAGTATCACAGCCAACTGACCCAGCGCCACCACGAAGAAGTTCATCAGGAATGCCATCCAGATAACGTATCTGGCCTTTCTATAGCCCCACACCTCGGCAATACAGTCGTTCAGAATGTAAGAGATAGGAAAGCACAAGACGCCAGCCGTCATAGTGAAACTTCCAAACTGTAGGATTTTTGCTTCCAGAAGATTACTTGCAATAAGGCAAGTACAGAACAGTATCCCCATGTACATGAAGGATGCTGATACGGTTTTGTTTTGTATCATAAATCTTGTTTTGTTTTAAAAGAGGTTACCAAGCACTCTTTGTTAATAATAAAATTCTGTGCGGAGAGACAGGGATTCGAACCCTGGGTACCCGTAAGAGTACGCCGCATTTCGAGTGCGGTCCATTCGACCACTCTGGCATCTCTCCATTCTCAAATGCGGCTGCAAAATTATAGCTTTTACAGCAAATAGCAAAGAAATAATGGAGAAAAATTCGTGACAAGGCTATATGAAGAACAAGCTTGCACCTATCACCGCAATAACGGCTCCCAGGAATTCCTGTAGCGTAACTTTGGTTCCGAAGATAAGGTATGAGGGCCACAGAATCAGAACCGGAGTCAAGGCCATTATGGTTTGTGCAACACCAGCATGGGTCAGGTTGACGGCCATCAGACTAAGGCTGACGCCAAAGAAGGGGCCCAACAAGATGGCGCCCATGGCAGCAGCAGAGCCTTTGCCGTCCTTCCATGCTATAGACATAGACGATACTTTCCTAGAGGATATCAAGACCAGTCCGAAGCCCAACAGGCCCATCGTAGCACGAATCATAGTACCGCTGAACGGCATCAGGTTGATGACAGACGTTTCCGAGAGGGGGACTACTGCCGTATAGGCCTGCATGCCCAGCTTGCTCAGCACCAGTCCTGTTCCCTGCCCCAGTCCGGCTCCTATTGCCAACAAGACACCTCGCAGTGGCAGTTTCAGGCGTCTCTTTCCTGTTTCAGACTTTCCCAGGATAGAGATGGAGATTCCCGTCAGGGTGACAATCATACCCAGCAAGGCCAGCCACGTCATTCTCTCGCCCATCAATGCCCATGCCGTGATAGCGGCAAAGGGACTGGCAAGAGTCATAAACAGCTGCGTATATTTACTGCCCATTGCCACATAGGCATTAAACAGGCAATAGTCTCCGAACACAAAACCCATGAAACCACTGGCCAGGAACCAGCCCCACACCTGAGGGGTGGTAAAGCGGGGGAAAGGCTGACCACAGAACGCCCATAGCAAAGCACCCAGCAAGACTATGGTTATTATCATTCGCCAAACATTCAGGACTAGTGTGCCCATCCTTTTACTGGCAATCTCAGCAAAGATGGCAGTAAAGGTCCACATAAGGGCCACTATAAGGGATATAAACTCTCCAGACACGTAATCTACAATTTTTATTAGGTTTAATTTCGGAAGCTGAGCTTCCTTTTAGGGGCGAGGGGCAGGGAAGTTTATAGTTCATAGTTACGCTAACCACTAACCGCTAACCGCTAACCGCTAGTAAAGAGAAAGTATCAGAGGCTATTCAGGAACAGACGGGTAACGGAGAAGCTCTTGTCGGCCATTGTCTGCCAGAAGTTCAGATACTCCTCAAAGTGTGCCTCAGCACCTGGTGTATCGCTGATGATACGGAAGCTGGCAAAGGGAATGCCATACAGATGGCATACCTGAGCAATAGCTGCCGACTCCATATCTACAGCCAAGCCTTCAGGATAGGATGCCTTGATAACATTCAGCTGCTCACGGTTGGTAATGAATTGGTCACCAGTACAGATCAATCCAGGAACTATGCGGACGTCCGACTCCAGCGCCTTGGCCTTTTCCACCATCTCCTTGCTGCTGTCGAAGAAACGGGGCAAACCCTGCACCTGTCCAGGGTCCACATCGTCGCCGCATGAGACATCATGGTAACACGTCTGTGTGCTGACCACCACATCCATAACCCTCAGGCAGACATCAATACCACCTGCCACGCCTGTGCTGACAATACCGTCCGGCTTATAGTGGATAATCATATTGGTAACGCCAGAAGCGGCATTTACCTTACCTATGCCGCATTGCATCAGTATGATTTCCTTGTTGCCGAGGGTTCCTTTCAGAAACTCATGCGGTCCTATCTTCTCCGTCTTGGTATCTGTCAGAATAGAAGCAATCTGCTTGTATTCAACGCTCATGGCAGTGAGCACGCCTATTGTTTTTCCCATTTCTGTATTATTTTGGGCGCAAAATTACTCATTTTTCGTCAGCACGCCAACTTTTGCAACCCATTTGCAACAGATATGGTGTACTTTTGCACCCAGAAAGATAAAAACAGATAAAAAGATGAACATACTATTAGACATTCTGAAAGAAGTTTGGGTGCTGACAAACGAGATGTCACCCTACCTGCTGTTGGGCTTCCTTCTGGCAGGAATCATGCACGAGTTTCTGCCCAGCACCTTGTATACCAACCATCTGGGCAAGAACAATTTCCGTTCTGTCTTCCTCTCTGCCCTCTTTGGTGTTCCCCTGCCCCTCTGTTCCTGTGGTGTTATCCCCACGGCCATGGGTCTGCGCAGGGAAGGTGCCAGCAAGGGAGCCACCGTCTCCTTCTTGATAGCTACCCCTCAGACGGGAGTGGACAGCATCATTGCCACCTATAGCCTGATGGGACTGCCCTTTGCCATCATCCGTCCCATAGCAGCCTTCCTGACTGCCATTCTAGGTGGTACGTTGGTGAACAAGGTAGAAGCCCCCTCCCCGCTCCCCCTTTGGGGGAGTGCCCCAAAGCAAAACAACCAAGAAGGAAAAAATAAGACCCTCCCCCAAAGGGCAATTGCGGAATCGGAGCAATTGGTGACCGAAGGGAAGGTGGGCAAAAGCTTGGAGGGGGCCTTCTCCTATGCCTTCGTCGAAATGATGGAGGATATTGGCAAGTGGCTGGTGATAGGCCTTGTCATTGCCGGCATCATCACGGCTGCTGTGCCTGACTCATGGTTTACCGCCTTCCAGGGCAATACCCTTTACAGCATACTCTTCGTACTCCTGTTCAGCATCCCCATGTATCTGTGCGCTACAGGCAGTATCCCCATTGCCTTGGCGCTGATGATGAAGGGTCTCACCCCAGGCGCTGCCTTGGTACTGCTGATGGCAGGTCCTGCCAGCAACGTTGCCAGCATCCTTATAATTAATAAGGTATTAGGTCGAAAGACTCTGGCCATCTACCTGTTCTCCATCATCACGGGTGCCATAGTCTTTGCCTTGGGCATCGACTATCTGCTGCCCTCTGAGTGGTTCACCGCACCCCTTTCCTACATGCAGGAATGCTGCATGGAGCAGCCCGGATGGTTCAGCGTCCTCTGCACCGTGCTTATGCTGTTGCTTCTGGCAAATGCCCTCAGTCCTAAGAAGCTCCTGGGCGGCCATCACCACTGCCATTGTCACGACTGCGAAGAGAATGCCCAATGTTCAATGGAAATCAAAGTCAACGGCATGACCTGCCACCACTGTGCTGCCAACGCGCAGAAAGCCATTGCCAGCGTGGAGGGTGTAACCAAGGCCACCGTCTCCCTGGATGAAGGAATGGCCTACGTAGAGGGTGATTTTAACGCAGAAGACATCCGAAAGGCCGTAGAAAGCATAGGATTTGAAATGGAAATGTAGCCCAAAACACACATTTCTTTCAGATTTATTGCAAAAAATACGCCCATTCGTTTGGCAAAATGAAAGAAGTTACATACCTTTGCATCGCAAAATAAAACAAAAAGGCTTTTTATGGCAAATATTGGTAACTATTTTAACGGCTTTTATTTTTACTTTTACTTTAGCAAACTGAAGTAGAGCGGGTCGTTATATGTGCCAGAAAACAGAACAACAGAACAAAACAAACTGAAAAAACAATAAGGTCCCGCTCTACAACAGAGCGGGATTTTTTTTAAGGTAAAAGATGAGAAGAATAGCAATACAAGGTATTAAGGGAAGCTTCCACGACATAGCCTCACACCGTTACTTCGAGGGCGAAGACCTGGAGCTGATCTGCTGCGACACCTTCGAGCAGGTTTTCCAGCGCATGAGGGAAGAGAAGGATGTCATAGGCTTGGTGGCCATAGAGAACACCATAGCAGGAAGCCTGCTTCACAACTACGAGCTGCTTCGCGACAGCGGCATGACCATTGTAGGCGAACACAAGCTGCGCATCAGCCATAGCATTATGTGCCTGCCTGATGATGACTGGGATAACCTCACAGAGGTCAACTCACACCCCGTGGCTCTGATGCAGTGCCGTAACTTCCTCTCTCAGCATGAAGACATGAAGATTGTGGAGGTTGCAGATACGGCAGGAGCGGCAGCCAACATCAGCAAGAAGCAACTGCGCGGACATGCAGCCATCTGCCACAAGGATGCTGCCAAGATCTACGGCATGAAGGTGCTGCAGGAAGGTATAGAGACCAACAAGCACAACTTCACCCGCTTCCTGGTTGTCAGCAACCCCGAGAAGGCCCACACCCTGCGCAAGTTCGAGGAGCTCAACAAGGCCAGCCTTGTCTTTACCCTGCCCCACGAGGAGGGAAGCCTCTCTGCCATCCTGAGCGTGCTATCCTTCTACAAGCTCAACCTGACCAAGATTCAGTCTCTGCCCATCATAGGTCAGGAGTGGCAGTACATGTTCTACATAGACCTTTCATACAACGATTATACGCGTTACAAGCAGGCTATCAATGCCATCACACCCCTTACCAAGGAACTGAAACTATTAGGAGAATACAGAGATGGAAAAGAAACAATCTAACATACAGCCAGCCGACAGACTGGCCAGCGTACAGGAATATTACTTCAGTCGTAAACTGAAGGAGGTGGCTCAGATGAACGCCCAGGGACTGGATGTTATCTCCCTTGGCATTGGCAGCCCCGACATGCCACCCTCACAGCAGACTATAGAGACACTCTGCAAGGAGGCACTCAAGCCCACCGTTCACGGCTATCAGCCCTACGTGGGAATACCTGAGATGCGCCAGGGAATGGCAGATTTCTACAAGCGCTGGTATAATGTGGACTTGGACCCCAACACAGAGATCCAACCCCTTATCGGTAGCAAGGAAGGTATCCTGCACGTAACACTGGCATTCGTCAACCCTGGCGATAAGGTGCTGGTGCCCAACCCCGGCTACCCCACCTATACCTCTCTGAGCAAGCTGCTGGGCGCCCAGATTGTCAACTACGACCTTCTGGAGGAGAACCAATGGCAGCCCGACTTCGAGGCTTTGGAGAAGATGGACCTCACAGGCGTTAAGCTCATGTGGACCAACTACCCCAATATGCCTACCGGCGCCAGTGCATCTCTTGAGCTCTTTGAGAAGCTGGTCAGCTTTGCCCGTCGCCACAACATTGTGGTGGTCAACGACAACCCCTACAGTCTTATCCTCAACGAGCATCCCCTCAGCCTCTTGCAGGTGCCTGGCGCCAAGGAGTGCTGCATAGAGTTCAACTCCATGAGCAAGAGCCAGAACATGCCCGGATGGCGTGTAGGATGGATTTCCACCAACGCTCAGTTCATACAGTGGATCTTGAAGGTGAAGAGCAATGTAGACAGCGGAATGTTCCGTCCCCTGCAGTTGGCAGCTGCCGAGGCTCTGCACAACTCAGACGAGTGGCACGCCACCTTCAACCGCGAGGTCTATGCCCGCCGTCGTGCCGTGGCAGAGGAGATTATGAAGACCCTTGGCTGCACCTTCGACCCCACCCAGGTAGGTATGTTCCTCTGGGGCCGCATCCCCGATTCCTATGCCGATGTAGAAGAGCTCACGGAGCGTATCCTGCACGAGGCTCGCGTCTTCATCACCCCCGGCTTCATCTTCGGTTCCAACGGCAAGCGTTACATCCGCATCAGCCTTTGTGCCAAGGAAGAGAAGCTCCAGGAAGCGTTTGAGAGAATTAGAGCATTGAACATTGAGCATTGAGCATTGAACATTGAGCATTATTACTATCCTCTTGCTCCTTGCCCCTTGCTCCTTGCCCCTTAATATTTGGATTTTGAATTTTGAATTTTGAATAAAAAAAAGATATGGAACTAGACTTACAACCCCTAAATTTGCCAAGCGACCAGGAGCGTGCTTTCATCATCGCAGGTCCTTGCAGCGCAGAGACTGAAGAACAAGTAATGACCACCGCCAAGCAGTTGGCAGGCAAAGGATGCCACATCTTCCGTGCCGGAGTATGGAAACCACGTACCAAGCCCGGAGGCTTCGAGGGCCACGGAGAACCTGCTTTGGAATGGATGGCCAACGTCAAGAAGGAGACTGGCATGCTCATCTCTACCGAGGTAGCCACCCCCGAGCACGTTGAGCTGGCACTGAAGTACGGCGTAGATATCCTCTGGATTGGTGCACGTACCACTGCCAACCCCTTTGCCGTTCAGGCATTGGCAGACGCCCTGCAGGGTACAGAAGCTACCGTGCTGGTCAAGAACCCTGTGAATCCCGATCTGGAACTCTGGATTGGTGCCCTGCAGCGTATCAACGGTGCCGGCATCCAGAAGTTGGGAGCCATCCACCGCGGTTTCAGCAGCTACGAGAAGAAGCTGTACCGCAACGAGCCCATGTGGCAGATACCCATCGAGCTGAAGCGCCGCTTGCCTAACCTGCCCTTGGTTTGCGACCCCAGCCATATCAGCGGTCGTCGCGACCTGATTGCTCCCCTCTGCCAGCAGGCCATGGACCTGGGCTTGGACGGTCTTATCATAGAGAGCCACTGCGACCCCGACAATGCATGGAGCGATGCCTCTCAGCAGGTAACACCCGAGGTGCTGGACTTCATCATCTCACGCCTTATCTTCCGCGATACCAACGAGCATCCTGACACCCTGAAGGACCTTCGTAAGGAGATTGACGAGATCGACAACGACCTCATAGACCTGCTGGCCAAGCGTATGAAGATCTGCCGTAACATTGGCGAGTACAAGAAGGAGAACGGCCTGACCGTTGTTCAGACCCGTCGTTACAGCGAGATTCTGGACAAGCGTGGTGCTCAGGGTTCCCTGCTGGGTATTGACACAGAGTGTATCAAGAACATCTTCGAGCACATTCACGAGGAGAGTGTTCGTCAGCAGATGGAGATTATAAATAAATGACCCCCCTCGGGGAGATTTAGAGGGTGGCAAGGAGCAAGGAGCAAGGAGCAAGAGAATTGTCTAGACTTAAAACGTCTCTACTTCATGGGAGATAAGTTCAGAAACACGTGTATAACTATCCTCTTGCCCCTCACCACTTGCCCCTTGCCCCTATAGTTGAGCTTGCGAAACTTTAAAAAAACGTTTTATGAAAATATTGATATTGGGCGCAGGAAAGATGGGATCGTTCTTTACGGACGTTCTGAGCTTCGAGCATGAATGCGCCGTTTACGAGATAGATGCCAAGCGCATGCGTTTCCTGTACAACACGCAACGCTTTACCACCATGCAGGAGATAGAGGACTTCAAGCCCGAGCTGGTCATCAATGCCGTTACGCTGAAGTATACCCTCAGCGTCTTTGACCAGATACTACCCCACCTGCCCAAGGACTGTATCATCAGCGATATCAGCAGTGTCAAGACAGGCTTCAAGGAGTACTACGAGGGCACCGGCTTCCGCTACGTCAGCACCCACCCCATGTTCGGCCCCACATTTGCCAACCTGGGCGCACTCAGCAGCGAGAATGCCATTGTCATCAACGAGGGCGACTATATGGGTCGTATCTTCTTCCTGGACCTCTACCGTCGTCTGGGTCTGAACGTTCACGAATACAGCTTCGAGGAGCATGACGAGGCCATGGCCTACTCTCTGTCCGTTCCTTTTGTCAGCACCTTTGTCTTCAGTGCCGTCATGAAGCATCAGGATTCTCCTGGTACCACCTTCAAGCGCCACCTGAAGATTGCCCGTGGCGTGCTATCAGAGGATGACACCCTGCTACGGGAAATCCTCTTCAACCCCAAGACCAAGTCGCACGTAGAACAGATCCGTGCCGAGCTGAAAGAGCTCATCCAGATTATTGATGACCGCAACGAGGATGCGCTCAACCAGTATCTGGTAAAGATACGCAAGAATATACAGTAAACAAAAAGCCTGCTCGGTTGAGCAGGCTTTATTGTTTAATCCATCACCTTGATACGGACGTTGCGGTACCAAACGTCGTCACCGTGATCCTGCAGAGCAAAGTAACCGCCTTCCTTACCTTCCTCAATCATCAGGCCGTAAGCATAGGGGAACTCACCACCCTTGCAGAACTTGCTATTGTCAAGCATTTCCTTCCACTTTGGAGTCCACAGGTGGTATTCCAATACCTTCTCATCGTTCTGGTAGTGGATAACAGTACCCTTGAAGACAACAATCTTAGCCTTGTTCCACTCGCCGAAGGGCTTAGCGTTCTGAGGCTTGGCAGGAACCATATCATACAGAGAAGCAGCCTGGCGGTTGCCGTCAACACCCAGCTGAGCATCTACGTGGTTGGCGTTGTCCAGAACCTGATACTCAGAGCAGCTCTGCCAGATAGGCAGCATCTCGCCGTTGGCATCCTTAGCCTCCTGAGCCAGATAGAAGATACCAGAGTTACCACCCTTGCTAATCTTATATTCCAACTCCAGTGTAAAGTTTGTGAACTTATGAGCGAACATCAGGTCGCCACCGCCTTCAGCCTGAGCCTCGCCGGTACCTGAACCCTTCAGGTGAATGCTCTCGCCGTCGTTCTCCCAGCTTGAGGGAACAGCGTCCTGACCGTAGCCGCGCCATCCGTCCAGGCTAGAGCCGTCAAAGAGGATGTAGTAACCCTCCTCGTCCTGCTTCAGCTGAGCCAAGTCGTACTGGTCGTTCTCTACAATCTGGGCAACTGCCTCTTCTCCTGCAGCCTCCTCAGTCTTGTTCTCACAGTTCTTGCAAGCATCACAATCACAGTTGCACTTGCCCTTGTTCTGGCAGCAAGATGCCATCATGGCCAAAGTTGCTGCAAATAACAATGTCTTTTTCATAACTGATTAATATGTAAATTTGGTAAAAATTAAACGATTTGCCTACAAAGTTACGAAAATTAGTGAAACGGCCAAAGCTAATTAAGAATATTTAAGGCACTGCAGCACCGTTTCCTTGTATTTCCTGGATACAGGCAGGCGTTCCTCGCCTATTCCCGAATCTACTCACTCGCCCATTGCGAGTGAGTATCCTTTCAGCATACTCAGCCAATCCTGATTGGCGGTACCGCATTCCATCATGGCCATGGCCATGCCTATCATCAGCCATTGGGCTGCATGCGTAGCGGGGTCGCCCAGTTCGCTGTCGGCATTGATGCCCGTCCGCTCTGCCACACTGCGGATATAGACCGATGTCCCATTCTCGTTGGGCGGTGCCCAGCGATAGATAATATCCCGTATGGTCTTCAGCTTGTACTTCTTGTAGTAGGTGTGGCAGAGCAGCCTGAATGCTGCTCGCCAAC
>CAMKTJ010000017.1 GCA_946415645.1 uncultured Prevotellaceae bacterium
CCGTGTTCCATGCGTGAGAGGCATGTGTCCTAGCCGCTAGACGAAAGCGCCATATGCAATTTGAGTGGCCCTCTGGCGGAAGCTGGGGGATTCGAACCCCCGGTACGGTAACCCGCACGTCAGTTTAGCAAACTGGTGGTTTCAGCCACTCACCCAAACTTCCTTCCGGCATTCCGTTTTTGAGTTGTTTTACCAGCTCTTTTTCTCAAATGCGATGCAAAGGTATAGCTTTTTTCCGAATCCCGCAAGCACTTTCAAGATTTTTTTTGAATTTTGAGAAAATTTCTCGATGTTACTCTCGCTCTGGAATAAATACACCTTATTTATATTATATTTTTCAGGATTATCCGCTCACTTATTCGTAACTTGAGACTATCGTCTCTAAGAAATATAATTAATTTTGTATTCCGCTCGCTTATTTGTCACACTGAGGCTGGCGCCTCGAAGTTACTTTCGCTCGGAAATACTCAAATAAATTTTGTATTTCGCTCATTTAATTGTAACATTGAGGCTAGCGCCTCGAAGTTACTTTCGCTCGGATAAAGAAATAAATGCTGATTTATTTCGTTTATCTCTCGCTTATTCGTAACTTTGTCCATAAAATTAAGGAAGGAATGGGAAATATACCACAGAATAAGCTGCCAAAAGGGTGTAAATTGATAGAATTGCCCCTAATTGGCGACAAGCGCGGTTCACTTGCTTTTGGTGAGTGCGAGAAGCACATCCCCTTTAAGATTGAACGTGTGTTCTGGACTTATAATATAAAAGATGGACACATGCGCGGGAACCATGCGCACAGAACCTGCCAGATGGTGATATTCCCATTAGGGGGTACCTTCAAGATGGAGGTGGATGACGGGGAGGTGCAGGTTGTGCTGGAAATGAACGATCCCCACGTGGGAATACTGATTCCACCCCTGGTTTGGTGCAAGCTGTATGACTTTACGCCTGATGCTGCCTGTGTAAGCCTGGCATCCGAGCCCTATGATGCTGATGATTATATTCATGACTATAGTGAGTTTCTGCGGTTAGTGGTTAGTGGTTAGCGCAATGTTCAATGCTCAATTAAAGAAAGAAGTGACAATAATACCTTATTCTATAAATAGAAAAGAGACGTGGGATACTTTTGTGGAGAGTTCCAAGAACGGGACTTTTCTGCTGCAGCGTAACTTTATGGATTATCATAGCGACAGATTCTTTGACTGTTCGCTGTTGATATACGATGGTGTGTCGCCAGATGATGAGTATAAGGAGAGCCATCTGACTACCAAAGACCTGGTGGCTGTATTCCCTGCCAACTATGATGAGCATACCAAGTGTGTGTATTCTCATCAGGGTCTTACATACGGTGGTTTGATAGTGCTGCCTGAGGTGACACAGATGGAGGTGACGACCATCATGCAGGAGATTCTGTGCTACTATCGCGACTATATGCAGGCTCTGAAGGTGTTCTATAAGCCTATACCTTATATTTATAGTGCCATCCCCAGCGACGAGGATCTGTATGCGCTGTTCCGTGCAGGAGCCCAGTTGACGAGAAGACTGGTAAGTACTGCCATCAACCAGCGTAATACCCTGAAGATGCGTACCCTGCGTATGCGTCAGGCTAAGAAGGCCGTTGACCACGGCTGCTATCTTGACCATGTTTCTGAGAATGATGAGGCAGGGCTGAAGGAGTTCTGGGATTTGCTGGAGGATGTGCTGATGGTTCATCATAACAGCAAGCCTGTGCATACGTTCCAGGAGATTCTGCGTCTGATGCGTCTGTTCCCAAAGAACATAAAGGTTTATGTGGTAAGACATGAGGACCGCATTGTAGCGGGTACGGTGATATTCGAGAGCCGACAGGTGGCACATGTGCAGTATATTGCCTCTGGCGATGAGGGTAGGGAGTTCGGCGCCTTGGACCTGCTGTTCAAGCACCTGATAAATGAACGATATAAGCAGTTTGAATACCTCGATATGGGTACCAGCAACGAGAATGACGGTAAGTTCCTGAACGAGGGGCTGATATTCCAGAAGGAAGGTTTCGGTGGAAGAGCTGTCTGCTATGATACGTACGAGGTTGACTTGCGTAACTCGCAGATTGACAAGATGGCAGGTAATGTGCGTAGCACACAAAGCGAGACGGTTAAGTATCTGGATCTGAAACTTGTTAACGAGAAGTTTGAACCGGAATTGAGCAGCGAGGTAACACGGGTTGTTCGTAGTGGCTGGTATCTGCTAGGAAAGGAGAATGAGCGCTTCGCTAAACTGTTTTCCAAATACTGTGGTTGCGAATACTGTGTGCCGGTAGGTAATGGGTTGGAAGCTTTGGCGCTGATTCTGAAAGCCTACAAGGAGATGTTGGGATGGCAGGACGGTGACGAGGTGATTGTTCCCTCTAACACGTATATAGCTACCATTCTGGCTGTGAGCTATGCCGGTATGACACCCGTGTTGTGTGAGCCTCATCTGAGCGACTATCTGATAGATGCTACCCTGATAGAACCTCTGATAACTGATAAAACCAGGGCTATCTTGCCTGTTCATCTATATGGAAGAGTGTGCGATATGGATGCCATTAACGACATTGCCAAGAAGCATGGGCTGAAAGTGGTAGAGGATGTAGCTCAGGCTCATGGCGTACGCTATAAAGGTAAAGTTGCCGGTAACCTGTGCGATGCAGCTGGCATCAGCTTCTACCCAGGTAAGAACTTAGGTGCCTTGGGTGATGCTGGTTGTGTGACAACCAACGATGCAGAGCTAGCACGTATTGTACGTACAATGGCCAATTACGGCAGTGCAGAGAAGTATGTGAATGAGTACAAGGGCCATAATAGTCGTATGGACGAGATTCAGGCTGCTGTGCTGTGTGTGAAACTGCCTTGTCTGGATAATGACAATGAACGCCGTCGTGAGATTGCTGCTATGTACGACCAAGGTATTGAGAATCCGTTGATAACCAAACCCCTTGTGGCTGAGAATGCCGAGGAGAATGTCTATCATATCTACCCTGTAAGGTGTCCCAAGCGTGATGAGCTGGCTGCCTTCCTGAAGCAGAAGGATATACAGACGGTGGTGCATTATCCCATACCGCCTCATCAGCAGAAGGCTTACAAGGAGTGGAACGGACAGAAGTTCCGTATATCAGAAAGAATCCATCAGGAAATCCTGTCCCTTCCTATCTCGCCTGTTATGACAGATGATCAGGTGAAGCGTGTGATAGAGGCTGTGAATGCCTTTACCGCCGACGTCTAAGCCAACTCTACTACGGTAATGCCGGCTCCGCCAAACTGTACGTGTTCGTCATGTGCGGAGGTGACACCTGATACGGTATTCAGGTATTGGCGTATCAACTGACGCAAGGCACCTGTGCCGGTTCCGTGCAGGATACGTACCCTGCCGGCACCTACCAGTATGGCATCATCTATGAAATGGGTTACCACCTGCAGGGCTTCGTCGCCACGCATACCACGTACATCAATGTCCTGATGGAAGTTGAGGTGTTTCTCCCTGACCTGGTTCTGCGTCTCGCGACTTACGAAGGAAACGACCGTTGCCTGAGGCTTATCCTTGCCAGTATTCTTGGCGCGCTCCAGTTTTGACACTTGTGCCGTTGTACGTATGTTGCCAAAGGTGACTATGGCCTTTTTGCCATCAGTCTCTTCTATGACGCCAACAGTGGTCTGTCCTTTCAGTCTTACGCTATCTCCTTTCTGTAACGCCTGTGGAACGGATTTGGTTGGTGTTGCCTGAGTAGTGCTTGCAGTAGCAATGGGACTCTCGTTCTTCTTCTGCTCCTTGCGTTCTGCCTTACGTTTGCGACGTTCCTGAATCTGACGAATCTTGCGTTCTATCATCTCATCATGCTCATGACGCTGCTCTTCCTCAAGACGTGCACGGAACTCATCCATCTCTTGACGGGCTTTACGTGTACGGGTCTTCTCGGCCTGTGCTTCCTTAATCTCGCGGATGGTCTTCTCTACTATGGCATTACTCTCCTGGATGATTTGCTCGGCCTGTTTCTTGGCTTCTCGGATAATCTCCTTACGTTTCTCCTTGAGGTCGGTCATCTCGTTCTCGTAGCGTTGGATGGTACTTTCCATCTGCTTCTCCTGCGAATGAATGGTCTGACGCTTGCCTTCCCAGTAACGTTTGTCGCGTGTGATATCCAAGAGGTATTTGTCGGCATTCACATAATCCTGACCCACAATCTCTGTGGCATCGGCAATGACCTCTTCTGGGATACCAATCTTGCGTGCTATCTCGACGGCAAAACTACTGCCTGGGTTGCCTATTTGAAGTTGGAAGAGTGCTTCCATGCGGTGACGGTCATAAAGCATGGCCCCGTTTACCACGCCAGGAGTATCCTCGGCAAAGTGCTTGAGGTTCTGATAATGGGTGGTGATGACGCCATAGGCTCCTTGCTTGACGAAGCGACGGAGCACAGCCTCGGCAATGGCTCCACCAATGGTGGGCTCTGTTCCGCCTCCGAACTCGTCGATGAGCAGCAGGCTGTGCGTATTGCATCCACGCATCATATTCTTCATGTTCAGCAGATGGCTGCTATAGGTACTGAGGTCGTCCTCTATGCTCTGTTCGTCGCCTATATCTATGAAGATACTCTGGAAAATGCCGCAATGGGAGTTTTCGCCCATGGGAACGGCCAAGCCGCATTGCAACATATACTGAAGCAATCCAACGGTCTTGAGGCATACACTCTTGCCACCGGCATTGGGTCCGCTGATGATGAGGATACGCTGCTTCTTGTTCAGCTCAATCTCCAGCGGAACAATCTTCTTGCCCTGTTTCTTCAGGTTCAGAGCCAGAAGCGGGTGTTGAGCCAGCGTCCAATCGATGAGCGGATTCTTGTCAATCTGAGGTGATATACCGCCTATCTGCTCTGCCAGATGAGCCTTGGCACGTACAAACTCTACATCTGCCAGGAACTCATAGCCACGTACCAATTCACGGATGTTAGGACGCAGGAGCTCTGTGAAATCCTTCAGAATACGGATGACCTCGCGTTTCTCTTCTGCCTCTAATTCGCGTATATGATTGTTGACCTCTACCACCTCGGCCGGTTCAATAAATACGGTCTTGCCCGTTGAACTCTCGTCGTGAATGATACCCTTCAGCTTGCGCTTCATGGCAGGAGCAGCAGGGATAACGAGGCGTCCGTCTCGGAGGGTAGGGGCAACATCCTTGTCTACCCACCCTTCGGCCTGTGCAGCCTTGAGGATTTTGTTGAGGGTACGACTGACACTGCCTTCATGCCTGCGCAACTCATGACGTATGGTGGCCAATTCAGGAGTGGCATCGTCACGGATACGCCCGTAACGGTCCAGAATCTGCTCGGCTCGCTTGGTTACAGCGTGGAAGGTAAACACACCTTCCGTAAGCTTATGAAGGGCAGGATAGGTGGGCTGTTCACCTTCCTCCTCGCTACGCAGAATCTCAATCCATGAGTGTAAGGTGCGCAGGGAGAGGTAGAGGTTGTGAAGCTCTTTCTCGTCGAGGTGTACACCGTCGATACGTATACGCTGTATGGTAGGACGGAGGTCGTAGAAGTTCTGCTCGGGCAATTCCGATACCTCTGCTATGATACGACGGAACTCGGCTGTCTGCTGGTGCAGGAGACGGATATCCTCGACACGGGTGAGAAAGGTCATCTGCTCTACACGGTTACGACCCAGCGTACTGAGACAATGCCCCATAAGGAGCTGGCGAATCTCAGAGAAACCTATCTTCTGCTCGAAATGCTGTGGGTATATCATGGGCTATAGGTTCTTTGCAGGGTACATAGTGTTCCACCATGTGGGATCGTCTTGTAGCCAACGGGCAAACCATGCCATGATACTGTCGTGCCAACGGATACGCTTCTTGTAGTCCAGGATGTGATGGTTCTCGCCTTCGACGGTGATGAAAGCCGTCTCACGACCCAGAATCTTCAGAGCCGTGAACATCTGAATACTCTCGTTGATGGGCACGTTGGTATCAGCACTTCCGTGCATGAACAGGATGGGAGTGTGTACCTTGTCGGCATTAAAGAGGGGTGCGTGTCCGCTATACAATTCAACATTATTCCAAGGATAAGAGTGTGCGGCAGATGTTGCACTATAGGAATATCCCCAATATCCGTATCCCCAGTAACTGGCAGGATTACTGATGCCGGCATGACTCATGGCAGCGGCAAAGATATCAGTCTGTGTCTGCAGATACATGGTCATAAAGCCGCCGTAGCTAGCTCCCATACAGCCAATCTTCTTGTCATTGACATAAGGATGTTCCTTGCAGAACTGCTTGGTGCCCTGGATGATATCGGCAGCCGTATAATCTCCGTAAGCATTGGAGTGGCGTGATGCGAATTCCTGTCCGAAGCCGCTACAGCCAGAGGGCTGGATGACATAAACGACATATCCCATAGCTGCCCATTCCTGGTAGCAATAGTAGCTGTCGAGATAGCGTCCTACAGGCGAACAACCACCATAGTAATAGACCAGCATGGGGTACTGCTTTGTCTCGTCGAAGAAAGGAGGCAGGTAGTAGCAGCCATAGATGGTGTCGCCACGCTCGGCACGGAAGTTCCAGTTGTGACACTCGCCCAACTGAATATCAGCTGTGCGCTCAGGGTTCACATCAAAAGCAAGGCGCTCCTTGCCAGTCTTGAGGTCCATAATCCAGGAGCGGTCACTGCTCTGGGTGGTCTCGCTGGTATAGGCCATAACAGCCTTGTCTCGTGCTATACTGATATTGTCATAGACGAAGTTATCTGTTGTCTTAATAGGAGTAATCTTCCCGTTCTGGGGATTGATACGGTAAAGTGTCTGCAGGTCTTTGTCCTCTGTTAGTGCGTAGATGCATCCCTCGGTCTTGCTCCATGTTATGTCTATAATGGAAGGGTCGAAGTTGCGTGTCAGGCACTTTATCTGCTTGGAAGCAATGTCATAGAGGAACAACTCGTATTCGAAACAGTTGGGGATCTTGTCGGCAGACAAGGTGTTGCCTATGCCATTGAAAGCCTCAGGACTTCCCTTGAAGGCGATGTATCTGCCATCGTAGGAGAACGTTCCATAGCTTATAAAGCCGTCCTTCTGGACAATGGTGTCAGCCTGCAAGGTCTCTGTGTCTACCAGCAATATGGTTGAGAACCCGAAGGGGCGCTTGGTAACGTCTGTTGTAGAGATGGTAAGAAGAAGTTTGCGTCCGTCATCAGAAGGCTGTACATAAACATTATGCTGTCCGGCTGTAAGCTGGCGGGTTACACCTGTGGTCATATCCTGAAGGTAAATGACAGAACGGTTGCGCCAACCTGGCTGACGGTCATCGGGCTCAAGAATCTGGTGTACATCATTATTCAACTCCTTGGGGCCGTCTACATAGTCAGTTATCAACAACTTATTGTTGCCTATATAGCTGGCGTTGCCGCGTCCCTTGTATGTGGCAAGAAGGGTGGTGTTTCCTGTCTTGATATCGACAGACAATGTCTGCCAGGCTCCGTCTGGCGTTTGACGGTAACGGATGTAACGGTCTCCTGTCTTGTCCCAGTGTGAGAAGTTCTGGGCAGAGAGAATGCTTCCGGTTGCCACTTCAAGTATCTGTTCAGAGTTCTCGGAATGACCGTCTTCGAACGTTGTGCTGAATTTCTGCATCATATATTTGCCTGAGCTGGAGAGTGAGACACTACGCAGACGCTTGCCATGCATGAGGTCTTTCTGCGTCCAGTATCTTTTGCCTTCAGGATTCACGGTGATGTATTTTTCCTGTTCGCTTGACAGACTGATTTTCAGCGTGTCAGCCTCATCTTTCTTCTGTAACAGTTTAATTACAATCTGGTGTGTTCCTGGCACAAGCTGATTGTCGGACTGAGCCTCTGAATTATCGATGTATAAGGTATAACGACTCTTACATTCCACCTTGAAATTTGCCTTTACAAAGCCAGTGTTACGGATGGTGAATCCTGCCTGTAACAGACTGGTCTGTGGGAGTGCAGGAAGTATGCCTGTGGTGTTTTCTGCTCCATTCATCCATAGTTTGAGAGACTGTGGGGATGCATACAGCAGTTCTTCTGTTTCAATCTTTTTACCATTAACATCTGTGGTATCCGTAAAGATAGGGGCAGTAAGTGGAATGGGGTTACTGATACGGAATTTCTGAATCTCGATTGCTTGGCCTGACAGACAACTTGCCAGTGCCATTAAAATACATATTCTCTTCATGTGGATTTATGAACGTGTTACATTCTTTACACCTTTTACGGTCTTTATTTTCTTGAGTAATTGCTGCAGTCGGCTGATATCATCAAGCATGACGGTGAGGGTGCCAGAGAAAAGCCCGTCGTGACTGTCGATACTGATACTGCGCAGGAGAATTCCCTCCTTGCTGATGATACTGGTAATATTGTTGACGATACCCAAATCATCATTGCCTACGATGCGAAGTGTGATGGGGTATTGGCTGCCACGCTTGCCAGCCCAGCGAGCCTTGACGATACGGTATCCGAAGCGCTGACGCAGCTGTGGGGCATTGGGACAGTCCTCGCGATGAATCTTTATGCCGCCTCCGCTGGTTACGAAGCCAAAGACGTCGTCACCATAGACGGGTTGGCAACAACGTGCCATCTGGAAGTCGAGGCCTTTCAACTCCTGGTCGATGACAATGACGTCTTCACCTCCCCCAGAAAGTTTGTTCTTCTCGTTCTCCTGCATCACAAACTCCTGGGCGCTCATCTGTGGCGTAGTGCGCTCTTCTTCGCCCTTGCTGTGACGCAACTGGGTAGCATAAGCATCCAGCACCTGCTCCATGGTGACTACTCCTGATCCCAAGGCAGCATAGAACTCTGTAACGATGCGATAGCCCAGTTTGGTGATAGTATGCATGAGGGTAGGCTCGTTGTACTCCAACTTTCTGTTCTTGAGCTTACGTTCCAACTCCTCTTTGGCCATCAGAGCCTCTTTGCTCTCCATCTCCTTGATGCTCTGGCGTATCTTGTTGCGTGCCTTGCTGGTTTGGACGATATTCAGCCAGTCTTGCTTGGGTGTCTGGTTGGCGTTGGTAAGAATCTCCACCTGGTCTCCGCTCTGAAGTTTCTGACGGATGGTGACGTTCTTGTTTCCAATCTTGGCTCCAACGCAGGAGTTTCCCACCTTGGTGTGGATGGCGTATGCAAAGTCAAGGACTGTAGAACCGGCAGGAAGCTTGAAAAGGTCGCCACGAGGTGTGAAGACAAAGACCTCATCCTCTACCAGATCCATACGGAACTGGTCCATAAGCTGCATGTCGTCATTTGTCTCAAGGGCACCACGCACGTTGGCAAGCCACTCTTCTATGCCGCTCTGTCCGCTCTTAACACCTTTGTATCGCCAGTGGGCAGCCAAGCCATGCTCGGCGATGTCATCCATACGTTCTGTACGTATCTGAACCTCCACCCATTTCTGGTCTGGTCCTAATACCGTTATGTGCAAACTCTCATAACCATTACTCTTAGGCACAGAGAGCCAGTCGCGCATACGTTTGGGGTTGCTCTGGTACATGTCAGTAATGATACTGAAGACCTGCCAGCAATCCTGCTTCTCCTTCTCGGGCTTGGAATCCAGGATGATGCGGATGGCAAAGAGGTCGAATACGCCCTCTATGTCCACCTGCTGCTTCTTCATCTTCTGCCAGATGGAGTGGATACTCTTGGTACGCCCCTTCATGTGAAATTTAAGACCAGCGGCACGGAGCTTCTCGTCGATAGGCGCGATGAAGTTGGCTATGTAGGCATCACGACTGCGTTTGGTCTCGTTAAGCTTCTCCTTGATATGATAATAGGCATCATGCTCCAAGTACTTGAGGCTAAGGTCCTCCAACTCGCTCTTCAACTTGTAAAGTCCCAGTTTATGGGCTAGGGGAGCGTAGAGGTAAGCGGCCTCCATAGAAACCTTGCGTTGAGCTTCGACATAGGGCGTGTCCTTGATTTTACGCATGATAAGCACGCGGTTGGCTATCATAATAAGGATAACGCGTAAATCCTCGGCAAAGGTAACCAATAGGCTACGGAAGTTCTCGCCCTCGACGGTAGCACTCTTGGCGTAGAGGTCGCGGATGCGTAACATGCCATGCAGTATGTTGGCAACGTCATCTCCAAAATCCTTCTTTATCTCATCAATAGATGCTGCTCCGCTCTGAACAACGCCATTCAGCATAACGCCCAGGATGGATGCACGGTTCAAGCCTATCTCCTCGGCCACAATAAGGGCAGTCTCAGCATCATTGATGATGGGATTCAGGTTGAAATTGTCGCGACGCAAGAGGCTTTTCTCTATAGCCTGGCGTATATAGTACCGAACCTTTTGGTCATCGTCCGGTAGCAGAACATCCTTTGATACAATATAAAGACGCTTGTATAATTCCGTAATCTGCGCTTTCTCTTCGGCAGTAAAGAAATCGTCCTTTATCATGTGTGTACTTTTTTTATTTTGCACAAAGGTATGAATTTTTCTGCTTTTCATTACGAAAATTGATAATTTTTGTTTACTTTTGTGGCCAAAATAAATAAAGCAAATTTCTACAGGTTATGTTGTTAACAAACGAAGACAAGGAACTTCTCAAGAAGAAGGGTATAAGCGAAAGTCAAATTGAGGTACAACTGAAGGATTTTGAACAAGGTTTTCCTTTCTTGAAACTACGTACAGCAGCCTCTGTGGGTAATGGCATCATTGCTCCCAAGGGAGACGAAGTTGAAAAGTATGTCAAGACCTGGAACGACTATAAGTCAGAAGGACATGGCATTGTTAAGTTTGTTCCTGCCAGTGGTGCTGCCAGTAGAATGTTCAAGAATCTCTTTGAGTTCCTGGATGCTGATTACGATGTACCCACAACGGACTTTGAGAAGAAGTTCTTTGCAGAGATTCATAACTTTGCCTTCTTTGATGCATTGAACGATGCATGTTTCCTGAATGAGGAAGAGGGCGTGGATGCTTTGATAGAGGAGGGCGAGTATAAGGCAGTTGTTGCCAATCTGCTGAGCGAGGAAGGTCTGAACTACGGACAGCTGCCCAAGGGACTTCTGCAGTTCCATAACTATGACGACTGTGCCCGTACTCCAGTAGAGGAGCATCTTGTAGAGGCTGCCCTGTATGCCAGCAGTCAGGGAAAGGCTGCCGTACATTTCACAGTTAGTGCTGAACACAGAGAATTCTTCCAGGAACTGATAGACCGTGTGCTACCAGAGGCAAGCAGCTGTTATAATATTAAATATGATGTCAGCCTGAGCGAGCAGAAACCCAGCACAGATACTGTTGCTGCCAACATGGATAATACTCCTTTCCGTACAGAAGACGGTAAGCTGTTGTTCCGTCCTGGAGGTCATGGCGCTCTGATAGAGAACCTTAACGACCTGGATTGCGATGTTGTGTTCATCAAGAACATAGACAATGTTGTGCCTGACAGGCTAAAGGATGATACCGTACTTTGGAAACAGGTGATTGCCGGTGTGCTGGTAAGTGTACAGAAGCAGACCTTTGATTATCTGAACCTGCTGGATAGTGGCAAGTATACTCATGATGACTTGGAGGATATCATCCGTTTTGTTCGTCACACCCTTAATACCGATGTTCCTGGTCTGAAGGATATGGAAGATACTGAGTTGCATATCTTCCTGAAGAATAAACTAAACAGACCTATCCGTGTTTGTGGCGTAGTGAAGAATGTAGGTGAGCCCGGCGGTGGTCCGTTCCTGGCATTTAATCCCGATGGAAGTGTATCATTACAGATACTTGAAAGTAGTCAGATAGATCAGAATAACCCAGAATACGTTAAGATGTTTACTCAGGGAACTCACTTCAATCCTGTAGATTTGGTTTGTGCCGTTAGGAACTACAAGGGTGAGAAGTTCAACTTGCCTGATTTCGTAGATCCTGCCACAGGCTTTATCTCTTATAAGAGTAAGGGAGGCAAGGAGTTGAAGGCCCTTGAGTTGCCAGGATTGTGGAATGGTGCTATGAGTAATTGGAGCACTCTTATGGTTGAGGTACCTCTGAGCACCTTTAATCCTGTTAAGACAGTTAATGATTTGCTTCGTCCTCAACATCAGTCAGAATAATAATTTTAAATCGAAGAAGAAAACACATATAAATGAAATCTGATATTGAAATTGCAAGGGAAACTCCATTGGCTCCCATAACAGCTATTGCAGAAAAGATGGGAGTGCCTGGAGATGCCCTAGAACCTTATGGCCGTTATTGTGCCAAGATCCCCGAGGATTTAATTGATGAAGAAAAAGTAAAACAGCACAAGCTTATTCTAGTTACATCTATCTCATCGACAAAAGCAGGTATCGGAAAGACAACTGTAAGCGTGGGATTAGCTTTGGGACTGTCCAAGATAGGCAAGAAAACTATTGTGGCATTGCGCGAACCTTCATTGGGACCATGTTTCGGAATGAAGGGAGGTGCTGCTGGCGGTGGATATGCGCAAGTGTTGCCTATGGATAAAATAAATTTACACTTTACGGGTGATTTCCATGCAATAACCTCGGCGCATAATATGATAGCCGCATTGTTAGATAATTACATTTACCAGCACAGGAACGAAGGTTTTGCTATGCGAGAGGTTCTATGGAAACGTGTGCTTGACGTAAATGATCGTAACCTGCGTTATATTGTAACCGGTTTGGGTTCTAAGACAGACGGTGTCACAATGGAGAGCGGTTTTGATATTACTCCTGCCAGTGAGATTATGGCTATTCTCTGTCTTGCGAAGGACCAGGACGATTTGCGTCGCAGAATAGAGAATATATTGTTGGGAACAACCATAGACGGAAAGCCTTTCTATGTTAGGGATTTAGGTGTTGCCGGTGCTATCTGTGTGTTGTTGAAAGATGCTTTGCATCCCAATCTGGTGCAGACGACGGAGCAGACACCGGCTATTGTCCATGGTGGTCCGTTTGCCAATATCGCTCATGGATGTAATAGTGTTCTTGCCACTAAATTGGCTCTTACCTTTGGGGACTATGTGATAACGGAGGCAGGATTTGGCGCTGATTTAGGAGCAGAGAAATTCTATGATATTAAATGCCGTAAGAGTGGTCTTCAGCCTTCGCTTACTGTATTGGTTGCAGGCTCTCATGGATTGAAGATGCATGGTGGTGTACCTATTGATGAAATAAAACAACCTAACATGGAAGGCCTGAAGCAGGGTGTTAAGAATATGGATCGTCATATTCGTAATATTCGGAGTTTTGGTCAGACGGTAATCGTTTGTTTTAATCGCTATGCCTCAGATACTGAAGAAGAAATAGAATTCCTACGGCAGCATTGTAAAGAGATGGGAGTGGGATTCGTTGTCAATAATGCATTCAATGAGGGCGGAAGTGGTGCTGTAGAGTTGGCTCACTTGGTTGTTGATACCATAGAGACAAGTCCAAGCATGCCTCTTTGTTTGGCATATAATGACAATGATAGCGTAGAGGAAAAAGCTAATGCTGTTGCTAGAAAAATATATGGTGCAGACGGCGTTACCTTCGGTCCTGCTGCAAAACGAATGATTGATAAGATTAATGAGATGGGCATATCTCATTATCCTATATGTATAGCAAAGACGCAATATAGTTTCTCTGCCGACCAGAAAGCTTATGGCGTTCCAACAGGGTTTAAGATTAATATCCGTGACATTGTTATTAATTGCGGGGCGGAGATGCTAGTGTTGATAGCTGGAGATTTATTGCGCATGCCTGGTTTGCCTAAAAGTCCACAGGCTGAGCGTATAGATCTTGTGAACGGAGAAATAGAAGGTCTTTCATGAGCGAATTAGAAAATTTACATAACGAAGAAACCAACGATACATCTTATGACCATGTACTGAAGTACACGGGTGTTTTTGGCGGAGTACAAGGCTTGAAGACGCTGATGGCGTTTGCGCGTAACAAACTGACGTCAGTTTTCTTGGGTGAATTCGGTATGGGGTTGATAGGTGTTTACAACAGCATCTCCGATTTCCTAGTCAGTGCGAGCAATATGGGTTTGCCGTTGAATGCCACCCAAAGGGCAGGGGAGTTGTTTGACGAAGGCTCTAATGAAGAGATAGAGCATTTCGTGATGGTTGTTAGGACATGGGTACTCTGGACGGCCGTCTTTGCAACGGTGCTATGTTTATGTGCTTCTCCCTTGCTTAGCTTTTACTTCTTCAAGAACAGTTGGGATTATCATGTCCTTTTAATGATTCCTGTTGCAATAAGTTTTCTTTTGGCAGAGGGCGAATGCGCGATTCTGAAGGGATTAAGGCAGGTTAGAAAGGTTGCAATAATAGAAGGTGTGGTTGCATTGCTTACCATTGTACTTACTATTCCATTTTATTATTACATGGGGTTAAAGGGCGTTGTCCTAGGACTTATTTTCAGTACGCTTTCTTCCTTTATCACGCATGGAATCTTTTCTTTCAGGTTGGTTTCCTATAAGGTTTCGCCGTTTAGTAAAGAAGTCCTTCGGGAAGGCTTTCCGATGTTGAAGAGGGGTATTCCTTATGTTCTTGCAGGTGTCTCCACTACGGGTTTGAACTTGTTTATCCCTGCGTATATCTTAAATTCGGGTAATACGACAATGAGCGATTTCGGCCTGTTCAAAGCAGGCTCGATACTTATGGTCAATTATGCAAGTATGGCTTTTGTAGCATTGGAAGCAGATTTCTTCCCTCGCCTTTCTTCTGTTAATCAGGATATTCAACGAATGAACCAAACCATCAACCAGCAGATTAAAGTATGTCTGCTTGTTATTGCTCCTGTGCTTATTCTGTATATTCTTTTACTACCAACGGTAATAAGTCTGCAGTTCGGCGAATCCTTCATGGCCATCTTAAGCATGTCTCTCTGTGCATGTTTCTATACTTTCTTCAGGGCTTTGTCGTTGCCATTAGGATACAGCACTCTGGCTAAGGGAGACAGTATGGTCTTCCTGGCAATAGAGGTTGCGTATAATATTTTCTTTGGCGTTGTTTTATGGTTGCTTTACAAATCCTTTGGGTTGGTAGGTGCAGGTATAGCATATTCAGTTGGCGCCTTGTATGATATTGTGGTTATTTTGTTAGTATGCAGATACCGTTATAAGGTTAAGGTCATGCGTAATACCTGGCTTATATTCTTCTTCCAGTTTATATGCTTGCTGGTTACATTCCTTTTATGTATTTCATCAACTATAGAATTGAAGTATTTCTTCGGTGGTGTAGCTTTCCTTGCATCATTCTTATATAGTATTTTCCATTTAAGTAAACGTAGTGATTTCCTACGGCATATATATCAACACTTCATTCATTCGTCAGGCAACTGTTGTTAAACAAGAAATAAAAGGAAAAAGAAAGAGGAACTCAAAAAATCTTGAGTTCCTCTTTCTTTAGAGGTGCCTGGCGGATTCGAACCGCCGTGCACGGTTTTGCAGACCGGTGACTAAGCCACTCATCCAAGGCACCAAATTTTCAAATGCGATGCAAAGGTACAATGATTATTGGAATTTACCAAATGTTGTTGCATCTTTTTTGAATTTCATAAAGATTGTCGGGGTGACCCGACTCGAACGGGCGACCACCTGGTCCCAAACCAGGTGCGCTACCAACTGCGCTACACCCCGGAACTTTCCACGCTCTCGTGAAAAGCGATGCAAAGGTACTTCTTTAATTTCAATTGTGCAAGAAACTCTGTTGTTTTTTTTCCTTTTTACTTGCCTTTGTTAATTTCTTTAAAATATAAATAGGTATATTGTGAATTATTCATATTTTTGCATGTAAAATGATTGTAACAAAGACAAAGGATTAACAATAAAATCAACTTACAAATTACAAAATGAAAAAGTACAATTTTAATGCCGGACCATCTATTCTTCCTCGTGAGGTAATGGAGGCAACAGCCGCTGCATGTCTTGAGTTTGAAGGCAGCGGTTTATCTTTGATGGAGACAAGCCATCGTGCAAAGAATTTCCAGCCTGTAGTTGATGAGGCTGTTGCTCTCTTCAAGGAATTGTTGGATATTCCTGAGGGTTATAGTGTAATATTCCTTGGTGGCGGTGCCAGTCTTGAGTTCTGTATGATCCCTTATAATTTCCTTGAGAAGAAAGCTGCTTATCTGAATACTGGCGTGTGGGCAACAAAGGCTATGAAAGAAGCTAAGTTGTTTGGCGAGGTAGTAGAAGTCGCTTCAAGCAAGGATAAGAACTTTACATATATTCCCAAAAACTTTGAGATTCCTGCTGACGCAGATTATCTGCATATTACTAGCAATAATACTATCTACGGAACAGAATTACGTAAGGATTTGGATTCGCCGATTCCTGTAATCGCTGATATGAGTAGTGATATCTTCTCTCGTCCTGTAGATGTTAGCAAATATGGTATGATATATGGAGGTGCACAAAAGAACTTGTCTATGGCAGGTGTTACTTTTGTTATTGTCAAGGAAGATTTGCTGGGTAAGGTTAGTCGTCCTATTCCTACTATGTTGGATTATCGTACGCACGTTAAGAAGGGTAGTATGTTCAATACTCCTCCAACAGTTCCCATCTATTGCGCATTACAAAATCTGAAGTGGATTAAGAAGCAGGGTGGAGTAGAGGCTATGGCTAAGTTGGCTCAGCAGCGTGCCGATATTGTATACGGTGAGATTGATCGAAATAAGTTGTTTGTTGGTACAGCTGAGGAGGATAGCCGTTCTTTGATGAACCTTACCTTTGTTTTGAAGCCTGAGTATGAGGACTTACAGGACGAGTTCATGGCCTTCGCAACAGAGAAAGGTATGGTTGGTGTAAAGGGACATCGTGATGTAGGTGGTTTCCGTGCTAGCTGTTATAATGCTATGTCTATCGAGGGTTGTCAGGCTTTGGTTGCTTGCATGAAGGAATTCGAGGCTAAACACTAATCTGTTACTACTATGGCAAAAGTTCTTATTGCAACAGAAAAGCCATTCAGCAAAGTTGCTGTAGATGGCATCAAGGCTGTTACTGATGCAGCCGGATATGAGTTGGCTTTGTTAGAAAAGTATACAGAGAAGAAGCAACTTCTGGATGCTGTGGCTGATGTTGATGCTTTGATTATTCGTTCAGATAAGGTTGACGCTGAGGTATTGGACGCAGCAAAGAACCTGAAGATTGTTGTTCGTGCCGGTGCCGGATATGACAATATTGACCTGTCTGCTGCTACTGCTCACAACGTCGTAGCAATGAATACTCCTGGTCAGAATGCCAACAGTGTTGCTGAGTTGGTGTTCGGTCTTCTGGTTTATGGTGTTCGTAACTTTTTCAATGGAACCAGTGGTACTGAATTGATGGGCAAGAAGTTGGGTATTCTTGCTTTTGGTAATGTAGGTCGTAACGTTGCTCGCGTAGCCAAGGGCTTTGGTATGGAGGTTGTTGCCTATGATGCTTTCTGTCCTGCTGAGGCTATTGAGGCTGCCGGCGTTAAGGCTGCAAAGAGCCAGGATGAACTCTTTGAGACCTGCGACATTGTTTCTCTTCACATTCCTGCAACTCCTGAGACTAAGCAGAGTATCAATTATGCTTTGGTCGGTAAGTTGAAGAAGGGGGGCATCTTGGTTAATACCGCTCGTAAGGAGGTTATTGACGAGGCCGGTTTGATTAAACTTATGGAAGAGCGAACTGATCTGAAGTATCTGACAGATATCAAACCCGATGCTGATGCTGAGTTTGCAGAGAAGTTTGTCGGTCGTTACTTTGCTACTCCTAAGAAGATGGGTGCTCAGACAGCAGAGGCTAATGTTAATGCCGGTATTGCTGCAGCCAATCAGATTGTAGGTTTCCTGCGTGACGGTATCACTAAATTTCAAGTTAACAAGTAATGGCAACAATTAAACCATTTAAAGGACTTCGCCCTCCCAAGAATCTTGTAGAACAGGTAGAGAGTCGTCCCTATGATGTTCTGGATTCAGAAGAAGCGCGTATTGAGGCTGGTAATAACGAGAAATCCCTCTATCATATTATCAAGCCGGAGATAGACTTCCCTGTTGGTACCAGTGAATATGATGAGCGTGTGTATGCACGTGCAGCAGAGAACTTCGCTAAGTTCCAAAAGGAAGGATGGCTTGTGCAGGATGAGCAGGAGATGTACTATGTCTATGCTCAGACAATGAATGGCAAGACACAGTATGGCTTAGTTGTAGCTGCAGCCGTTGAAGATTATATGAACGGTGTTATCAAAAAGCATGAGTTGACACGTCGTGACAAGGAAGAGGATCGTATGCGTCATGTGCGCGTTAACGATGCGAACCTGGAACCCGTATTCTTTGCTTATCCTGATAATGTAACCCTTGATTCGCTGATAGAGCGCGTCACTGAAGGTGAGCCTGAGTATGACTTCATAGCTCCTATTGATGGTTTCCGCCATCAATTCTGGTTGGTAAATGATTCTGCTGATATCGCAACTATCACAGAGACATTTGCTAAGATTCCATACTTGTACATTGCTGATGGCCATCACCGTAGTGCTGCAGCTGCCTTAGTAGGTGCTGAGAAGGCTAAGAACAATCCTAATCACAAGGGTGATGAAGAGTACAATTACTTCATGGCTGTATGCTTCCCTGCCAGTCAATTGACTATTCTTGATTATAATAGAGTTGTCAAGGATCTCAATGGAATGTCCGAAGAAGAATTCCTTTCAGCTCTTTCTGTCAACTTTACTGTTTCCTGTCAGGGTACCGAGCCTTATAGAGCTATGCATTTGCATGAGTTCAGCCTCTATCTTGGTGGTAAATGGTATAGTCTGGTTCTGAAGGATGGGCTTTGTGATGAGTCAGATCCTATAGGTAGCTTGGATGTAAGTATCAGCAGTGATTTAATTCTTGACAAACTGCTTGGTATCAAGGATTTGAGAAGTGATAAGCGTATTGATTTCGTTGGAGGTTTGCGTGGATTGGAAGAGCTGAAACGCCGTGTTGACTCTGGTGAGATGAAGATGGCATTGGCTCTTTTCCCTGTTTCTATGCAGCAAATCATGAATATTGCCGATAGTGGTAACATCATGCCTCCCAAGGCAACATGGTTTGAACCAAAATTGCGTAGCGGTTTGGTTGTTCACAAACTTTCATGATCGACGAATTCAAGACTATAAAAGATAAAAGCGAAGGGACTTATTCCGAACTCAGGAGTAAGTTCCTCGCTTTTGCTCATCATGTTACTACTGTTGATGAGGCTATGGCTCTTGTAGAACAATACCAGAAGAAATACTATGATGCTCGCCATGTCTGTTGGGCTTATATGTTAGGGGCTGAGCGTGAATTGTTCCGAAGTAATGATAATGGAGAGCCTAGTGGAACAGCAGGTAAACCTATACTTGGTCAAATCAATAGCAATGAATTAACTGATATAATTATTCTTGTTGTCCGTTATTTTGGTGGAGTCAAGTTGGGAACAAGTGGCTTGATAGTAGCATATAAAACAGCATCCGCAGAAGCCATTGCTAATGCTGAGATAGAAACACGTACTGTTGATGAGGAATTTTCCTTTTCTTTTGAATATCCGCTGATGAATAACGTGATGAAGGTAGCACGTGATTTGGATGCACGTATCGTCAGTCAGTCATACGATATGGATTGTCAGATGACACTTTCTATTAGAAAAGGCAAAATGCAAGAATTGCAGGAGAAACTCAAGAAAGTTCTTTCTCCTTTCTAACTATAATCCTATAAATTTCTTTACTGCTGCAGCCACGCCATCTTCTTCATTACTTAATGTAATGTAGTCCGCAGCTTCTTTTACTATTGGTTGAGCATTGGACATGGCAACGCCAAGGCCTGCATATTCTATCATGCTCAGATCGTTAAACCCGTCTCCGCAAGCCATAAGTTCTTCTCGTTTTAATCCTAGATGATTTAATAAGAACTCTAAGCGTTTGGCTTTATCAATACCTAAGGGGAGAATCTCCAGAAAGAATGGTTCACTACGGTAAATACTCATTTTTCCTTCGTAGTATTCACTTAGTTCTTTTTCCAGTTTAGCGAGTTTTTTTTCGTTTCCGACAATCAAACACTTAGGTTCAGGGAAATTGATTTCTTTTAGGAAGCTGTTCATTTTCTTTAGCTTCATCTTGTTGAGCTTAGCTTCATAGCGTACATACTCGTTTTCAATATCCTCGCATGCTATATATTCATCCATATAGCTAAGTATTTTAAAATCGTCAGTATTGCCAACCTCGTACAGGTGTTTATATACAGATGTGTCAAGTACATTCTGGTAAATTATTTCTCCTGTTGCGCAATCAATGATTAATCCTCCGTTAAAGGCTAGTATATAACCACCATAATCCTTCAGATGTAGTTGTCTTGCCAAAGGCTTAATGCCAGCAGTGGGTCTTCCGCTGGCAAGTACAAGACGTAATCCTTTTTGCTGAGCCTGAATTAGTACGTCTAAAGTGTGAGGGGTTATCTCTTTCTTGCTATTGGTAAGTGTTCCGTCTAAGTCAAGTGCAAGAATTTTATACATTATTGTTGGGGGATATGTTGTTTTATTGTTATTCTTCAGAATTTGCTTTCCGTAGTATCAGTGTTGTAGCACCAATGGTAATTATTGAGGCATCTTCCAAATAGATGCGATCCTGATCTCGCAGAATTTCATTCATATAGAAAGTTCCTGTGTTGCTTGGCGCATCACGTAGAATGTACTGTAATTCGCCTTTTTTGTTTCGCTGAACTCTAATAATACAATGCTTGGTATCTATACTTGGGTCAACGGTCTCTATAGGTTTATTTATATTAGACCCTTTAACATATCTTCCGAATACGTTGTCTCCCATTTCAAGAGGGATAACCTGTTTGTAATGGAAAACATTTTCTACAACAACTATACTTCCTAGTTCTTGGCTATGTTCCTGCTCGTCAAGATTTTCGTTTTTTCGTGTTTCCTTGACCTTGTTGGTACCTAGACGTATTCCAAACTGGCGACTACATTCTGGACAGACAAATACCAATTGCTGTCCGTCCTCATATTGTTTCTCATCAAAAGTGATGTAACTGTCGCACTTGGGGCAACGTACTCTTTTCATTCGTGAGGGATTCTTGAGTTTGTTATTTCTCCATTATCCAAGCATTGGAGAACTCTTTACTAATACTGCGTAAAGAGTGAATTTCTGCTAAGGCGTCTTCTCTTGTTTCAAATCCGGGAATTAGTACTCTAATGAATTTTCCGGATTTATCGACAGTCGCCTTGATTCCACGTTCGTTCAGATTCTGGCAGTATGCTTCAGCATTTTGAGCAGGCACTCCACAACACAATACAACAGAGAATGAAGGATGTGCAATTTCTGCTTGTTCTTGCTGTGCAATTTTTTTATCAAGAATTACTCCGGAATCTATGTCCTTCTTTGTCGTCGTCGTTTTCTCTACGTTTTCAACACCCTTTGTTGTTTTTGGCTGATTTTTTGAAATAGAAGTAGGGGGTAGGAATAGTTCAGAGCGTATTTCTGGATTTTGATTCAAACTGTTTTCGGAAACAGGTGTACTGAAAGCAAAGAACAGAATAATTGATGCTGCTACAGTAGTAACGTAATGCAGAATACGTTTATTAATACTGATGGTTATTTTCTTTGCATCCTTGTCAGATGTGTTCTTGTCTTTCTTTTGGCTAACTGCTATGATGTTCTCCTTAGAAGGATGTACGTGTATAGCGTCTAATCCGTAAAGCCAGGGGGATGCTGCTCCAGCTTGACAGGCAATAAAACGGATTTTCCCTGTTGCCTCATCTAGAACAAACTCACCAATACTGCCTAATTCGAAACTACCATATTCGGAAAGTTCCTGCTGGATATTTTCTGTGAATTCCAGTGTAACAATATTGGCTTCTTCTATTGAGATTTGGTAGCTGGTTGAGATTGTTTCCACAAAACGGGTATCCTTGTTGTTCACTTCTTGTGTGAAGGACAAGGCCCTATAGGGAGGTAGAAGAAGTTCTTCTTCCTCTATCCATTTGCTTGGAACGTATGTAGCTTTGAACGTGCCAAATTGTGGTATCACAACAATGTCATGATACAACAATTCATATTCTATATGTCTTGAAAGATTAATCACGTTGCAAAAGTATTGCTTTTTTTCTTGTTTTCCAAGAGAAAGAGGAAATACTTATTGATAATGTTAACAACACACTTATTCTTTTTCTGTCTCTGTTTTAGCCTTGATTTGCTGGTCAACCTCAGTGCTACGCTTATAACGCTTGTTAAGTCCCTTGACGATATCTTGCGTAATGTCATATTTTGGATTTGCAATCAGGAGGTTGTCTCCTGCTTTTACCATGACATAGTCATATTTCTTTGTCTTGTTGTATCGTTTCAGGAAAGACTGGATACTGTCTTTTGCTTCAGCGTTTATGCGGGCCTGCTCCTCGTTGAACTCACTGTTCAGGCGGTCAGCCAACTGGGCCAATTCCTGCTGCTCACGCTGAATGCCGGCTTGAGCGCGCTCCAACTCGTCGCGTGTTGTGAAGCCGTTGCTCTCATATTTTTTTTGTACGGCAGCAGCATGGCTCTCCAAAGCACGTTGTTTCTTGGCTAATGTGTTTTGGATATTGTTACCCTTGTGTGTCAGTACCTCGCTGTAGTCTTTGTAGAGTTGATATTGATTCATGAGTGAATCTAACTCTACGTATGCTATCTTGACACCACCTGCTTGAGCAGTATCCTGCTCTGTTGCTTCAGCTTCTTCTTCAGCAGCTTTATTGCAACTTGATATTGTCAGTCCCAAAGACACCAGTCCGATGCCAAGCAAATACTTTTTCATATACATTATTCTATAATTGTTTATATTCTTTCTTTAACCTTGTTAGGGTTTTCTTTTCTCATCATCTTGTCCATGCTTTGAACGCAGTGGATACCGCGTTTCTGCATTTCCTTGTTGTCGCTAATATGTGAACTTGCAAACTTACCATTTGGCAGCACAATCAATTTTACACACAAAAGTGCTATTGATATTGCAACAATTCCTACGGTTAATAATGCTACTTTCAACATATTTTTCTATATTTGCAACTGCAAAGATACAGAAAATGATTAAATAAACCAAATATTATGACTGAAATTGAGTTAAAACCTAAGTGCGTGTTTGATTGTTTTTCGAAAGTCAATGCTGTTCCCCGTCCTTCAAAAAAAGAGGAGCAGATGATTGCCTTTCTGATGGAGTTTGGTAAGAATCTGGGTTTAGAGACTGATTGTGATTCAGTAGGTAATGTTATTATACGTAAGCCTGCAACTCCCGGTATGGAGAATCGTAGAATTCTGATTCTTCAGAGCCATATGGATATGGTTTGCGAGAAGAATAATGATGTTGAGTTTGATTTCAATAAGGATGCCATACAGACATACGTTGACGGTGAATGGCTAAAGGCTAAGGGTACTACTTTAGGCGCTGATGACGGCATTGGCGTTGCTATGCAGATGGCAATTCTTGAAAGCAAGGATATTGAGCATGGTCCTTTGGAGTGTGTCTTCACTCGCGATGAGGAGACTGGTCTTACCGGTGCCTTTGGCATGGGAAATGATTTTATGAAGGGACGACTGATGGTTAACCTCGACAGCGAGGATGAAGGTCAGATCTTTGTCTCTTGTGCCGGTGGTTGCCGTACCCTTGTTCAGATGCCATACCAACTTGAAGCCTTACCTCAGAATTTCTTTACTTTCTCTCTCTGTATTAAGGGCTTGATGGGAGGTCATAGTGGCGACGATATTATCAAGAGTCGTGCCAATGCCAATAAGTTGTTAGCTCGTTTCCTGTACCTCAGTCAAAAGAAATATGACCTACGTTTGGTTGATATCCAGGCTGGTGGATTGCATAATGCTATCCCCCGTGAGGCATTCTGTCTCTGTGCCATTCCCATGAAGGATAAGGAACAGATACGTGTCGACTGGAATCTGTATGCTGCAGATGTTGAAGAGGAATACAACGTAACCGAGAAGAGTATGGAGTTCCTGCTTTCATCTGAGGATGCTGCCATACAAGCTATCGACAAGACTTCCAGCACTAAGTTTATTGCAGCTCTGCAGGCCGTTGACAATGGCGTGTTTGCTATGTGTCAGGATATTGACCTTGTAGAGACCAGTAGCAACCTGGCAAGCATACACATGAAGCCCGAGAAGAATGTCATTGAGGTAATCAGTTCTCAGCGTAGCAGCATTTATAGTGCCCGTGTGAATATGGCCAACACCGTTGCAGCCGTATTTGAGTTGGCAGGTGCTAAGGTTGATATAGGCGAGGGTTATCCTGGTTGGAAGATGAATCCCAAGAGCGAGATTCTACGAGTTGCTGTCGATCAATATCGAAAACTGATGAACAAGGAACCTTTGGTTTTAGGTATTCATGCAGGATTGGAGTGTGGACTTTTCAGCGAAAAGTATCCTGGAATGGATATGATTAGCGTTGGCCCTACTATGCGTGGCGTCCATAGTCCTGACGAGAAACTGTTAATACCAACTGTTCAGATTGTCTGGGATTGGTTGTTGGCAATTCTTAAGAATATTCCCGAAGAGAAATAATGAAAAAACAGCTTTTCTATATTTTCGCGATTGTTATATCGGCATTGTTCTATTCATGTTCCGATTACGATTCTTATTCTGCTGATCCGTCTTTCAAACTGGATTTCTCTGACGATACAGTTCGTTTTGATACGTTGATATCAACCATCGCCAGCCCAACTAAGACGCTCTATGTTTTCAATAAGAATTCTAATGGAGTCCGAGTTTCAAATATCCGATTACAGAAAGGGAATGAGAGTCTTTTCCGTGTTAATGTAGATGGTGAGTATCTTGCTCAGGGATTTGGTAATGATTACCTAATCAGGAAGAACGACAGTATCCTTGTTCGTATAGAGGTAACTACACCTGAAAGCGGTACAACGGATACCATAACTTATTCTGACGAGTTGGTATTCAGTCTTGAAAATGGTGTTCAGCAACATGTCCTGCTCACAGCTGGTTCCGTTGATGCTTATATCATTCATGGAATGAAAATAGAGACGGATGTTACCCTGAGTACAGACAAGCCGTATCTTATCTATGATTCGTTGGTAATAGCCAAAGGTGCAACCTTGAATCTTCTTCCAGGTACCAGATTGCTGATGCATGATAGTACTGCAGTGGATATATACGGACGAATAAATGCTTGTGGAACTATAGAAAAGCCTGTTGTCTTTCGTGGTGCGCGTACAGACCGCATGTTTGATTATCTTTTCTATGATAATATGCCTAGTAGGTGGAAGGGTATTACTATTCACAAAGGCAGTTATAACAACAAGTTCTTCAATTGCGACCTGCATAGTGGTCGCTGGGGTATTAAGGTTGACAGTACATCGCTTGATCATTTAACTCTGTCTATGGAGAATTGTATTATTCATAATGTTGGAGGTGATGGCTTAAACCTTATTAATTGTAATGCGGAAATCCTTAACACCCAGATAAGTAATACGTTGGGTGAGTGTGTTTCCATCTATGGCGGTTCATATACTTTTTGCCATTGTACCATTGCACAGTTTTATCCATTAAGTTATGATAGAGGAGATGCCTTGTACGTTACTAATGTAAACGATAATAAAGTACATCACGAACTCAGATATATTCAGTTCCTCAATTGTGTGATTACTGGTTATGCAGAGGATGTAATAAAGGGTTTCCTTCCTCCAGACTATGAGGACTCGGAGTATTATTATTTCCAAAATTGTTTCTTACGCACAAAAGGAGAGAATGATGAAAATCATTATGTAGCATGTAAGTTCGAGAACGAAGAGATGGAACTTCAGGGTGAGAAGAATTTCAAGGTGTTTGATACGCATAATTTCGTTTATAACTTCACTCCTGATTCATTAAGTGAGATACGGAATATGGCTGATCCCCTTTTGATGAATGGATTAAAAACAGACCGTTTAGGTCGAGACCGTCTATTTGACAATGCTCCTGATGCCGGCTGTTATGAATATTTAATGCCTGTGAAAGAATGAAGATAGTTCTCACCGTTGTAGGTAAGACCACCGATAAGCATTTTATTGCTAGCATCGATGAGTATATACAGCGCATCAATCATTATGTGCCGTTTGCTCTTGATGTTATTCCTGAACTTAAAGGAACCAAGAACCTTAGCGAACGGGAACAAAAAGAAAAAGAAGGGGATCTGATCCTGAAGTCTTTTCAACCAGGTGATTATGTTGTGCTCCTCGATGAGCACGGCCGTGAGCGCCGCAGCATAGAGTTTGCACAATGGATTCAGAAGAAGATGTCTGCTGGTCCCAAACGTCTGGTCTTTGTTGTGGGTGGTCCTTATGGGTTCTCTGAGGCGGTCTATAATGCCGCTGCAGAGAAAGTTTCGCTCTCACAGATGACGTTGAGCCATCAGATGATTCGTCTTCTTTTTACGGAGCAGATATATCGTGCCATGACTATTTTGAATGGAGAACCCTATCATCATGAATGAGGCCCCCGACCCGTCAGGGGGGAGAAAAATTAAAAGAGAAAAGAGAAAAATCGGACGGCCCATAGATGTCGTAATACCAATATAACGTAAGAACGTAATAACGAAAAGGCCGTCAAACGATATAACGAAACAATTTTGATTTTTGAACTTTGAATTTTAAATTTTGAATTGATATAAACATGTTAAGTGTAGAAGAATTAAATGACAGACTCATTGACCTCTCTTTTGCGGAGGATATAGGTGATGGTGACCATACAACCCTTTGCTGTATTCCAGATACAGAGATGGGCGAGAGTAAACTCCTTATCAAACAGGAAGGCATTTTTGCTGGCGTAGAGATTGCCAAGCAGGTGTTCCATAGATTTGACCCCACTATGCAGGTCGAGGTGTATATCCAGGATGGTACTCATGTTAAGCCTGGGGATATTGTAATGAGTGTGAAGGGTAAGGTGCAGAGCCTTTTGCAGACAGAACGCCTTATGCTTAATATCCTGCAGCGTATGAGCGGTATAGCTACTATGACGCACAAATACCAGCAGGCTCTCATAGATGCAGGCACCAAGACACGTGTGCTGGATACCCGTAAGACAACGCCAGGTATGCGTATGCTTGAGAAAGAGGCTGTTAAGATTGGCGGTGGCTTGAATCATCGTATTGGTCTCTTTGATATGATTCTGCTCAAGGATAACCACATCGACTTTTGTGGTGGTGTTCACAATGCCATCTCTCGTGCCAAGCAGTATTGCAAGGATAAAGGAAAGAATCTGAAGATTGAGTGCGAGGTTCGTAACTGGAAGGAACTTGATGAAGCACTTGCTGAAGGTTGTGACCGTATTATGTTTGATAACTTCACACCCGAGGATACCAAGAAGGCTGTTGAGATTGTCGCCGGTCGTTGCGAGACGGAATCCAGTGGTGGTATTACCTTCGACAATATGATTCCCTATGCCAAAGCTGGTGTAGACTTCATTTCCTTTGGTGCTCTTACGCATAGTGTAAAAGGATTGGATATGAGTTTCAAGGCAGCTGGCAGTGATAAATTGAAAGTGTAGTTTACGGTTTACAGTTTGCGGTTTAAGGTTTATAGAAGATTTTTATGAAGAAATTATATTTAGTACTTGTGGCATTGTTCGTCAATGTTCAATGCTCAATGTTCAATGTTCATTTCTCAATTGGTGAGGTCAAGGCTTGCACCAATTTGATTGTGGGTAAAAAAGTCAGCAAGGACGGTAGTGTCATTATCTCATATAGCAGTGATGACTACGGAGCATACGGTTATATGAACTTCCTGCCTGGCGGAAAGCATAAGAAGGGCGAGATGCGTGCCCTCTATCATTATGAGTCCAACAATTATCTGGGCGAGATTCCCGAGGCAGAAGAGACCTATACTGTTGTAGGCTTGATGAACGAGCATCAGCTCGCCATCCACGAGACTACCTTTGGCGGTCGTGAGGAGCTATGTGATACCGTCAGCGGCTTGTTCGACTACGGAAGTCTGATGTATGTAACCCTGCAGCGTGCCAAGACAGCCCGTCAGGCTATTGCCGTTATGGGTAAGCTTGTCGAGGAGTATGGCTATGGCAGCGAGGGCGAGAGTTTCTCTATTGCTGACCCCAACGAGGCTTGGATAATGGAGATGATAGGCAAGGGCCCCGGTCGTAAGGGCGCCGTATGGGTTGCCATTCGTGTGCCTGATGATTGTATCTGCGCTCATGCCAATCAGAGCCGTATTCGTAAGTTCCCCCTCAAGGACAAGGAAAACTGCATTTATAGCAAGGATGTTATCTCTTTCGCTCGCGAGAAGGGGTTCTTTAGCGGTAAAGATGTAGATTTCTCTTTTTCAGCGGCTTATGCTCCTACGGACTTTGGCGCTCAGCGCTTCTGTGAGGCCCGTGTATGGAGCTTCTTCAACAAGTGGGCAGCAGAGGATATGACCCCTTATCTCTCTTATGCTATGGGCGAGACTTCAGACAATCCTATGCCTCTGTATGTAAAGTCCAAGGCACCTCTTAGCGTCCAGGATGTCAAGGATATGATGCGCGACCACTATGAGGGTACGCCTCTTGCTATTCAAGGTGATTTGGGTATGGGCCCATGGGAGATGCCTTACCGTCCCACGCCTCTTACCTACGAGGTTGACGGTAAGAAATACTTCAACGAGCGTCCCATCAGCACTCAGCAGTCATCCAACGTCTATGTTTCCCAAATGCGTGCTTGGCTGCCTGATTATATAGGTGGTGTAGTATGGTGGGGAAATGATGATGCCAATATGGTGCCCCTGACACCCGTTTATTGTTGTGTCGAGAGTGTCCCCGAGTGCTATGCACGTGGTGTGGCAGATGCCTTCCATTTCTCTACACGTTCTGCTTACTGGGTTCAGAACTGGGTTAGCAATATGACTTATCTGCGTTACGCTACCATCTTCCCTGAGGTGAAAGCTGTTCGTGACCGCTTGGAAGCCGACTATAACTCTCTGCAGGTAGAAACAGAGCAGAAGGCTGCTGCTATGTCTCAGGCAGAGGCTTGTAAGTTCTTGACGGCTTATTCTCATCGTGCCGCTCAGGCTATGATAGACGAGTGGAATCAACTGGCTCAGACCATTATTGTTAAGTACAATGATATGGCTGTTAAGAAGACTGATGCTAACGGTCAGTATCTCAAGACCCCTGGTGGTAATCCACGTCCTGTAACTCGTCCTGGCTATCCAGAAACCTACCGTCGTAAGATTATCCAAGAGACTGGTGATAAGTATTTAGTTAAATAGTTCCCGAAATAATGAAAAATTTTTTCTTATCCATATTCACTTTATATTCATTTTACCTGAATGCTCAGGTTGAACCGCCCACTATGGGATGGAGTTCTTGGAATACATTCTCTGTTAATATATCAGAGGATATTATTAAGGGGCAGGCAGATGCCATGGTCTCTCAGGGACTGAAGGATGTGGGCTATAAGTATATCAATATCGATGACGGTTTTCAGTATGGTCGTACTGCAGAAGGGAAAGTACGTATTCATCCGCAACGTTTTCCCAATGGGCTGAAGGTGGTTAGTGATTATATTCATTCCAAAGGCCTGAAGGCAGGTATATACAGCGATGCAGGAGATTGTACCTGTGGAAGCATCAGCAATGGTGATACCAAGAACACCAATGTGGGATTTTATGGTTATGAACAGATTGATGCCGACTATTACTTTAAGGAATTGGAGTTCGACTTTATAAAGGTTGACTATTGTGGTGGCAATCATGCAAAACTGAACGAACAGGAGCAGTATACTGCCATCCACAATGCTATTGTTAATACGGGTAAGGATGTCCGTTATAACCTTTGTCGTTGGGCTTATCCTGGTACATGGTGCCATGACATCTCTACTTCATGGCGTACCACAGGCGATATATATGATGGATGGGCTTCTGTAAAGGGTATTCTGGCAGAGAACCTTTATCTTTCTGCATATTGTTATGACGGTTGTTATAATGATATGGATATGCTCGAGGTGGGGCGTTCTATGTCTGAGGAAGAGGATAAGACCCATTTTGGTATGTGGTGCATTATGTCTAGCCCCTTACTTATTGGCTGTAATATGGCTACCATCAAGGAGCGTCCGTTGGCATTACTGAAGAACCAAGAACTCATTGCTTTGAACCAAGATCCTTTAGGCTTGCAGGCGTATGTGGTACAGCATATTGGCGAGACCTATGTGTTGGTTAAGGATATTCTTACGTTGCATGGCAAAACACGAGCTGTGGCACTATACAATCCTTCCGATAAGGAAGTTGAGATGTGTCTCAGTTTCAGTGAGGTTGATTTAGGTGGAAAGGTCAAGGTGCGTGATCTCTTCGAACATAAAGATTTGGGAGAATTGGAAGGTTCTTTGTCTGTTGTTGTGCCTGCTCATGCCACGCGCATCTATAAGTTAGAGGCAGAGAGCCGACTGGACCGTTATATCTACGAGGCTGAGACCGCTTATCTGCATGACTATCAGGAGATATACAACAATCAGTCTTTGGGCACAGCTGTTTATGAAAGTAATTCCTCAGCAAGTGGTGGGGTCTTTGTCGGATGGTTAGGTGGAGAACGCAGCAACTCACTTCTATGGAAAGATGTGTATGTGATAGAGGAGGCAGACTATATAGCTCATTTCAGTGCCACTTCCGGGGATACACGTCCGTTTACAGTTGTTTTGAATGGTGAGGAGCGTGGTACAATTAGCGTGATGACCAATGGATGGACTTCATTCAAAGAGCATGATATGACTCTTCACTTGAAGGCAGGTTCTAACAGTATTGAGATTTATAATGAAAATGGCTGGATGCCCAACATCGACTATCTTAGTATAGAAAAAGTGGGGGAGAGTACCGTTTTGAACCGTAGGTTTGAGGAGGCAGTGCATCACCTTGAGGTGTTGAGCCACAACAGTCTATTGCCTGAAAAGATGCACACGAATATAGAGAATCAACTTAAGAAAGCTTCTGCGAATAATCTTACAGATTCTGCCAAAAAGACTTTTATAACAGATGCAGGAAACTATCAGAAAATAGCAGAACAGATACTGCCTCTCTGCGAGGATTATAAGCTATGGAAAGAAACTGCCCAACAATTGATGGATGTCAGCATAGAATCGACCTCTTTGTCATCATTTATCAGTAAGGTTGCCAGGGCCGACCAGTCACTTTCGCAGTCAACTACCCAGACGGCAGCCGAAAAGGCCTTGTCTAATCTAAAATTAGCTGTTACTACATACCTGAAGTCTGATAGTGCCGCTCCAAGGGAAGGTGAAGCATTTGATTTTACCCTTTTCCTAACTAATCCCAATTTCTCTGCTACAGATGGATGGCAAGGAGAGCCTACTTATCGATCCGGTTGTGGTGAGGAATTCAATAAGTCATTTGATATGTACCAGACGCTATCCAATATGCGACCTGGTATCTATACTGTTTGTTGTAATGCGTTATACAGAACAGCAAGCAATGACGGTGGTGCTGCATATAAGTCTGGCAAGGAGAATATTCAGGCTTACTTCTATGTAAATGATAAAAGTGTAAAGGTTAAGTCGTTATATTCTGAACCATGGCCAGAGGCTTCTCAGTACGGCTCTGTTGATAACCGGAATGGATACCCGCATAGTATGTATGCTGCTGGCATTCGCTTTGCAGAAGGTTGTTATCAGAATCAGATTGAATATACACTCTCTGCAAAAGGGTCGCTGAAGATTGGACTTAAGAGCGACAAGGGAGGTAATGAGAACTGGTGTTGTTTTGATAACTTTACTATATACTATCAACCCTTACCGGATTTCTATACAGGTATAAGTACTGCAAAGGAAGGTATAAAGCGTATTTCCACCTCTTATAATATACAAGGTTATAAGACTTCAAGAACACAGCAGGGTATCTTTATCCAGAGTGGAAAGAAAAGCCTTTGGCGATAACTCCCTTAAGCGCGGTTAGCGAATAACTTGTTTGCCGTTTACGGCTTATTGGTTAAGGGGTAATGATGTTACGCTTACCGCTAACCTTTAACCGCTAACCGATTTCAAAGCCCAGTCGTCAATCAGCCTTCGTGCTATTGACGCTTTGTCTGGTATGTTGGGAAGATTGTCTTTGGTGAACCATCCGCCTTCACAAAGTTCTTCTTTCTGTAGGTGTAGCTCCCCCTCAGCATATTCTGCAGTAAAGCCCACCATTAGCCCAAAGGGGTAGGGCCAGGGCTGGCTGCCAAAGTATTGTAGATTCTTTATCTTTATGCCGGCTTCTTCGCGTACCTCTCGTTCTACGCATTGCTCAAGTGATTCTCCTGTTTCCAGGAATCCTGCTACCAGACCATGATGATTGGTTCTGAAGGAGCGTGCACGAACCAGCAGAATACTGTCTCCGCGTTCTATCCTTACAATGATGGCGGTCGAGACAGACGGCCACCACTCCTTGCCGCATTCGGGGCATTTCTTGCTGATGTCCGTCATCCATTTGTTTGGAGCGCCGCAAACGCCACAGTAACGGGTGTTCTGATCCCAATACAATAGCTCTGCACCTTTGCCTGCCAGTTGATAATCTTGGGGACTTAATATGGCATGGGTCTTACGTAGCCCTACCATCTGTAGCCCTTTCACGTCTGTGATTGGATTGTCCAGTCGGATAATCTTTATTTCTGTATCTCCCTCGTGTAATGTGGTAATGTAATTCCAATCTTTCAGGGGTATGGGAGGTTCTAAACCAAAGGGGATATTCCCCTCTGTTGTGAGAAGAATATCCCCTTGGCAATATGCTAAAAAACGTATCATCAGATACCCAATGATTTCTTAACCTCTTCTACCTTGGCCTTGGCACGTTCAACGCAGCCCTGGTAGCAGTTAGCGCATCCCATAGTGTCCTTAATCTCTAGGTAGAACTTAATCTTAGGCTCTGTACCGCTAGGACGAACGCTGATCTTTGTGCCATCCTCGCAGAAGTACTGTAGAACGTTGCTGGTGTCAGGCATTACCAAAGGTGTGGCGTTGCCATTACCGTCGTACTTCTTCAGTGTCTTGAAGTCGCGTGTCAGCACAACCTTGCTGCCTGCAATCTCCTTGGGAGGATTGGTGCGGAAGTTCTCCATCATAGCCTTAATCTCGTCGGCGCCGGTCTTACCGGGCTTCACAACATTGATGGTGTGCTCGTAGCTGAATCCGTATTCCAGGTATATATCCATCAGCAGGTCGTACAGTGTCTTGCCCTGATCCTTGGCCCAAGCGGCAATCTCGCAGATCAGACAGATAGAGGCTGGTGAATCCTTGTCGCGCACTTTATCGTAAGGCAGGAAGCCAAAGCTCTCTTCGCCACCGCCAATGTATTTCTGCTTGCCTTCGCTGATGGCAATTTCACGTGCAATCCACTTGAAGCCCGTGTAGCAGTCGCGTAGCTCTACATTATTCTTTTCTGCCATCTTTGCAATAACTTCTGTTGTAACAATGGTCTTTACCAGGAAGTCTGTAGGCTTCAGGGTACCCAGAGCCTGTTTGTTCTTGATGATGTAGTAGCAGAACATCATGCAAGTCTGGTTACCATTGATGATAATCCACTCGCCCTTGGGGTCGCGGCAGACAATGGCCAGACGGTCGGCATCGGGGTCAGAGGCAATCACCAAGTCGGCATTCAGTTTTGTACCCAATTTCATACCAAGTGTCATGGCCTCGGCATTTTCAGGGTTGGGGCTTACTACTGTGGGGAAGTTGCCGTCTATTACCATCTGCTCGGGTACCACGTTTATGTTCTGGAATCCCCAACTGCGCAGACACAGGGGGATGATTACGCGTCCTGTTCCGTGCATGGGGCTGTAGACAATGTTCAGGTCCTTCTGGCGCAAGATTACGTCCTGATCTACCATTGCTTCCTTAACGGCCATCATATAGTCGTAGTCCATCTCACCTCCAATAATGGTGATAAGGTCCTTGTTGCCTTCAAATTTCACATCCTCGATGGCAACCTTGTTTACTTCGTCAATGATACCCTTGTCGTGTGGAGCCAGCACCTGAGCGCCATCGCTCCAATAGGCCTTGTATCCGTTGTACTCACGTGGGTTGTGGCTGGCTGTTACGTTCACACCGGCTACTGCACCCAACTGACGGATAGCAAAGCTAATCTCTGGGGTGGGGCGGAGGCTTTCGAACAGATAGACCTTGATCCCGTTGGCGCTGAAGATGTCAGCTACGCTTTCAGCAAACATACGTCCATTGTTGCGACAATCATGACCAACAACAACACTCGTGCCACCCTGTGGAAATGCTTTGTTTATGTAGTTGGCAAAGCCCTGAGTGGCCATACCTACAATATATTTGTTCATACGGTTGGTGCCGGCACCCATAATGCCACGCAAGCCACCTGTACCGAATTCCAGGCTTTGATAGAAGGCGTCCACAAGCGGATTCTTGTCCTCATTATCCAACATAGCCTTGATTTCGGCCTTAGTCTCGTCGTCATAATAGGGTGAATTCAGCCATGAAAGGGCTTTCTGTTCACAATCTTTTATCAACTGTGCATCCATGTTCTTGTCTTTTTATGTGAATAAATTTTCAATGCAAAGGTATTGAAAAGTTGTGAATTAGCCAAGAAAAAGATACCTATCTTTTGTAGGTTGACAACTTTTTTGTACTTTTGCAACTTAATAATAGTATTGATTTGATTTGACTTTTTAATGCAACATATAAGAAACTTCTGCATCATTGCCCACATTGACCACGGTAAGAGCACTCTTGCTGACCGTTTGTTGGAGTACACCCATACCATCGAGGTTACCAAAGGGCAGATGCTTGATGATATGGATCTGGAACAGGAGCGTGGTATTACCATTAAGAGCCATGCCATCCAGATGGAATATGAATATAAGGGCGAGAAATACGTCCTTAATCTTATTGACACTCCGGGACACGTCGATTTTTCTTATGAGGTATCACGTAGCATTGCTGCCTGCGAGGGTGCTTTGCTTGTTGTAGATGCCACACAGGGTGTGCAGGCACAGACTATCAGTAATCTGTATATGGCCATCGACCATGACTTGGAGATTATCCCTGTCATCAATAAGTGTGACATGCCTAATGCTATGCCAGAGGAGGTCGAGGACGAGATTGTAGAACTTATTGGCTGCAAGCATGAGGAAATTATCCGTGCAAGCGGAAAGACCGGTATGGGCGTTGAGGATATCCTGCAGGCTGTTGTAGAGCGCATTCCTTGTCCTAAGGGTGATGAGAATGCTCCTCTTCAGGCACTTATCTTCGACTCTGTGTTTAATTCCTTCCGTGGTATCATAGCATATTTCAAGATTGTCAACGGAAGTGTCAAGAGCGGAGACCTTGTTCAGTTCATCAATACTGGCAAAGAATACAAGGCCGAAGAGATTGGCGTGCTGAAGATGGATATGATGCCACGTAAGGTGCTGCATTGTGGTGACGTAGGCTACATTGTTTCTGGTATTAAGACTGCCACCGAGGTAAAAGTGGGAGATACTATTACTACGGTAGATAATCCTTGCAAGGAGGCTATTGCCGGATTCGAGGAAGTTAAGCCTATGGTCTTCGCAGGTGTTTATCCTATCGAGACGGAGGACTTCGAGAATCTGCGTGCCAGCCTTGAGAAGCTGCAGCTCAATGATGCCAGTCTTACTTTCCAGCCTGAAAGCTCTGTAGCCTTGGGCTTTGGATTCCGATGCGGATTCCTGGGTTTGCTGCATATGGAGATTATTCAGGAGCGTCTGGATCGTGAGTTCAATATGGATGTCATCACTACTGTCCCCAATGTTTCATACCTTATTTATGATAAGCAAGGCGAGGTGAAGGAGGTGCACAATCCCTCTGGCATGCCTGATGCAACGCTCATCGATCATATCGAGGAGCCTTATATCCATGCAACTGTCATTACCAATACCGCCTATATCGGTAACATTATGACACTCTGTCTGGGTAAGCGAGGTGAGCTTTTGAAGCAGGAATACATCAGTGGTAACCGTGTCGAGATTCAGTATGCCATGCCGTTGGGCGAGATAGTAATAGATTTCTACGATAAGCTGAAGAGCATCAGTAAGGGCTACGCTTCTTTCGACTACCATCAGTCGGGTTTCCGTCCTAGCAAGCTGGTCAAGATGGATATCCTGCTCAATGGAGAGCCTGTGGATGCCCTCAGTACGCTGACACATGTCGATAATGTAGAGACTTTCGGACGCCGTATGTGCGAGAAGTTGAAAGAGCTCCTTCCACGCCAGCAGTTTGATATAGCCATTCAGGCAGCCATTGGTGCAAAGATTATTGCCCGCGAGACTGTTAAGCAGGTCCGCAAGGATGTGTTGGCCAAGTGTTACGGAGGCGACGTCAGTCGTAAGCGTAAGCTGCTCGAGAAGCAGAAGAAGGGTAAGAAGCGCATGAAGCAGATTGGTAATGTCCAAGTGCCGCAGAAAGCCTTCCTTGCTGTGCTCAAATTAGATTAGTGAACCATATAACAGCAGATAGATATCACCTAAAACATCAATACCATAATGGATAGAAGAAGAGACATTGCACGAGAGATATCCCGTATCTACTGCACGCTAACACCGCCTGCAGTACAAATCTTGGGCAGTATTCTTGTGCCCATGAAGTTCCAGAAAGGTGACACCATACTCCAGGAGGGGCAGGTATGCCGTAACCTTTATTTTGTAGAAAAGGGTATGGTACGCCAATATTATTACAAGAACAAGAAAGACGTTACGGAGCACTTCAGCTTCGAAGGCCGTATCGTCTTCTGCATAGAGAGTTTCCTTAAGCAGGAACCCAGCCGTCTTATTGTGGAGGCGTTAGAGAATAGCAAGGTCTACGCCATTCCGTATGACGACCTTAACAACCTGCTTGTCCGCAATCAGGAGATTGACATGCTTTATCGCAAGATCCTTGAGCATGTAGCTATCAGTTCTCAGGAGCATGCCGACAGCCAGCGTTTCGAGAATGCCACGGAACGTTACGAGCGTCTGTTGCGTGAGAAGCCTGAGATTATCCTGCGTGCGCCTATGGTGCACATAGCCAGTTTCCTGCAGATGACACCAGAGACTCTTTCCCGTGTTCGTAACGGATCTGTCCAGAATGCTTCCAAGCAGCCCCATTCGCCTAAAGACCAGAATGATGCTTGGTGGACGCATGCTACCAATGAAAAAACTTAGCAGTTTTCTTGTTTAAATGCAGAAAATGCTATACTTTTGCATTGTCTTAACGCGATAGTGGCTCAGTTGGTAGAGCATTGGCTTCCCAAGCCGAGGGTCGCGGGTTCGAGTCCCGTCTATCGCTCTTAGTTGAGAATGAGAATTTTGGGGTCGCAAGACCCCTTTTTTTGTTTTTTGGATTTACTTTTTTTTATCCTTGGCTTTTCTGGCAAATTCAAAGAGGGAGAGGGGTAGGTGGCAATAGCCGTCAGGATTTTTGTCGAGATAATCCTGGTGGTACTCTTCAGCTGTATAGAAATTCACCAAAGGCAGTTTCTCTACCACCAGTGGTTGCTGATAGTTCTTCTGCTCTTCTGCATATACCTTATCTATTATAGGCAAGTCCTCAGGGTCTGTGTAGTAGATGCCTGTACGGTAACGTGTTCCCTCATCGTGTCCTTGCTTGTTGAGGCTCGTTGGGTCGACAGCCTTAAAGAACATCTGTATTAGGAATTCTAGTCCTACAACCTCTGGATTGTACTTGATGTGTACAGTCTCAACGTATCCTGTTGTGTCTGTATAGACCTCTTTGTATGTTGGGTTTGCGGTTTGTCCGTTGGCAAATCCCACTTCTGTTTCTGTTACTCCTTCTATCTGCTTGAAGTAATGTTCTGTTCCCCAGAAGCATCCTCCGGCCAGGTAAATTTCTTTCATATTGTTATTTTGAATGATTATGATTGCCTATCGTCTTCCACCTCTTGCGGCGCCACCGCCTCCACGAGATGCGCCTCCTAAACTTCCTCCTCCACGAGATCCACCACCGAAGCTGCTTCCTCCTCCACGAGATCCGCCACTGAAGCTGCCACCGTTACGACTTGGGCCTGAGCTGTGAGAGGAACCCATTCCGCTTCTACTGGGGACTGAACTGCGAGAGCCCTCGTAACTACGGCTGCTTCTCTCATGATTGCGGCTACTCATGTCAGGGTTACGCATGCCATCGTGGTTTCTGTTGCCTAAATCGGAGTTGTCATGCCTTGAGTGGTTATCAATTGTATTATTATCAGGCCTGTTGTTGCGGTCTCTGTCGTAGCCAGGTCTGCCTGAATTGTCGTTTTTGTAATTGCGAGAGCTGCTATTGCCAAAGGAGTTGCCACGGTCTGTACGACCATATCCTCTTCTGCCATTCTCATATTGATGTCTGCCTCCATATCCGCTTCCACCGTTATGATGTACAGTACCATGTCCTATTCTGCCTCTTCCTCCTATTGGCTGATGACTTCTGAACCCTCCGTTCCATACTGGACGTCTGCTCACATAGAATCCTCTGTTGTAGTGGATGCGTCCATGACCGCCATGGTAGCTATAATATACGGTAGGGTAGCTGTAATAGAAATGTCCTACTGTATAGTGGGCATAGATGGGGAAGAACCATCCGCCGGCACGCCAGTAAACGGGGCGGATAAAGTAATCTGCTGCCAAAAGTAGATTATACTGCCAGTCATATAGGATATGACGCAAGTCAGAAAGTCGGTAGGAGAGATAGTCGGCATACAAGTCAGCTTCTGAGTCCAATGCCAGGAAGTAATCCAGGTTGATCTCGTATGCATCATTATACTGCTGATCATTAAGATTCAGCTCATAGGCCATTTTATCTGTTAGATACAATGCCTCTTCACGGGCACGTTCGTAACTCATTGCAAAGGCTGCCTGCCAAGTTGCAAATATCAGAATCAGGGAAATGATAAATCTTTTCATAACGCTTGGTTTTTGGTTCTGATGCAAAAGTACGGCATTCCGTGCAGTCAGAAAATGGTTTTTCCCTATTCGTTGGTAGGAATTCCCCTTATACATTATAATGTACACTGGAAAGTAAAGTGCAGGCGTGATAATTCTGTCAGATCTGCCTCGTTACGGAAGAGGGCGAAAACGGTACTACCGCTACCACTCATACAAGCATAGGAAGCCCCCATGCGATAGAGCTGATTACGTATTTTTTCTATGGTTGGATGGCTTGGAAAAACACTTTTTTCAAAGTCATTGGTAATTCTCTCTTTCCATGATTCAACATATTTCTTAACTTCCTCTGTAAGAGAGTATTTGGATGGTTTTGCCTTAATTAAAGAATAAGCTTCTTTTGTGGATACATAATCATCAGGTTTAACCAATACAAGGTGCCATCCTGCGAGGTCAATTTCGACAGGCGAAAAGATATCTCCAATGCCCTCTGCGTATACGGGTTTGCATTGTATGAAGAAAGGGCAGTCGGCACCCAAGCGTGCAATCATTTGTTCCATTTTCTCATCTGTCAGACCCAAAGACAGATGTTTGTTCAGCTCCTTCATCACGGTAGCTGCATCGCTACTGCCTCCTCCTAAGCCGGCACCGCTTGGTATGTTCTTCTTGAGTGAAATATGAACGGGTGGAATATCGTATCCGTTCTCACGCAATAATCTTACCACCTTCAGCACCAGATTGTCGTTAGGATCTCCCTCCAGCTCATGTCCGGCTAGGTCTATGCCATCAGTTTCTGCATCGGAAATGGTAATTTGGTCATAGAGAGGAACGGGGTAGAAGATGGTTTCCAGGTTATGGTATCCATCTTCTCTCTTGGATACTATATTCAATCCAATATTGATTTTACAACATGCTGTAGCGTTAATTTTCATATCTTTTCTGAATTATGATGCAAATTTACTTCTTTGAAGTATGTGATAAGGTGTGTCTATGCTTAAAAAGTGTTAAAGGAAATGCGGCATCCTGTTTATAATCCCTAATGAAGCAAAAATAATTGTATCTTTGTATGCTTTTAATAATAATATGATGCAAAAAGTAACGGATGTAATTAAACATACAGGTGTTGTTGAGGCCATCAATGGCAACAACTGCTATGTCCGTATTTTGCAGCATTCAGCTTGCTCCGGCTGCTCGGCACAGCGTTTATGTAACAGTAGCGAGAGCAAGGAGAAGATAATAACGGTATTGTTGAATGGGGAAGATGTACAGGTGGGTGAAACTGTAAATATCGAAGGCACTGTTGTTCAGGGCCTTCGTGCGGTTTATATATGCTATATGATACCATTGGTTTTGCTCATTGTATCTGTTTACCTTGGTGTAAGGTTGGGCGGAGACATGTTAGGTGTCATCCTCTCATTGGGCGTGCTGGCCATTTACTTTGTGGTGCTGTATCTGTTTAGGAACAGCATAGGCGAGCATTTTGCCTTTACCCTTCATAAAATCAGTAATAACTAAAACAATTAAATAACCAATCAATCTATGAACGTAATCCTTATTGCAGTAATCGTCTTGGGAGTGATAGGACTGGTCTCAGCACTGGTTCTCTATATCATTTCCAATAAGTTTGCTGTACATGAAGATCCTCGCATTGCGCAGGTTTCAGAAGTACTGCCTCAGGCCAACTGTGGTGGTTGCGGCTATCCTGGTTGTTCAGGTTTTGCCGCTGCATGTGTTAAGGCTGCCGATGCTGGAAGTCTGGAGGGCAAGCTGTGCCCTGTAGGCGGTCAGCCTGTGATGGAGCAGGTGGCAGGCATATTGGGTATGGCTGCTGTAGCCAGTGCTCCCAAGGTGGCTGTAGTGCGTTGTAACGGTACGTGTGAGAACCGTCCCCGCAACGCTGAGTTTGACGGCGCTGTAAGCTGTCGTGTTAAGAATATGACCGGTATGGGCGATACTGGTTGTGCTTATGGCTGTCTGGGCTGTGGCGACTGTGTATCCAAGTGCCAGTTTGGTGCCCTTAGCATGGATCCCGAGACAGGTCTTCCTGTTGTCGACGAGGAGAAATGTACTGCCTGTGGTGCTTGTGCCAAGGCATGTCCAAGAGGTATCATCGAGATACGTCTGAAGGGTCCCAAGGGTCGTAGGGTAGTGGTACTCTGTAACAACAAGGACAAGGGCGCTATTGCCAACAAGGCCTGCAAGGCATCATGTATCGGTTGTGGCAAGTGCGTGAAGACTTGCGAGAAGTTCGAGGCTATCACTTTGGAGAACAACCTGGCATACATTGATGCAGAGAAGTGCAAGATGTGCCGTAAGTGCGAGGAGGCTTGTCCGAAGGGTGCCATTCACGCCTTTAACTTCCCTCCACGCAAGCCTAAGGCTGAGGAGACTGCACCTCAGAGTACTCCTAACCAGAATGTTGAACCCGCAAAAGCTGAATAAGAATTATGAAGACATTTCACATAGGCGGTGTTCATCCCGCAGAGAATAAGCTGTCTGCCGGTAGTCCCATCCGTGAGGCTGCTCTGCCCAAGCAGGCTGTTTTCAGTATGTTCCAGCACATAGGTGCTCCTGCCAAGCCTGTTGTCCAGAAGGGTGATGTGGTAAAGGTTGGTACACTGCTGGCTGAGGCAGGAGGCTTTGTCAGTGCTCCTGTTTACAGTTCCGTAAGCGGAAAAGTGAATAAGATAGATGCTGTTATTGATGCCAGCGGCACACGTCGTATGGCAGTCATAGTAGATGTAGAAGGCGATGATTGGGAAGAGAGTATCGACCGTTCAAAGGACTTGGTACGTCTTTCTGACCGTCCTGATCTGGACAGCAAGACTATTGTAGAGAAAATCAAGAACGCAGGTATCGTGGGACTTGGTGGTGCCACCTTCCCCTGCCACGTCAAACTGACACCACCTCCAGGCAGCAAGGCCGAGTGTGTTATCATCAATGCCGTAGAGTGCGAACCTTATCTGACTGCTGACCATCGTCTTATGCTGGAGCATGCAGACGAGATTCTGGTGGGTGTTGACCTGATTATGAAGGCTGTTAATGTCACCAAGGGTTACATCGGTATTGAGAACAATAAACCCGATGCCATTAAACTGATGACAGAGAAAGCCAGTCAGTATCCCAATATCGAGGTTGTCCCCCTGAAGGTTAAATACCCCCAGGGAGGTGAGAAGCAGTTGATAGATGCTGTCATCGGTCGTCAGGTTCCTGCTCCTCCAGCTATCCCCATCAGCGTGGGTGCTGTAGTACAGAATGTAGGAACAGCCTATGCCATCTACGAGGCTGTGATGAAGAACAAGCCCCTTATAGACCGTATCATTACTGTTACGGGTAAGAGCGTCAAGAATCCCAGCAATCTGCTGGCTCGCCTGGGTACTCCTTTTCAGCAACTGATTGATGAGTGTGGCGGCCTGCCCGAGGATACCGGCAAGATTATCGGTGGCGGTCCCATGATGGGTAAGGCATTGTTGAGCCTTGATGTTCCTATGACCAAGGGCTCAAGCGGTCTGCTTATCATGAACGAGAAGGAAGCCCGTCGTAGCGAGCCTCAGCCTTGTATCCGTTGTGCCAAGTGCGTCAGCGCCTGCCCAATGGGTCTGGAGCCCTTCCTGCTGAGCAAGGCTTCTGCTATGGAAGAGTGGGAGATGGCCGAGAAAAACGATGTAGTCAGCTGTATTGAGTGCGGTAGCTGTCAGTTTACCTGCCCCAGCAAGCGTCCGCTTCTGGATATGATTCGTGTAGGTAAGACCACAGTCATGGGCATTATTCGCAGCAGGACTGCACCCAAGAGTTAACTATGAATTATGAACTATGAATTATGAATTAACAATGAAACCAATTATATCATTATCACCACATGTTCACGGAGGCGATTCCGTACAGAAGAATATGTATGGTGTATGCATAGCCTTGGTGCCTGCCCTTGTAGCCAGCCTCTGGTTCTTCGGCTTGGGCGCAGCTATTGTGCTTGCCACTTCAGTGGCCTCCTGCGTACTCTTTGAGTGGGCCATTACCAAGTTCATTCTTGGTAGGAACGCTTGCACTATCTGCGACGGTAGTGCTATTCTTACAGGTCTCTTGTTGGGCTTTAACCTGCCCAGCAACCTGCCCGTCTGGATTATCATCATTGGTGCCCTCTTTGCCATTGGCGTTGGTAAGATGACCTTTGGCGGCTTGGGTCAGAATCCCTTCAATCCTGCTTTGGTAGGTCGTGTGTTCCTGCTGATCAGTTTCCCTGTTCAGATGACAACATGGCCCGAGGCTGGTCAGACTCTTGCCTATACAGATGCTACCACGGCAGCAACACCTCTGAGCATTATGCAGAATGCCATCACATCCGGTGATGCTACGGTATTGAACCAGCTTCCCAGCTTTGAGGAGATGTTCCTTGGCGCTACTGGCGGTTCTCTGGGTGAGGTAAGTGCCTTGCTTCTGCTCTTAGGCTGTCTGTTTATGATTTGGCGTAAGATTATCACCTGGCACATTCCCGTAAGTATTCTGGGAACAGTAGCCGTACTTTCTGCCATCCTGCATGCCAGCAATCCTGTTTATGCCATGCCTACTCAGGTATTGTGCAGTGGAGGTCTGATGCTGGGTGCCTGCTTTATGGCAACAGATTATGTTACCTCACCTATGAGTGGTAAGGGTCAGATAATCTATGGTATCTGTATCGGTGTGCTGACGGTTATCATACGTAACTGGGGTGCTTACCCCGAGGGTATGTCGTTTGCCATTCTTATCATGAATGCATTCACACCTCTTATTAATACCTATTGTAAACCTAAAAGATTTGGGGAGGTAGTAAAGAAATGAAAAAGCTTGAATCTACATGGTACAATATGGCCTGCGTCCTGACAGGTATCTCCCTGGTAGCCGGTGTTGCCCTTGCATCCGTAAATAAGATGACTAAGGACACCATTCAGGAGTTGAACGACAAGAGAGAGCAGGCTGCCATAGCCCAGGTATTGGGTGGTGGCGATGTTAAGGTACAGAAAGTTGACACCATTGTGGTCAGCGACAATAACTATATCGTTATGAATGCCGGTCAGAAGGGTGTTGCCGTAAAGGCCGTCGACCCACAGAACGCCAGTTTCGGAGGCGGACTGACCATTATGGTAGGTATCAGTCCTGCTGGTGAGGTGCTGGGCTACAACGTGCTTGAGACACATGAGACTCCTGGTCTTGGTGCCAAGGCAGCCCTGTGGTTCCAGAAGGGAGAGAAGGGCGACATCATCGGTCGTAACCTTACAGAGAAAGAACTGGTTGTCAGCAAGGATGGTGGTGATGTGGATGCTATCACAGCCAGCACCATTACCTCACGTGCTTTCCTGCGTGCTGTAAACGCTGCCTATCAGGCATACAGTCAGACACAGCAGGATGCCCCTGAGGCTGACGGTGTAAGTGGTGCAAGTCAACAACAACATAATTAATAAAGGTTAGGAGGAAACAGATATGAATAACATGAAAGTTCTACTGAACGGAATTATCAAGGAGAATCCAACCTTTGTACTTCTCCTGGGTATGTGTCCCACGCTGGGTACTACCAGCAGCGCCTTCAACGGCATGAGTATGGGTCTTGCCACTACGGCAGTGCTCGTCTTCAGCAACCTCATTATCTCGCTTATCAAGAACATTATCCCCGATATGGTTCGTATTCCGTCCTTTATCGTGGTGATAGCCTCTTTGGTAACCATCCTTCAGATGTTACTTCAGGCTTATGTTCCTGCAGTATATGAGTCATTGGGACTCTTCATCCCACTGATTGTTGTTAACTGTATTATCCTGGGTCGTGCCGAGGCCTTTGCTTCCAAGCACTCACCCGTGAGCAGTATCTTTGACGGAATAGGTATGGGACTTGGTTTCACCATAGCCCTGACATTGCTGGGTGCTACGCGCGAGCTTCTTGGAACAGGCAAGGTATTCTCCTTTACCTTCTTCCCCGAGAACTACGGTGCCCTTGTCTTTGTGTTGGCTCCTGGTGCCTTCATTGCATTGGGTTACCTTATCGCTATTGTGAACAGAATTCGCAAATAGTAAATCGTAAATTGTCAAATAGTAAATAACATGGCATACATTCTTATATTTATCACAGCAATATTCGTAAACAATATTGTCCTGTCACAGTTCCTGGGTATCTGTCCCTTCCTTGGCGTAAGCAAGAAGGTTGACTCTGCCATTGGTATGGGAGCTGCCGTTGCCTTTGTTTTGACGCTGGCTACTATTGTTACCTACGTCATTCAGAAGTATGTGCTGGAAGCCTTCGGACTGGAATACCTCCAGACCATAGCTTTCATTCTGGTTATTGCCGCTTTGGTTCAGATGGTTGAGATAATCCTTAAGAAGTCAGCCCCTGCTCTTTATCAGGCATTGGGTGTCTTCCTGCCCCTTATCACCACTAACTGCTGTATCCTTGGTGTGGCTATTCTGGTTGCCAACGGCACTTATGCAGCACAGGGTCTTGAGCCCAACCTGCTTACCGGTGTTGTCTTTGCTGTCAGCACAGCCATTGGCTTTGCCCTGGCACTGATAGTTTTTGCCGGCATACGCGAGCACCTCAGCATGATGAACATCCCCAAGGGTATGCAGGGTATGAGCATAGCTTTGGTTACTGCTGGTCTGCTGGCCATGGCGTTTATGGGCTTCAGCGGCGTAGATAACGGTCTGAAGGCATTGTTTGGCTTATAAGAATACCAGAACTTATAGGAGTAATAATAGCAAATTAAGTATTAACAATAAGATTATAACTGAAATGAACATTCTATTAACTGGTGGCGCAGGATACATAGGGAGCCACACCCTTATTGAGTTAGACAAGGCTGGTCATAGCGTAGTAGTAGTAGATAACTTCTATAATTCTCAACCCGAGGCAATCCGTCGTGTAGAGAAGATTATCGGTCACAAGGTAACACTTATAGAAGCAGATATCCGTGACCGTGCCGCTATGGACAAGGTTTTCACAGAGCACAAGATTGATGCAGTGATTAACTTTGCCGGTCTGAAGGCAGTAGGCGAGTCTGTAGAGAAGCCTCTGATGTACTACGAGACAAATATGAATGGAGTCTTCGTGCTGGTTGACGTAATGCGTCAGCATGGCTGCAAGAATATTATCTTCTCTTCTAGCGCCACAGTTTACGGAGACCCTGCTATTATTCCTATAACAGAAGAATGTCCCAAGGGTCAGTGCACCAACCCCTACGGATGGACTAAGTCTATGTTGGAGCAGGTGCTGACGGATATCCAGAAGGCAGATCCCGAGTGGAATGTTGTCCTGCTGCGTTATTTCAACCCCATTGGTGCTCATGAGTCAGGTCTGATTGGCGAGAACCCCAACGGTATCCCCAACAACCTGATGCCCTATATTACCCAGACAGCTATCGGTAAGCGTAAGGAGCTGGGCGTCTTTGGCGACGACTATGATACACCAGACGGAACGGGTGTCCGTGATTACATCCATGTAGTGGATTTGGCCAGCGGCCATGTATGCGCCCTGAAGGCTATTCAGGAGAACAAGGGCCTTGCCGTTTACAACCTGGGCACAGGACACGGCTATTCTGTGCTGGATGTTGTAAAGGCATTCGAGAAAGCCAATGGCCTGAAGGTTCCCTACGTCATCAAACCTCGTCGTCCGGGTGATATTGCAACCTGCTACTGCAATCCCGCAAAGGCCAAGAGGGAGTTAGGCTGGGAGGCCAAGTACGGCATCGAGGAGATGTGTCGTGATTCTTGGAACTTCCAGAAGAACAATCCTAACGGATATGAAGTGTAAAGATAAAACCTTATATCAATATTTTATGAAGAGTATTTTTATTTCAGTATTTCTGGCCGCATTTGTTACTTTTGTGGCAAAAGCTGAGTCAGTGACCAAGTCCGAGGCTTATAGCACAGCTCAGCAGTATATGTTTGCCAAAGGTAAGATTATTAGCCAGAGTAAAACGCCTTTCCGCTCTGTCAGAAAAGTCAACGGACAGCCAGAGAGTGCATACTATTATGTATTCAATGCCGATGGCGGAAACGGTTATGTAATTGTCTCTGGTGACGACCGTACACCTGAGATTCTGGGCTATGTAGATAAGGGGTCTTTTGATCCCGACAACATCCCGGAAAACATGAAGTCATGGCTTCAGTTGTATGCAGACCAGATTAAGTTCCTTGCAGACAACAACATTACCGTAAACAAGAATGCTGTCCGTGCAAGGGCAAGGTCTCAGGCTACCCGTCGTAGTGTGCCGGAATTGCTGACTACCCGTTGGAATCAGGGACAACCTTATAATATTACCTGTCCCGACTATTATCTTGAGGATGACACAAAAGAGCAGACCCCTCTTCCTCGTAGGAGTGGTCCTGCAACCGGTTGTACGGCTACTGCCATGGCTCAGGTGATGAATTTCTACAGGTATCCTAATGCCACCAAGAATGTGATTCCCGGATACAGTATTACATACACATCCAAGACCAACGGTTCCAGAGCTACTGTCTCTCAGAAGGCTATTCCCAAGGGTACTGTCATTGACTGGGATAATATGCAGGACAGGTATAGTTGGAATAACGGTCATGTTGCCAATGCTCAGGACTCTGCCGTAGCCAATCTGATGCACATGTGTGGTCAGGCCGTTAATATGCACTATGGCCCATCCTCTGGTGCCAACTTCAGTGCCGAGGCCTACATCAAGTACTTTGGCTTCGACAACAGCTGCTATGTAGGCGAGCGTGGCGACTATAGCATCGATGACTGGTTTGATATGATTTACAACGAGATCTCTCAGGGTTATCCTGTACTCTTCTCCGGTTTCTCTTCAGGTGGCGGTCATGCTTTTGTGTTGGACGGCTTTGATGGTGACAACCTCTTCCATGTTAACTGGGGATGGGGTGGCGGTAGCAACGGTTGGTTCCTGGTTGGTATCCTTAATCCTGGTGACAACAGCGGTATTGGTGCCAGCAGCAGTAGCGACGGCTATAGCATGGGCCAGCGTGCGCTCTTCAACCTGCGTCTTCCTGACTATGATAATTATGACACCTATCTGTCTATCAAGGATGTGAGTGTTTCAGGTACCTCCATCAGAGCAACCTTCGAGAACAAGACAGGTGCCACCGGTAGTTTCCATACAGGTATCGTCAGAATAGCTGATGATGGTACAATAGCTCTCGTAGGCAGTCCGCAAAGCAGCTCCAATATGTCTAACAATACATCTGTTTCCAAGACATTCCCCATCAAGGGCAAGTTGCCTGAAGGTACCTACCAGCTTTCTCCTGCCAGCAAGGCAATCAGAAATACCGAATGGCGTCCTAAGTATAATATGCGCAGTCAGTATGTAGAAGCTGTGGTTGATGCAAACGGTAATGTTACCCTTACCCCTTATAATATCTCTGCTGGGTCTTCTATCAGCATAGACACCATCACCTTCCCTGGCACACGCGTTGTAGGTAAGGAACAGGAGGTGAAGGTAACGTTCCGCAACAATGGCAATGAGTACTTCAAGGAAGTGCATATGTTTGCCAGCCAGACACAACAGAAGATATATACAGACTGCCGCTCTATTGTTCCGGTCCGCAAGGGCGAAACGGTAGATATATCCTACTTCTTCACGCCAGAGGAGACCGGTACCTACAACCTGTGGTTCTGTACAAGCAGTAGTGGCAGTGGCGAGGTAGGCCGTGGTACTATCGATATTATTACTGATGCTCAGGCTGAAAAGTCCAACCTTTCTGTCAGCAGTTATACCATTACCAATGCCGTAAGTAATGTTGTATATGGTAATAAGCTTGTAGGAAAGGCTACTATCAGGAACAATGATTCCAAAGAATATGATGGTTGGATTAAACTGCAGCTTTGGAACCAGCCCAATAGCTCAGGTTCTGCATACGGTGGTTCAAGTCATAGCTACGAGGTTAATATCCAGCCGGGTAAGAGTGTCATAGTTGATTTTGATTTCGAGGGTCTGACAGAGAATAACAAGTATTACCTTGCTGCCAGCTTCATCAACCATACCGGAACCTTTGGTAACAGTGGCGTGTGGGATTTAGGCGGCTGGGAGGCAAAGCCGGGATTGGATCAATGGAAGGTAGATGGCACACTCACCAGCAAGGCTTGGGCCAATGCAATGACCACACCTGCCAACATCTGTGGTATGTATGGTGATACCAGCAAGAAGATCTCTCGTCTTGCGCCCAGTGGCCGTAATCCAAACGTTATCTACGCTTTCTCCTCCAGGATGGAAGTTCCCCAGAGACTTGACACATCCAATGTGGTAAGTGGTATACATGCTGATAAGATCAGACTTGTTAGTGGCTATCCTTATTTTATTCCTACAAACTTCAAGGCAGACACGGCAACGTTTGTCTATACATTCCCTGCCGATTTAGAGAAAGAGGTGGCATGGCAGACCATTACAATGCCTTTTGATGTGGATTCTATTGTCAGGGGTGATTTTACCTATCAGCTCAATGACACCCTCAACCACTTCTGGATTTATGAGTTTGCCCAGACTGATGAGAATGGTAATCCTGTATTCAAGCCTGCTACCATATTGCATGGCGGTACACCTTATATTATTGCGTGCGATAAGGTATTCAATGGCAAGACTATTGAGTTCAAGGGCTATAACAAGCCGTTCTTCAAGTCCGGTCTGGGTACGAATGTAGTCAGCAGTAATACATACAGTCAGTATGGCTATACCTTCCAGCCAACGCTCAAGAATGTCTATGCGCTGAATGATTCCGGTACTGCCTTTGAATACTCTGCTATCAACAAGTCACTGCCCGCTATGGGTTCTTACTTCACCACCAAGTTGGCAGATGAGGAGAGGCTGGAGCAGATTCTGCTTCCTGCCGTTCCTGTCAGCCGTTCCAAGTCGGCAGGGTGGGGCGATGTCAACCAAGACCAGCGTATAGATGTCTCAGATATTCAGGCTCTGGCACTGGTACTTGTGCTGAAGGCTCCCGAAGGCGCAGGTGTTGAGTATGGTGATGTCAATGGCGACGGCAAGATTACCATTGCAGACCTTGTAACACTTATCAATCAAGTCAAAGAATAATCATCCATCATTATAGACCCCTCCGTATATCAGGGAGGGGTCTTTTTCTTTTTTCTTCACGCTATATGAACAGATATCTTATTCTCATATCTATCCTCCTTCTTGGCCTTACAGCCTGCAAAAGGCAGACCTTAGAAGAGCGTATTCAGGCAGAGGCCGCATTGTTCACCCAGAAGAACTGCCCCAAGCAGGTAGATAAGTTTACGGTTATGGACAGCTGTGTCTTCAGCATCCCCGAACGTACCTATTATTATAACTATACTGTCAAGGGCGATCTGGATGTTGACTCAATCTATACCCAGGATCTCTATGAAGCCTTCCGCCAGGATCTGCTCTCTGGTATCAAGGGTAGCATAACACTTAAGGCATGCAAGGATGCAGGCGTAAGCTTCTGCTACCGGTACTATAGTGATCGCAGTGGCAAGCTGCTGATGATGCAGAAGTTCACCAAGAAAGATTATAGATAACGAAAACCGATAACGTCTCTAAATCGTTATGATTCCTTGACATGCGTCAAGAAACTAAGTATCAAACTTATATTCCGAATCTCAGATTCACTCTGTTTGTTACTTTTGAAGTATCTTTGCCACGAGTAAAATAATTTATTCATCAACATTATTAAACAAAGTATAGGTATGACTGAAACAGTAGGTACACTTGCAGGTGCTGTTTGGACAGCACTGAACGAGAATGGAGCCTTGGCTACCAAGGATGTCAAGAAGGCTGCTGGCCTCAAGAGCGATAAGGAGCTTTACCTGGCTATGGGTTGGCTGCTTCGTGAGGACAAACTGAATGTTGCTGAAGATGGCAAGACAATTACACTTTCTTTGAAGTAAGAAAGTTCACTTTAATCTAGAAAAACGAAGGCTCTCAGTAATTTGAGAGCCTTTGTTTTTTATAGCGGTTAGTGGTTAGCGGTTAGTGGTTAGCGTGTTGAGTAGGCCTGTCAGCGCTTGCTGGATAGCATTGCGCGTGTTTGTTTCACGGTCAATGTTCTGGGTCAGACATTTGGTGTGGACGTTGTCTGGTGTTCCCCAGGCTATCCAGATGGTTCCTGATGGAATGCCGTTGCATCCTTCGCCTGCATAGCCTGTACTGGCAATGGCATAGTCGGTGCCGAACATTTGACAAGCTCCACGCACCATCTGGCGTACTACAGGCTCACTTACCACATCATACTGTGCTATGTCTTCTGCGCTCACGCCCAGGAACTGCTCCTTCAGGCGGTCCTGGTAAGCTACCAGTCCGCCTTGGAAGTAGTCAGAAGAGCCTGCTACCTTGGTAATCTCGCTGGCAATGCCACCGCTGGTGCAGCTTTCTGCTGTAGAGAGCGTCAGCCCCCGTTCCACCATCCGTTTCTGAATCTCACTAACTGTTTTGTTCATTATATAATAATGTAATCTGAATTATCCGCGACGTTCCAGATAAGGAAGCGTGTACGGACGTCTGTAATCGTAATAGTACAGGCGGTGAGCAAATGCCTCCTTGTCGTCTCCGAAGCTTAGCGTAGCAGGATTCCAGTGTACAGGTCGCTTCAGCTCACGAGCTATGTTGAAGATACAGCATAGCGTATTGGTGCTGCAACCGTACTCAACTGGTGCGATGGGATCTTTGTGCTCGCGTATGGCATCTATGAAGTTCTGCATGTGCGGGGCACTCACCTCATATTGTCCTGCTGCTATTGTCTCCTGCTGTTTCTTCAGCTGTTTGCTGTCAGAACACTCTATGTATCCGCGAGCCACCTTCAGCCATCCCTTATCGCCAATGAACT
>CAMKTJ010000018.1 GCA_946415645.1 uncultured Prevotellaceae bacterium
CAATTCCGAATAACAGCAAACGCTTGTTATTAATTTCCGATAAGATAATACCGCCTCCCTGCGCTCAGGGAACACGCCGTGGCATGCGTCTTAAAAGACATCGTGGCGATATCTATTTGCAAAATTACGATTTAGCGAGAACAATACAAAATAAAATGGGTTTTATTTTTATTGTCGAGCGTAAGTAATTTCGAAGCAATAGCTTCAAAAATACAAAGAGATTCTGAAACAGCAAAAAGATTCGTGGAAAAGGTGTTAGTCTCTTCATGCTCTGCTAGAGGCTTTTGCACCTCTAACCTCGACCCTCGCTCCGTCTATGCTACGCCTATGCTACAAAAGGGGAAAGGAACACCTAAAAAGAGACAAAGGAGCACCTAAGGAGTACCTCATGTGTACCTCAAGGTTACCTCAAGGTTTCCTCAAGGTTTCCTCAAGGTTCAAAAAAAGGGATAAATGCGGGTTTTATAATAGGACTTCAGAGGTTACATTTGCACACTCCCCGAGCCTACACGTGTAGACTCCTGGGGGTAACACGTGCAGACTCCGGAGGCTATTTTCATCTACTCCGGGCTGGCTATCATACCCCTTGCTTCCCCCTTGCTACCCCCTTGCTACTCCCTTGCTATAAAAGACACACCCACTACCCACTTACCATTACAACCCGCGATTTCCGCCGATAGTAAATCATCAGATTAGGGTATTTCCAGTACAATGAAATAGCCGTACCTTTGCAGCCGAAAATTAAAAACCATAAATAATTGTGATACAGGTAAAAAGATTATTAACCATGACACTGCTGACAACAGCAGCAGGAGCCGTACTGGCAGAGCAAGATTCACTCAGGACAACAACGCTGGATAATGTAACAGTAACGGCAAAATCGAAAGCGAGACTACAAAGTGAGCAAGCCTTTGCCGTGAGTGTAGTGGATATGAAAGGCGAGTACGCTAAGTCGAAATCCCTGAATAAGATACTGGAGAACGTATCCAGCGTGAAGATACGTGAGACTGGCGGTCTAGGAAGCTCCTTCAACTTCGCGCTGAACGGCTTCAGCGGCAATCAGGTGAAGTTCTTTATAGACGGGGTGCCGATGGACAACTTCGGGAGCAGCTTTAACCTTGCTACGCTGACGGCAAACATGGCGGATTACGTTGAGGTATACAAGGGCTCGCTGCCCGTAACCCTGTCGGCAGATGCGCTGGGCGGAGCCGTCAACATTGTTACACGCAGAAAAGCCAACTATGTGGATGCTGCCTACAGCTACGGTTCCTTCAATACGCACAGAGCCAGTGTGAACGGTGCCTACACAGACCAGAAAACGGGATTCACCCTGAAGGCCAATGCATTCCTAAACTACTCGGATAATAACTATAAGGTATATGCCCCTATTGTTGACCTTTCTACGGGATTGCAGAGAGGAGAGGAATGGGTAAAGCGCTTCAACGACGGATACCTGGGCGGTGGCGTCAGAATGGAAACAGGCTTGGTAGGTAAGTCATGGGCTGACTATGCATTGCTGACCTTTATTGCCAGCGGCGACAGTCACGAGAACCAGACGGGTGCTACGATGGATGCCGTGTACGGAAAGCCCAAGACAAACAGCCTGACCCTTGTGCCGGGACTGAAATACAAGAAGAGAGACTTGCTGACAGCAGGCCTGGATCTGGAGGCTTACCTGAACTATGCCTATGTGAATACGCACAACGTGGATACGGCTGCGCTGAGGTACAACTGGCTGGGGGAATGCGTGCCTGCAGGCAGCAGAGGCGAAGGCTACCTGACGGATGCGGAGATATGGATGCACCAGTGGCAGGGGGATGTATCACTAAGCTACCTGTTGGGCGAACACCAGCGGTTCCTGTTGAGTCATCTGGTAAGCTCGAACAAGCGCGTCAGCGACGACCGTGAGCATAGGGACAACCCCATGAACAATGTTCCGCAGTACCTGACGAAGAACATTACGGGCCTCTCCTACCAGTTGAGGTACGACCGCTGGAACGTGAATGTATTCGGCAAGCTGTATAACCTGAATACATCAAGCAACAAACTGCTGGATCAGTTCCTGGCCACAGAGCGATGGGAAACCATCAAGGCTTCGCAGACAAACTGGGGCTATGGTGCAGCTGGCACATATTTCTTCCTGCCCTGGTTGCAGGGTAAGGTTAGCTATGAGCAGGCATACCGCATGCCGGAACCCGTGGAGATGTTCGGCGACGGCTTTATTCAGAAGAGCAACACCGACCTGCGCCCTGAGATGTCCAGAAACCTGAACATAGGACTGATGATGAACAGACAGGTAGGCAAGCACAACATTGCAGCTGAGGTGAACTACATCTACCGCAACACAAGGGATTTCATCCTGAAAGGCGTAAGCCTGACAAGTGACCCGACAACATCATACGAGAACATCGGAAAGGCTGTTACTCATGGTGTGGAGGGCTCGCTGCGCTACGACTACAAGAAAACTATCCATGTGGGCGGAAGCATTACCTATCAGGACATTCGCGACAAGGAGGAGTTCATCACCAACCAGAACAGCTATGTGGGGACAGAGCCAACGGCCAACGTATCCTACGGTCAGCGCATGCCCAACATCCCCTACTTCTTCCTGAATGCCAATGCAGGCTACGACTGGCACAATGCCTTCCACAAGGGCAACACCCTGAGCGTGGAGTATTCAATGAACTACACCTACGAGTACTACCTGGGCTTCCCCGGCCTTGGCCGCCCTAGCAGCAAGAAGATGATTCCCACACAGACGGCACACAACATCTCTGTGAGTTACACAATGGCAGACGGCAAGTACAGCATCTTTGCCGAGTGTAACAACATCACCAACGAGTTGCTCTACGACAACTACCGCCTGCAGAAACCGGGCAGAAACTTTAACGTAACCTTCCGTGTTTATCTTCCTAAAATGTAATTGATTCAACTTTCGGAAGTTCCACTTCCTCTGTTTCATGGGGCATGGAGCAAGGAGCGGGGGGCAAGAGATTAGAAAAAAAAGATAAAGGATAAAGAAAAAAAACAAACAGAGGGCTGATGGAAGAGAAGGAAAAATATATGCAGAACTATCCTCTTGCCCCTAACCACTTGCCCCTTGCCCCTAAAAGGAAGCCTAGATTCCGAAACTTAAATAAATGAAACAATGAAAAATATCATCAATCCTATACTGACAATGTGCCTGAGCATGGCACTTCTGACTTCTTGTGACAAGGATATGGGCAGCATGGAGGTGCCCTTCCAACCTTATGTACTATCACTGGGCATCACATCAGCAGGCACCACCACCTATTATGTGGTAACAGCCGATGATCTGATGAGCGGTGAGACCATAAACGCATACGCCAAAGGACTGGAGCAGAACGGCTATCGCGACTATCAGCAAGCCGAAGGTACAGTATTCTCGATAGGGGGAATGGGCGTGACAAATGCTACGGGCATACGCAGGGATGCCAACGGATACCTGCAGGAAACGGGGGACTTTGTGTTCAACAGCACACCTACCGGTTTCTGCCAGGTGGATGCCAACACAATGGCTGCCCTGGAACTGCCCTCTACACCCGCAAATGGACAGAACCTGACCTTCTATACCGTTAACATCCGCACAATGGCTATAGAGAGAAGGGTGGAGACAACGCCCGTAGCTCCGCTGGACGATATTGACTGGCCCAGCATAACAGGTATGGAATATGCCGGCGGCAACATCTACGTAAGCTATGTGCCTATGAACCAGAATACGTTTGCCACCCCAGAGGTTAAGACTGCCTACGTAGCAGTATTCAGCTATCCTGAGTTCCAGTTCAAGGGTCTTATCACAGACACCAGAACAGGTAACATTGGCAGCTGGAATGCCTTTAACGGATTCCAGAAAGACGAGAACGGCGACCTGTACTGTATGTCAAACACCTCTCTGACAAACGGTTTCTCGGAGACTGCAGGACACAGCGGCTTTCTTCGCATTAAGGCTGGCGAGATGCAGTTCGATGAGGATTACTTCTTCGACTACGAAGCACTTACAGGATATAAGGTGGCACACTGGCTCTACCTTGGCAATAGCAAGGTATATGCTGAGGTTTCCACCAACCAGAATGCCGGTGCATGGAGCGATGCGGAAGACAGAAGCGTGATTATAGACCTGAACACAAAGACAAGCAAGATGATAGAGGAGATCCCCCTGCACAGCGGAATGGGCGGCCGTAGGTTTGTGGCTCTGTGCGAAGGTGGCTATGTCTATGCCCCCATCTCTACAGCCGACGGCCTGTGGATCTACCGTACGGAGATTGCAACGGGCAAAGCCGTACGTGGAGCCCAGATTGACGCCACGTTTTTAGGAGGATTGTTCAGACTACAATAGTAAGGACGGCCAGGAAATGGGCCATAGCACCCAAGAGAACAAAGACATGCCAGATGGCATGGAAATTGTTCTTGCTATCGTTGGCAAAGAAATAGGTACCCGAGGTGTAGAAGATACCCTCGGCTACCAACAATGCCATAGAAACAGGCTCTAGGCGCTCCATTACGGGCTTAAGGATGAGCAACACACTCCACCCCATCAGCAAATAAAGAGCCAAGGACAACTTGGGGTACTTACCAATGGCGTATATCTTATAGAAGGTACCTCCCAGCACCACTGCCCAAAGGAAGCCAAAAACGGTCCAACCCAACCAGCCACCTACCACACCCAGGCAGATGGGAGCATAGCTGCAGGCTATCATGACATAGATACTGATATGATCCAGCTTGCGCATAACCTGCTTTACCTTACCGGGTCTGAGCCAGTGATAGATGGTACTACTGAGGAACATCAGGAACATTCCTACAATAAAAAAGATAACGCCCATAGCCATCTGCCATCCTGCATTGACAGCAGGCCAGATAACCCACATGGAAGTAAGCGCAAAAACTGCACCTATCAGGTGCGTCCAAGTATTTCCTTTTTCTCCTTTACACATTTTTATTTATTGAAAGGTTATTGGTTATAGGTTATTGGTTATTGAGAAATTTATTTATTTTCGCTAACTGCACCCTCCTAATCACTAACCGTTTTTTGAATTAAACCATCTATAACCTATAACCCATAACCTATAACCATTAAACTTTACAAGTTTTCTTCCCCACACCACCACGAGGGCAAAGAACATGCGAGTACCCAAAATCCATAGGACAGAAACGCCCGTCATGGCCAGGACAATGGTATCCTCGAGCATGGAATGATTCATGATAAGGTGGTAGTTGACGTCATTGGCATCCGCGCGGGTGATATGACCTTTCTCCTCCATATCCAGCATAACAGCAGAGCCGTAGCTCAAGCCCAGCACATTGCCCACCAGCCACATATAGGCTGCATTACGGGGAAGACCGAAGAGGCGCATCAGCGGAGCCAGGAATCGCGAGAGCGGTTCTAACAGGGAATAAGCCTCTATCAGGCACTGCAGCACCATCAGCGAATAGATGATGAGGAACACCATAATGGAAATCTTTATCTGCGAAACAGCCCACGTCAGAAGGACCTCTGCCAGAGAGCTCTCCGCCGCGGCCCCTATATATAAATAAGGTACAGTCATTTCTGGCAGCACCTGATTCAGGCACATGGCAGCAACAAAGGCCATGAAGATACGTATCAGCCCCATCTTCCAGAAGTTGGAACCGGTCTTGTGGTTTACCGTGCACTCCATGGGCAGGGCATGACAAATAAGAATCATAATACCAACTATGGTGGCCTGCCTCAGCGTCAGATGTACAGACATCATAGCTGCTACACCTGCGTAAGTGCCGGCAGCGGCTCCACTGATAAAGAGGACAGCCGATTCGCCCGGCAGTCCCATCATAGAGAACAGGGGATTCAGATACCCCGCTATCCAAGCCAGTATACCCCAATGCTGCAGCAGGGCTACAGCAAGGGAAATGGGTATCATAAGTTTCAGCAACCAAGAAGCACTCTTCCAAGTACCTGGAAGGGCGCTTCTGAGCGATTGCATGACTTTATCAAGCAAATCACTGCCTATCATGCACTAATCTTTAGTCTTTGAATACACGATGACGGATGAGCGGATCTCCCTCACGAGAAGTCAGGACAGCCGCCCCTTCAGGAATCTTCTCGATAACCTTTCCGTCTTGTGCAAAAACAAGAACCTGTTGGTCAAAGCGGGCACGGGCGAGCAAACGCTTATGAGCCAACTGGATGCCGGCGTCTATCAGACGCTGCATCTCGCGAACTTCATAATCCGTCATTTCTTCTTGCCCTCCTCCGGCTTATAGTATTTCTTTCTCAATTCAAGATAACGTTCCTTCTCGAAGACCTCTATCTTCTCTGTCCCGAATCCGCTGGCTATACGCACAGCAGGACAATTGCTATTGTCGTAGAGCGTCCAATAGTCGCACACGGGCATATAGAGCTGGAAGAGGTTCTGCAAACCAGCCTCGTACCTGCGTATAATGACATCGGTAGGGATATTATGGCCTCCCATGCTGACACGCTGAGCCACACGACGCTGAGCCTGCTCGGCACTGCTCAGAGAGAAGAAGAGCAGCGTTACGAAGTAGCCACGCTTCTTGGCCTGCTGAATCAGCTTAACATACGAACGGGTAGCAAGGGTTGTCTCGAAGGCAAAGGTCTCTCCGTCCTTGAGCAACTGGATGATACGGTCTATCATCAGACGGCCTGCCTGAATGGCCACACCTTCGGGGTTGAAGGGAGAGATGCCGGCAGCTATCTCATCGGCATTCACAAACTCCCTGCACTTCAGCATCTCAGGCAGCACGGTAAAAGAGGCCGTTGTCTTTCCGGCTCCGTTACAACCCGCTATGACGTACAGGTTCATTTTCTTTTTCTGGTGTTCCATAACTCTTACTTTTTATTCAAAAGGTCTGGACGTAATCTTTTTGTTCTCTCAAGGCTCTGCTGCAACTCCCATTCCTTTATCTTGGCCTCGTGGCCGGAAAGGAGCACATCAGGCACACGACCCCAGTCTTTGTACTCAGCAGGACGTGTATAAACGGGCGCTGCCAGCAGATTATCCTGGAAGCTGTCAGAGAGGGCGCTCTGCTCATCTCCAATAACTCCGGGGATAATGCGCACTATGGCATCCGTCATCACAGCAGCAGCCAGCTCACCACCTGTCAGCACATAGTCGCCAATGGACACTTCCTTGGTGATAAGATGCTCGCGGATGCGGTAATCGATACCCTTATAATGGCCGCATAATATAATAATGTTCTCACAGAGCGAGAGACTATTGGCCATAGGCTGCGAGAACTGTTCACCATCTGGTGTGGTGAAGATTATCTCGTCATAATGACGCTCGCTCTTGAGCTTGCTGATACAGCGGTCTATAGGCTCGCACTGCATAACCATACCGGCAAAGCCACCAAAGGGGTAGTCATCGACACGACGCCACTTGTCCAGCGTGTAATCACGCAGGTTATGGACGTGAATCTCGACCAGCCCTTTCTTCTGCGCTCTGCCCAAAATACTCTCCTGAGTAAAGTTCTGCAGCAGCTCGGGCAATACTGTTATGATGTCTATTCGCATATACCTATTATATCTTTTACGCTCTTGAAGCCATGACGGTCCAGATAGGCGTTAATACCCTGTGCAACCTTAACTGTGATGGCAGGATCAAGGAAGTTGGCTGTACCTATCTCTATAGCTGAAGCACCGGCAAGTAGGAATTCTACTGCATCCGTTGCGCTGCTGATACCTCCCAAGCCGATGACAGGAATCTGAACGGCATGAGCCACCTGATATACCATTCTCAGTGCCACAGGCTTGACACATGGACCGCTGAGACCTCCCGTGCCAATGCTTAGAACACGCTTGCGCTTCTCTACATCTATAGCCATTCCCATTAGGGTGTTGATAAGGCTGACGGCATCAGCACCGGCATCCTGAACAGCCAAAGCAATATCCGTAATGCTGGTTACGTTGGGAGAGAGCTTCACTATCAGCGTCTTCTTATATGCCACCCTGACAGCCTTTACCACACTGGCTGCGCCCTCTGTAGTTGTTCCGAAGGCCATACCGCCGTGCTTGACGTTGGGACATGAGATATTCAACTCTATGGCAGGGATGTTCTCCAACTCATTGATACGAGCGGCACACTCGGCATAATCCTCAGGACTGTTGCCAGAGACATTCACAATCATATTGGTGCGGATGTCCTTTATCTGGGGATAGATATGCTCGCAGAAGTAATCTACGCCCTTGTTCTGAAGGCCCACACAGTTGAGCATTCCCTGAGCAGTCTCCGCCATACGGGGGTAGGGATTACCCTGACGGGGCTGCAAGGTAGTACCTTTTACTATAATACCGCCAATCTCTTCCAGGTTCACAAAATCCTGAAACTCCAGACCGTAGCCGAAGGTTCCGCTGGCGGTCATTACGGGGTTGCAGAGCTGAAGGCCTGCTATGTTAGTTCTTAAATCTGCCATTTCAGTTTCTTTATGTCAAATACCGGACCTTCCTTGCAAACACATACATTGCCCATCTCAGTGTCTTCTACACAGCACAGACAGGCACCCAGTCCGCAAGCCATCATATTCTCAAGACTCACCTCACAGGGGGTATCCACGCTCTTTGCATAACGGGCCACAGCCACCATCATGGGCTTAGGACCACATACACTGATCTGAGTGAACTTCTCCTGCTGCAGGAGGCTGTGCTGAGTCACGAAACCCTTCTCACCCTCGGAACCGTCCTCTGTAGTAACAAAGACACGACCCAGGGCCTTGAACTTATTCAACTGCAACAGATCACCGGCACTACGAGCACCCAACAGGAAAGTAGGCTCCAAGCCTTTCTCCTTCATCACAGCACCCATATACAACAGGGGAGCAACGCCTACGCCGCCACCAACCAGCAAAACACGGGCTGAGGCATCAGTAGGCATAGTAAAACCATTACCTAAAGGAAGAATCACATTCAGTGTATCCCCAACCTGCATCTTTGCAAGCTGACGGGTACCGTCTCCTACCGTCTGAACCAGGAACCAAACCTGATTCTGCTTTCTGTCTAAATTATGTATGCTAATAGGGCGACGCAAGAATGTCTGCTTGCTGCCTTTAATCTCTAATTGGGCAAACTGACCGGGTATCATCTCTGGTAAAGGCTGAGTTGTATCTGTAGCCTTTAACAGCACATAGCGTTCATGAAGACGCTCTACGGCGGTCAGGGTGAGGTCTAATATATACTTCTTCATTAAATACCTTATAAATTTTATGCAAAGGTACGAATAAGTGGAATATAAATAAAATAAAAGACACTTTTATTTGTATATCCGATTGAAAGAGCTACCGAGACATTGCACCAGAAGAGATAAAAAAAAACCTGAAACACAGGGAAGGGTTTCAGGAGTTTTTTCATTTAAGACGAAAACGTTTCAAACGTTCCATCATCATAAAAGACACGAATCTCTGTTATCTTTCGTTGAGGTTTGTCAATATATTTTACCACCTCCTGAATTTGCGGTGCAGAAGAGGGGGTAGGATTTGACTCCGAAGAAGGGGGAATAGTACCTGCAAACAGATCCGACTGTTCAGGAGCAGCTTCCGTGCCCTGAGAAGAAGCCCCATCCAGAAGCATATCTCCCTCGCCAAACATCAGCCAGTTAATACTAATATGTGGGAAGCATTCATGTATGGCGTTGACGATATTGTTAGTGGGACGCGTTCTCCCTGTGAAGATACCGGAAAGGGTGCCTTCCGCAACACACAGTGTGGCAGCAAACTCTTTTTGCGACATTCCCTGATATTTCATCAACTGATAAATCCTGTCTTTCATCCTTTTTATATCTAATTAGTAGAGGTGAGACCCCCGATTTTAATCTCTAAACTTAGTGCAAAGATAGAAAAATGGATTTAAACTTCCAAACTTTCAGATTTAAAATTTGAAATTTAATATTATGCGGATATTTATATTTCCAAACATTCACGTTTGCAAATCGAGAATGGAATAAAAATGTAAATCCGGCCAAATTCATGCAGAAACGCGAATTTTCGATATTAAAGTAAATTGCATAGATAAGAAAATCTATAAGTCTGGCTATCTGTTTATTATAGCACTTAAAAGTAACCAAAAACGGGCAAAAAGCCTCAAAAAGAGCTGCTATTCAAAAGTATTTACATTTCACTAAAGCAAAATACAAGGATATTTATATTAAAATGCTGAATTATAATACATTATAAGATAAAATGAATAATGCATATTATTCAGTTTTATAAATAAAATTGCATAATTTGAAATTGTAAACGCAATGCGTAAATTGCGAATTTACATTTGTGTATTTAAATTCGGAACGTCAATTCGGTTTCCTGAAACATACACACATGCTATCATTGTAAATTGGATTTACAAACGCAAATCACAAATTTAAACTAAAAAATCGAGAAAATGGCCGATTTTTGCCATTTTTGGAATGCTTAAAGAATACACGTACAGCACTGAAATCGCGCAATTTTACGCGATTCTCAGCGCATAGAAAAAGGCCCTAACTTGCTATTTTTCAGAAGAGAGGACCTTATTTTTCGTGTAAGCCTAAGCTCACAATCTAGACAAAAATCAGTGTAAAATAAAGTATATGAGCTCTTGTAAAAGCTCCTCTTTGGGGGTTTTACATCCCCCTACCCCTTTACCTTTGGCGTCAGTTTTGCGTATTTCAGAAAGAATCTGCAAAACCTTCACTCCTCTGTAATTTCGGTAAGCAGGAATAATGTCTTTTCTGGCTTGCCATTCCGGCATACCTAACCAGGCTGCAACACCCCTGTCACTTTTATCGGGTGCATAATATGACATTAAAACAGCAGAAAAAAATGTAAATAAATTGGAAAGTGTCTGCGGCAAAGCAAATTTTTGTTGTTGTCCCTGATAGTACTTTACTATCTGCATACTCTTGAAAACATCTTTTACGGCTAAAGCAGAACGTAATTCAAAATCATTGAATTCCTTGCTCATTCCCGTAAGCTCCTCTACCCTGGTTGCCGTTACGCAATTCTCAGACTCTGCAAGCGAGAGCAAAAGCTTGTCCATTTCAGCAGAAAGACGGCACAGATCTGCGCCCACATGCCCTGCCAGCATCTGCACGGCCTGAGTCTCTATCTTCACCTTCTTACGGCTAAAATACTGCGTGATAAACTGGGGTAGTTGGTTATCATACAGCCTCTTGCTCTCATAAATCACGCCTATCTGATCTATCTGCTTGGTTACAGCCTTGCGCTTATCCAGCACTCCATGCTTATAGCAGATAATGAGCACCGTGGTGGGCGTGTAATGCTGCATATAGGCCTCCAAAGCGTCTAACGAGCGCATGGCCTGCGCCTCGCGTACCAGGACTACACGACGGTCAGCCATCATGGGATAAGCCCTGGCCAGTTCCACAACCTTATCGGCCGTTACTTCCAAGCCATAGACAACATCCAGGTTAAAATCGCGTTCCTCTGGCTTCAACAACGTATCCGTCAGGAAATCGCTCAATTTATCTATATAATAATCTTCTGCGCCCATCAACAGATAGACGGGCTTCACCTCTCCTGCACGCACAGAGCGTATAATATCCTCGTGCGAGATTCCTCCTTTTGATTGAGCTGCCATTAATAATCGAATTTCAAGTGACGTACGGTCTTCTTCTCCTCCTTGATCATCTCCAACGCCTGAATACCTATACCAACATGATCTTCGACGTATCTGCTTGTAACAATCCTATCACTCTCATCGGTCTTAACACCCTCAGGAATCATAGGATTGTCACTTACCAGCAAGAGAGCACCAGTAGGAATATGGTTGGCAAATCCACAGGTAAAGAGCGTTGCCGTCTCCATATCCACAGCCATAGCACGTGTGGTGCGTAGATACTCCTTGAACTTGTCATCATGCTCCCATACACGCCGATTGGTAGTAAAGACCGTCCCTGTCCAATAGTCGAAGCCTCTGTCTCGGATGGTACTGGAAATAGCACGCTGTAGCATAAACGCCGGTAAGGCAGGTACTTCTGGCGGAAAGTAGTCGTTACTGGTACCTTCGCCTCTGATGCCGGCAATAGGTAAAATAAGATCACCACGCTGCGTCTTGCTGGAGATACCACCACACTTACCCAGGAACAGACAAGCCTTGGGCTTTATGGCACTCAGCAGGTCCATAATAATAGCTGCATTGGGACTTCCCATACCAAAGTTGATGATACTGATGCCATCCGCTGTTGCCGAACGCATGTTAGGAGTGTAGTCAGGTGCTTCTATACCGAACTTCTCGCAGAAGATATCCACATAATTATTGAAATTGGTTAGCAAGACATATTCACCGAACTCTTCCAGTTGCTTATGCGTGTATCTGGGCAACCAATTTTCTACAATCTCTTGCTTGGTTTTCATATTTTATATAATTTTGTAGGCAAAGATACAAATTATTCTTATTATTCTTCAAATGGAAGTGCTGAATTTACCAAAAACGGACCTAAAGTTACAAAGAAAGGGAAACAGACTGACTGTTTTTGATATTTTACGCAAAAAAATGATTACCCTTACGCCAGAAGAATGGGTTCGTCAGCACTTTATTCATTTTCTTATCAACCAGAAAGGATACAACGCCTCATGTATTGCCAACGAGGTTGCCCTCAACCTGAACAATACACAGAAGCGTTGCGACACCGTCGTCTATGATTCACAAGCTCTTCCGATTATGATTGTAGAGTACAAGGCACCGCACATTCCCATTAGTCAGAAGGTTTTCAACCAGATAAGCCGATATAACATTAAAATGCACGTCAGATGGCTCGTTGTCAGCAACGGAATGCAACATTATTGTTGTAAAATAAACTACGAGAATGAGACATACGAATTCCTGCCGGACATCCCCTCGTGGCAAGAGCTTTGTCCATAAATGAAATACGCCCACCCTTATCCAGGATGAGCGTATTTGCTTTTTATAGATAGATTGTTTCTTTAATCTTCTGCCTTCTCGTCAGCCTTCTTGCGAGTAGCTCTTCTGCGCTTTGGTTTCTCCTCTTTTCCTACCAGCTCTACACCGGCCAGTTCGGGGTCAACCATAATACGACCACAGTACTCGCAAACAATAATCTTCTTGCGCATACGGATATCCAACTGACGCTGAGGTGGAATCTTATTGAAGCAACCGCCACAAGCATCACGCTGTACATATACAACGCCCAGACCGTTACGGCTATTTCTGCGGATACGCTTGAAAGCGCCCAGCAAACGGGGCTCGATGGTCAACTCCAGGTTCTTAGCCTTCTCACGCAGTTTATCCTCGTCAGCCTTTGTCTCAGCAATAATCTCTTCCAGCTCACCACGCTTAACATCCAGGTCAGCACGTCTGTCGTTAGCCAGCAAGTTGCAACGGGTAATCTCGGCAGTCTTGCTCTCTACCAATGACTTTGCCTCAGCAATCTTCTTCTCGTTCAGGACATTATCCAACTCAGCGTATTCAATCTGCTTGCTAAGAGTATCATACTCGCGATTGTTTCTCACGCTGTCCATCTGAGTCTTATAACGCTCAATATTGCTGTTATTAACCTCAATATCGCCATTACGCTGATTGATTTCGCGCTTCAGTTCAGCCACCTCAGCTGTAATCTTCTCTACACGAGTAGCCAGACCTTCTATTTCATCTTCCAAGTCCTGAACCTCAAGAGGCAACTCACCACGAAGAGTCTTGATCTTATCAATCTCTGTCAGCAGTTTCTGCAGCTCATACAAGTTCTTCAGTTTTTCCTCCACGCTCAAATCAGCGGGATCCTTTGCTTTTTCTCTTGCCATAATTATTATTTACGATTTGACTATTTACAATTTACTATTTTATGCCCTCCCCCTCGGGGGAGTTGATGAGGGGGCTACAAATATTTTATCGGATTCGTACAAACAGTTGTCTTGAAGAGTGCCAAATTGGGGAACCTGTCCTCTATCACATTACGGAATATATCCGTTGTATACTGCTCGCTCTGGTAATGACCCAACACACCAATCTGTATCTGTTGGGCATGCCCAAAGTATTGATGGTAATGCATTTCACCAGTCAGAAAGGCATCGGCCTTCTGTTTGATAGCCTCATCCAACAGGAAATCGCCCGCTCCACCACAGATAGCCACACACTGTATGGGACGCTGCAGCAACTCATTATGCAACAGACATTCCACACCAAAAGCTTGCTTCACTCTTTGCAGGAACACCAGCGAGTCCTCGCCCTCTGTCAGATAGCCTATCACACCATTACCACCCAGCACCATGCGCTCTTTGGCTTCGGTCTGCACAGGAACTCTTCTCTGCTGCATCAATTCCACGTCAACCAGACCCAAACGTTCTGCTATAGCATAGTTCACACCGTCAATAGCGCTATCCAGATTGGTATGTGCAGAATAGATGTTAATATCGTTCTGTACGGCCATCCTTACACAACGCTGTACCATATCTGTATCAGAAAGCATTTTCAATCCTCGGAACAACAAAGGATGATGGGACACAATCAGATTGCACCCCAAATCTATGGCCTCAGAAATGACTTCCTCAGTCACGTCAAGACACAATAAAACCCCTGAGACTTCCGCCTCTGTCAGTCCAACCTGCAAGCCAGCATTATCATAACTTTCCTGCAAGGGCAGAGGCGCGAAATTTTCAAGGGCGTTCATCACTTCCCGAACTGTCACGCTCATAGTAAGTACGTTTCTTGGGCGCAAAGGTACGCTAAAAGAAGATAAATACCAAATATATTTTGTTTTTCTTTTGTATTCCGCTCCTTATTAGTAATTTTGAATCTGCTGCGCAGTCTCGAAGATAGGCTTCACCTCGGAAAAACTCAAATTAAATTTGCTTTTTCTCTCGGTTTGCGCTATCTTTGCACCCACTTTATATATATAATAGGTAAGAGAAAGATGGCTATACACTTCCAACGACCCACCACAACGATCACCGACCTGCTTCTGCAGCTCAGATACGATGAAGAAAACGGTCCTGAACTTACAGAGATTCGGTCAACCCAACTACCAGCCGAATGGTATCCACAATGCGCCGTTCAGCTTACATGGCCCCATGCCGGTACAGATTGGGCTCCCGTTCTGAAGGAAGTGACACGATGCTATATTCAGATGGCCATGCAGATTGCCTCTCGTGAGAAGCTTATCATAGTCACCCCAGAGCCCGATCAGATTAAGACACTACTCACAGAGCAACTTCCCCTAGACGTCTGTGAGCAGATAACATACTGTGCCATGCCTACCAACGACACATGGGCTCGTGACCACGGCTTCATAACACTCCTTACCGAAACAGGCACACGCCTGTTGGACTTCAAGTTTAACGGATGGGGCGAGAAGTTCCCTGCAGAACTGGACAACCAGATAAACCGTAACCTTTTGCAACAAGGTATCTTCAAGGGCGAATACGAGGAGCATCTTGATTTCGTCCTGGAGGGCGGAAGCATAGAGAGTGATGGCCGGGGAACTATCATGACCACCAGTCAATGCCTTTTGGCGCCTCACAGGAACCAACCCCTTACACAGGCTGATATAGAGAAACGTCTACTCTCCTTCCTTCATGCCGAACGCATCCTTTGGCTAGACCACGGCTATCTGGCAGGCGATGACACAGACAGCCACATAGACACACTGGCACGCTTCTGCCCCGAAAACACCATTGCCTACGTTCAATGTAATGATACGGAAGATGAGCATTACACTGAACTAAAGCTTATGGAGGAGCAGTTGCATACCTTCCAGACACTCAGCGGTGAGCCTTACAACCTCATACCCCTTCCTATGGCACCCAAGCAGTTTGATGAGGACGGCAACCGTCTGCCTGCCACCTATGCCAACTTCCTTATCATCAATAAGGCTGTGCTGATGCCTACCTATGGTGATTACGAGTTGGACCGTCAGGCGCACGATCAACTAGCTAAGGCATTCCCCAAGCATGAGATTGTAGACATCAACAGCCAGACGCTCATCCTTCAGCACGGTTCCCTGCATTGCAGCGCCATGCAGTTCCCCGTGGGGGCCTTGAAAGTTGAAAGTTGAGAGATTAGGGATTAGAGATTAGGGATTTGGGAGATTCTGAGTAACCAGAGTACTCAGAGCAATCAAAATAATCAGAGAAAAATGAAAATAGGAATCATACAACAAAGCTGTACAGCTGACGTAGAAAGCAACAAGCAGAAACTGGCTCAAGGCATTGCCCAGGCAGTCAAGCAAGGAGCACAGTTAGTTGTTTTGCAGGAACTGCACAACAGCCTTTACTTCTGTCAGGTAGAGAATGTGGACAACTTCTCTTTGGCAGAACCAATACCAGGTCCTAGCACCGAGTTCTACGGCAATTTAGCCCGCCAATACGGCATAGTGCTGGTGACAAGCCTCTTTGAGCGCAGAGCTGCAGGTCTGTATCACAATACGGCCGTTGTCTTCGAGAAGGATGGCTCCATTGCCGGAAAGTATCGTAAGATGCACATACCTGACGACCCCGCCTACTATGAGAAGTTCTACTTCACCCCCGGCGACCTTGGGTTTCACCCCATCCGCACCAGTTTAGGCGTGTTAGGCGTACAGGTTTGCTGGGACCAATGGTACCCCGAAGGTGCCCGTCTGATGGCCCTGCAGGGAGCCGAACTACTCATCTACCCCACTGCCATCGGCTATGAGAGCAGCGATACGCCTGAGGAACAGGAACGTCAGCGCGAGGCATGGACAACCGTTCAACGTGGTCATGCCGTAGCCAACGGACTGCCCGTGATAACCGTCAACCGAGTTGGACACGAGCCCGACCCCAGCGGTCAAACCAATGGCATTCAGTTCTGGGGAAGCAGCTTTGTAGCTGGTCCACAGGGTGAGATTTTATATCGTGCCCCCAAAGACGAAGAAGCCATTACTGTAGTAGAGGTGGATATGAAACGCTCTGAGAATGTCCGCCGCTGGTGGCCCTTCCTGCGCGACCGTCGTATCGAGAATTACGGCGACCTGACCCAACGGTTTCTCGACCAAGAACCGTAATCCCGTGATAAAGTTATAACGAAAATCGTATATAGTAAATAGTCAAATAGTAAATATAAATGTCAAGTACACTCAGATTTCAAGTAGTAAGAGGAGCTTTCAACAAGAAACCCATTTCCGTTCCTAACCGCACAGAACGCCCAAGCGAGTTCTTCGGCAAGTATGTCTTCAACCGCGAGAAGATGTACCAGTATCTTCCTGCCAAGGTTTATAAGAAGATGTGCGATGTAATGGACAACGGAGAGACACTGGATTTGGCAACTGCCAACATCGTGGCCGAGGGCATGAAGAAGTGGGCCATGCAACTGGGCGCCACCCATTGTACCCACTGGTTCCAGCCCCTTACCGAAGGCACGGCAGAGAAGCACGACGGCTTTGTTGAGCATGACGGCAAGGGAGGTCTCGTAGAGGAATTTACCGGTAAGCAGCTGGTTCAGCAGGAACCTGATGCCAGTTCATTCCCCAGTGGTGGCATCCGCTCTACTTTCGAGGCACGCGGCTATAGCGCCTGGGATCCTGCCAGCCCTGTCTTTGTGGTAGGCGATACACTGATGATTCCCACCGTCTTCATCTCTTATACAGGTGAGGCATTGGATTATAAGGCTCCGCTGAAAAAATCCTTGATGGCCGTTGATAAGGCTGCAACCGCTGTGGCACGCTATTTCTATCCCGACGTCAAGAAGGTTATCACCAACCTGGGCTGGGAGCAGGAATACTTCCTGGTTGACGAGGACCTGTATGCGGCACGTCCCGACCTGGTGATGACCGGTCGCACCCTGATGGGCCATGACAGTGCTAAAAACCAGCAGATGGACGACCACTACTTCGGTTCTATCCCCGGTCGCGTGGCTGCCTTCATGAAGGATCTGGAGATTAAGGCCCTGGAACTGGGTATTCCCTGCAAGACACGCCACAACGAGGTGGCTCCCAACCAGTTCGAGTTGGCACCCATCTTCGAGGAGTGTAACTTGGCCGTAGATCATAACATGCTGTTGATGATGCTCATGCGCAAGGTAGCCCGCAAGCATGGTTTCCGCTGCCTGCTGCACGAAAAGCCCTTTGGCGGTGTAAACGGAAGTGGAAAGCACAACAACTGGAGTCTATCTACTGATACTGGTGTCTTGCTCCATGGCCCTGGCAAAACTCCATTGGACAATCTGCGCTTCGTTACCTTCCTGGTAGAGAGTCTGATGGCGGTATATCATCACAACGGACTATTGAAGGCCAGCATTATATCAGCCACTAATGCCCACCGTCTAGGAGCCAACGAGGCACCTCCAGCCATCATCTCAAGCTTCTTGGGCAAACAGCTCTCTGATTTGCTCGACCATCTGGAGAACGCCACCGACGAGGAGATTATCAACCTCAAGGGTAAGCGTTCACTCACTTTGGATATTCCTCAGATTCCCGAGCTACTGCTTGACAATACCGATCGCAACCGCACCTCTCCCTTTGCCTTCACCGGCAACCGTTTCGAGTTCCGTGCTGCAGGTTCACAGGCCAACTGCGCTGCCTCTATGATTGTGCTCAATACCGCTATGGCAGAGGCACTGACCAATTTCCAGGTGCGAGTTGACAAGCTCATAAAGGAAGGCAACGAGCCCATGAAGGCCGTTTTGAAGACTGTCCGTGAAGACATCAAAGCCTGCAAGCCTATCCGCTTCGATGGCAATGGCTATAGTGAGGAATGGAAGCAGGAAGCTGCCCGTCGTGGTTTGGACGTTGAAAATAGCGCTCCTCTGATGCTGGACAACTATCTGAGACCCGAGACCGTGAAGATGTTTGCCGATATGCACGTCCTCACGAAGGCCGAATTGGAAGCCCGTACCGAAATCAAGCAAGAAACGTACACCAAGAAGATTCAGATTGAGGCCCGCATCTTTGGTGACCTCTGCCTGAACCACATCATACCTGTGGCTACCAAATACCAGAGCCAGTTGATAGATAATGTACATAAGGTAAAGGAAATCTTCCCTGAGCAGACGGCTCTGAAGGTCAGTGCCAACAACTTGGCTCTTATCGAGCGCATCAGCGAGCACAGCAGTTTCATCACAGAGAATGTAGAAGCACTGGTAGAAGCCCGTCGTGTTGCCAACAAGATTGAGAGTGTAAGAGAGAAAGCCATTGCATATCATGATACCGTAGCACCGCTCATAGAAAGCATCCGCTACCACATAGACGAACTGGAACTTATTGTTGATGACGAATTGTGGCCATTGCCCAAGTACCGCGAGATGCTCTTCATCCGATAACTAGTAATCATAATCATTAAACGTCACATATCATCATGAATCCCAATTACAGCAACTACCAGCTACATGCCAAGATGCAGGAGATGGAGAGGCTCATCAACCTGGACAAATTTACGCAAGGCGAGAAGAACTCCCTGAAACAGATACGTTCTTATTACAAGATAAATGAATGGGCCTACAAGCACTATCACTCGCAGGACGGCTTTATGCACTTCAGAATCAGCTCCAACGGATGCTTTACCGATGAAGACATTTACTATCAGCCCGACACCGTCTCGGCCTACATCAAGCCAGGCGATGTGGTGATGGAATTGGGCTACGGACAAGGAGCTAATCTGCTTTATCTGGCGCACAGCCATCCAGAGGCAAGTTTCATCGGCGTAGATCTGGCTCCGCTGAACAAGAAAGATATCCCCCAGAACGTCCGTACCTACCAGCAGGACTATAGCAGTCTTGCGCAGTTCCAGGACAATTCCATAGATGTCCTGTATGCCTTCGAGACCGTTGTTCACAATACCGACAAGGAGAAGATCTACCGCGAAGTCTGCCGAGTTCTGAAACCCGGAGGCGTGGTAATCGTCTTCGACTATGCCCTGACCGACAAGATTGAAACCTACGACCCCGTTGTACAGAAGGCCATAACAGTGACATCAAAGGGCGGTGCTGCTGCAATATTTGAATCTCTGCAGGAACTGAATGCACACTACGCCAACAGTGGCCTGCAACTGGAAAAATGCACCGACCACACACGTGCCATATTGCCTGACTTGAAACGTCTGGAGCGTAAGGCAAACAAGATACTGAAGCGTCCTCTTCTAACAAAACTCCTGTTCTGGCTAATGCCCAACGCTTTCGTTGCCAACATAGCCATAGGATACATAGCCTATGATTCGGCCAGTGCCGGCATCGGCTCCTATAGGGAATGGATACTACGTAAACCCTGATTTCCCTTCCTCTAGCCCCTCCCTAACAGGAGGGTTTTTCTTTTCCACATAAAAAATCACAGACGTAGCAAGGAGATAGGAAGGAGATAGGAAGGTAGATGGATAAAAGACACTTTACTATTGTCCATTTGGGAATAATCCCATTATAGTTTTATACTTCTTTCTATCTTAGGGTATTTCTGTCGGAAATACTGAAAAAACATTCTGTACCCCTGGCATAGGTAATTACGACGTTCTACGCCATTGAAAGTAAGGCGTTCAAGGAGGCGATCCTTTGGACAGCCTCCGAAGCACAGGTCAGCCACGTCGCAGTGAAGGCAGGCAGAGGGAAGGCTATCAATCTTATATTCGCCAAAATGACGATTAGTCTGCATCATATCATGCAACGATGTATCCATAATATTGCCAATGCGATACTCTGGAAAAACATATCGATCACAGCGAAAGAGATCGCCGTTTTTCTCAATTACACCACAATGTCCACAAACAGCCTCATGAACACAAAGGCCTGCAGGTCGACGGGTATGGTTACCAATAGCCGCCTCTATAACCTGTACAAACTTGCGCCCGATATCCTGCGCCATCCATTGGTCTAAAATATTACAAAGGAATCTTCCGTAGGCTTCAGCAGAAACACTGAAGGGGGCCAGAGAATTGACTGTTGATTGATGATAGTTGAAGGATGGCTGTCCGCTGTATAAGCCAGGGGGCATAGCCACATTACCTTTAACCTTTGTCGTGGGCAGACTCTCAACAACGGGCAAGAACTGCATGAAATCAGTGAACTGACGAAGGAAATCATAAACCTCGGCAGCATGAGTAGCATTAGCAGCATTTACAGTTGTCAGCGTATTAAACTCAACGTCATGTTTCTGCAAGAGTTCAAGTCCATGCATAGTACGGGTAAAAGTACCCTCACCATGCGCATCCTTCCTATATATATTATGGAGGTATTCAGGACCATCAATGCTGATGCCTATGCGGAAGTGGTTATCATGAAAGAAACTGCACCATTCGTCGTTGAGCAAAGTGCCATTAGTTTGCAGCGTATTAAGGATACGCCGACCAGCACCGTACTTCCGTTGTAGTTGTGTAGCTTTATCAAAGAAAGGAATGCCACACATCGTTGGCTCGCCGCCATGCCATGCAAACTCAATTTCTGCTAACTGACCGTGGATGGCAATAACCTGCTGGATATAGCGTTCTAGGACTGCATCAGACATAAGGGCGGGGGCGGCAGGATTGCCGCTCCCTTTCCCTAGATAGTAACAATACTCACAACGCAAATTACAAGCAGCGCCAATGGGTTTTACCTCAATAGCGTAGTGACGATGGTTGTCAATATGGGGCATTATCGATATTTACTGATTGGGATAATTATTCTTGTTGTAGGGATTCAAACCGCCAAGGTAACCCTTATTAGTTTCACTACCATCGTCAATGCCTATCTCTTGCCGAATAAGGTCATTTAGCTTCTGATTCATAGTGGAAACAAGCTGAGCATGCTCATTACCCCTCGGCCAAGCTAAGTTCGTTACTTCATCTGTGCCACACTGTAATAGTTCCACGTCGTTGTTGGCCCAAAGTGCATCATCATCGGCAGGTGTATTAAAGTTGAGCGGTGAGAAGTAGCGGGCAAACTTATAATCTTTGGTAATGATGCCGCGCACAAATCCACGTTTACGCATATCAGCACGATAGGCAGGTCTCAAGCTTTGATTCAGCACAAAGTCTCCATCAATCATCGAGATCATCTCAAAACAGAAAAGTGCACCTTCACCATTGCGTACGTCCACATTATGGTCTTTAAGCGCTGGTAGCAGGGAGTGTCCGTGCAGAGCACTGGTAATCTGGGCAAACTGTGATGTATTACCAGCTGTAGCAATGTCAAGGAAAGTAGGAGCCAGATCAAGGTGTGAAGTAACGTTATTAACATGACCGCCACCTGGGAACTCTGGATGATAGACAACAAGGGGTACATGGATATTGTTCTCATACATGTTGCCGCCTTTACCTTTCAGGCCATGCTCACCCTGCATCTCACCATGGTCGCTGGTATAGATAATAATAGAGTTATGTAGCAGGCCAGCATCACTCAGATAGTTGAGAAGGCGCAACATATGATTATCCTCGTCCTTAATGGTATTGAAGTAATAGTCACGGAAACGCTTCCAGCCATCTACGTCTGTAGGAGACGGACCTACCCAAGCCTGCCACTGGCGGTTATAGTCCTTGTGTGCAGCCGGTCTGCCCGGCTTGTCAAAGGATTCGTTCCAAGAAGCAGGAACGGATACGTCATAGGTCTTTTGGTACAATGGATCATCAGGAGCAGGTGTAGCCTGGCCAGCAATATAGGTACCTTCCTGATCACCATAGTACATAATATCATGCGGATTCAGGAAGTTCACAGCTAAGAAGAATGATTGCCCCTTGTCATTCAATTCCTTTCCTTTAGTCTTAAGCCAGTCAATACTATGGTCGCAAATTGTTCCATCCTCATGATAACCTTCCTGAACAGAGCCATACATATCACCTTCTGTCCAATCACTGAAGCCGTATTCCTCCAATGACTGGGTATCACCAGATATATGCCACTTGCCTTTGAAAGCTGTATAGTATCCGGCCTGACGCAGCATATCGCCCACTGTTGGCAGGTCACGTGACATATCATTAACAAAGGCATAGTTGGTATTATCCAACATACACGTCTCTGTAATATGTCGCCCTGTGTAGATAACGGAACGACTACTGGTAGACACGTTGGCACACGCATAGTGCTTCTCAAACGTGGTGCCCAACGCTTTCAGTCGCTCACGCGCAGCATAATCACTGCCTGCAGGATACTGTTCCATATAAGCCTCCTGGTCACAGGTAATGAAGATGATGTTGTACTTGCCATCGCCATTGGGCTTCGGCTGATTGTTGTTCACGTGGTTGTCTGATGAATCAGTACAACCAGCCAGCAGTGCAGCACCTGTCGGTAGAAAAACTGCAACAAATACTTTTGCTTTCATCCTATTATTATAATGTTTGATTTATTCATTTTCATTTTCTTCCCTGCGCACAGCCTGCCCCGCCCGCCATAGGAAAAAGGCGAGACAGGCAGCGCAGACGGCAATGCCGACAATGGCAATAATACTCAGTGTATTCATTCCGTTTATATATAAATATAAGTGTGTGTGGTCACGAAGTTACGCAGAAACACAATAAACAGGTTTCCCCTCGGTGTAAATACACCAGAAGGAAAGAAAAATACACTTATAGGAAAGTTTTACACTAAACGGAAAGTGATTTGCGGAAGGTAGAGGGGGCAGCCTTGCCTTGTGACTGGAAAGCCTTGGCCATAGAAGCAGGCGAAGAGAATCCGCACCTATCGGCAATGTCACTCATACGGCAATCCGGCTGCTGATGTATCAGGGCAATAGCATAGCGCACGCGATGCTGGCAGATCATATCGTAGAAGGATGCATACCCGCATCGCTTTATAACCTCGGCAATATAATTGGCATTGGTACCCAAGCGCTGCATCAGAAGGTCGCGAGTAATATGCTGCTCGGTAAATATCTGTTCCTCGGTAAGTAGCACCTCCAGTCGGCCAGCCAACTCATCCAGTCGGTCATCTGTAAGTCGACGCGTAGTGGTATCTGAGTTTTCCGCATTACCGTCATCCATTGCATATTCAGACATAACGGTCTTGCGCCACGGGTTAAGGGTATAGATGCAGAACCACACGTTGGCTCCAATGAAGACAATATCACGGACAAACTTCACCCAGGGGTCATTGGCGTAGAAGTTAATAGCCAGCATTACCAGAATAATGGTAGGCACCCACTGAATGTATTGGGCGAACCGTACTGGGAAGTCATCAATGTCGGCATATGTATCCTCGTTAACGCGCTGGATGGCACGTCCAATCTTCAGCGCCATAAAAAGAGTCTGCATAAAGTATCCTGCAAAGACCACACTGACCCACACAAAGGCCCACTGGTGCCACCCCTCCGGCAACGATATCAGCCCCAGTGCCTGCAGGAACAGAGGCAGCAATGCCAAAAAGGTTGGTATGAACAAAGCCCACTTAGCTCCGCCAAGCGGCAGCAAGCGTAATCCGAATAACTCTATGCCCCTACCCTTCCCAGGAAAGAAATAGCACTCGCACATTACCAGCATCTGAGGCGGGAAGAACAACAACGCAAAGGCATTTGCATACAGCAGTGCATCTGCATTCCCTATCTGCAGCAGGTAAGGCAGTTCCAATAGTTGCAGCAGGTATATAACACCTACTGCCCGCTGGGCAGGAAAGAGCTCATGGAACTTCTCCCTATAGGCTCTGGGGCGGTAGAACCACTTCAATACCCATCCGTACAGATGAGTCACTATGAACGCCAGATTAGAAGCGAAGAACAACTGATAGGTTACAGAGAGAGGCATGTGTATGTGTTTGTTTTTAGGATATACAATAATTTTAAAATTCCGTCTGCAAAGATAATACATTATTTATATATAAATCATAAATTATGTGAATTTCACAACTTGTTATTGTTCTTTTCTTTTATTTCCCTATCTTTGCACCCTAATATGTGACACCATTATATATGGCAAGAAGAGTTGTTATCACAGGCATGGGCATCTGGTCGTGTTTAGGAACCAGCACAGATCAGGTCAGGGAAGCTTTGTACCAAGGGAAATCCGGCATTATTCTGGACGAGAAGCGCCTTGAATACGGATTCCGCTCGGCACTGACCGGTGCTGTGGAGACACCTGTGCTGAAAGGACTGCTCGACAGACGCCAGCGGGCCAACATGTCTGAAGAGGCCGAATATGCCTTCATGGCAACAAGGCAGGCTTTTGAACAAGCCGGAATAGACGAGGCTTTCCTACACGGGAACGAGGTAGGATGCATCTTCGGCAACGACTCATCGGCAAAGGCAGTCATAGACGGCTACCGTGTAATGGAGGAAAAACACGACACGGAGCTTGTCGGTGCCGGCTCGGTATTCCAGTCGATGAACTCCACTGTCAACATGAACCTATGCTCCGTTTTCAACCTACGCGGCATAAACTTCAGCGTAAGTGCCGCCTGTGCCAGCAGCAGCCATGCCATAGGCTTAGGTTGTATGATGATCCGGCAAGGCCTGCAGGATGTGGTATTGTGCGGTGGAGCTCAGGAGACCAATATGTACGGCATATCATCGTTCGATGCCATTCGCACCTTCTCGATGCGTATGGATGAGCCAACGAAAGCCAGCCGTCCCTTCGACCGTAACCGGGATGGCCTTGTTCCCTCGGGCGGTGCGGCAGCCCTTGTCCTGGAGGATTATGACCATGCCATGGCCCGTGGTGCCGACATCCTATGCGAGGTATGCGGCTACGGATTCTCCAGCAACGGCGGTGCAATCTCCGACCCCAGCGACAACGGCAGTGCCCTGGCAATCCGTCGTGCTATGGCAGATGCAGGCATCAAGGCTGCCGACGTAGATTATATCAACGCTCATGCCACCTCTACCCCACAGGGCGATATGGTAGAGGCCATGGCACTCAATAGTCTGTTTGCAGGAGAGCATGCCCTTATCAGCAGCACTAAGTCAATGACAGGACACGAGTGCTGGATGGCAGGAGCATCAGAGATTGTTTACAGCATCATCATGATGCAGAACAACTTTGTGGCACCCAATATCAATTTCGAGAACCCAGACGAGTTCTCTGCCAAGCTGAACATTGCCTCCAAGACCACAGAGACAGAGGTCAGGACAGTGCTGAGCAACTCCTTCGGGTTCGGCGGTACCAACAGCGCCCTGATAATAAAGAAACCTTAAGTACAAGACAATAATATGAGCCTACACCCAGCATTAAAGAAGAAATATACCAGCGAACAACTGCCAGCAGCCGAAGCTCAACGCCTGGCAGAGTTCATCGCCTGGGGACCTGCCGTATTCCAGGCATCAAGGCTAATGATTAAATTCGGCATTCTGGATATGCTCAGAGATGCCGAAGGCGGACTCACCCGTCAGGAGATTGCAGAAAAGACAGGCCTCTCAGATTACGCCGTGAAATGCCTGCTTGAAGCATCGTTGACCATAGGTACCGTCCTTATAGACGAGGAGACAGAGAAATATACCATCAGCAAGACCGGATGGTTCCTGCTGACAGACAAAGCCACAAGGGTGAACATCGACTTCAATCACGATGTCAACTACCTAGGGTGGTTCCGTCTGGAGGAATCCCTACTGAACGGAAAGCCAGAAGGACTGAAACACTTTGGTTCATGGCCCACCATATATGAAGGGCTGAGCTCTTTACCCCAGCAGGTACAGCAATCGTGGTTCGCCTTCGACCATTTCTATAGCGACTCAGCCTTCCCTGAGGCCCTGCAGATTATCTTCAGGGAGCACCGCACCCGCTCGCTCTACGATGTAGGTGGTAATACCGGCAAATGGGCTTTGCAGTGCGTGGGATTCGACAAGGACGTACAGGTAACCGTTCTGGATTTGCCCCAGCAAATTGGCTTGATGCAGCAGAATATAGCGGGCAAGCCAGGTGCTGAACGTATCAAAGGAATCGGTATCAACCTGCTACAGGAGGATGCAGCCTTCCCTGTTCGTGAGGGAGGCCTTGACGCCATTTGGATGAGTCAGTTCTTGGATTGCTTCAGTATGCAGGAGATTGTCAGCATACTCAAGAGGGCCAAAGCCGTTATGACACCCACCACCCGCCTCTTTATCATGGAGACGCTGTGGGACCGCCAGCGTTTTGAGCCGGCAGCCATGTGTCTGACAATGACCAGCCTCTACTTTACAGCCTTAGCCAACGGCAACAGCAAGATGTACAATACCGCCGATATGCAACAGTGCATCACAGACGCAGGCTTGCTGATAGAAAAGATATATGACGGCTTGGGACAAGGGCATAGCATTGTTAAAGTAGCCCCCTCCAACTCCCCCAAAGGAGGAGAGAATTGAACATTGAGCATTGAACATTGAACATTAATATACGGATGACAAGAACAGAAATTGAAGAGAAAGTAAGGGACTTCATGATTGAAGACATGGAGATAGCTGAAGAAAAGGTTCATGCCAACGCCCTGCTGAAGGAAGATATGGGCATTGACAGCCTTGATTACGTTGACATCATAGTTATTGTCAACAGAGTCTTTGGCTTCAAAATCAAGCCCGAAGAGATGAAAGATGTCAAGACATTAGGGGATTTCTGCGACTATATTGAGAAGAAAATTGAGAATTGAGAGTTGAAAATTATGGAAAGGGAGTGGGCAGGCACAACATACGGCAACGCATGGATGCACCGTTGGCTCATACGTATGCTACGGTACATTGACATCAGGGTGCTGTATGCCTTTACGGCCATATTCGTCATCCCCGTCTGCCTGCTCATCAACCCCAGTGCCGGTATCATCTACCGCTATTTCAGAAGGCAGCATGGGTACGGCCCCTTGAAGTCGGCTCTCAAGACCTACCAGAATCACTGCCAGTTTGGTCAGGTGGTGATAGACAAATTTGCCATGTATGCAGGCAAGAAGTTCAGCATGGAGATAGAAGGTATTGAGCACTTTCAGCAACTTGCAAAAAAGCCGGAAAGCTTTATCATGTTAAGCTCACACGTAGGCAACTACGAGATTGCCGGCTATACCCTCTCCTCGGAACACAAGCCACTAAACGCCCTGGTATTCTTTGGCGAGAAAGCTTCCGTAATGGATAACCGCAACAAACTCTTTGCCGGTACCAACACCAAGATGATAGCTATCAGGCCCGACATGGGACACCTGTTCGAGATTGACCAGGCTCTGCAGAACGGAGAGATTGTAAGCATGCCGGCCGATCGTCTCCTTGGGTCGCAGAAGAAACTGCAACTACCCTTCCTGAACGGCACTGCCACATTCCCGTACGGTCCGTTCAGTATAGCTACCCTAAGAGGCCTCAACGTTGTTGCCGTTCATGTGATGAAGCAGTCGGCACGCACCTACAGGATATATGTAACCCCCCTCAGCTACGACAGGGAAGCACCCCGTCAGCAGCAGATACAGGAGCTCGCCCATCAATATGTGGCAGAAGTTCAGCGAATGGTAGAACACTACCCTACCCAATGGTACAACTACTTTGAATTCTGGAAAAACGATGAGTGTTAAAGACTATACCTGCCCACCTGACAGTTTTGTGCAAAGCATCAACATCCATACGCTCCTGCCGCAGCAGGAACCGTTTGTGATGATAGATGCCTTAAAGCACTTTAGCATGAGCGTTGTGGAAACAACATTGCATATCAGCCCTGAGAATCTGTTTGTTGAGCAGGAGAGCCTTTCCGCCAGCGGTATGTTGGAAAATATTGCTCAGACATGTGCTGCACGGATTGGATATATCAACAAATACATCCTCAAAAAAGACATACAGGTAGGCTTCATAGGTGCGGTACGCAATATGGAAATAGTATGCCTGCCCAAGATTGGGGACACTATCACTACAACAGTCACCATTGTAGAAGAGGCTTTTGGCATATCACTGGCTACAGCCACCATCAAGTTAGGGGACAAGACACTGGCTACTACGGAAATCAAGATAGCCGTCAAGGAGGAATAGATACATGGCAGCAATAATAGCAGATAACATCATATCGCCTCTGGGTTTCTCCACCCAAGCCAATTACCAGGCAGTAAAAGCAGGTAAGACGGCATTGCAGCATTACGATGATGCCCTCGGAATACCCTTCCCCTTTACTGCATCATTATTCTCAGAAGAACAGAAAAAAGAATTCACGATAGACGGCCTTACCCTATTCGAAAGCCTGGCTGTAACATCCATCCGAAAAGCCTTGGAGAGTTGCCAGATTCATCTGGACAAAAGAACCTGTCTGATAATTAGCTCCACCAAGCAGAATATCAGTTTGCTGACAACCGACAGCAATCCCTCCGAGAATATTACCTGTCCGGGGATCTCTGCCGAAAAGATTGCCAAGGCCGTTGGAATAACCACAACTCCCATCATCGTCTGCAATGCCTGTATTTCAGGTGTTTCGGCACTGATATTAGGCAACCGACTGATAGATATGCAGGAATATGACCATGCGATAGTATGCGGTATTGACCTGCAAAGTCCCTTTATCATCTCTGGCTTCTACTCACTGAAAGCTTTGTCAGAAAACCCATGTCGTCCCTTCGACATAGAAAGAATAGGTCTTAATCTGGGCGAAGCGGCTGCCACCGTGATATTAGGAAAGGAGAACTTGACAGGCGGATGGAACATCGCAGGAGCAGCCATCAGGAACGATGCTTATCACATCAGCAGTCCTGCTCCCAAAGCCGACGGATGCCTTATGGCATTGGAAGCTGTTATGAAGGGACAGGATGCCAACCAACTGTCCGTTATCAATGCACACGGCACTGCCACGCTATACAACGACCAGATGGAGGCACGCGGTATCAGCAAAGCAGGGTTATCAGATATCCCCGTAAACGCCCTGAAAGGTTATTATGGCCACACTATGGGAGCTGCAGGCATCCTGGAAACCATCATCACCCTACATGCTTCAGAAGACGGCATCATCATCGGCACCAAAGGCTATGATGAGATAGGAGTGAGCGGCAATCTGAATATCGTCCGTAACAACACTACGACAGAGAAGAAAGATTTCCTGAAACTTATCTCGGGCTTTGGCGGATGCAATGCGGCGGTATATGTAGAAAAGGAGCAAGGGGCAAGGAGCAAGGAGCAAGAAAAAGGAATAAGAGCCATTTTTGAAAACGAAGCGGCAACGCTCAATGTTCATCATCACATTGTCATCACGCCCCAGTCAGTACAGATTGATGATGAAATGATAGATACTGGGATGCAAAAGGGAAAGGCACTGCTAACATACCTATACAAAACATATACACAGGACTACCCCAAGTTCTACAAGATGGATGTGCTGGCACGCCTGGGCTTTGTGGCAACAGAGTTACTGATTCAGAAGGAGAGAGGAACAAGGAGCAAGGAGCAAGAGGAGGGTAAGAGAGCCGTCATTTTCTTTGGCCAGTCATCCTCTATTAATGCCGACAAAGAGTTCCTTAGGTCTATTGCCGACCTCGAGAACTATTTCCCCTCCCCTGCCGCATTTGTGTACACATTGCCCAACATTGTAAACGGGGAGGTCGCCATCCGCAACAACTATCACGGAGAGACGGCTTTCTACATCCTACCCCGCAAAGATGATAGCATCATGCGCATGATAACCCAAGCTACGATGCTTGATAACTTCCACACAAGTATCATCACAGGATGGCTGGATTGCAAAAGTAAAGACGAATTCTATGCAGAATTGTCAATTATGAATTATGAATTAGAATAAAATGGAAGATTTAATTTTAGAACTGAAGGAAAAAATCATAGAAGTACTCAACTTAGAGGAACTGACCCCTGAGGATATTGACCCCAAGGCTCCGTTGTTTGGAGCTGGTGGATTGGGCTTGGATTCTATTGACGCACTGGAGCTGATTGTCCTGTTAGAGAAAAGCTACGGCATCCGTCTGGCAAGCGCTGCTGAAGGTAAAAACATCTTCACCAGCGTAGAGAATATTGCCCAGTACGTTAGTCAGAACAGGAAAAAGTGAAGAGTGAAGAATTTCGCTAACCGCTAACCCCAACAATAACCCCTAACCGCTAAACAATAATGACCGACAGTATTGCAATAATAGGAAGCGGCATCATCTGTGCCTTGGGTACCGACAAGGGTCAGGTAAGGGACTCCCTGCTAGAGAACAGAACCGGCATTGGCGAGTTGCATTATCTGAAATCCTGCCACAAGGAACTGCCCGTCGGGGAGGTCAAGATGTCCGATGCAGAACTCAAGCAAGCCCTTGCCGTACCAGCAACTGAAGAGGTCAGCAGGACGGCTCTGCTGGGTGCCTACGCTTTGCGTCAGGCATTGGCTGATACACATCTCAGCCCCCAGTCGTTACAGGGAAAACGCATAACCCTTATCTCTGGCACCACCGTAGGCGGAACGGATGCTACCGAGCAATACTCTTGCGCCAACAACACACAAGCCATTGCCCGCATTGTGGGTATTGACTGCCAGCAGAGCACCATCTCTACCGCCTGCTCATCGGCCCTGAATGCCATCATTCTGGGAACAAGGATGCTGCAAGGTGATGAGACCGATATAGTCATAGCTGGTGGCACAGAGGCATTATCTTTGTTCCATCTGAATGGGTTCAACAGCCTGATGATACTGGATCACGATGTCTGTCGGCCGTTTGATGCCACCCGTCAGGGCCTTAACTTAGGAGAAGGGGCAGCATATCTGGTATTGCAACGTACCTCTGAGGCTTGTATGCAGAAAAGTAATATCCAAGCCTACATCACCGGTTGGGGCAACAGATGCGATGCTTACCACCAGACGGCAACCTCCGAGAACGGAGAAGGGGCTTTCCTGGCAATGACAGACGCCCTGCAGATGGCGAATCTGAAGGCCAAAGACATTGATTACGTGAATGCTCACGGAACAGGAACGCCAGACAACGACAAGTCGGAAAGCACGGCTCTGCGTCGGGTATTCGGCGAGGAAATGCCTTTGGTATCCAGCACCAAGTCGTTCACGGGTCATACCACATCGGCATCAGGCAGCATAGAAGCAGTCATCTGCCTTATTGCCATGCAGAACCGTTTTGTCCCCGCCAACTATGGGTGGAACAACAGCACCCCAGAATGCATCACGCCTGTAGCATTGCCTACACAGAAAGAGCTGCACCATGTGCTGTGCAACTCGTTCGGCTTCGGAGGCAACGACTCTTCACTTGTCATCTCAGACAGAGAAAAGCCCTTCTGCAGCATCCCAACCTGCAAATGCACCTTTGTCGGTGAGAATGAAGTTACCCAGGAAGAGGAACTGAAAGAGCTGCGGACATACATCTCGCCTATGGAATCCAGAAGGATGTGCAAGATAATGAAGGCAGCCTTCCTAACCTCCATGCGTGCCTTAGAGAAGGCTGGCATCACCGCACCAGATGCTATTATCATAGCTACCAAATACGGAATGCTGGAGAACGGACAGAGGATTCTATCCACCATCCACGAACAAGGCGAGGAGAGCATCAGCCCCACCCTCTTCATGCAAAGTACGCACAATACACTGGCAGGGGCACTGGCAATACACTTGGGGTGTCACGGCTACAATATCACCTACTCGCAAGGCGAGGAATCCCTCCAATGGGCCCTGAGGGATGCTCAGAGGCTTATCTGCGAGGGGAAGGCCAACAACGTACTGGTGGGCTTACACAACGAGATGCCGCCCCAGTTGTTATACTCAAAAAGCATAATCGTTAAAAAGGTATGAATATCAGTCTCTTGTCATTAGCTCTGATACAGAGTGCCCTGCTGGCTATGGGTCAGGTGATGCTGAAGTTCGGACTTCTCAGGATGGAACCGTTCGGATGGAATCTTTCCTTCTGGCGCTCGGCACTGGTCAACTGGCAATTTGCACTCTGCGGCATATGCTTCGGAGCTGCCAGTGTGCTATGGATGTACATCATCAAGCACTACCCCATCAGCACAGCATACCCGCTGGTAAGCCTGAGTTACGTGTTTGGCATGATTGCCGCCATAGTGTTCTTCCATGAGCATATTGACATGGATAAATGGATAGGCGTCCTACTGATAATGGCGGGATGTTACTTTATAACAAAGTAAAAGCCCCCTCCAACTCCCCCAAAGGAGGAGTGACAATTATGAATTATGAATTGTGAATTGTGAATTATGAATTATATCATCCTTACGATACTATTCAGTTTTTGCACCGTATTTACAACTGTGGCACAGACAGAGGCTATAGACGAGATTAGCAAGGCATCTCAAGCTGTCAGTACGGTGCAAGCCGACTTCACGCAAACCAAACGCCTGAAGATGCTGAATGATGCTATGGTGTCAAAGGGCAAGATGTGGTGCACACAACCCAACCACCTGAGATGGGAATACCTCACCCCTTACGCCTCCCTCTTTATTCTGAATGGCGAAAAGGTTTTGTTCAAGAACAGCAAGCACAGCAACACCCTCAATGCCAATCGTCACAAGAGAATCAGAGAGATGATTCGCATCATGATTCCCAGCAATTTAGGCAAGATTCTTACGGAGAAGAAAGACTTTCATACATCTATAGAAAATACTGAGAATCAATACGTTTTAACAATGATACCGCAGAACAAGGAGATGAAGCAAATGTTCACACGGATTGTTCTTTACTACAACCGCAAGCAGGCTGTTGTCACCCAAATAGAGATGTACGAGAAGAACGGGGACAGCACCACCATTGAGCTCTCCTCCATAAAGAAAAACACAACTATCAACCCCTCTGTTTACAACATACAGAAATGAAACTCAGAGATAATCTATACAATATATCAGGTGTTCAGCAAACCCCGGAAAGTGTCACATACAGCATTCAGCTGAACAGGAATTGCATCATCTACGAGGCTCACTTCCCCGGTATGCCCATAACACCCGGCGTGTGCATAGTTCAGATAGCCGAGGAGCTGCTTTCAGATTATTTGCAGAAGCCCTTGCAGCTCACCAACATCAGGAATGCCAAGTTCCTGTCAATCCTCAAACCCACAGATCATGCTGTGCTGGTGCATTTCAAGGCCATAAAACAAGCCGAAGGAACAGTTTCCGCACAGGCAGTGATAGACGATGGCGAGGATACCGTGTACGCAAAAATCTCATTCACTTGTAATGACGTCTGAACAGAAGCATATAACTGATACGGCCGGAATGCTGCACGACAGGAAGATCTGCGTCATAATACCTACCTATAACAATGTAGGTACCATTGCCGATGTGGTACAGAGAACCCTGTTGCAGTGTCAGGACGTTATTGTGGTGAACGATGGCAGTACCGACGGTACCCGTGAGCTGCTCCTGCAGACAGAGGGCATCACCTTGGTAGATTATGCCCCCAACAAGGGGAAAGGTACGGCACTGAAACACGGATTGCAGAAGGCCCTGCAGATGGGCTTCGACTATGCCATTACTTTGGATGCCGACGGACAGCATTACCCCGAGGACATTCCCTTGCTCCTCGATGCTAACCTACGTCATCCGGGAGCCCTGCTCTTAGGTCAACGCAAACTGGATGGTGTAGAACGCTCGGGAGGCAGCAAGTTTGCCAATGCCTTCGGTAATTTCTGGTTCTGTGTACAAACCCTGCATTATGTTCCGGATACCCAGACAGGCTTCAGACTTTATCCTCTGCACAAGCTGCACGGCCTTTCTTTGCTGACATCACGATACGAGGCGGAACTGGAGTTGTTGGTTTCATCTGCTTGGAACGGAGTAAAGATTGTCTCCGTGCCCGTGAACGTCTATTATCCGCCCCGTCAGGAGCGTGTATCACACTTCCGTCCAGGCCCTGATTTTACACGTATATTCATACTGAACACCTTCCTGTGTCTGCTGGCACTGGTATGGGGTTATCCTATGCTACTGCTCAGAACTGCGGATACCGTAGCACGTACGGTCTTTGCCCTGTTGGTTTATCTGCTGGGACTCTGTATTATCATACCGCTATCTATGATTTACGTGCCCATAGCCAAGGTATTCAAATTAGGCAGCCAACCCTTGCATACACTGCTGTACGCCACTGGCAAGGTGGTATCCAAGCTACTGTACATAGCCAGCGGAAAGGTGAGCATCTACAACACTACCAACGAGACGTTCAGTAAGCCTGCCATCATCATCTGCAACCACCAGAGCCATCTGGATCTGATGGTGCTGTTGGGTTTGACCCGTAAGATGGTGTTCCTGACCAACGACTGGGTTTACAACAGCCCGTTCTTTGGCTATATCCTGCGTCATGCCGAATACTACCCCGTCTCTATGGGATATGAACAGCTTAGGCCTAAGATAAAGGCGCTGACAGACAGAGGATACTCCGTGGCTATCTTCCCCGAGGGAACCCGCTCGGCGAATTGCAGGATAGGCAGGTTCCACAAGGGTGCCTTCCAGTTGGCCAACGACTTGCAGATTGATTTGCTGCCTCTTGTTTTGGACGGTGCCTGCAGAGCATTGCCTAAGGGCAGTAAAGTTATGCACAGAAGTCCCATCACCCTGCATATAGAGAAAAGGATAAGTCCGGAAGAACAGGAGCGCATAGGAGCTACCGTTCAGGAGCGTGCCAAGTGGTTCCGTAGGTACTACATCGGCCGGTTGTCGGATATTGAGGAGCAAGGGGCAAGGAGCAAGGGGCAAGAGAATTGTTAAACATTTATGAATTCAGCAATCAGAATAGTAACAGCCATCTTGTTTGCGATAATCGCAACAACTGCCTCTGCCCGGATAAACATCTGGGAGGGTACATCCTGCCACAAGGAGGTGTGGATGACACCCTATCTTGCCAAGGGAGGGACGGACATTGCCGTTATTGTATGCCCGGGCGGAAGCTATTTCTGGCACGACATGAATGCCGAGGGGCGCTGTGTGGCCGAATGGCTGCAGGCAAACGGCATATCGGCCTTTGTACTGAAATACCGTACGGCACAGACGCCTGCCTTTGTGCTCAGATACAGATACCTGTTCAGGGGCGTCAGATACCCCGATGCACAAGACGACCTCAGGCAGGCATTAAAGATTGTCCGAAGCAGAGCATCAGAGCTTGGCATCGACCCTAAGAAGGTGGGAGCCATGGGATTCTCGGCAGGCGGACATCTGGTGATGTCGGGTGCCGAACTGTTCTCAAGCTCTGAACGACCCTCATTTGTAGCCCCTATCTACCCCGTGGTAACAATGGTGGAGGATTGTGTGCACAAACGTTCCAGAAGGGCGCTGCTAGGCGACAACAAAAAGAACAACCGGGAACTGAGAGAACTATTATCGTTGGAGAGAAATGTCCCTGCCGACTGTCCGCCTGTCTTCCTGGTTAATTGCAAAGACGACCCCATCGTACAATACCATAATGCCGAGCTGTTGGATGCAGCACTGACCGCACGGAATGTGCCGCATGTATATCTTCAGTACCAGATGGGAGGGCACGGATTCGGGGCTTCTGAAACCAAGGGAACGCCTGAGTGCAGGCAGTGGAAAAATGCATTTCTGAATTGGATAAAGACATTATACAAGAATGACTGACATCACCCTGAGGATATACGACTATATGCGTCGCCACACAATGCTGTGCGTGACGCTGTTCTGCCTTGCCACGGCACTGTTGGTGGGGTTGGTCAGTCGTATCCGTTTCACAGAGGACATATCGGCCTTCCTGCCGCTGGAGGAGCAGCACAAGGAGTCGTTGCAGGTCTATCAGGATATCTCGGGTGCCAGTAAGCTGCTGGCTATCTTCCAGCTGAAAGACACTACGCAGACGGATGCAGAAGAGCTTATCTGTGCCGTGAACGACTTCGAGCACTACCTCTCGGCTACCGATACTTCGGGCATCATCCGCGAGGTTACGGCACAGGTGGATTATGAGGGGATTGCCGCCGTTGCCGACTTTGTGTATCAGAATATCCCGTTCTTCCTGACGGAACCCGACTACCAGCGCATAGACAGCCTGCTCAGCATCCCCGGATACGTAGAAAGGCAGTTGCAGGAAGACCTTTCCATGCTGATGTTCCCAACCTCGGCCCTGATGGCACAGAACATCCAGCACGACCCGCTGAACCTGTTCTCTCCTGCATTGCAGCAGCTGAGCAGCAGCAATCCCTTGGCAGGCAACTTCGAGCTGTATGACGGCTATATCTTTACCCGCGACATGAAGCGGAGCCTGGTTACCCTGACCTCGCCTTACGGCAATAGCGAGACACACAACAACGCCAAACTGATGCAGATGCTGAACTGCGTGACAGACAGCGTACAAGCGCATAACCCATCGGTATCCGTCCATTACATAGGCGGCCCCAGCATAGCCGTCGGCAACAGTACACAGATCAGGCAAGACAGCATACTGTCCATTACCCTGGCAGTGGTACTGATTCTGGCACTGTTGTACTATGCCTTCCGCAGCCTTCGCAACATCCTGTTGGTTGTACTGTCCATATCATGGGGGTGGCTCTTCGCCTTAGGTCTGTTATCGCTCTTCCGGCAAGACATATCCCTGATAGTGGTAGGTATCTCCAGCATCATCGTCGGCATTGCCGTCAACTACCCGCTGCATCTGATAGCTCACGCCTCGCATACCCGCGATATGAGGCAGGCACTCTCCGAGATAATCTCACCACTCATCATTGGCAACATCACCACCGTAGGAGCCTTCTGCGCCCTCATTCCCCTGCAAGCTGTCGCGCTAAGGGATTTGGGCATCTTCAGCGCCCTGCTGCTGATAGGCACCATCCTGTTTGTGATACTGTGGCTGCCGCATATCGTCAAGATGAGGGCTCCCCAGCAGAGCCACAGCACAGCTCTTCTGGATTGGATAGGAAGCCTGAGCCTGGAGCGACACAGATGGGCAGTAGTACTGATAGGCATACTGACGCTTGTCTTTGGGTGGTTCAGTCTTAGAACCGGCTTTGATGCCAATATGAGCCACATCAACTACATGACTGCCCAGCAGCGCGCTGATATGGAGTTTCTGCAGCAGCTGACGCAGGGAGCAGCATCCGACCGCCAGAGCATTTTTGTGGTCACAGGCGGAGGCAGCATCAATGAGGCATTGGAGCGTTCCCAACAGATACAAGACACCCTCTGCAGCATTGCAGACAGATATAAGGGATGCACCATACGTTCCTGCAACCGATTCCTCTGTTCAGCGGAGGAGCAGGCACGCAGGATAGATAGATGGCAACGCTTTACCGCACAATACACTCAGCTTTTAGGGCCGCAGTTGACAGAGCAGGCAGTTGCTCAGGGCTTCAGTTCTGATGCCTTTGCGCCCTTCTGTGAGACAATGAGCCAGCAGTACCAGGTGCAGGATCTGTCCTACTTCAAGCCCCTGCAGAGCATCTACGAGGCGCACCTCAGCACCGACTCGCTATCGGGCCGTTACCGCATCGTTACCGCCCTGACGGTACCCAGTTCCGCCACGGATTCCGTCCGCAGGGAGATTGCTGCTATCCTGCCTTCCACGGCGTTCTGCTTTGATATAGAAAGCCTGAACAGCACCTTAGCCGGTAATCTGACGGATAATTTCAACTATGTGGGATGGGCCTGTGCTCTCATCGTCTTCCTGTTCCTGTGGTTCTCTTTCAGGAACTTCAAACTGGCTTTGCTGACATTCCTGCCCATGACCATCAGCTGGATATGGATTCTGGGCATCATGGCAATACTGGGCATACAGTTCAATCTGGTGAATGTGATACTGGCAACGTTCATCTTCGGTCAGGGCGACGACTATACCATCTTTGTCACCGAGGGGTGCCTGTACGAACGCAAACATGGCCGCAAGATGCTGGCAGCACACAAACGCTCTATTGCCCTATCGGCACTGATTATGTTCATAGGCATCGGCTCCCTGATATTTGCCCAACATCCTGCCCTCCGCTCGCTAGCAGAGGTCACCATAGTGGGCATGTTCTCTGTAGTGCTTATGGCCTACGTCATACCGCCGCTTTTCTTGAAAGTGAAGAGTGAAGAACGCCGAAGGGGTCGCGAGCTAAACGCGAGAACGAAGTGGCAATGAAGAGTGAAGAATTTGCTACCGCAGTGTTAGCTAACCGCTAACCTCTCAATGTTCAATGAAATAAAAATGAAAGAAAGAATAAAAGAATTATTGGAAGACATGCTGCCATTGGTGGACTTGGAATCCGACTTCCTGTTTAGTGACCTCGACTCACTGGGCGTCACAACCATCCTGATGACACTATCGGCAGAGTACGGCATAGAATTAGAGGCGAAAGACGCCACACCCAAGAACCTCAGGAACCTTGACAGCATAGCTGCTATGGTGGAGGAGAAGCTGAAAGTGAAGAGTGAAGAATGAAGAGTGAAGAATCTGTTTTAGAGATGCATTGTATAGAAGATTATCTGAATCTTTGGGCAGAAGAAAATCCTGCTAAGCCGGCAGTTATCTGTGACGGGGAAACGCTCACCTATGAGCAGTTGTGGCAGCAGGTGAAGGAACGCAGCAGGGAGTATCAGCAGGCGGAAGGCAGTGCTGTGCTTGTCCGCAATACCCAGAGCATCGACTTCCTGATTCAGTACTTTGCCACACATCTGGCAGGGAAAGCTGCTGTACCCGTAGAGGAAGACTGTACCCCCGACCGCCTCGGCTCCATACAGCATCAGATCAACGCCTGCACCATCCCCGTGGACGTGGCAGATATCCTCTATACCACAGGCACTACAGGGCAGCAGAAGGGCATCATGATTAGCCACAAAGCCATCATAGCCGACGCCGAGAACCTTATCTCCGCTATGCAGTTCACAAAGGACCTGCTGTTCGTTATCAGCGGCCCCCTCAACCACATAGGCAGCCTCAGCAAGATATGGCCCACCATCATGGTAGGTGCCACACTCTGCATCACCTCTGGTATGAAGGACATGAACCGCTTCCTGCAGGCACTGAGCCTTCCCTACCCCAAGGTTGCCACCTTCCTGGTTCCTACCAGCATACGCATGCTGTTGCAGTTTGCCAGAAAGGAGTTCTCCGGCATTGCCGACAAGATAGACTTCATAGAGACGGGAGCCGCTCCTATGTCGCAATCCGATATGGAAGCCCTCTGCCAAGTTCTCCCTCACACCAGGCTGTACAACACCTACGCCTCCACCGAGACGGGAATCATCTGCACACACAACTACAACTCGGATTACTGCGTAGCAGGATGCCTGGGCCGCCCCATGCCCCACTCCTCTGTCTTTATCACCCCCGAGGGCAATGTCGCCTGCAAGGGAGACACCCTGATGGTGGGTTATGTCGGCGATGAAGAACTGACCCGCAAGGTACTGCAGAACGGTACCCTTTTCACCTCCGATTGCGGACGAATCGACCAGCAGGGGCGCCTGCATCTGACGGGTCGCACGGGAGATATCATCAACATTGGCGGCTACAAAGTCAACCCCATTGAGGTTGAAGATGCCGCCCTTTCCTTCCCCGCCGTTGCCGACTGCATCTGCGCTCCCAGTCCCCACCCCGTTCTGGGAACTGTTCTGAGGCTGTATGTAGTACCAAAGAATGACACCGTCATCAACAAGAAAGAGCTGGCCGCCCATCTGACGCAAAAGCTGGAACATTATAAGGTCCCTCAGCTCTTCAGCATTGTAGATCACATAGAAAGAACATACAACGGCAAACTGAACCGCAAGTTTTACACCACCAACACTTAACGCTATACCTAACCATGGTACAAAGATACAACATCAGCATTGCGGTTCTCGAATAAAGCAAAGACATAAAGCGCGGTCATTTTGGTCATTTGGTCATTTGTCAAAATCAATTTCAAAAAGTGTCAAAACCGCCACTATAATAAATATTTTATATTTATATATAGTGAGCAAATGACACAATCCCGAAATGAAAATGACCATTTTGACCTTGACCACTTTGACCGGCATAATGAAAATATTTGCAAATTTCTTGCCCCTACATTCATAGACCGCAATGTCAGTGTTGTATCTTTGTAATGTCAAACAAGAAGAAATATTCCTCGCCAACTGGGCAGTAAAAATTCCCTAACTGGAAAAAAAGAAACCCCTACCTAAGCCCCCTCCCTGCTCCCCCTTTGGGGGGAGTGAAGATTAACCAGCCTCTAACACACACTCCCCCAAAGGGGGAGACGGAGGGGGCTTCCAAACCACTAATAATATGTTAAAAGAAATTAAAAACATTTGAACCGCCGTTATATTTACTAACTTTGTGCGTGTAATAAGTAAAAAGGAACGTAAACGTAAACGTGAACGATAACGCAAACGAAAACGAAACCAAACAAACCAAACAAACAACACACCAAACGTATGAAAAAAACATTCATCGTCGCCCTATTCTCCCTGATAGCTTGGGGCGGACAGGCAAAAGAGAAATCTGGTCTTGACCTTTTCTTGAGAGACGAGACAACAGGCGAATGGCTCATCGGCTTGTTCGATGATTTTGCCATCTACGACTGCCAGTATTGGGACTATGCCAAAGTTGGCAAAGGACACTGGATACTAACCAGGGACGGACAGCAAAAGGAAGTTCGGCTGAAGAAGAATTCCTTAACCATAAACAGCGTGAAGCATCAGACCTCCGTTCTGACATCTGAGTTCCTGCCCGACTATCCCCAGAAGGATACCTGCAGAACCTTTAAGGACACCCACTACCAGACAGACACCGTAACCTTCATTGGCTGGCTGAAGGATATGCCTCAGGAGATAAGAGAGAAAGGAGACAAGGCAGTGGTTGAGGTCATAGGCGACATTATTCCAATAAGAGGTAGTTGGTACAAGCGTAAAAATGCTGCAAAGGTTGATTCTGAAGGCCGTTTCATGATAAAAGTCCCCATGGTGAACAGCGCACAGGTGAACGTAAAATGGGGAAACTGCAATTTGCACACTGTATTTGAGCCAGGGGAAACATATTTCCTGATACATGACTATAAGAACAACAGGAAGATGTTCATGGGTAAGAACTGCCGTCTGCAAAACGAGATGCTGGCCTATCAGATAAAGTGGGAAAAGGTTCCATTTCCAGAAAAAGACATGGATGAAGCAAAGACAAGAGCATACATACAGAAGGAAGAAAGCGTCAAGGAGGAAAACATTCAGGAGCTGGAGAAGATAATTGCCGCACATCCTAATATTTCAAACCGCTACATCAATTTCCACACTTACTACGGCATCACCCAAGATGGCCAAATACACGAGTATGCGCTAAGCTACACAAAAGATGAAAACATCAAGAAAGAACTGTTTGAACACCGACTTCAATTTAACGAACAGCACTCCCCCCGTCCCTATACGCTTTTCACTGATTATACAAATTTCATCAAGTATAAACTACCTTACTTGATGGTAGGAGGGAATGTAAATATAAAATTAGGTTCAAAAGAATACACAGTTCCACATCCTACCTACAAATTCCTCCGTCGTTACAAAGATGCAGGGAAGCTACAGATTACAGACGAGGAACTGGCAATAATTGAGACTTTCGACAATACAACGAAACATACAGAAGAAAATGTTTTCCCCGCTCTGAAAATATTTGAACGTGAAGATGTTAAGAAAGCACTGAAAGACAAAGAGCAATATAACTACGTTACTTGCAAAAATCACATAATCAAAGAAAGAGTCCATGACCAGGAATTGCAAGACATATTTTTTGCATTCGACATTTACGACCGTATGGAAAGGACTCATTTGCCTCTGCCGGAAATAGCCATGGAATACTTCCTGGAGAATGTGACAATACCAGTTGCTAAGACCAGCCTGATTCCATCACAAGAGAAATATCTGGCCTTGCAAAGTAAAGAACTCACCAATAACGCCTGCCTGAAATCATCTGATATTGTTGCCAATCTGACTGACGGAGAGCAGATTCTGCGTAAAATTCTGGAACCGCACAAAGGCAAATTGGTGCTGCTGGACTTCTGGGGAACGTGGTGCGGCGCCTGCTTGGAAGACCTGAAACATTGCCAAGAAGAATACAAACGACTGAAGGACTATGACGTTGTATTCCTGTATATGGCTTATAACAACAGTGAAGACGCCTGGAAGGCCGTTATCAAGGAGTACAATATTTTGGGCAAAAACGTTGTTCACTACAACCTGCCTGATGCGCAGCAGAAAGCCGTTCAGGAATACTTGAAAGTGAAGTCCTTTCCAACCTATAAGTTATTTGACCGCGAAGGCAATCTGCTGGATGTGAATGCCAGCCCTCGCGATCTGGAAGGCTTAGCACGCCTGCTGGAGAAGATGAAGTAGGCCCCCTCCGTCTCCCCCTTTGGGGGAGTGAGATTAGGGATTAGAGTAAAGAAAAAGCCTCTGAGCGTGTGCTCAGGGGCTTTTCTTTGTGGTTATTGAGAATTCTAGATTATCGCTAATCTCTATTCCCTAATCTAACATAGCGGTTAGCGTAATACCTTCTTACCATTCACAATGTAGAGGCCTTTCCCTAATTTTGAATCAACCCTACGTCCGCTCAGGTCGTAAACCTCCTCTCCATTACGAGATGGGCCATTCTCTACGCCAATCAAGCCGGTTGGATTGTAAGCCTCGATGGGACCTTGTGCTGCATTGACGATGGTGCCAGTATTGCGGTCAATAAGCATGACAATGACCTTCAGGTTGCCCTTGTCCTGAATCAGTTTATTGTTGCTGATGTCGGCCCTATAGGTGTATTCCTGATCCTCTCCTGCTACTACAGATGAGGGAACAGAACCATCAATGCCCGTCTCTACACCCCAGGCAGCCACACCTACATGATTGAACTTGACACCTGTAACAGGATTGGGTGATTTGTACCAGAAGGGGTTGCTGTTGGCGTAGTTGGCGTTATTACTCAGATAATTTGACTGTGCCCAATCGGAGCCCGTACCGTGCATACCATCCTCTGTAAGTGCATAGGCTATGGCATAGTTGGCATTGTCATCTGAATAGATAAAATTGGTTTTGGTAGTGATGTTGATATATTTCTTCGCAGAGCTTGTCCATGCTGCAGCGACCTGAATGCTGGCAGCTGCAATCTTTTTCTGAATCTGATTATTAATCTGGTTTTTCAATTCGCTGTTAGATGGGTAGAAGACACTCTCTCCCAAATCCATAATGGCACTGGGGACGCCATCGATTCTATTAGCCAAATTGTTCAATTCATTTACCTGCATGACATCTCCGGTATGAATAGCAATCAGGGCGACCTTGTCTCCGAAGGTCTCATGTGCATACTCCATACCATCAAACCCTACGGGGCAATATCCGCACCAAGTGCCGGTGAACTCCTCTACAACGGGAACTACAACGGGCTTCTCTGTAATGGTGATGATATTACCGCTGGCTGTTTTCTCTTCCGACTCGTTTGGCTTACCATTCACACCGGTGATAGTGATGGTGCAAGGACTCTTTCGGGCTTCTGTATCAGCCTTGAACGAGATGCTGATTGATGCTGTATTCCCCGACCCAATGGTGACAAGTGCGTTTTTGGATGCCACCTCTTCTCCATCGCGTATCAGGGTGTAAGTGAGTTTACCAATAGTTGACGTACCCGTATTGGTAACAGAAATGGGAACCTTGATGGTTTCGCCCATGAATACAAAGTTGTTGCCGAATGACAAAGGCGTAGCACTAAGCTTAGCCTGAGCAAAAGAACATACTGCCATCATAATGGCGCTTAAGAGTAACAAAATTCTTTTCATAACATGTGTGCTTTATTTTAGTTTATAAATCAGTTGACAAGTTGATTGCACTAACCGCTAACCTATTATCTAATCACCTTTTTACCGTTAATGATATAGAGGCCATTCTTTAAAGAGTTGACAAGTTGACGAGTTGACAAGTTGACAAGTCGACCGGAAAGGTCATAAATAGCTCCCTCGCCTTTGGAGAGGGTTGGGGAGATGCTTTTTATACTTGTAGCATCCTCGTTGGTGAAGAGTATACCAACCTTACGTGTCTGTCCGTTCTGCGTTACGGTAAGCGTTGCCAGCAGATTGCCATTGCCTTTTATATTGGTGGCATCAAAAAGTACCTGGACAGTATCTGCAGGGGCAAATGTCTTGGTGAGGGAGGTCTTGTTCAATGCCATAGTACATGCCCCACCCATGCACCACTGTATCATAGAGGCACCAAGACCATTGTTCTGAATCTGCAGCTCGGCCTTGACATTACCAGCAGAGAGATCCTGCATCTTCAACACCAAACCGTTATTGGGATTTTCAGAAGGATTGGTCTCGCACGACAATTCGCCAAAGAAATTCTCCTGAGCCGCTATGGTAACAGTTGCACCATCCTGGAGGCTGGCTCCCTGGTACTGAAACTCGAACGTCTGCGCAAAGGCAGATAAACTTGCAAACAAGAAAGCTGTTAGTAGAAGTAGTTGTTTATTCATATCATATCTTTTTACCTATTCAATTATTAAATCCATTTCAGTTAATGACGAGATTGTTCTTGGCAGCCTGCTGCACGCCGTTGTTGTTATAGACGAAGGCCACAACGCTCAGGTGCTGTGTGTTCCAGGCAGCATTGGGTTGGAAGGTCAGCTGAATGGTCTTCTGCTTACCCTCGGCAATAGTGAAATCCTCGCCCCAAAGGCCGTTGACAGGCGCACGCAACACATGGTTGTGTACATAGCCGGTATTGGCCGTACCGTCAGGCATCAACTGAAGGGCAGTGATACCGTCCTCCAAAAGCCATACCTGCAACTTACCCTCTACCACCCCATCGGTACCGTTGGCAGTTACCGTAATGTCTATCTGACCTTCATTCAGAAGAGCCTCCACGTCCAAATTCAGAGGAGCAGGCTTGGAGAGCTCCTCGCGGACGGTAGCCGCCCAATCGGTATAATTGACAGCCCCGTGACGGTTGACCAATCCTATTGGCTGATAGTCGAAGCCCCAGTGGTTGAAATACTCGTTGCCGGCATCAGTAGCCAAACCTTCATACCTGGCATTACCGGCAAAGCCCAAAGGTCCGCCATGAATGCCAACGGCTATGATATTTTCTCCGTACTCCTGCTGTAGCTGCTCTATCACCTCGGTACCCTTGGGACAGTTCACACAGCGCTGCCCCGTGAAGTCCTCTAGCAGAACGATTCGTTCGGCTGGCTCGGGTTTGACATAGATAAGACGTTCCTCCTCGCCGATATAGCTGCATGCCGTCAGCAAGAGAAGTATAAGTGATAAATATTTATTTTTCATTTTTCCGTTATATCGTTATTACGATTGGCGGCCTTTTCGTTATTACGTTATTACGTTATATCGTTATTACGACATCTTTTGGGGCCGCCGCTAACCGCTAAAAGTTATAATTATACGATAGCGTGAAACCCGTTGTAGCAGGAACATAGCGGCATACGCCACCTGAGCAGTTGTAGCCGGCACGTGTACGTCCGTAACCTGCCTGTATGCGATGCGACCCAATGTTATAGGTAACACATCCCTGATAGTAATGGGTCTTGGTACTGCCGTTGTTCCACATATCGCTGACGGTGAACATCCAGCGGGGAGCCAGAGAAAGTTCCAAGAGGCCGAACATCCAGTCGCCCTGATCATCGGCTGTCTGCAGGTACTGCAACTCGGTACGCAACTTAGCCTTGGGAGCCAACTGGTAAAGTCCGTCGGCAATGAAGATATTGGAGCGTACCATGCCGCCCTCACCCTCTATGACAGTCTTGTTGTACCGTTGGTTCATGTACATCAGGTTCAGCTTGAAGCTCTTGGTCAACTTTCTGGACAGCTGCATGTCTATATCCTGATAGTAGGTAACACCTTGCCATCTGACATGCGAGAAGTTAGCCTTCACGTTCATGCCGTACTTGCCACCCAAAGTTGTCTTACGCTTGAAGTTGTAACCGGCCTCACCCTGCCATGCCCATTCGCCTCCCAACTGGGTAGCATAGGGATAGAGGGCTGCAAGGGCGTATGTCTGGTCTTGCGTAAAGGCAGGCATATGATTGATGAAGGAAGAGGTACCCAACTGGGAGCGCTTGCTACGGAACGACATATTCTCGTTCCTCTTGGCTTGCAGCAACAGGCTCAATCCCTTCTTGGAATAAGAGCCGGATACCATAGCAGCATGCCCCTTGTCGTAGCTGTATCCATTATCAAAGGATGGGTCTTGTGTCTTCTGTGCATATTCCACCAGCAGGCTCCAAGGACCCTTATTCAAATTAGCCCTAACGTCCCAGGCATTCACAAATATGGGGAAATTATATTTGTGGGTAGGGTCGGCAAAGACCTCCTCCTGCTGCTCGTATTTATTGACCCATGAGCCGCCAAGCATCAAACTGGTACCTGATGCCTGCATACAGGGAATCCATTCGTCCAGATGAACCTCAGCATCAGTACCGCTCATCCAGGATTTGTTCCATTCCCAATAATGGCGCTGCACACCCGTCAGGGCCTTTACTGTAATGCCTTTATAAGGTTTCAGTACTACCCTTCCACCCAGCAACGAATTGTCGATGCCAAGGGAGCGCTCCTCGTAGGTACGCAGGATGAATCCAGAGCCGAACTGCTCATAGAACGTACCACCTGTCAGTTCAGCACAACCCCATCGAGCCTTTACCCAGAAGTTAGGTACGCCCCATCCCTGGAAGTCTTTCTCGAAACCGGGAAGGGGATGTTCCAGATACTCGAATCTCAGGCCTGCATCCACATTCTTGCTCTGTAGCATAACATCGGCATACAGGTTGGCTTGGAAAGCCTCATCCTTCAAGGCACCCGTCCGTTCATCGTTCTGGGGCACCAACATATCCGACTGTATACTACCGGTTACAGTAACGCTCTTCTGCTCCTGAGCACAGAGTGTGCCCATTGAACATTGACCTGCGGACAGCAGAAAGAGAGAAATAAAAAGACGATAGTTATTCATTCTTCACTCTTCACTTTTCACTCTTCACTTGAGAAAGTTCCCTAACTTTCTCAATCAATTCCTCCTCTGCTCCATCAGTATAACCCTGATGCTTGTAGGCTATGTTTCCCTTGCCGTCAATAATCATCACGTAGGGAATCATCTGTATGCCAAAGGCACGCTTCAGGTCGCCATTGGGGTCAAGGAGCACCTCGTACTCCCATCCGTGATTATCTACCAAGGGCTTTACCTTATTAATATTCTGTGCCTGATCTATACTGACGGCATAGATTTTCACTCCCGTCTCGGCTTGCCAATCCTCATAAACCTCGTGAATGGCATCCAGCTCGCGATTGCAAGGCTTGCACCAAGTGGCAAAGAAATCGATGATGAAAGGCTTACCCCCATTGGAAAGGGTATCCGTCTGAACAATCTTACCATGAATGTCCTTCAGTGTTACCTTAGGCAACTGGGCATGAAGGGATGATGCGCCCAAGACGCATAAAACTGCAAAGAAAAATTTCTTCATTGTGTGTGTGTTCACATTTGACGGCACAAAAATAAAAAAATTAAGAAAAAAGACAAAAGGAAAATACATATTTCTTTTCAATTTCAAACGAATGTTGTAATTTTGCGCCCGATTTTTTACAAAAAGCTCATGGTTAACAATTGGATTGAAAGCATAAAACAGAATCTTGCCCTGGTAACAGCACTTATTGTATGCGCCATCTGGGGTGAAACGTTTGTATCAACAAAAATACTTTTGGAAGACGGCCTGATGCCATCCGATATTTTCTTCTACCGCTTTGCGCTGGGATATATCTGCATCTGGTTCTTCTCTTACAAAAGGCTATGGGCCGACAACTGGAAAGACGAATTATTGCTGATAGCACTGGGCATCATGGGCGGTTCTCTGTACTTCCTGACAGAGAATATGGCACTGATGTACAGTACTGCCTCCAACGTAGCCATTCTGGTTGGTTCCACCCCACTGATAACAGCCGTTCTGCTGGCACTGTTCTACAAGGACGAGCGTATGTGCACCAGACAGATGATAGGTTCGGTACTAGCCTTCTCGGGTATGGCACTGGTAATCCTGAACGGTCAGTTGATGCTGCACCTGAACCCCAAGGGCGATATCCTGGCACTGTGTGCTTCACTGACATGGGCATGCTACTCACTGATTATAAAGAAGTTGTCCAGGAACTATAACGCCCTGTTCATCACCCGTAAGATCTTCATCTACGGTTTGCTCTCCATCCTGCCCTATCTATGGATAGAAAGTCCGCTACTGGTGGATATAAATGTTTTGAGCAAGCCCGCCGTATGGGTGAACTTGCTCTATTTGGGTGTTGTTGCCTCCATGCTCTGCTTCGTTGCATGGAACTGGACACTGAAAAGACTGGGTACTGTTCGTGCCACCAACATCATCTACCTACAGTCATTCTGGACGATGTTCTTCTCATACCTGATACTGGACGAACATATTACGCTGATGGCTATCTGCGGAACCGCCACCCTGATTCTGGGTATGTATATGGCAGGAAAGGCTGCTACTTGAAAAGCTTCTGCGTGAAGATACTCAGGTAGATACGCCAGTTACGCCAGATGTGACCGTCCTCGTTCTCGAAATACTCATAAGGGTACTGCATCTTATCCAGATAAGCTCGCAGGCCCTTATTTTGTTCATATAGGAAATCTGTCTTACCAATACCTATCCAGTACAGATGGGGCTTGGCCTTGAAGACGGCTGCAATCTGTCCGCTTACCTCGGCACTCTCGGCTATCTGCTGATCTATGCTCTTGTCGGAATTGCGATCCATCCTGACGGCAGCTGAGAAAAGTCCCAGATATCCGAACATCCCAGGATTCATCAAACTGATGTGAAAAGTATGGAAGCCACCCATGCTAAGTCCGCACATGGCAGTATTATCAGCACCCTTCTTTACACGGAAATTCTTCTCTATGTAAGACTTAATCTCTGGGAAACTCTCCTCGAAGCTGGCCTTCTGACGACCACGCTGCTGCAAGGCAGTAAACTCAGGGCTTGCATCATTATCGGCATGCCCGTTGGTCATTACCACAATCATGGGAACAGCTTTGCCTGCAGCTATCAGATTGTCCAATACCTGTGAGGCACGCCCCAACGTAAGCCAGGCATCCTCATCACCACCCATTCCATGCAACAGATACAGAACGGGATAGTTGCCGCCTTTCTCGTAGCCTGCTGGGGTATAGATGCTCATACGGCGAGACATACCCAGGGTCTTGCTGTCATACCATATCTGATGGATATCGCCATGGGGTACATTGTGATTCTGATAGAGATAACCACAGTCGCCCTCTTCCTTACTTATAATAAAGGTACTCATGAAACTGCGCACATCCCTGCTTCGATGCCAGTTGGCAGGGTCTTGCAACTCTACCCCATCGGCATAGAACCGATAGCTGTACAACTCAGGAGCAAGAGGTTGTGTGGTGAATGTCCAGACGCCATTCTCACCCTTTATCATCTCCTTGCGGTAACCGTCTATGCAGTCGCCCATCACCTCAACCTTCTGTGCACCTGGGGCACGCAGACGAAGGGTTACGGTTCCGTCATCGTTCTTCTGGGGTGATACAATGTCCTGACGTTCAAAGATGGCCTGCTGAGCAAACAAAGCGGTAAGGCCAAAGGCAAAAGCCATAATGGATAAGGTTGTTCTCTTCATAATTCTTATTGTTTATTGGTTAGGGGTTAGAGGTTAGGGGTTAGGGGTTAGAGGTTAGGGGTTAGAGGTTAGGGGTTAGAGTAATATAGGAGCAAGGGGCAAGGAGCAAGGGGCAAGTTAAATGGTTATAGGTTATGGGTTATGGGTTATTGAACTTTTTAACCTTTAAACTTATTGAACTGACTCTCAACTCTAAACTCTACACTCTCAACTTTAAAAAAGCTGACTCTAAACTCTAAACTCTCAACTCTACACTAATTAATGTTCAATGTTCAATGCTCAATGCTCAATTCATCTCCGCAAAAATACGTATTTTTTTTAATTGTCATACACAAGAGATGGTTTCTTTTTAGTTTTTATCCTATTTTTAAGGAAAA
>CAMKTJ010000019.1 GCA_946415645.1 uncultured Prevotellaceae bacterium
TGAATTTGTCTGCAAAGATACTGTTCTTGATGTTTGTATCGAAGTTAATCTTGTCTCCTCCCGTAAGGAATACCAGCAGGTTAGGGTATTTGGCCCTCATAGATTTGATGTATCCCTCAATCTCGTACTTCATACCACGCAATACGCCTGAACGGATGGCAGTCTCTGTGTTGTATCCCAAGCCTGGTACCTCTCCCTCGGCCTGTACAAGCGGAAGGCGGACGGTATGTTCGTGCAGGGCGTGAAGACGCATTTGCATGCCAGGGGCAATGTTGCCGCCCCAGTAATTCTTCTTGGCATCTATCACATCATAGGTGATGCAGGTTCCTGCGTCTATGATCAGGATGTCCTTCTCGGGCTTCAATATGCTGGCACCTACAGCTGCTGCCAATCGGTCTGAACCTAAGGTGTGAGGTGTTTTGTACTTGTTGCAGATGGGGATAGGGGTGTCAGGCGTAAAGCGCAGAATAGGAAAAGGCATGCTGGTGAGCATGTCCTCTACTGCTTCTGGGATGCCTATTACAGACCCTACGATACCACAGTCAAAGTGGTATTTGCTTGCAAACGCTGGCAATGCGGCCAGTGTATCGTTGTTTGTCTTTATTTCCTCAATGGGTTCTTCCCCGTCGAAGGCTACTAGTTTGGCAACGGTGTTGCCTATATCAATTATCAATTTCACGGGTGCAAAGATAGTGCTTTTAGTTGATATTAGAAATAACAAAACTGAAAGTTTTACATTCCTTAGCAAAAATAAACTTAAAAAACCCCTCTATTTATAGAAAAACATTACCTTTGCGTTATGTTTTTAAGACGTCTTATCTTATTTGCGGCCTTGTTGCCTTCCTTGTTTCTGGGTTATGCGCAGGAACTGGATAGTATTCGTGCCAGCCTGATTACTTGTTCGCCCGGACAGGAGGTCTATGCTTTGTATGGCCATACTGCTCTCCGTATTCAGAATTATACTGCCGGTCAGGATTTGGTCTTTAACTACGGGATGTTCTCCTTTAAACAACCTCATTTTATCTGGCGCTTTGTACGTGGACAATGTGATTATATGGTGGTTCCCATTCCTTGGCAGTATTTTACCCGAGAGTATGAAAATCGCGGTTCCTCTATTACGGAACAGGTGCTGAATCTGACCCAAGAGGAGGCAAACAGAATGTATCTGAGAATACTGGAGGAATGTAAGCCTGAGAATAGGGAATACAGATATAATTTTCTTTACAATAACTGCACCACCAAAGTTAGGGATGTTATAGAGAGCTGTGTGGAGGGTAGAATAGTGTACCCAGACAGTATTCCGCTTTATACCCATCGCCAGATGTTGCATCAATATACCAAAGAACATCCGTGGGCGCAAGAGGGAAATGATATCCTGCTGGGTGCAGCTGTGGATACTTTGGTCAGTATCCGCTCGGCTCAGTTTGCTCCTGAGTATATGCTCAGGTATGCTGACAATGCCTATATCTATGCAGCTAACAATGACAAACGGCCTCTGGTCTTGAAAAAGGAAATTCTTTTACATGAGAAACCACAGGTGATTGAGTCGGAATTCCCTCTATCCCCCAGACAGGCTATGGCAGTTCTGCTGTGCTTCTCTATATTGATTGTGCTGGTGGAACGTTGGGCCAACTGGCAGTTCTGGCTTTGGGATGCAGTCTTGCTGTTGGGGCAGGGGTTGGCAGGCATGGTGCTGCTGTTTATGTTCTTCTTCTCTGAACATCCGGCCGTTGACAGTAACTGGCAGATTTGGGTGCTGAATCCTATTGCACTGATAGCACTCCCAATGGTGATAAAAGCAGCTTATCAGCGTAAGAAGACTATGTGGCATGCTGCTTTTTTTGTTATTTTGACAACTTTTGTTGTATTTTCTCCTTGGATGCCACAAGAATTTGGAAAATTAGTTGTACCTTTGGCGCTAACTTTGCTCACAAGGCCTATAAGTTATTACTTATACTACCGAAAGAACAATAAGAAATGACGCCAAAAGGAAATAGATTCATAACGTCGCTCATGGCATTGCTTGCCATCATGGGAGCCGAGGCACAGACTGCCTCGGAAGTGCCTTGCTTGGTGGTGAATGTGATGATAGACCAACTCCGCTCAGATTATCTGGAAGCTTTCTCGCCCCTGTATGGGAAGGGTGGCTTTGCCCGTCTGATGGAGAAGGGGCGTATGTACACACAGGCTGAATATCCTTTTGACGGACCAGATGCGGCTTCTTCTGTAGCTTGTTTTGTTACAGGAACCAGTCCGTACGAGAATGGAATTATAGGTCAGCGATGGTTAGACCGTCAGACCTTGCAGCCTGTTTTCTGTGTAGATGATAACCAATACACGGGGCTTTTCACGTTAGACAAATCTTCACCCCAGTACCTTGCCGTCTCTACTATCGGTGACGAGCTGAAGGTGGCCAGCGAGGGTAAGAGCATTGTCCTTTCTATTGCCCCTAACCGTGATGCTGCCATTCTCTCTGCTGGTCATGCTGCTGACGGGGCTATCTGGATTGACGACTGGACGGGACATGTCTCTGGTACTTCCTACTATGGCGCATTGCCTGAGTGGGCAACAGACTTTGAGAATGATAATCCTCTCTCTTCGCGTATCAGCAATATTGTCTGGAAGCCACTCAGTGATGAGGTTGTTAACTTCAGCTACTTTGTATTCGAGGGCAGCAAGAAACCCTTTAGCCATAAGTTTACAGGTGACAGGAAGTTCCGTCAGTTCAAGGCCAGTTCATGCGTGAATGACGAAATCAATCTGTTGGTAAAGCAGCTCCTTGATAAAACCAATATCGGTACCGATGGGGTGCCTGATATGCTGAACCTTACTTATTATGCGGGAGGTCTGGATCATGAGTCCGACTCCAAGTATGCTATGGAGGTTCAGGATACCTATGCTCGTCTGGACCGTCAGTTGGAGGAACTCATCACTGCCGTTGAGAATAAGGTAGGGCAGAACAAAGCCCTCTTCGTGGTTACCAGTACAGGATATTCTGATAGCGAGGATGCCAAGGATCTCAGTCTTTATCGTATCCCCACAGGAACCTTCTCAATTACCAAGGCTAAGCTCTTGCTGAATATGTACCTCATAGCCGTTTATGGTCCCGGTGACTATGTCGAGACGGTTATGGGCAATGAACTCTATTTGAATCTGAAACTGATAGAGAGCCGCAACCTGAATTTGGCAGAGGTGTTGGAGCGCAGTAGCGACTTCCTGATTCAGCTAAGTGGCGTAAAGGATGTATATTCCAGTCAACGTCTGGCATTAGGTGCCTGGACGCCCGGTATCAGTAAACTCCGCAATGCTTACAACCCCAAATGTTCTGGGGATATCACTATACAGGTTTCGCCAGGTTGGAACCTGAGGAACGATGATACGTTGGAGCAGTCGTTTGCCCGCGAATCCTACATGGGCTTCCCCCTCTTCCTTTTCGGATGTGGTGTTGCCCCCGAGAAAGTAAACATTCCTGTTAGTATAGATAGGGTAGCGCCTACATTGTCTAAGGCTCTGCGTATCCGTGCTCCGAATGGATGCTCACAGGCTCCGCTGAATTATTAAAGAGCCTACCGCCGACCCCTCCCGAGAGGAGGGGATAGTTTAATAAGATTAGTTACAGTGCCCGTCGATTCTGTCGACGGGGAAATAAAATAAGATATGGATATAACAAAGATATTAGTTAAGATTTTTGGCGACAAGAAGTCGCGCGACCTCAAGGCTTATCGCCCTCTTGTAGAGAGCGTGCTGAATATTTACCCTGAGATTCAGGCTCTCAGCAACGATGAGTTGCGTGCCCGTACGCAGCAGATAAAGCAGCGTATTCAGGATTCTGCCAGCGACTTGCGCGCACAGATTCAGGAACTGAAGGATCGTATTCCTAATACAGATATTCAGGACCGTGCTCCTATCTTCCATCAGATTGACAAGTTGGAGAAGGATGTGCTGGAGGTTCTGGAGAAAGCCCTAGATGAGGCTCGTGCCGAGGTGTTCGCCATCGTTAAGAGTACTGCCGATCGTTTGGCTCACGCTGAGAACGGTGTTATAGAGGTAACGGCTAACGACTTCGACCGTCAGTTGGCTGCTACTCATGATTTTGTAGAGATAGAGGGCGATAAGGCCATCTACCATAACCATTGGATAGCCGGTGGTAATGACCTTCTGTGGGATATGGTACACTTTGATGTACAGCTCTTCGGAGGTACCGTACTGCATCAGGGTAAGATTGCCGAGATGTTCACAGGTGAAGGTAAGACCCTTACCGCTACGCTTCCTGTATTCTTGAATGCCCTTACCGGTAATGGTGTTCATGTAGTAACTGTGAACGACTATCTAGCCAAGCGTGACTCTGAGTGGATGGGACCCATCTACATGTTCCATGGCTTGAGCGTAGATTGTATTGATAAGCATCAGCCCAATAGCGAGGCTCGCCGCAAGGCCTATATGGCAGATATCACCTTCGGTACCAACAATGAGTTTGGTTTCGACTATCTGCGTGATAACATGGCACAGGATCCTCGCGACCTGGTACAGCGTATGCACAACTACGCTATCGTGGACGAGGTTGACTCCGTTCTGATTGACGATGCACGTACACCTCTTATTATTAGTGGTCCTGTACCTAAGGGCGATGACCAGCAGTTCGAGGAGTACCAGCCTCTGGTGGAGCGCTTGGTGAATGTACAGCGTCAGTTGGCTACCCAGTATCTGGCTGATGCCAAGAAACTGATTACAGAGGGTATGGAGCAGAACGATAAGCAGAAGACTTCAGAGGGCTTCCTCTCGCTCTTCCGCTCTCACAAGGCACTGCCTAAGAACAAGCCTCTTATCAAATTCCTCTCAGAGCCTGGTATCAAAGCTGGTATGCTTACCACAGAGGAAATCTACATGGAGAACAACAACCGTCGTATGCACGAGGCTACTGATGTGTTGTACTTTGTTGTTGATGAGAAGCAGAATAGCGTTGACCTAACCGATAAGGGTAACGAGTGGTTGGCATCTCAGGTAAATGATGCCGAGCTCTTCGTACTGCCCGATATAGGTTCTGTAATGCATAAGATTGAGACCTCTAACATGACTCCTGAGGAGCAGATAGAGGAGAAGGATAAGGTCTTCAATGACTATGCTGCCAAGAGTGAGCGAGTACATACTATCCAGCAGTTGCTGAAGGCATACACAATGTTCAACCTGAACGACGAGTATGTTATTCAGGATGGCGAGATTAAGATTGTGGATGAGCAGACGGGCCGTATCATGGAAGGTCGCCGTTGGAGCGATGGCCTGCATCAGGCTGTCGAGGCCAAGGAGCATGTGAAGGTACAGGCTGCTACCCAGACCTACGCCACTATCACCCTGCAGAACTACTTCCGTATGTATCACAAGCTTTCAGGTATGACGGGTACCGCCATTACCGAGGCTGGTGAGTTCTGGGATATCTACAAGTTGGACGTTGTAGAGGTTCCCACTAACCGCGAGGTAATACGTAACGATATGAACGACCGTGTTTACCGCACACAGCGCGAGAAGTACAAGGCCGTTATAGAAGAGGTAGAACAGATGCGTAATGCGGGTCGTCCTGTTTTGGTGGGTACTACCAGCGTGGAGATTTCCGAGATGCTGAGCAAGATGCTTCAGATGCGCAAGATTCCTCATCAGGTACTGAATGCCAAGCTGCACCAGAAGGAGGCGGACATTGTTGCTAAGGCTGGTACCAGCACACTTACAACCGTTATGGTGGACGGAAAGCCTGAGGAGCGTATGTTGGGTACTGTTACCATTGCCACCAATATGGCCGGTCGTGGTACCGATATCAAACTTACTCCCGAGGTAAAGGCTGCCGGCGGTTTGGCCATTATTGGTACCGAGCGTCACGAGAGCCGTCGTGTTGACCGTCAGTTGCGTGGCCGTTCCGGTCGTCAGGGTGACCCAGGTAGCAGTGTCTTCTTCGTTTCTATCGAGGATAAGCTGATGCGTCTGTTTGCCAGCGAGCGTATTGCCCGTGTGATGGACCGTCTGGGCTTCAAGGAAGGTGAGATGATAGAGCACAGCATGATTACCCGCAGCATTGAGAATGCCCAGAAGAAGGTTGAGGAGAACCACTTCGGTGTTCGTAAGCGTTTGCTGGAGTATGATGATGTGATGAACAAGCAGCGTACCGTTATCTACGAGAAGCGCCGTCACGCCCTGATGGGTGAGCGCCTCGGTATGGATATCAGTGATATGATTTGGGACCGTGTATGCAACATCATGGAGAATAACGACTTCCAGGGTTGTCGTCAGTGCTTCCTCGAGATTATGGCTATGGAATTCCCCCTCACGCAGGAACAGTTTGAGAGCGGGAAAATGGCAGACATGGAGGAAGAAGTATATCAGGAGGTTCTGAAGCGCTTCAGCCAGAAGACAGATATCATGGCTGCTAACGCCTACAAGGTAGTTAAGATGGTATATGAGGGTCCTCAGGGGCAGATGTATGAGAATATGATGTTCCCCGTTCTGGCCGGTAAGCGTCAGTACAATATTCCTTCTAACCTGAAGGAGGCATACGATACGGAGGCACGTAGTGTGGTGACATCATTCCACAAGGCTCTTATCCTACACACCATAGATGATGCATGGAAGGAGAACCTACGTCTGTTGGATGAGCTCAAGCACAGTGTTCACAATGCCAGCTACGAGCAGAAGGACCCCTTGCTTATCTTCAAGTTGGAGAGTGTGAAACTCTTTGACGATATGGTCAACCGTATCAATGACCGCACCGTTTCTGTTATCATGCGTGCTATGGTGCCTGAGTTGCAGCCTATGGATCCTTCCCAGCAGGAAGCACCTCGTCAGGAACGTGTACGCACCCAGGAGTCACGCGGTGAACTTACTGATGCCGGTCAGCAGCAGGCAGCTGCCCGCGACACCCGCGACCGCCAGCCCGTTCAGCCCATGCGTGTAGAGAAACTGCCCGGACGTAACGATCCCTGTCCCTGTGGAAGTGGTCTGAAGTTCAAGAACTGTCACGGAAAAAATCTCTAATTTAGTTCACAGTTCATAATTCATAGTTCATAATAAACGTCTAAGAGCTAAAGTCTAGCGTCTAAAGTCTATAAACAACAAAGCCCATGAAAGCTTCACAGCAAACCATTCAGCAGATTGAGCGTACGCTCAGGAAGGTTATTGCAAAGTTTCCGCAGGAAGCCGATCCATTAATGACCGACATTCACCTGCTTGTAAGTAATTATACGGGTGAGATACGCACCTATAACGATGAAGACGAAGAGTTGGATCGGTGCGTTGTGGAAGAATGGATCAAGAGTCCTGAAGAGGATTTCTATGACCAGGCTGCCTCTATCTTGCGTAAGTGTATCCAGAATCTGCGTCCTGAGGTGGAGAAGATGAGTATCCTACAGCCTTTCTCCTTTGTGCTGATAGATGAGGATCATGAGACGCTTCAGGATCTTGTTATCATAGATTCAGAAGAAACGGTAGTCTTTGACCACCAGTTGCTGGAAGGTTTCGAGGAAGACTTAGATCAGTTCTTTGATGAATTGATGAAGGAAGAGGAATAAAAAAATGGAGGCTGAAATTTCAGCCTCCATTTTTATTGTTTCTTGTAAATTACTTCTTTGTAAACTTCAAACCCATATACATGCCATTAACATTCTTTGTCAGGGTATTCAGCGTGCCAAGTGAGCTGTTGACTGTACCTGCCTTCTCTGTTATGGCATTCAGTAGGGTCAGCAGTTTGTCTGACTTCATGGCAACCTGTAGTTCGCTGCCGCTCAATTTGGCGTTCATGCTTACACCTTTGTTAAGCAAGGGGAAAGTCAGTTTCAGGTTAGTGCCATCTACGGCCCAGTTTACGTCAACGGCTTTTCCGTTGTATTTGATGATGCCTGTCTTGTCCTCTTTCAGTGTCATAACTACCTTGCCGCTGGTAAAGCCCACCTTGGTAAGGCCGTTCTGCATAGTCTTCTCCACCTTGGTGCTTACCATGCTGCTGCCTACGGTTGTCAACACATTCTCGCTTTCAAAGGCTACGCAAGGCTGGTTGTAAGACCAAGTGCCCACCAGACTCTTCTCTGACACCTTGCTGGTGCCAAGCAGGTTTCCGACCACATTGGCTGCAGCCTCACCGGCTACACTCTTAAGTATGTTCTCTAACTGAGCGTTTGCGTTGCCGCAAACCATCATTCCCAAAGCCACAAAGGCCATTTTCAGCATGTTCTTTTTCATCTTTTTGTTGTTTTAGTTAATATTCTCCTATTGCAAAGTTACAAGTAAGTAAGAAGACTACAAAATAAAATGGGACTTTTATTGTCAATCAGAATATCTTCTTTTGTTTTTCCTTTCCTAAATAGAGTAGGGCTAAAAAAACCCCTGCTGCATATGAATTCATATACAGCAGGGAAAACACACTTAATAAGTAAAAACTTCATTATCGCGTCGATTCACATCGGTGCTTTATCATTACCTCCAAAAATAAGGAGATTAGATCGACTGTTTTTCAACAGCAATTCTTAAAGTCCAGTATTCTTTGTTTAGTTTAGTTAGTTTTATCTGCTGCAAATATACAACCTTTTTTTAATACGCAATAGAGAAAGCAATATTTTTTTGCTTATTTTAAATATATTCTGCCACTTTTCTCTGTTTTTGTTATTATTCTCCTTGTTTTTTGCTGTTTTTCTCCGTTAGCAAATGGACGTGTTGCTGTTAGAGAAACGCCGTCTCACTGCCGGAGAAATGGCGTATTGCTATTTACATTTGTTACAAATAATGACAAAAAAGTGTGCATTTTGCACTGAGAAATAGCAGTTTGTGTGTCAAATTAAGGGGGTAAGTGATTTTTTTAACATTTTTATAAGGTTAATTAAATAAAATTATGTAATTTTGCATTTGATTATGTAAGTCTATCTAAAACCGAGAAGCCAAATATTTCAATTTTTAATAGTCGGTCTATAAGTGGAAATGTAAAGAAAAAGCAATATACATTATTTATTTTAAAACTAACATTAAACAAAATCAAAATGGGTAAGAAATTCCTTTCAATCCTTGTTTGTTTGTTGATGACAACAAGCATGGCACTGGCTCAGAAGAAGATTACAGGTACTGTAATTGATGCAGAGTCAGGTGAAGCTCTGATTGGAGTTGCCGTACGTGTACCTGACACAACAGTAGGTGTCTTGACAGACGTTAACGGTAATTTCTCAATCACTCTTCCTGCAGGTAAGAGTAACCTGAATTTTAGTTTTATGGGTATGAAGCCCGCCACCTTGGTTGCCCGTGATGGCATGAAGGTGCTGATGGAGACTGATACCAAGGCTATGGATGAAGTCATCGTTGTAGCTTATGGTACACAGAAAAAGAGTACCTTTACCGGTAGTGCTCAGACCGTAGGGTCAGAAGATATTGAGTTACGTCCTGTAACTTCAGTAACAAAGGCTCTTGAGGGTAATGTAACTGGTGTACAGATGACAGCCGGTAGCGGTCAGCCCGGTTCTTCACCCTCTATTCGTATACGTGGTTTTGGTTCTATCAATGCTTCTAACGAACCTCTGTATGTAGTAGATGGTATCCCTTACGATGGTACTCTTGCTTCTCTTAATCCTTCTGATATTGAGACATTGACCGTGCTGAAGGATGCTTCTGCTGCAGCTCTGTATGGTGCCCGTGGTGCCAACGGTGTTGTAATGATTACCACCAAGAAAGGTAAGGAAGGTAAGGCTAACATAACTTTGCGTTCTTCAATTGGATGGTCAAGCCGTGCCCTGAAGCGTTACAAGAATGTAAGCCAGAAGGACTATGTTCAGTTGGTTTACGAGGCTCTGCGTAATGATGAATGGGATAATGGTGCTTCTTGGGATGAGGCTGGGGCCATTGCCCGCCAGTCTTTGGGCGAAACCCTTGGCGGTGAGTACTACAACCCCTTCAAGAATTATACTTGGGATACTATCATAGATCCTGCTACCGGTCAGGTACGTGCTGATGCTCAGTCAGCATGGGACGAGGACTGGTTGGATGCAGTTACCCGCAACAATGCACTCCGCCATGAGCATCAGTTGTCTCTGAGCGGTGGTTCTAACCGTACAAAATATGCTGCCTCTTTGGGTTACCTGAATGAGAAGGGTGTGTTGGAGACTACTGCTTTTCAGCGTTACAACGCCAGAGTCAGTGTTGATCATAAGGTTAATGACTGGTTCAGCGCCAATGTGGGTTTGAGTGTAGCTCATTCTATTTCTAACTTTAGCGACTATTCTGGTACCTCAACCTCTAACGTATGGTACACAGCACAGTTTATCAATCCCTTGTTCCCCGTTTACCTGAAGGATATGGATGGTAACAGCATCTACAAGGACGGTAAGATTGAGTATGACTGGGGTGAGATGCGTGATAATCGTGACCAGCGTCCTGGCTCAATGAGTGACCATAGCTCACTAGGTATGCTGATGCTTGACAAGGCTGAGAGCCTGAACGATATTGCCGGCATGCGTAGTGGCTTGGTTTTTGGTAGCGATGATGAGAAAATGGGTTGGGCACAAGGCCTGAAGTTTGCTGTTAACTTCGGTTTTGACTACCGCAATCTCAGCAATATGCGCTACATGAACATGGAGCATGGTAACCAGGCTACAGCCGGTGGTTTGCTGCGTAAGAGAAGCACCAGAACACAGAGCTTCACCTTCAACCAGTTGCTGACATGGAACCGTACATTTGACAAGCACAGTTTTGATGTATTGGCTGGTCACGAGTACTATGCTTACAACTACAGATTGTTGGAAGGCGAGCGTTCAGGCTTGGTAGATGGTATTTATGAATTGCGTCCCGGTGCATCTCTGCAGGGTGCAGACTCTTATTCTCAGGACTACCGTATAGACTCTTGGTTGAGCCGTCTCAACTATAACTTTGACAATAAGTATTATTTCTCTGCTTCTGTACGTTCAGATGCCTCTTCTCGTTTCTACTTTAAGAACCATAGGGGCACATTCTGGTCTGTAGGTGCTAACTGGCGTATCTCTAAAGAGAAGTTCCTGGAGAATGTTGAATGGCTTGACAATTTGTCTTACAAGATTAGTTATGGTCAGCAGGGTAATGACAATATTCTGGATAGTGATGGTAATTCTGTTTACTATTTGTGGCAGGGTCTGTCAAGTGTTGCTTATCCCAATGCAAACTCTGCTGGCGCATTGCTTTCAACATTGGAGAATACTGACCTCACTTGGGAGAAGAACGGTAACTTCAATACTGGTTTCGAGGCTTCTTTCCTGGACCGTCGCATTCGTGTAAGTGCAGAATACTATCGTCGTAAGACTACTGATATGTTGCTGAACTACCCCATGGCTGTTTCTACAGGTTTTGATGGATACGATGCCAACGTTGGTAACATGCTTAACCAGGGCTTTGAGTTCGAGATTACCGGTTCTCCTATCCGTACAAAGGATTTCCAGTGGGATGTAACATGGATGGGTTCAACAATTAGCAATAAGGTTACCAAGTTGACTGCTGAGTCTCCTGAGATCCTGAGTGGTAGCTATATCATCAAGGAAGGTCTGCCTATCAATACCTTCTATCTGCGCAAGAGCGCTGGTGTAGATCCTGCTACAGGTAAGGAACTCTGGTGGGCTTGGAAAGATGAAGTGATTTACAAGAAGGATGATGCAGGTAATGTACTGAAGGATGATGCCGGCGATCCTATTGTTGACAAGAAAGTACGTAACGAGTTTATTACAGACGATTATTCAACGGCTTCTTCTTGCCGTTATGAGATGGGTAGCCGTATCCCCAAACTCTATGGCAGTCTTGGTACTGACCTGAGCTGGAAGGGTCTCAACCTTTCTATTCTTACTACCTATTCTATTGGTGGAAAGATTCTGGACGGAAACTACTACAGTTCTATGAATCTGACTTATCTGAGTGGCACATGGAACCAGAACGTATTACGCCGTTGGCAGCAGCCCGGTGACGTTACTGACGTGCCTCGTATGGCTATCAAGGGTGACACTTATGTAACAGACCGTTATCTGGTGAGCGCTTCTTATTTTGCCATCAAGAATATTACTCTGAGTTATAATCTGCCTAAGAAGTGGGTGAATAAGGCTCGCCTGAACAATGTAAGGGTTTACGGTTCTTGCGACAATGTAGCCCTCTTCAGCCATCTCGATGGTATGGATCCTCAGTACAACTTCAGCGGTGGTACAAACTATTCTTACTCGCCTAACAGAACTATGACTTTTGGTCTTGAAGTTAATTTCTAATGTTGAAGAAAGGAAAGGAAAAAGATATGAAAACAATATATAATTTTTCACTGATGAGTCTGCTGGGCTTGGTTATGTTTAACTCTTGCTCGCAAGACCTGCTGGAGACCAGCCCTACAACTGCTATTGCCACTAATGAGATTGCTCAGTCAAGTGCAAAGGCTATAGCAGCTATTGATGGTATGTACCGTTTTATGTATTCCACAGGCTATACAACAGACTGGGAACATGAGGAGTTCGGTTTGTCAGCATTGAATCTTACTGCTGACCTGATGGGTGAAGACCATATGCAGGCAAAATCTGGTAGTGGATGGTTCTACTATGACTATCTGTATAATGTAAAGAGTGATTATACAGGTACAGCAGGCCGCCCCTATGCTGTATGGAACTTCTTCTATACGCTTATTTCAAATGCCAATTACATCACAGCTGCAGAAAAGACTATGCAGGGATCAGAATCTGATGTAAACTATGTTGTTGGTCAGGCCTATGCCATCCGTGCTTTCAGTTACTTTATGTTGGCTCAGTGGTATTCCCGTACACTGGTAGGACACGAGGATGAGCCCTGTGTGCCTATCTATACAGATCCTACTAACAAGAAAACACAGGGTAAGGCACGTGAGACTGTTGCCAAGGTTTATGCTCAGATTGACGAAGACATCATCAAGGCAGAGCAGTTGTTGTCTGCTACAGAAAGAGTACGTGAAAGCAAGTCTCATCTGACATTAGCAGAAGTTTACGGCTTGCATGCCCGTATTGCACAGGTAGAAGAGAATTGGGAACTTGCTTTGGAGAAAGCTACCAATGCCATCACCGAAGCACAGAAGGAAGGTATCAAAGTTGCTGGCGTCAGCCAGTTCAAGGGTTTGAACAGCGTTGCTGCCCAGAACGTAATGTGGGGTGTGAAGATTATTGCTGACCAGGCTACTAAGTATGCCAGCTTCTTCACTCATTTGGATGCTGACATGGGCAAGTATGGTAAGGCTGCCCCCCATCAGATTGCACGCTCACTCTATGCCAAGATGGGTGCCAAGGACGAAAGACGTGCTTGGTGGAATCCAGAAGATCCTGCCAATGGTGAAGGCGGTTATCAGCAGGAGAAGTTCAAGTTTGTGAACTATCAGACTTGGGAAGGTGACTACATCTTTATGCGAATTGAGGAGATGTATCTTATCAAGGCTGAGGCTGAGTGTATGACCAACCATGATGACTTGGCACAGCAGACCCTGCAGACATTGATTCAGACCCGTGACCCAGAGTACACCTGTAATAAGACTGGTAAGGAATTGGGTACTCTGACTAGCGATTTGACAGGCTCTCTACGTGAGGAAATCATCAACCAGCGTCGTATTGAGTTGTGGGGCGAGTTCGGACGTATCTATGACATCCGTCGTTTGCATCAGGGTTTTGTACGTACAGCCGGTGACGGTCATCCCTCTGCTGCATGTAAGGACAAACTGAATAATGCTACAAAAAATCCTGAGAGTTATAAGTGGGTGATGGTAATTCCACAGTCAGAGTTTGACGGAAACGTTAATATGGATGAGGGTGATGACCAGAATCCATTTGAATAATAATAACGCATAAAAATAGTGATTATGAAGAAATATATATTAGCTGTATTTGCCGGTCTGCTTCTGGCATCCTGTGATACAGACAATATCGCAGCATTGTACGAAACAAATGCTCAGAACATTTCCTTCGAGAACGAGGAGCCTGTCACAGTTGTGACAAAGGCGTCAGAGATTACACTTCCTGTAACATTGATGCGTTCTAATACTAAAGGTACTTACACTGCACACTACACATTGGATACTGCAGATGAAGGCATCTTTACAGACAATAACGAGGGTGTAGCTGTTTTTGCTGACGGTGAGTGGAAAACCACTATTACCGTAGATGCAGCCAACATGGAAATTGGTACTACTTATACTTTTACCCTGACTCTCAGCGATGAGGATATTGAGACTACAGATACCATTTTGGGTAAGACTAACAACATTCTTACCACTGTCAGTGTAATGTGTGACTACAAGTGGGTTGAAGCAGGTAAGTGTAAATTTACTGACTACACTATGTATGAAGGAGTTCCTTATTCAGCAGAGGACGTTACCATATTGCATGCTGATGGTACCAATATCTATCGCATAGATAAACCCTTTATGGCAGTCTATGGCGAGGGTGATGCAGGGTTCAGTACGGATACTGGTATTACCTTTGAACTGAATGATGATAACAGTATCACATTGATTACCAATGGCGGAATTGTTGCATCAGCAGACCAGTTTGATTTTGTATGGGTAGATCAGTATGTTCCTGACTATTGCAATTCATCTGTAAATGGCAATATTTTCCATTATGTTATGCTTGGACTTGTAGGCGGTGCTGGATATTACCCTGGCTTTGAGTTTGAGTTTGAGTGGACTGAAGGCTGGCCTGGTAATTAAAACCTGATATAAAGCAGCAAAGAGCGCGCAAGCAATAATTGTGCGCTCTTTCTGTTTACTAATAAGATTGACATTACATGAAGAAAATTCTATTATTTCTATTTTTATCCATAACAGTACTCCCACTACAGGCTGAAAACCGCTCTGATGCAGAGATGCTCTCTATTGCAATGCAGCGTCTTTCGGCAACGGCATTGACAAGAAGCGACGATGCAAGAGAACCTGAACTGATAGAGAAGACTAAGTCCTTAAGTATCTATGGATACCCAGATGAGAGCTTTGTCATCATCAGCCGTAATGATGCCTATATGCCTGTTCTGGCTATATCAAACACCCCATATAAGGGCAGGCTGATGCCAGACGGTTTCAAATGGTGGCTGAAGGCTATTACCCAGAGTATGGAAGCTGGATATGTTGCAAAGACCCGTGCCGAAGTAACCCCTATAGGCAACTTTGTTAAGACCACATGGGGGCAACACGATCCCTATAACGGATTGTGTCCTAAGGTGAGTTCATCTCGTCCGCCAACAGGTTGCGTGGCAACTGCTATGGCACAGATCATGAACTATTATCAATATCCGGCCCAAGGTATCGGCACAGGCTCATACACTGCAGGAGGTAAGCCCAAGACTGTTACCATTAAGAACACATATCGTTGGGACAGAATGCTGAATAGTTATACCCCGCAGTCTGCCGCATTAAGCAAAACGGCAGTTCAGTATCTGATGGCTGACGCAGGAGCTGCAGCAAGGATGACTTATTCAACAAGTGGCAGTGGTGCAGAATTCCCGAATGCGACAAGAGGGTTTTACCAGAACTTCCAATATGATTCGCTGGCTATAAAGTATAGATACCGCATGTTTTACGAGGATCTGGAGTGGATGGATATGGTCTATAACGAGCTGAGTAACCATCGCCCCATTCTGTATGGTGGATATGACGATCCTGCAGGCGGTCATGCCTTTGTGTTCAGTGGAATTGATTCGGAAGGCAGAGTTTATGTTAATTGGGGCTGGGATGGTACTGCTGATGGTTTTTATGATGTAAATGATCTGGCGCCTGTGACATCTACAAGTAGCTATAATTTCAAATTGAGCCAAGATATGATATTTGGTCTGAAACCACGTTTAGCACCTGAGGATTCAGAGGATTTTGTATCACAATGGGTTACAAGTGAATCTTATTATGCATGGGGGGTGGACAAGAATCTGGTGGATTTCGCAGCAAGAGATTACTGGAATATGAATGTTGTTTCATTTGAGGGAGTCTTGGAACTATGTTTCGAAAATACCGCCAATGGCTATACCGATTGCATAACAATATATGACAGTGCTGAAAACGAGGAAAATGGTGGTGATATAGAATTTGAATATGGTTTCGCCAGCCCAGATGGAAATCTGATGAGGGATACCATCGATATCTCGGATCTACCTGCAGGTTCATATAAGGTCTATGTCAGGTCTAAGGATATACGTGAGAAGGAACCACGTCCTATGCGTACATATGGCGGCATCTGCTATGTGATTATTAGCAAGGATGCGGAAGGCAATATTACATCAACCAGTGATGATGTTCCTGACCCAGATGGCATTAACACTGTCCCCGAAAGCCTTACTCCTGCCTTCTCAGAATTCGATGGAGCTTACGACCTCAGTGGCCGGCGTATATCAAACTCTTTACCGAAGAGAGGAATATACATAAAGAAAGGCCAGAAGGTGGTAACGAAATAGGCACTATACCTTATTGTAAGTGGCTCGCACAAGAGGAATGTGTGAGCCACTCTTGTATAAAAGAAACGGGTACGTGCTGAAATGATTCTGCACGTACCCGTAACCTCGTTTAGTTTTTATAGGTAATTTTATTTGAAAGTAATTTTGCTGACACGATAACCGAAGCCTACCAGACTCATTGCTCCGCGTTCATCAACAAGATCTTTGCAGTGCTGGTCGTATGTAAACTCGAAGGGATTGGGGGTCTCTTCGGTCAGGTCGAACTGAGCCACGAGATTGTCATCAGGAGTGTCTCCCCACCAAGGCGTAGTGATGCGCATGGCATGGTACTCTGCCTCTGGCATATCGTAATAAACATAGATGGTTGCACCCACGGGTACTGCTGCCATCAATTCAGTAGACAGCTTGCAGAGGTCGACATTCCAATCGATGGTCACGGGACTGTCTTCCCATAGAACTGTTTCGCCTACCTTCATGTCGAATGCCACCTTCTGTACGGTATAGCCAAAGCCCACCAGAGAGATGGCTCCTCGCTCCTCTACCAGTGCCTTGCAATGTTCGTCATAGACGAAGATGAACGGATTGGGAGTCTCGTTGGTGATGTCGAACTGAGCTACAAGATTATCCTCGGGAGTGTCTCCCCACCAAGGCGTAGTGATGCGCATGGCATGGTACTCTGCCTCTGGAGTGGTGTAGTAAACCTTAATCTCGGTACCCACAGGTACGTCTGCCATCTGCTCAGCAGTAATCTGGCAGAGGTCGGCATTCCAGTCGATGGCCTGTTCGCCTTCCCAAAGTGCAACCTCCACAACATCGCCCTCTACATATGCTTCGCTTGATACGGTTACCAATCCCATACCAAAGTGCTCAGCGTCATTATTTACGGCTGATACACGGTAGGAACCTTCAGGCATATCTTCGGGTAAGGTCACTGTTACGCTGTTGCCGTCTTCGCTGGCTACGCAGCTAACCTCTGTAGGTTCGTCGGTAAGTAGTGTCTCTTCCTCAATAACGGGAGTGAAGATGAGTGAGCTGACACCGGTCAGATTCTTACCTTCGATGGTGAGGGGCTGACCGGGGTTCAGCCAACGGTTCTTTTCCTTATTATTAAATGAAGGGTCGTCAGCCAAGGCACTTACCGACAGCTTTACGATGCGGTATGCCTCTTTGCCTGCCTGTGTAGTGGCCTTGATATACAAATCATAGTTACCTGCCTCGAACTGTTTGGAGAAGGATGCTCCCGTACCATATACATGTCCGTCGGCAATCCATTCAATGGTGGTATATTTGGCAGGAGTTACCACAATATCCATTGAGAATGTCTCCTCACGAGTCTGGCTTACACTGGTCTGTACATTTCCTTCAATGGAAGAAGGAGCTAGAAATCGTGGGGTGTCGTCTGGTCCTGCTGTGATGAAAGGGTCCTGATTGGCACAGCTTGTGAGAAGCCCCCCTCCAACTCCCACTAATGGGAGAATTGTCAGCATATAAACCAAATATTTTGCAAAATTCTTTTTCATATCTTTATAGCTTCTGTTTTTATTGTTGTTTTTTCTGTTTGTCCCCTCCCTTTCTGAGGGGAGGGATAGAGAGAGGGGGGATTAGTTGCGAACATATGTTTTGTAGTTCTGCTCCTTGGTGTCCCACCACATACGCTTGTGCCAACTGAAGCCTTTCATACGGTTGTCAATGACTTCGTGGTAGTTGTCGTGGTTGTATTCATTCTCTTCCTGAGGATAGTACAGACGTACAGGTTGGCTCATGTTATTCTCCATGTCCTGATATCCGTTCTGTCCCTGGCCAAACTGTGTGCGCTCGTAGAGGGCGGGGTAGTCGCTGCGGCGCAGGTTAGCCCATGCCTCCAATGGGTTGGCAAAGTGCAAGAACCATGCCTGGGTGTTGATCTGCTCCTTGGCCTTCTCGGGCTCAGTGCTAAGGGTGTGACTGGCCACGTATTCGGTAATCTCGGCAGTGCTGACAGTACTTGTCTGTGCATAAACCTTATTGTGAACGGTACCGATGGCTACCTCTATACCACGCTGGTAAAGTGCATTGGCATCCTCGTTGATCCAACCATTCACAGCAGCCTCAGCTTTCAGGAAGCAAACCTCAGCCCCACTTACTAGCATACCTGGTGTTTCGGGCAGTACATACTCTGTGGCTACGCTACCACGTACTGTCTTGTAGTAATAGTCTGAAACTACATCCTTTTCTCTGCCTGCGATAAACTCCTGATAATGTTGGCTCTTGGTGACGCAATCAGCATCGGGCCAAGTGAAGTAACCCTGATCCTGATCGTACCAAGCCCAGCAAGCGGGTACCATCTGTACACCCTTTGTCTTGTCATCATTATCGTATTCAGCAGCCAGGACCTCCTCGGTGAAGTCCTCACGACCGATACGGGGGTCGGTGTTGTCACGGAAGTTGTCGTTGATGAAACGGCAGTAGTGGTGCAGACGCGGGTCTTTCTCATCGCGCAGATAGTCATACAGTGTCATACCAAAGCCTGTGGGCTGTGTCTTGTCCTGGCCGTAGATAATCTCGGCAAAGGCATTGACACGGAAGTCCACATCCTCGTTGCTTGATTCGAAGGTGAAGGGCTGGTGCAGATACTTCACGTAGGCATTCTCAATGGGATCGAGTGCGCCTTCGTCCTGCATAGCCTCCAGGAACTTGGTCTTTGCCAATTCAGGGGCTACGTCAGAGATACGCATGGCCAGACGCATCTTAAATGAGTTGGCATAGCGAATCCACATTTTTACGTCACCACCCATGGAGGTTACGTCGGCCTTCTTGAGGGTCAATGAGTTCAGGTCCTGACGGAAGAGCTCAATGCTGGCATCTATCTCGTCGAACAAGTAATTGTAGATGTCTTCCTGTGTGTCGTACTCTGGTGTGATAATGCCTCCGTGAGCGGCTTTTCCTGCCTGCTTCACAGGTATATCTCCATAGACATCGGTGAGGATATTAAACAAGTATGCCTTGTGCAGTCGGATGGCACCCAGCATAGCTTTGTCGTCCTGGCAATTATACTCTGCATCTACAAGGTTCTTGATTCCATTCTGGTAGTGTACATTCCAAAGAGACTGAGATACGTCGTTCTTGTAAAGGTTGGCACCACCCGCATTGGCAGCGTTCCAGCTACCGCCATACATTTGGGTATAGGGAGCCACATAGGCACGTACAGCCTCCATAGAACCGAAACTTCCGTATGTAGAGAGGAGTGCGAAGGTAAGCTGATAGGCAGGCTCTGAGACAGATGTCTTGGACTTGTCGGTATTCAGGTCCTCCATATAGCTGTCACTGCATGAGGAAATGAAGAATGAAGAGTGAAGAATGAAGAATGCTGCGCAGAGCCACTTCATTGTTCCTTCCAGACTTCTATTTCCTTTATTATATATTATCTGTTTCATAATTATACGGTATTAATATTTGTTTTGTGTTGAAGAGCAAAACTGATTCCTTGCTCTTCATTTTTCACTCTTCACTTTCTTTAGAACTTCATATTAACATTCAAACCAAAGCTACGACGTGAGGGCAGTGAACCATACTCAAGTCCCATACCTGTGCTACTGTAGTTGGAGTCAGGATCGATATTGGGAATATTCTTCCAGATCATGAAGGGGTTACGTGCCACGAATGAGAGGTCAAGACTCTTCACGAACTTGTTGTTGCCTAACAACTTGCTGGGGAAGCTGTAGGTAAATGTAATCTCACGACACTTGACGTATGAATTGTCATAAACAAACATCGAAGCGGCATTGGTGCGTACATTGTCCCAATAGGTCTGGGGATCAATGGCATAGGTGTTCTTCTCTCCTGTGCTGGCAACAATTCCGTCCACAACATAACCGCGGCATTTGCCTGCTTCGCGCCACTGATCCAGCGTCATGCCGGCCTGTATGCGCTCAGCCTCAGAAGAGTACCATTCCTCGCGACCTTCCAATGTGCGTAAGTCCTTACCTGTGTAGCAGGCGTCTGACATGGTCATAGAGAAGACGTCAGCGCCGACCTTAACATCGAAACCTGCAGAGAGGCGGAAGTTCTTATAGGTAAAGGTAGTGTAGAAACCACCAGTCCAATCCCATGATGCATTACCGATGGTCTTGGTGATATCCTCGTACATAGGCATGCCGGCTTCGTTGACCAGGATCTGTCCCTGCTCGTTTCTCATGAAGTCGCGACCCTTGATAGAACCGAAGTTCTCTCCAACCTCGGCGCCTACAGAAACACCCATCCAGGGAGCCTTCTCAATCTCGAAATAGTTCATGCCCTCTGTCAGTTCCAGTACTTTGTTCCAGTTTTTGGAGAAATTGAAACCAAGATCCCAGGCAAAGTCCTTTATTTGCAAGGCACGACCGTTAACGGCAAGTTCTATACCTTCGTTCCTGATCTTACCGGCATTTACCAGTGATTCCTTGAAAGATGAAGCAGAGGAGTTGGCCAGACGGATAATTTGGTCACGAGAGGTCTGGTTGTAATATGTGAGGTCGATACCCAGACGGTTGTTAAAGAGTTTCAGTTCGGTACCCACTTCAAATGAACGGGTACGGGTTGGCTTCAGTGTGGGATTGGGAACTAAGTCGCCATTGATATAGGCAATGTTATAGCCAGAGTAGGAGAACTTGGCGTTTCTGTAGTATTGCTGCAAGAGGAAGGGGTCTGTATCAGAACCAACCTCAGCCCATGAAGCGCGCAACTTACCAAAGGTCAGATACTTCTTTGCATTGTTGGGAATCAGTTCTGAGAATACCCAACTTCCAGATACAGAGGGATAGACATAGATGTTGTTGCCTGAGGGCAGGGTAGAGGACTTGTCACCACGTACCGTTGCATCAACATAGTATGTATGCTTGTAGCCCAGACTTGCACTACCATAGAGAGAATTTATCTGCTTGTTGTACATGTCTTCGTGTGCTGTCTGCTGGCTGTAGTTGCTTATTGACTTCAGGTCTCTGAATACCTCTTCTTTACCTAGTGCGATGGATGTCTTGTTATCTACCTTATATATACTACCACCGGCAGTAGCATTCAGGTCGAAGTCGCCCCACGAATTATTATACATAGCCAGAATCTCGGCATTCAGGGTGCGGTTGTTGTATTGCTGGGTGGTCATCTTACCCTTCTGCTCCTGAGGAGAAGAATAGGCGATGTACTCCATAAAGTTCATGTTGTTGATGTCCGTACCAATGGTACCCTGAATCTTCAGGTGCGGGTTGATGTTATAAATAGCCTTGGCGGCAAAACGATAGACATTCTTGGTGGACTCGTTGGAATTCTTATAAAGATCCCAGTAGGGGTTCACGTTGTAGATCTGCAAACCGTTCCAATCAGCATAGGTGCCGTCTTCGTTCTGATAATGCTGGAGCCATGCCTGGTCAAAGGTGGTAGCCAGTGTCATCAGGTTCTTGCCAACGTTGGTGGTAGCACTTGCCAGGGCCGGACGGTTGTTAACACCCTCGCGTGTATAGTTGGCAGTAAAGTCCAGGTCCAACTTGCCCAATGAGGTGTTGACACGCAGGTTGAAATTGTCACGGTTCATGTTGCTGTTGGGCAGGATATCCTTGTTACGCATATCGGTGAACGAGAATCGCATGCCCGTCTTGCCTGAACTGGCAGAGATGATGGCTGTGTTCTGTGCAGTCAGACCGGTACGGAAGAATCCGCTGGCATTGTTGGGAACAATGCTGTATGGGTGGTACTGACCATCGAACTCATAATAATGAGAGTAGTCGTCGGCTTTGGGACCCCAACTCATGTTGGTGGCATTACGACCAGAGGTAATATACTTACCATGGTCACCCTGACCGTATATCTGCTGGATATTATCCCAGTTAGCGGCCTGTGTATCAAAGGTAAGAGATCCGTTATACTCTACGGAAATCTTCTCCTTGTCGGCTTTCTTAGTGGTGATAAGGATTACACCATGAGAAGCACGGCTACCATAGAGGGCTGAAGCGGCGGGGCCCTTCAGTACGGTCATGTTCTCGATATCATCGGGGTTGATGGCAGAGATACCATCGCCCAGATCGTAACCTCCCTCGGCTGTTGCACCGCCACCAAAGTTGGTGTTGTCCAAGGGTACACCGTCAATGACGTAAAGGGGTTGGTTGTTACCAGTCATCTCAGTAGTACCGCGCAGCTGTACGTGAGTTGAACCAGAGGGACCACCGGCAGTGTTCTGTACAACCAGACCGGCTACCTTACCTGCCAGTGAGTTGATGACGTTGGTCTCTTTGGCCTTGGTCAGTTCTTCTCCTTTTATCTCAGATACGCCATAACCCAGAGCCTTTCGGTCACGCTTGATACCAAGAGCGGTGACAACAACCTCGCTAAGCTCGGTCTTGTCCTCTTGCATTATGACCTTCATGCCAGGCTGTGCCTTGACAGTCTTGGCGGTATAGCCGACGTAACTAATCAGGAGTATGTCTCCGGGTTTACAATTAAGGCGGAATTTACCGTCCATATCAGTAAGAGTACCGTTAGATGTACCTTGTACTTTTACTGTAGCTCCAATCAACGGACCAAGGTCATCCTCGATTGTACCAGTAATGACCTGGTCATCTTCAGGGGCTGCCGCTGTCATTCGGGAACTACTGGTTGCAGTAGTAGCGATGACCGTCATTGGCATCCACATCATGCCTGCGCTAAGCAGACATAGAAGCATTCTTTTTTTCTTCATGTTAGTGTTGTTTAAAATAATATTATGTAGTTTTTTGGTTTTTATGTTCCGGATTTTCAGGTTCGTACTGCAAAGTTAAAATCAAAGCGGATATCAAGGGGTTTGAAAGCCTTCAAAATGGGTTTGAAGCCTGAAAATTGTCAGTTTTTAGTCCCTTTCTGATAGATTTTATACTTCTAAATATGTTTTACAACATAATGCCTTGCAGTACCCAGGGATTCTTTACCTTCAATCCATGATCACGGTCAATGATTCCAAACTTGTCTTTTCCGCTGCCAAAGTGATTGTTGTCCCACACAAAGGTAGAGATACCACGTTTCTTGGCCTCGCTGACCAGGAAATGACAGTAATACGTCATGTTCTCATGAATGGCATCGGTAAGACCGCTCTTCTGTCGCTCACAAACTCCCCATTCGCCCATCACAAGACCTAAACCTTTGCTGCCCCATGTGTCCACAAGACGGTCAAAGAAATCTGTCATGGTCTTCTCGTTGCTGGGTGAAACCTCACCTTTGTCCTTGAATGGCTCTCCCCAGAAGTTACATTTGCATTCGCCTGCATAATCCCAGGGATTATAATAATGGAATTCCACACTCATGTAGTTGTTACCGTTTCCTTCTGCATCTGTAGGGATGATGAAATCTCCGTTGTTGATACCGAATTCCGCGTTGCAGGCATAGGTCTGTACGATGAGGTGACGTTTGGTGTTATTTCCGCCTGTGGCACGAACCACGTCAACGAATGTCTGGTTGTAAGAGTTCTGAACAGCCAGATTCTCTGCCTCGGGCTTTCCCCAGTTGTCGCGGATATGAACCTCGTTGGTACCTGCAAAGGCAACTCTGTAGTCATAGCTGGCAAACTCGCTGGCGATGTTCAGCCATAGAAGGGCCAACTTCTGGTTGTTCTCTTCCTTAAACTGATTGGTGAGGCGTCCTTCCAGCCATTTGTCGTGATGGGTGTTGATAATCACCTTTAGATCGGCAGCCAGACACCAGTCAACAATCTCTTTTACACGTGCCATCCAGGCTTTGTCTATACTCATGGCCATAGGATTGGTGATGTGACATTGCCAACGAATGGGAATACGTACGGCATTGAATCCGGCATCTTTTACGGCTTTGATGAGTTTCTTTGTCACTACGGGATTCCCCCAGGCGGTCTCTGCCTTGATGCTGTTATCTGCCATGCCAATGGCCATTGCCTCTCCATCCTGACCGGGTGCCGAGCATTCCAACTGGTTACCCAGATTCCATCCAACAACGCCTGCGTTCCATTCCTTGGCTGTGGGTTGTGCGTTTATTGCTGTGAATTGACAGAGCAAACAGCACAAAAGGCCAGTGATGATTCTTTTATGTTTCATGGCTTGTATTATAAATAAGGTATGCATAACATTCAATTCTCAACACAGGTAATATCACAATGCTGATTTCCAATCTGCAACTTGAAGATACCGGGTTCCAAGTGCCACAGTCCGTCAGTTCCTACAAATGCAAGGTCGTTGGCAGGTAGACGGAAAGTTACGGTTTGCTGCTGACCAGGCTTGAGTTCTATCTTCTGGAAAGCTCTAAGACGACGGCTCTCGGGAACGATGCTTGCTACCATGTCGCGACTAAAGAGCAGTACGCTCTCCTTGCCGACACGATTGCCAGTGTTCTTTACATCAATGCTGACAGTTATAACATCTCCATTGCGAAATTCTGATTTGTCAACACGCAGGTTGCTATAGGCGAAGGTGGTATAGCTAAGTCCGAAGCCGAAGGGCCATTGCACATTTACCTGAGCATTATAATCATATACACCTTCCATGGTGCCTGTTTCCTCGCTCACACGATAGTCATAGGTAGTGAGTGAAGCAGAGTGGCGGGGGTAGGTGTAGGGCATACGACCCGAGAAGTTCTCGTCGCCAGCCAACAGACGTGCAAGGGCATCACCACCCTCGTTGCCGGGTAACAGGATATCTACTACGGCAGATACCAGAGGCTCTATGTCGTTGATAAGACGGGGACGACCGCCGTTGATGATAAGGATGATGGGCTTACCTGTAGCAGCCAGTTCCTTAACTAGCTGACGCTGATTGGCAGAGAGTGCCAGGTCGTCAAGGTTTCCGGGTGTCTCGGCGTATGAGTTCTCGCCTACACAAGCCAGGATGATGTCTGCCTTCTGAGCAGCAGCAACGGCCTTGGCAATCTGTGGCTCATTCTCTTCCCAGTATTGTCCCTCATTGTTGTAGGTGACACCAGCCTCGTAGATGATGTTGTCCTTACCGAAACGCTGCTGCATAGCCTCCAGAATGGTGTTCTTTTCAGAAGCGTATTTGTCGGCATCTTTTCCCTGCCAGGTGTAGCTCCATCCACCGTTCAGACATCTCATAGAGTTAGCGTTAGGTCCTGTTACCAGAATGTGCTTGCCTTGCTGCAAAGGCAGTATGTTGTTCTGGTTCTTCAGCAGTACCATTGTCTCTACGGCTGCGTCCAGAGCAACTTTTCTATGAGCAGCAGAACCGAATTCAGGATAGTCCTTAGGGTTGGTGTTGGGACGTACAAAGAGTCCCATGCGCATCTTCATTCTGAGGATACGACGTACGGCATCGTCTATGCGCTCCATGCTTACACGTTCCTCGCGAGCCAGTTCCACCAGCAGGTCGCAGAAGGAAAGGTCATAAGGTTCCATAGTCATATCAATACCTGCGTTGATGGCCATGCAGATGGCATCTTTCTTGTTGGCAGCCACCATCTCGCGTTTCCATAGGTTGTCTATATCTGCCCAGTCTGTAACAAGCATTCCGTCCCAGCCGGTCTCTTCCTTGAGCCACTGTGTGAGGTATTTGGCATTGATGTGCATGGGTGTTCCGTTTACAGAACCCGAGTTGACCATGACAGAAGTTGCGCCAGCCTCTACACACGCCTTGAAAGGTGCAAAATGCTTCTCGCGCAACTCGAATTCAGGAAGATAGCTAGGCGTACGGTCTTTACCCGTGCGGGCAATACCGTACGCCATAAAGTGTTTAACAGAGGTACCTATATGATACCGGTCAAGATTCTTTTCTTTTCCTTGGAATCCTTCAATCATGGTCTTTCCCATAACGGCGTTGACCAGACAGTCTTCGCCGAAGTTCTCCCAGACACGTGGCCAGCGTGGATCGCGTGACAGGTCGACGGTGGGAGAGTATGTCCATGGGCAGTTAGAGGCTCGGGTTTCATATGCTGTGATGGTAGCGGCCTTGCGTGCCAGTTCAGGGTTGAAAGAGGCACCCATATTGATGTTCTGTGGGAACAGTGTTCCTCCTAGCGTGTAGGTAGTGCCGTGGTTTTGGTCGAGACCATAAACGCAGGGGATACCGCAGCCGCGTATTGAATATTCATTGATGGTACTGATGGTCTTATACCAGAATTCAGGCGTCTGAGCCACAGGACCCGGTGAGTTCAGGATGGAACCTACCTTATATTTTATTAGGGCGCGTTCCAGTTTGTCTTTGTCCAGAACGAAGTTGTCGCCTTCCCAATGACCGAGGACGTCTATGGCCAATTCTGTCATCTGACCTACTTTCTCCTCTAAGGTCATCTTGCTGATGTGTGCATTAATGTCCTGCTCTGTGCGGAGCTTCACTAGCTGATGATCTGCAAAGACGGTGCATTGAACCGCCAGGAAACATGTTGTTAAGAATAGCTTTTTCATTTTGTTTTATGTTTTTTAGGTTGATTTCCATGACAAAGATATTTGATACATCAAAGAAAGCAGGTTAGAAAAACAACAAAAAAAGGTTTCAAAACTGAAATATGATAGTTTTGAAACCCTTTCTGATAGCTATTGTACCCTGTTTACTGGTACTTGGATGGCGAGACGCCAAAGTATTTCTTGAAAACGGTGCTGAAGTACTTGGGATTGTCAAATCCTGTAAGTGTGGCTGCGTCTGTTACATTTCTGCCGTTGCGTAGTAGAGCGGCAGCACGTTCCAGACGGATGATTCGCACAAAGTCCTGAGGTGATTTTCCTGTATAGGATTTCAGTTTGACATAGAAGAGCGTACGGCTCATGGCCATCTCTCGGCAGAGATCGTCTATGGTGAAATCCGACTGGCTCAGGTGTTCCAGAATCAGCTTGGTAGCTTTGTCTACAAAGTCCTTCGTTGCCTCTTCCTCTGGCATTGCATTCTGCATAGTGGGGAGGCTTTCTTCCATCTTCTTAGCAACCTGTGGCTTGGCTTCTGGCGTTTGCAGATGTTGGATGGTCAGTCGCATGTATTTCTCGTGTAGCTCGTACACACGCCATGCTCCGTAGAAGGCCAGTAGCACTAGGAAGACGTAGATGCACCACATCCACCAGCTGTTCCACCATGGCTGACAGATGGTGATGTCTATGGCCTGTTGGTCTATTACCATGTTGCTGGTACGACTTACGCATTGCAGGGTAAGTTCGTGCTCGCCTGCTTCCATGCTGACAAAGCGAATGAACTGTTGAGCGGTGGGTTGGCTCCATTCGCCCTCGTCTATCTTGTATCGGTAGGCAATGTCGAAGTGGTTGCGCATGTTCACACTCTCGAAGTTCAGGTCGAACGTTCGTTGGCTATATGTGAGATGCAATTTCCTCTTGGCCAGCATGCGATGAACTTTCTGGTTGAAGTGCTCTACATCCTTCACCTTGCAGCTTACGCCTGTCAGGCGCAGCTTGGCGGTGTGGCTGATGGCTAGAATATCCTTGGGGTGAATAATTACGGCTCCTGTGGTAGAGCCAAACAGAATGTCTCCGTCAGGGAGCTGGTGGGCAGCACCGCGTACGTATTCGCGGTCGAGTCCGTAGCAGTAATCCGCACCTATGGCCTTGCCAGGATTCTTGGGCGAAACGTATGCCAGACCTTCTTCCGTTGCTATCCATACGAATCCGTCTTTCCCTTGTGCCATACTGCTTACGTAGTCAGAGGGGAGACCGTCTTTCTTGGTCAATTGTCGCCCCTCCTTCTTCTTCAGGTTCCATACATAAACGCCTCCGCCTTCGGTGGCAATCCATAGTTCCTGACCGCATACCAGCAGGTGGGTGATGAAGGTATTTACGTCCGTTACGCCTTGTGGCGCATAGTTCAGTTCTTCTACCTTTCCGCTTTCGGGGTCTACTATATTCAGGCCGAAGGCCGTTCCTACGGCTATCTTTCCAGAGGGCAATGGAATCATGGTCATTACGTTATGGACGGGGTAGTAGTGACGCTTGCCCTGGGCATCCACTTGCAACAGGTCGCCGTTCAGGCTTCCTATCCACAGGTTCTTGCGGTTGTCTTGGCAGATGGCATATACGTGGTCGTCAGTCAGAGAACCATTGCTGGTGGTATATAGTTGGCGAGCGGTGCCGTTGCAGCATACCTCATAGATACCCTTGCCGTAGGTGGCAACCAGCACTTTGCCGTCGGCTTGCTGGCAGAAGTTCAGTGCTACGGCTCCTTGCAGGCAATGCTGCCATGTGTTTGTCTGGGTGTTAAGGATGCTGACCCCATTGTCAGTACCTATCAATAGGCAGTCAGAGAGTGGCATAACGGCACTCACGTGGTTGTTCTGCAGGCTTTGCGGATTATTGGCTATGTGGGTATAGACGGTTATGGTGTTGCCTGTGAAGCGGGCAATGTCTATGCCGCCTGAGTAGGTGCCGATGAAGATGTTCTTCCAGTTATCCACCAGCAGGTCATAGACACCGTTGCCGTGCAGGGTGCCGTGTTCCGACTCGTTGGCATCAAACAGTAGAGCCGGTTCTCCCTTGCCATTGCGTTGCATCTGGTAAACGCCTCCGCCATCTATGCCCAGAAGCATGGTCTTCTGGTTGTAGGGACAAATCTGACGAATGGGGTTCTGCTGAGCTTTTCCGTTGGCCTGTGGAGCCATATCGTACCTGATGACCTGCCCGTTGGCCCCCATCGTCATAATCATCAATCCGCATTCATAGCTGCCCAGCCAGAGCTTGCCTGTCTGTTCGTCGTAATAACCGCTTTCTATATTATAAGGTAGCAATTGGCGTCCCTGTTCATCGAAGACACCTTCGCGGGCACAGAACAGCAGACGGTTATTCATGGGGATAATCTTGTTCACGAAAGGACCCTTCAGCACTTGGGTCAGGGTGGTGTCTTGCAGCAGGAAAACGCCATCGTACATGGCCAGGTACAACTTGCCGTCAGAGGGGTAGAGGTCGTTCAGTCCTTCGCGGTTCAGTTTCTGGGGGAGTAGGGGGATGAAGCGGTCCTGAATGGAGTCGAAGGTAAAGATGTAGCTACGGCTGTCATAGGCGTACAGGTGCGAAGCATCGGCTGCCAGTTTGATGACACGGGCTCCCAGGTGGGCGTAAGGCATATCCTCGTTTAGCGAGTAGTTCTTTACCGCCCAACCATTGTAGCGGCTTACTCCTGTCTTGGATGCCCACCATACAGCTCCGGACGGTGTCTGGCACAAGCTGAAGATGCGCTGATTATCAAGTCCTTCTGCCCTTCCTAAGTGTGAGAATGTAAAATTGTTTACCTGTAATCGGTTGCTGGCAAAAGCGCTTCCTATTGTTGCCGTCAGGAGCGCCATAAGTACCAGTTTCAGGGTTTTATGCTGTAGCTTAAGGCTCATTTCCTATTTCTTTTGTTGTCTGTGTTGTTCTGCAAATATACGAATAAGCAAGAACAATACAAAATAAAAATAAAAAAAAACTGCTACCCATTGTCGGATAGCAGTTATCTTTGTGTTGTTTATTAATTTGAAAACTTCTTTCAGTCAGGGGATAAAATGTTGTGACACTCCAGAAAAAACATTCTAATACGGCATCTGAAATTATTTTCAAGGCTTGATAATTTATTTTCAAGGCTTGATAATTTATTCTCAAAGCTTGATAATTTATTCTCAAAGCTTGATAATAGTTTTGTAAGCCGAAATAAACTCTTTTATCTGGTGCACATCAATCTTTAAATGCAAGACGAAAAATCCTTTGCGATTCTTACGCAAAGGATTTAGTTTTCTTATTCTACCGTAACACTCTTGGCAAGGTTGCGCGGACGGTCAACATCCTTGCCCTTGCAGACGGCAATGTGGTAGGCCAGCAGCTGCAGGGGGATGCTGGCAATGAGGGGTTGGAAGCATTCCAGGGTATCGGGTAGGGTGATGATGTGGTCGGCAAACTTCTGGATTTGGTCGTCACCCTCTGTAACAAGGGCTGTGACACGTCCTCCACGGGCGCGTACCTCTTGTATGTTACTGATGACCTTCTCGTAGAGACGGTCGCGTGTAGCAATTACGAAGACGGGCATTTCTGAATCGATAAGGGCGATGGGTCCATGCTTCATCTCGGCAGCAGGGTATCCTTCAGCATGGATGTATGAGATTTCCTTCAGTTTCAGTGCTCCCTCCAGCGCTACAGGGAAGTTGTAGCCACGTCCCAGATACAAGCAGTTCTTGGCATAGGTGAAGATGGGTGCCAGGCGTTCTATCTGCTCGTTGGTCTTCAGGGCTTGCTCCATCTTCTCGGGGATGAGTGTCAGTTCTTTTACCATCTCCTTGTATTGGTCTCCAGGTATGGTGCGACGTTCGTTGGCAATACAGAGGGCCAACATGGACAATACGGTTACCTGACCGGTAAAGGCCTTGGTGGAAGCCACACCAATTTCGGGACCTACATGAATATAGACGCCTGTAGAGGTCTGGCGGGGGATGCTGGCGCCAATGGCGTTGCAGACACCAAAGACAAAGGCTCCTGCCTTACGTGCCAGTTCTATGGCAGCCAGCGTGTCGGCCGTCTCACCGCTCTGCGAGATGGCTACCACTACATCATCTGGGTAGATGACGGGGTCGCGATAACGGAACTCAGAGGCGTACTCCACTTCTACGGGGATGCGGCAAAGGCTCTCGAAGAGCTGTTTGCCGATGAGGCCTGCGTGCCAAGATGTTCCACAAGCCACGATGATGATGCGGCGGGCACTGACCAGCTTCTCGCGGTAGTCGATGACGGCGGAAAGGGTGATGCGGTCGGCATCTACGTTGATACGGCCTCGCATACAGTCGCGCAGGCAACCCGGTTGCTCAAAGATTTCCTTGAGCATGAAGTAGGGATAGCCACCTTTCTCCAACTGACCTAGCGTGACGTCTATTTGCTTCACCTTGGGGCTTTGTGTCTCGTTGTCCATATTCACCACTTTCAGCTCCTTTCCCAACTGTAGAACAGCTATGTCTCCATCATTCAGATAGACAACCTTGTCGGTATATTCTGCGATAGGGCTAGCATCGGAAGCCAGATAGAAGGCTCCGTCATCGCCCAAGCCGACTACAAGGGGAGAACTTTGGCGGGCACAAATGATGGTGTCTGGGTGCTCGCGATCGAGGATGGCTATGGCGTAGGCGCCGATAACCTGATGAAGGGCTACCTGCACGGCTTCCAATAATTCTATGCCGTTGCTTTGCATGATGTACTCTATTAGTTGCACCAGCACCTCAGAGTCGGTAACGCTACGGAACTGGATGCCACGGCTAATGAGCTTCTCCTTTAGCGTGATATAGTTCTCGATAATACCGTTGTGAATGAGTGCCAAACGGCCGGAGGCGGAATAGTGGGGGTGTGCATTGGTGCTGTTAGGCTCGCCATGAGTTGCCCAACGGGTATGGGCGATACCTGCGCTACCAGTGATATCTTTCTCCTGGCAGAATGCCTCCAGGTCACTTACTTTGCCCTTGGCCTTATATACATTCAGATTGCCCGTCTCGCTAATCATGGCCACTCCGGCACTGTCATAGCCACGGTATTCCAATCGTTGAAGTCCCTTAATTAGAATGGGATAGGCACGCTTGGTGCCAATGTAACCTACTATTCCGCACATATTGGTACATGGTTTATTTAATTATTTTCCTTAGTTTAATTTGTCACTTTGTCTTAAAAACGGCGCAAAAATAATACATTTTGATTAAATGGCAAACTAATTACGGTCAAAATGACAATTAATGGTTATGTTTCTGCTGCGGATATGGTATTTAGCCCTTTTGGTGAATCGTAAAAGAAGAAATAGAGAGCCCTTCCTCCTGCTCTGGTATCAGTCGACTTTTTCAGACCTCTTTTCCTACTTTTTCCTGTCATATTTTGGATATTTCTGCTAAAACAAGTACCTTTGCATCTACAAAGTACAACTGCTATGCAAAGTATCAAATACATCACTGGTGACGAGCTTCGTAAGCTTCAATTGATGTTGTTGGACTGTCTTGTGGAGATAGATAGAGTTTGTCGTGCAAACAATATCCGCTATTGTATTGCCTATGGTACGCTTTTGGGTGCTATACGTAATAAAGGATTCATACCTTGGGATGATGATGTTGATGTTGTGATGACTCGTGAGGAGTACAATAAATTTACTCGTGTTGCGGATCAACTGAATCCTTCTGTCTGTTTCTTTCAGGACAATGACACAGAAGCTACCTATCCTTGGGGGTATGGCAAGATTCGTCGCGCAGGAACAAAGTATATCAGGGTGGGGCAGGAGCATCTTAAACATCGTACAGGCTTTATGATGGATATTTTCCCGATGGATGATCTTCCTAAGTCTGTCTTGGGTCAAAAATTGTTCTATGGTGTCTGTTTCATCTTGCGCAAGATGACTTATGCTCACGTGGCATGGGTTTCAGAGCCCTCTGCTTTTTGGCGGTCATGGTTTAAAGTGCTTTCTTTCATTCCTACTCGTTGGGTGCATCGTGTAAGTAAACTTTTGCAGCATGGTCATAACAATTCTACGCCCAACCGTGCTCACATGATGTTCATCAAGCCTGATGGTTTGGGCGTGAGTGAGAATCGTCCTGATGAAAGATATGGTTGGCGTAAGGAGTGGCTTACGGATTTGGCTGAATATGAGTTTGAGGGACATCTCTTCTTCGGGCCAAAGGACTATGCCGCATCATTGGCATGGAGCTACGGTCCTAACTTCATGACGCCTCCTCCGACTGCAGATCGTCAGTCGAATGCGCCATGCTCTGACTATAGTTTTGAAAATAATTAAAAACAAAACAGCTACTGCGATATAAATATATAATGGTATCAAAGAAATCTATGAATGAGCAGTTCTTAGCTTCGATGAAATCCACCGAAGTGTGCTCTTGGTTTGAACTGAACGTAATGCGCCGTACTGGTTTCTACCTGGCATGGTTCGCTAATAAGTTGGGCATTCATCCCAATGCCGTCACTATTCTGTCTATGATTTTAGGTGCCGGTAGCACCTATTTCTATATGAGCGGAAGTTGGTATTACGGATATGGGGAACAGGGTGACAAGTTGATGGGCGTGGCCTTCAACGTTATTGCTATTGGAATGCTTTTTTGGGCAGATGTGCTTGATAATACAGATGGACAGTTGGCTCGCCTCTCAGGAAAGAGGTCGCGTGTAGGACGCATTCTGGATGGAGCAGCAGGCTTTGTTTGGATGATTCCTATTTATCTGGGTTTGGCTTGGCGTATTTATCAGCATCATAGTATGGAATTTGGATGGTTTGGCATAGATCATCCCACCCCAACGCTTTCTGCCATCTATGGGATTGCAGTTCTGGTATTGGTTTTCTATTCTGGATTTGCCGGATGCGGAGGACAGCAACGTGTAGGTGACTACTATATGCAGGTGCATTTGCTTTTCTCGAAAGAGGCAAACGGAACGGAATTGGACAGATCAGAACAACAGCAACAGGCCTATGACCAACTTCCGGAAGATTCCAAGTGGTGGGAGCGCCTGTTTATGAAAAACTATATCAACTACACAAAGAAACAAGAACGCACCACGCCTAAGCTGCAAAAGCTTTTGGCTAAGTTAGAGGAGAAATATGGCAGCGTAAGCAATATGCCTGAGGACTTGAGGAGGAGGTTACATGACTACTCCTTGCCTATTATCCATTTGGATTTTACAGGATTCTCATATAGAGCTCTCTCGCTTGCATTCTTTGTTTTAATAGATTTCCCATTGGGACATTTCCTTTTCGAAACGATTGTCCTTGGCTGTGGAACTCTCTATACAATTAAAAAACATGAGGCCTTCTGCGAAAAGGTAACCCGCGAGTTATGAAAATTACCAAACAAAGAATAAACGACTTCTTGTTCCTGCTGGGAATCGTGGCGGTTATCATCATGATTTTCACCTTTGATGTGGACTTCCGCGAGTTGTGGAGGATGATTCTAAAAGCAGGCTATTGGATGATTCCTATATTGGCAGTATGGATCCTTATCTACTTTGTCAATGCTTTGGCTTGGCGTGAGATACTCAAGCACAACCTTGAACCTGATGAGCATGTCAGCCTCTGGCGCATTTTCCGTCTCACCATAAGCGGATATGCCCTCAACAATACAACGCCGATGGGAGGACTCGGAGGGGAGCCCTACCGCATCATAGAGTTAACAAAGGATACCTCTAAGGCCCATGCTACTTCATCGGTAATCCTTTATTCGATGATGCACATCTATTCACACTTCTGGTTCTGGTTCACATCAATTTTCCTATACATTGGTCTAGTGTTGGCAGGCGACCATTTGCCCATGAACTGGGGAATTGGCATTGCCCTTGTGTTATTGACTCTGTTTTGTATAGTTGGATTCTACTTTTTCTCTATAGGCTATCGTAGAGGACTAACGGTGAAGGTCATCGGATGGATAGGAAAGATTCCCGGACTTAAGAAATGGAGTAGAAATTTCTTGGAACGCCACATGGATACGCTTAAGAAAGTGGACCTGCAAATAGCAGCCCTGCATAGTCAGAATAGCAGAGCCTTCTATCGTTCACTTCTATTAGAATATGTGGCACGCCTCATGCTTGGTTTTGAAGTGATGTTTATGCTTATACTCTTCGGTAAAGACGAGGGAGGTGGCTTCTCTGGCTACACGCTCCTCTTTTTGCATTGTGTCTTGGTAGAGGCTATCACATCATGGTGTGCCAACATTATTGGTTTCCTTCCCTTACAATTGGGTGTACAGGAATTTGGCTATGCAGTATCAGCAAATGCATTGGGATTGACTGGTGAAATTGGCATCTTTGTGAGTATCATTGCCCGTGTACGCCAGATTATATGGGGTGCCATTGGCGTTGCGCTGATGAAAGTTAGATATAAAGGTAAATACGAATAACGACATTATATTTTTCAAAAGATAGAAAATGATTGAGACATCTTTTTTGAACTTTACCGTAGGACCCGTTCAATCCTCAGAGGAAGTACGTGCTATTGGAAAACTGCAAGTTCCTTATTTCCGTACACCAGAGTTCTCCGAACTGATGTTAGAGAACGAAAGGCTGGTAAAGAAATTTGCCAAGGCTGATGAGAATGCACGTGTTTGTTTCATGACCACGTCAGGAACCGGTTCTATGGAAGCCGCACTTATAAACTGTTTCACACAGGAAGATAAATTGATTGTGGTGAACGGAGGTAGCTTCGGTGAGCGTTTCGAACAAATGGCTGAACTCTATCATATCAGTCATACTACTATCAAGTTGAAGCATGGCGAAGCCCTTAGGGCAGAGCATTTGGCTCCTTTTGAGGGACAAGACTATACAGGTTTCCTTGTGAACATGCATGAGACTTCTACCGGAGTACTCTATGACATGCCTATGATTTCAGATTTTTGTCGCCGTAACCATCTCTTCTTGGTGGCAGACACTATCAGTTCTTTTATGTGCGACCCCTTCAACATGAAGGAATGGAATGTAGGTGCCATGATAACTGGCTCGCAGAAAGCATTAGCTTGTCCTCCTGGAGTTTCGCTCGTAGTGCTCTCGCCTGAGGCGGTGGAACGCGTTTATAGTCATAATCCCATGTGCATGTATCTGGATCTGAAGCTGGCTCTCAAGAATGGAGAGCGTGGCCAGACACCTTTTACTCCTGCTGTACAGACCCTAATACAAATTAACGCTCGCCTCCGTCAGATTGATGCAAATGGAGGTGTTGATGCCGAAGTGAAGCGCTGTTCAGAACAGGCACAGGACTTCCGTAGCCGCATCAGCGATTTGCCTTTCGAATTGGTATCAGAAAGCCCTGCCAACGGTGTGACGCCTCTACATCCTCTTCATGCTAATGCATATGAGATATTCAAGATTCTCAAGGACGAGTATCGGATTTGGATATGTCCGAATGGTGGTGATATGGCAGACAAAATTTTCCGTGTTGGACACATGGGCTGCCTTACCAAAGATGACAATACAACCCTAATCAACGCATTCAAAGATTTACAGAAAAGAGGACTCCTATGAAGAAAGTCATTACCTATGGGACCTACGACTTGCTCCACTTTGGGCATATACGTCTCCTAGAACGTGCAAAGGCGCTGGGTGACTACCTCATTGTTGGTGTTACAAGCGATGATTTTGATATATCACGTGGTAAAATCAATGTACAACAGTCGTTGATGGAGCGTATCGAGGCTGTACGTGCTACAGGTTTGGCCGATGAAATTGTCATAGAACAATATGAAGGCCAGAAGATAGATGACATCCAGAAGTATGGTGTTGACATTTTTACGGTTGGGTCCGATTGGGTAGGGGTTTTCGATTATCTAAAGGAGTATTGTGAGGTGGTGTACTTAGACCGTACACAAGGTGTGTCTAGCACAGAGATTCGCAGTAAGGAGAATGCTCTTCGTATGGGACTTGTTGGAGATACGGATGTCATCAACAAGTTTGCTGTGGAGTGTAAGAATGTTAATGGTATAAATGTAATCGGATATCTGACTATGGATCCCATGTTGGGGAAAGAGGGATTGGAGAATACCACAGCATACACTTCCTTCCAGGATTTGGTACACGATTCCGATGCTCTTTTCATTCGCTCGCATCCCACAAAGCACTATGATCAGATTAAATATGCTTTACAGCAGAAGAAGCATGTTCTCTATGAATCTCCTCTGACGCTTAACCATGCTCAGGCTAAGGAACTCTTTGAGATGGCCGAAAAAAACGGATGTGTGCTCTATGCTGGTATTAAAACAGCCTACAGTACTGCATATGCCCGTATGATACTGATGGCTAAGACAGGTAAAATCGGTGACATTGTGAGTGTCGATGCAGTATGCACAAGTCTGCAAGACGATTTGACGAAGAAAGAGATGCAGCATACATGGAACAGTATCACTGCTTGGGGTCCTACTGCTATGTTACCTATTTTCCAGCTTTTAGGAACTGATTGTTTGGAAAAACGAATTGTGTCCAGGCTTCTCCCGGGAAATGACGGTTTCGATACCTTTACTAAGATAGATTGGACATTTCCTCATGCCGTTGCTTCTATCAAGGTTGGTAAGGGTGTGAAAGCTGAAGGTCAGCTCGTCATCGGAGGAACTAAGGGTTATATTTATGTGCCTGCTCCATGGTGGAAAACGGACTACTTCGAGGTGCGCGCAGAGAATCAATCGCAGAATAAAAGGTTCTTCTACCAACTGGAAGGAGAAGGCATTCCTGGTATGATAGCTTCCTTTGTTAAGTCCGTAACTCGAAACAAGTTGGCCTACATAGGCGAGAAGATATCCTTAGAGATAGTAAAGACGATGGAGGAATGGCATAGCGGCGAGTTTACACAGATATAGTAAAAAAAAAGCGGATGAGAAGTCATCCGCTTTTTTATTTGTAATCTTTTGTTATTTCAGTGAATTGATGGTTTCCTGCAGAGCAGCAATCTTGCTTTCTGCATCAGAGAGTTTCTTGCGCTCCAGTTCTACTACCTGGGCTGGAGCGTTCTGTACGAAGCGCTCGTTCTGAAGTTTCTTCTGAATACCCATCATGAAGCCTTGCAGACGCTTGATCTCTGTCTCTGCCTTCTCTATCTCTGCTGCTGCATCGATGAGGTTGCCCAAAGGAACTGCATATTCCTCGGTACCGATGAGGAAGGACTGCGTGCCCTCGCTCTTCTTCTCAACAACGGCAATCTCAGAGAGGCCTGCCAACTTCTGGATAGTTTCTGCCCATGTGGTGTTGTCAACGCCTGTGGGAGCCTCCAACTTCAGTGGCTCACGGGGTGAGATGTTCTTGCTCTGACGGATGGCACGAACGCCGGAGATAACCTGCTTGGCGTGCTCGAACTGAGCAATCAACTCGGCATCTGCCTTGCTGGGAGCCTCCAACTTCAGAGTGCTGACCATAATACTGTCACCCTCCTTGCGCTCAGCAATGTGCTGATACAACTCTTCTGTGATGAAGGGCATGAAGGGGTGGATAATCTTCATCAACTGCTCAAAGATATCCAGTGTTGCCTGTAATGTGGTGGCATCGATAGGAGCCTGATAAGCAGGCTTAATCATCTCGAGGTACCAGCCTGAGAACTCGTCGGTAAACAACTTGAAGGCAGTCATCAGCGCCTCGTTGAGACGGTACTTGCTATAGAGATCGTTTATCTCAGCTACTGCAGTGCGAATGGTAGCTTGCATCCAGACGATGGCTTTCTTGTTGGCTTCTGGCTGAGCAATGTCGGCCTTCTCCCAACCCTTCACCAGACGGAAGGCATTCCAGATCTTGTTGCAGAATGCGGCACCCTGCTGGCAGAGGTCTTCCTTGAAGAGAATGTCGTTACCGGCAGGAGCGGCCAGCAGCATACCCATACGTACGCCATCTGCTCCGTACTTCTCGATAAGACCAATGGGGTCTGGTGAGTTACCAAGACTCTTGGACATCTTGCGACCAATTTCATCGCGAACAATACCTGTGAAATATACGTTGCGGAAAGGAACGTCCTTCAGATATTCCTCACCTGCCATAATCATACGGGCTACCCAGAAGAAGATGATATCCGGACCTGTTACAAGGTCGGCAGTGGGGTAGTAGTACTTAATCTCTTCGTTGCCGGGGTTGTTGATGCCATCAAACAAAGATACGGGCCATAGCCAGCTGGAGAACCAAGTGTCCAATGCGTCTTCGTCCTGTGAGAGCATATCCATTGTGATGTCCTTACCGTACTTCTCCTGAGCCTTCTTCAGTGCTTCTTCTTTAGAGAGAGCTACTACGAAGCGCTCTTCCTCGTCGTTACCATTGATGAAGTAAGCAGGAATGCGGTGTCCCCACCAAAGCTGACGAGAGATACACCAATCCTGGATATTTTCTAACCAATTCTTGTAGGTGGTGACATACTTGGTGGGATAGAACTTAATCTTACCCTCGAGTACAGGGGGCAGGGCAATGTCGGCAAAGTGCTTCATAGAGAGGAACCACTGCTTGCAGAGACGGGGCTCTACGGCAGTATCTTGGTTGCGCTCGCTATAACCTACCTTGTTCTCGTAATCCTCAATCTTCTCCATCAGGCCTGCTTCCTGCAAGTCCTTGGAAATCTGCTTGCGGACATCCATACGGTCCATTCCAACGTAGAGCGTGCTCTGGTCGCTGATGGTACCGTCGGGATTGAAGATGTCAATTGTCTCCAGATTATGAGTCTTACCCAGCTGGTAGTCGTTTATGTCATGTGCAGGTGTAACCTTCAGACAGCCTGTTCCGAATTCTACATCTACATAACGGTCTTCAATAACGGGAATAACACGGTTTACCAATGGCACGATTACCTTATGGCCACGCAACCACTGGTTCTTGGGGTCCTTGGGGTTGATACACATAGCGGTATCGCCCATAATGGTTTCAGGACGTGTTGTTGCCACTACGGCATAGTAGCCTTTCTCATCCTTGTGGATGATATTGCCTGTTTCTTCTGCATTTTCAGGAATAACCAGATTATCCTGATCAGCTACATAATACTTCAGGTGGAACAGGTGGCTCTTCTCGTCTCTGTAGATAACCTCCTCGGTTGAAAGTACTGTCTGAGCCTTAGGGTCCCAGTTGACCATACGAAGACCACGATAGATGAGGCCCTTGTCATAAAGGTCACAGAATACCTTCAGGACACTCTCACTGCGTGCTTCATCCATGGTGAAGGCTGTACGGTCCCAGTCGCAAGATGCGCCCAGACGTCTCAGCTGTTTCAGGATGATGCCTCCGTGCTCGTGTGTCCAATCCCAAGCATGCTCCAGGAACTGCTCGCGTGTAAGGTCACGCTTCTTGATTCCTTGTGAAGCCAGTTTATTTACCACCTTTGCTTCTGTAGCAATTGAGGCGTGGTCAGTTCCGGGTACCCAGCAGGCATTCTTGCCGTCAAGGCGTGCCTTACGTACAAGGATATCCTGTATGGTGTTGTTGAGCATGTGACCCATGTGCAGCACTCCCGTCACATTTGGTGGGGGAATGACAATGGTATAGGGCTCGCGTCCGTCGGGTTTGCTGCTGAACAATTTGTGATCCAACCAGTACTGGTACCACTTAGCTTCTACATCGTTGGGAGCATATTTTGTTGCTAATTCCATATTATAATGTATTGTCTTTCTTAATTGGCTGCAAAGGTACAAAAAATATTTCAAGTTGAGGTGCAGGTGGATAAAAAATTGTATCTTTGCCGTCAAATATCGGAAATAAGAATAATGCATACAAAAGAAGAAAAATTGGCAGCATTCGGCAGATTGTTGGATGTGATGGACGACCTAAGAGAGAAATGTCCCTGGGATAGGAAACAGACGTACGAGAGCTTGCGCCCCAATACGATAGAGGAGACCTTTGAACTATGTGATGCGCTGTTGAAGAACGACGAGAAAAATATCTGCAAGGAGTTAGGAGATGTCTTGCTGCATGTGGTATTCTATGCCAAGATTGGAAGCGAAAGCGAGTCGTTTGACATTGCCGATGTGTGCAATAAACTTTGTGATAAGCTGATATTCCGTCATCCGCATGTTTATGGCGATGCTGTTGCCAAGACAGCCGGTGATGTGGTAGAGAACTGGGAGAAGATAAAGCAGAAGGAGAAGGATGGTAACAAAACAGTACTCTCAGGTGTGCCAGACGCATTGCCTTCGCTGATTAAAGCCTATCGCATACAGGATAAGGCCAGGAATGTAGGCTTCGACTGGGACAAGAAAGAGGATGTCTGGCAGAAGGTACATGAGGAACTGGGAGAGTTGGAGGCTGAGCTCTGTCAGGAGGATAACAAAGAGAAGCAAACGGCAGAACTGGGTGATTTCCTCTTTAGTGTGATAAATGCTGCCCGTCTGTATCATCTGAACCCAGACAATGCCCTTGAGCATACGAATCAGAAGTTCATCTATCGCTTCAATTATGTAGAGCAGAAAGCCAAGGAAATGGGCCTGCAACTACAGGATATGACGCTGGCTCAGATGGATGAATTATGGAACGAGGCGAAAAGTAAGGAAAAGCAACAATAAAAAAGTGAGAGGGTGTGCCTGTTCCTGACACACCCTCTTCTCATCATAATTTAACTTGAATGATTGGTTGGTTTAATAAGCGATAAGGCCCAGCCTTTTATTTCTTGCGATGATTGTCTCTTCTTCTTTGATCAAATTGGCGAAGCATCATACGATGGAACGCGTCTTCTGCCAACATGGCTTTGTAAACTTTCTGTGCAGGTACTGCTTTGTACATCTTTTTGTAGTAGGACTCCTGAATCTCGGCCATTTTTGTGTTTAATTCGCAGATACGTTGAATCTTGTTGGCGTAGTCCTTTTCTGAAAGATTATTCTCTTCAGACCTGTTCCTTTTTAATTTGAACATTTCTGTCTGCAAAGTACGCTGCTCTTCTTTCATCTTATGAAAGATGGGAAAGAAAGTCTGTGCTTCAGTATTGGTTAGGTCGGCTTTCCGGGTAATGAATTCCTCTAATTTAGCTCTGAATTCCTCAGGGTTAAACTTTCCTCTTTCGGGTTGAGCTTGCACAGTTAATGTTGTGCAGAGCAAGAATAGAATAAATAATAAAGATTTTTTCATTTGGGTTATTCTGCCTCCGTCAGATATGTTGCAATTTCCATATTGTTAATCATGCTATAATCAAGTGCGTCCTCGACGTACTGGGTGTTATCAGCCTCGAGTGTAGTATCCTGCTGTCTGAAGTTGTTCAAGACAAAGGCGGAACTAAACACTATGCCTGTCATCATGGCAGCAATGCCCCAGCGTATCATCTTGCGACGTCTATTCTGATGGGCTATGCGCTTCATTACACGCTGAGGAAACTCATCGAAATAGTGCTCTGGAACACGGAAGGGATTCTCGTTTCCAAATCTTTCGTTTAACAATTTTTCCTCATTCATAAATTCTCTCATGTTTAGCTTTCTGTTTATATGATAAGTGTAAATACAAAAGGTTTAATCGTTCTGCTGAAAAAAATCAGTTATTTTTTTTACGGCATGGTGATAAGAGGCTTTCAGGGCTCCTATGCTGGTTCCTAGCATCTGACTCATATCCTCGTACTTCATTTCTTGGAAGTATTTCAGGTTAAAGACTGCTCTCTGTTTTTCAGGGAGCTGGGCAATGGCTTTCTGAAGGAGTGCCTGTGTCTCATCACTGTCAAAGAAGGGATCGCTCATCAACTGGCTTGTCAGATCTTCAATTACATCGCTAGAGATACTGATGTTTTTCTTCTTCTTTTCTAGGAAACTTAAGGATTCATTGATGGCAATCCTAAAGAGCCAAGTGCTAATCTTGGATTCTGCACGGAAATCGTCCAGCGCCATCCAAGCCTTTATGAAAGTGTTCTGCAGGACGTCGTCAGCATCATCGTGGGAAAGTACAAGCCTACGTATCTGCCAATAGAGCACCTCTTGGTACTCGTGTACAAGCGTGTTAAAGGCTGCCTCTTTCTTGGATTCGTCTTTCAGTTGGGTTATGATACGTGTCTCGTTTATCATCTCTCAGTCTTTTTGACTTGGGAAACGCGCTTTGGTTTAAAATCTATTCAAAGCTTTTTCCAAAACTGTATCATAATGGTAGTTGTCGGGGTGTTCTTCCAATACACCTTCTCGGTTAGGGTAAAGGGTGTAGTAATCCAGGAATACGGAGAAGCCAGATTCTATGGGGTAGAATTTATGCTTGGGTTTCTCTTCTGTCTGTGGATTCTGGGCTCTGTATCTCTTTCCCCATTGTGTGACTGGTGCTTTGCCTATCTCCATTCTGATTCTGTCTTGTTGGATGCTATCCAAATCTTCCATGATGAAGAAAGCCAGATCCAAAGGTTTCTCAAGACGGATACATCCGTGACTGACGGCTCTCGTTGCCAATCGGAAGGCCGAGGGCATGTTGGTGTCGTGAAGATAGACAGAATAGTTGTTGGGAAAACGGAAAATGATACGTCCCAATGAGTTCCCCCCGCCATTCGTTTGTCTGATGACGTATTGTCCGCTGTTCAGTTGTGCAGAACTGAGCGAAGCCGGGTTGACGTTTCCTCCTGTTTTCTTGTCGATAATCTCATATCTGTGGCGTGCAAAGTATGCCGTATCACCTGTGTGAAGAGGTGCTATCTCATGACGGATAATGCTGGGAGGGATGTTCCAATAGGGATTCAGTTCCAATCTGGAAATCTTGCTTGTAAGCAAAGGCGACTTATGAGCTATGGCACCTCCACAGATGCGCATAGTCAACGAGCTGTCTTTCTTCTCGTTTACGGCTGTGAGTTGGAAGCCTGCCAGATTCACCCATATGTATTTGTCTTGTGGGCGGGGATACCTCCAACGTGCTCTTTCCATATTGATACATGCCAAGCGGGCCCTCTCGGTGTCTCCTTTTTCTTTTGCTGAGAGGTATTCCTGCTTCAATGTTTTGTAAAGTGGAATCTGTGGCTGTATCTCGCGTAGGAATGTCCCAAGGTCTCTACTTTGAGCCTGCTCCAGGGCATGGGTGTAGAAGCTGTCTGTGGCTATCTCAGCATGAATGCCAAAGTGATGGCGCTGAGAGGCTTCAGGGTAGGATTTCTCTGACTCGATGTTGTTGAGAACGTGCGAAGGCTGGATAAAGCCGTAGCGCTGTCCTGTGGCATATCTGAGCAGGGCTTTTGTCAGGTTGAATTCCAATCGTCCCATCAGTTGATTGATGTCTTCCGGACTGTCTTTCCTGTTGTGTAGATTCTGTAAGTCTTCTTCTATCTTGGAAACAAAGAAACTGGAGGCGTTGAATCCTTCTTCTTCTACGTTTCTCAGATAAGAAAGCAAGGTATCTGCTTTTTCGTCAATACCATGTCGTGTAATCCAGACGAAGTGCCCTTTCGCCTTGTAGTATTTTATGGTAAAGGCATCAGCATACATGGCTGGTGCTTCTTGTGTAAGCTGGTATATCTGGTCGCGTATGTGCCTGCTTTTCAGACTGTATTCTGGTAGAATCCATTTCTCGATGTCTTGCATGGAGGCAATATGTAACTGCTTGCCATCTTGTTGGCAAGACATAATCATGGCAATAAGGAAGAGTAGGGGAAGCTTACGGAAAAGTTTCATCGGATAGAAATCTTACGCACTACCTTTCCGATTTTCAGTAGGTAGCAACCTTTTTGCAGGTTGACGGTAAATGTCTTTCCAGTAGTGTCAGTCTTAATGGTAGTGATTTTTACACCGGTAAGATTGAAGACTTCTATATCCTCACCATTTGTCCCAGAGATGCGTACAGTATTTCCGCTAACAACAAAGGTAACGGCAGACATGTTGTTTTCAATGTTCTCGTTGTCTGCAGATTCCATTGCGAATGTTGGAGCGAAAGCCAGCATCAAAGGCAATATTATGAGTAGAATCTTCTTCATATTCTTATCATTGCTAACGCAAAGATATTGATTTTATTTTATTGCGACAAACTTTTTCGATGAAAAATGAAAGAAAATGTAATATTTCCCTATAATTGTAGGGTCAATCCCTCACGAGCGAGTGTAGTATTTGGGAAAATACTGGTCGCTTCTGCCAATAATTCTTCTTCGTTCTTGATTCTTGCGCTAAAGTGTCCGATGCATAATTTCTCTGCCTTGGCTTCTTTGGCTATGCTGGCTGCCTGAGAGGCTGTAGAGTGTTGTGTCTCCTTAGCTCGTTTTGCAAATTCCTCAGGGTAGGTAGCTTCGTGATATAGGAGCGTAACATCTTGCAGAATTTCCTTTAACTTGGGAAGGTATGCAGTATCTGAGCAGTAAGCGTATGAGCGTGCTTTTTCTGCTGGCGTAACCAGTCTTTCGTTAGGGATGACGGTTCCGTCTTCTGTTGTCCAGGAGGCCCCGGCCTTGATATTGTTGATTTGCGAGAAGGGAATATTGAAAGCATCTATCATCTCGCGTCTGATATGGGGCAGGGGAGGTGTCTCTCTGAACAGGAATCCTGAACAGGGAACTCTGTGTTGGAGTGGGATGCTCCATACGGTAACGCTACGGTCATTATATATTATATTATGTACGCGCGTATCTATGGGATGGAAAATTATCTGGAATGTGATGCCTTCGCAGTAAATTCGGATGATATTGTCCAGAAACTCCTGTAGTTGCTGAGGTCCGTGTATGTGCAGGTCTGCCGTTCTGCCCAACAGCGCCATGGTACTGATAAGACCGGGTAATCCGAAAACGTGGTCTCCGTGATTATGCGAGATGAAGATGTGTCCTACACGAGCCATTGGCAGACGCATTTTCTGCATCTGAATCTGTGTCCCTTCTCCACAATCTATCATGTAGTATTTGCCTCTGATATTTACTATCTGTGAGCTAGGTAGATGTCTGAGTGTAGGTTTTGCTGAACCGCATCCTAAGATATTGACCTCGAAAATCTCCATTCCCTTTTTTCGGATTGTTTGCTTTTAGTATTTGAAAAGGGGCAGCTTTTTGATTGCTGCCCCTTCGTAATATGCTTTTGCAAGTTTTGCTTAATTACTCGCCAGCCTGCATCTTAGCCTTCAAAGCTGCCAATGCATCCAGGTCGCCCAGTGTTGTGCTTGCAGCCTGGTTCTGAATTGCGGGAGCTTCTTCCTTGCGGGTAGAAGTACGCTTGGTAGCCTTCTTAGCCTCGCGAGCCTCGGCACGCTGAACATCTTCGAAGATGCGGCTGTGGCTGAGGATGATGCGCTTGCTCTCCTTGTTGAACTCGATAACCTTGAACTGCAGCTTCTCGTTGAGCTGAGCCTGGCTACCGTCTTCCTTAACAAGGTGCTTAGGAGTAGCGAAGCCCTCTACGCCATACTCGAGCTGGATAACAGCGCCCTTGTCGAGCATCTCAACGATAGTACCCTCGTGGATGCTATCCTGAGTGAATACTGTCTCGAATACGTCCCAAGGATTCTCCTCCAACTGCTTGTGGCCGAGAGAGAGACGACGGTTGGTCTTGTCAATCTCCAGTACGCAAACCTCGATCTCTGCACCAATCTGAGTGAACTCGCTGGGGTGCTTAACCTTCTTGGTCCAGCTGAGGTCGCTGATGTGGATAAGACCGTCAACGCCTTCCTCGATCTCAACGAATACACCGAAGTTGGTGAAGTTACGAACCTTAGCAGTGTGCTTGCTGCCGATGGGGTACTTCTCCTCGATGTTCTCCCAGGGATCATCCTTAAGCTGCTTGATACCCAGAGACATCTTGCGCTCTTCGCGATCCAGAGTCAGGATAACTGCCTCTACCTCGTCGCCTACCTTCATGAAGTCCTGAGCGCTGCGCAGGTGCTGGCTCCAGCTCATCTCTGAAACGTGGATCAGACCCTCTACACCGGGAGCGATCTCAACGAATGCTCCGTAGTCAGCCATAACAACTACCTTACCCTTAACGTGGTCACCAACCTTCAGGTTAGCATCCAAAGCATCCCAAGGATGAGGAGTCAACTGCTTCAGACCCAGTGCGATGCGCTTCTTCTCGTTATCGAAGTCAAGGATAACAACGTTGATCTTCTGATCCAGCTCAACGATTTCCTTGGGATCGTTAACACGGCCCCAGCTGAGGTCTGTAATGTGGATAAGACCGTCTACGCCACCCAGGTCGATGAATACACCGTAAGAGGTGATGTTCTTAACGGTACCCTCAAGTACCTGACCCTTCTCGAGACGACCAATAATCTCTTGCTTCTGAGCCTCGAGCTCTGCCTCGATGAGAGCCTTGTGGCTTACAACAACGTTCTTGTAGTCCTGGTTGATCTTAACGACCTTGAACTCCATAGTCTTGCCTACGAAGATATCGTAGTCGCGGATGGGCTTAACGTCGATCTGTGAACCGGGCAGGAAGGCCTCGATGCCGAATACGTCGACAATCATACCACCCTTAGTGCGGCACTTAACGTAACCCTTGATAATCTCTTCCTTCTCCAGAGCCTCGTTTACACGATCCCAGCTGCGGCTAGCGCGAGCCTTCTTGTGAGAAAGAATCAACTGACCCTTCTTGTCCTCCTGATTCTCGATGTAAACCTCTACGGTGTCACCTACCTTCAGGTCGGGGTTGTAGCGGAATTCGCTTGCAGGTATGATACCATCGCTCTTGAAGCCGATGTTAACTACTACTTCGCGCTTGTTCATTGCGATTACAGTTCCATCAACTACATCGTGGTCATTTACCTTGTTCAGAGAACCATTATAGGCCTCTTCCTGAGCCTCGCGGCTTGTTTCAACTTTGCTGTCACCATTGGCATATGCTTCCCAGTCGAAGTCTTCCAGAGGTGCAACGTTTTTCAAATCTGCCATACAGATTAATTAAATGTTAATACTAATGTTTATAAACTCGGGGTGCAAAGGTACAAAAAAAGATAAAGCCACGTACCTAAGTCGCAGCTTTATTACCTTATTATATATATGTTTTAATGTTATTTAACATTGTTAGCGCCTTCACATTCCTTAACCAGCTCTTTTATCTTCTGTGGAAGTGCTTTTTTCTCTACTCTGTGAATGACTTTTCTGAGATCCCATTTGTTGGCTCTTTCAGTAATGGTTACAGAGGGTGATGTCTTATTATTTCCTTGAGTGCATTTAATGGTCCACCTAAGGTCATATACCATGTCCCCGAAGGTTTCGCATCTTCTGGAAAGTAATATTTTGTTGTGGGGGCCGACCTTCTTCTCGCCGGTCCATAAGATTAGATATAAATGGTTTATATAAGCGTCAAACATGTGTGCATTCGTATTATTTCAATGCAAAGTTACGACTAAATTTTATATTGGCGATATAGTTTGTAAAAATTTTCTCTTTTTTAATATTCTTTTACCTTTTTCTGTAAAATCTTTTGTTTTAGTGGGTAATTTGTGTTATATTACTGACTATTCTCTATTCCAAAGTTTGGAACGTACATTCCAAAGTCTGAAATGTGCATTCCAAAGTTTGAAATGGCCATACCAAAGCTTGGAATGGAAAATCCCCGTGTGGACAAAAATATCTTCTTGCCTATTCTGGTAGATATCGCTCTGGAATAAAAATAAAATGTATTTTATTTTGTATTCCGCTCACTTATTCGTACCTTTGCAGCGGCAAAAAGTTTGTAAATCAGATAACTAGAATAACTTGAACTTATGAGAAAGATAAATTGTATAGGAATCCTCACCAGTGGAGGTGATGCTCCTGGTATGAATGCTGCTATCCGTGCCGTTACACGTGCCGGCATAGCCAACGGATTCAGAATTATGGCCATATTCAGAGGTTATGAAGGTCTTATCAATGATGATATTGTGGAGTTTACCACAGAGGATGTAAGTAATATCATCCAGCGAGGCGGAACCATTCTGAAAACAGCCCGTAGCAAGGATTTTGAAACGGTTGAAGGTCGTCAGAAGGCATACGAGAACATGCAGAAGCGTGGAATTGATGCCCTTGTTGTGATAGGCGGAAACGGTTCTCTTACTGGTGCCCGTATCTTTGCTCAGGAGTTTGATGTTCCCTGTATAGGTCTGCCTGGCACTATTGATAACGATTTGAACGGAACTGATAGTACCATTGGTTATGATACCACCCTGAATACCATTATGGAGTGTGTCGATAAGATCCGTGATACTGCCACTAGTCACGAGCGTATCTTCTTCGTCGAGGTTATGGGTCGTGATGCCGGCTTCCTGGCTCAGAATAGCGCTATTGCTGCAGGTGCAGAAGCTGCTATCATACCAGAGGACAGTACGGGTGCCGATCAGCTGGAACAATTCATCGGTCGTGGTATCCGTAAGAGTAAGTCCAGTAGTATCGTCCTTGTCAGCGAGAGTCCCAAGTGTGGTGCTATGTACTATGCCGAGCGTGTAAAGAAGGATTATCCGGAATTTGACGTGCGTGTTTCTATTTTGGGACATTTGCAGCGTGGAGGCAGCCCCAGTGCCAGTGACAGAATTCTGGCCAGCCGTTTGGGCGTAGGTGCCATTCAGGCTATTATGGAAGGACAGCGCAATGTAATGGTCGGAATCAAGAACGATGAGGTTGTCTATGTTCCCTTCTGCAACGCCATCAAGAGTGACAAGCCCGTGAAGAAGGAACTGATAGACGTTTTGGCAGTTCTCAGTATTTAATGTGCTTGTTTTTCTCCCCTTATATATATTATATAATGTATATGTTGTTGGGAGGTAACTTTTTTTCAAAAAAAAAGGTTGAAATGCTTGGTGAGTAATGAAAAAAGCTATACCTTTGCACTCGCAAATCGGAAATGACTACACCGAGAGCGGTTAAAAAGGTCACCGAGCGCAAGGGCGTTTAGCTCAGCTGGTTCAGAGCATCTGCCTTACAAGCAGAGGGTC
>CAMKTJ010000020.1 GCA_946415645.1 uncultured Prevotellaceae bacterium
TGAACTGGTACTTTTTGTTTCCTGTTATAGGTGTACGTACCAGTATTGTCTCTTGTTCCCCTGGTAACAGGGTGATGAAGTTGTCAGAGTAGCGGGTGCGGTGAACGGCATTCCCCTGACCATCTGTCAGCAGGAGCTGACAGAAGAAGGCAATTTTGCTTCCGCTGTTCTTGATATTCACCTGCCACTGGTGCATGCCGTCCTTGTCAGTCAACTGCTTTACTTTTACTGAAGGCTTGGCGGCTGCCATGTTGCCCAGAGGCTCGAAGCCGGCGGTGCAGGGGCCTGTGACAGTATTCTTTCCTTCATACTTGTTGGTAGAACGCCAGTAGAAGTTCTTGCTTACTACATTGCCTTTGGCATCCTTGGCTTGCAGGGCAATGAAGTGTACGGGAGAGATATTCTCAGGGAATTCAATCTTCAGTACATCATTTGCCACGCCGTCAGCAGGTATGTCTGTCTTGGCTGTGAGACTGAGCACTCGTTTACTATCCAGATTATAGACCTGTGCAGTAATGGTAATGCCCTTTTGTTCCTGCAGATAATCGTTGGCAACAGAGACTGTATTCTTCAGGTAGTCATATTGTACGTGTATGGGTTCCAGCGCATGCATGGTATGGTAGAGCGATGCCGTAGGCTCCAGCATCCAGTCCCACATACGGGCGCAAACCTGAGGCTGTGGGCAGTTGTGATACCAGAAGAGCAGGCCTGAACACCAACGGTCGCCATAGCCCAACTTATTCTCATTCCAGACTTCCCAGATGCTTTTACTGTTGACAGCTCCAACCATCTGACCTCTGCGGGCAAACTCCTCAATGTTGTTTGATTCACCGTATTTGTTGGTCATATCAGTGTAGAGCGTGCTCATCAGGTGGAAGCCGTTACCGTCCATATAGTCCCAGGTCTCCTTGTTGATGGGCCAGAGATCCTTTGCCGGCATCATCTCACGCAGACTCTCTACGATAGGCAGGGTAGGTGCTCCGTACTCAGGGTTGAAGCCGTCTACACGACTACCTCTGTCCGATGCCGTATTCTCATAGTGTCGCATAGGATTCACCTGCTTGTAGGGACTTCCGTCATGAACGCCGTCGCATTCGCTCTGCATCTGATAGGGACGTGTGCCGTCCAGTTTATTGATGAGGTCCTCTGCACCCGTCACGCAGGTACTCTCATTACTGCTCACGTAGAAAACGATGCTGGGATGGTTGCGGATACGCTTTACGGTACTCTCCACATTTGCCAGGTAGAGGGATTCGTCAAGGGGGTGACGTGTGTCGCCTGTCATCCAGAACTCCTGCCATACCATGATGCCGTATTCATCGCATAGCTCATAGAAGCGGTCACTCTCGGCAATGCCGCCGCCCCAGAGACGCAGCAGGTTGATGCCGCACTGGTCGGTATAAGCCAACTCTGTTTCCATTCGACTGTCATCGGTACGAAGCATGGCTTCCGGAATCCAGTTGTTACCGCGCACAAATGTCTTGTGTCCGTTTATGATGAACATCTTGGATTTGTCGGGTGTCTCACGTGTTGCCACTACCTCACGGATACCGAAGCGTGTCTGCAGGCTGTCAGACAGATGGTTGGAAAGGTTTGTCAATGTCAGCTGTAGCGTGTACAGATGCTGTTCTCCCTTATTCTTGGGCCACCAGAGGCGTGGGCTCTTGATGTTCAGTTGGGGGAACTCTTCAGGCGTAAAGGTGACAACCTTATGCTCACCTCGTATCAGTTTGACCTTCTTCTCCAATTGGATGTCTGTGTCCAGAATCTTACCCCGTACGATGCCCTCAAAGGTTTGTGTGTTAGGGTTGAAAACCTCCACACTTATGGTTTCAGCAGCCTTGTCGTAGTTGGGGTGGGAGAGTTTGGATGTAACAAAGGGGTTACGCAATTGGATGTTGCCTGTGCTATAGAGACGGATGCTTTTCCAGATGCCCGTATTACGGTCGCGGATGCCGTCTTCGAAGGTGAAGTCCCAGCCGATGGTCATCAGCTGGCTTACGTTCTGTCCCATCCAACCGTCTCCTCCGTTGTGCCACTCGCCTGCAGCCCCCCATGACTTAGGCATGCTGGTGCCGGGAACATCTACGGGATATACGCGAACGGCCAGTACGGCTTTCTCTCCTGGCTTTACCCGGTCTGTTATATCGAAGGGCTGATTGTTGAACATACCGGCCATGTTACCCATCAGGTATCCGTTTACCCATATCTCCGCACGGTAGTTGATGCCTTCGGGCTCTAACCAGATCCGACGGCCCTTGAATTTAGCAGGAACCTCGAATTCTGTTCTGAACCAATAGGTGTAGAATTCACGACCCGTCTTTGCCAAGTCGGGGATGAGGTTGTTCTTCAGCTTGTTGTTCTGGCCGTAGTATGGATCGGGATATACCTTCTGCTCCACCAGATTGGTCAGGACAGTGCCAGGAACGATTGCTTCAGCCCAGGCATTGGTGTTGAATCCCTTGGAAGAGATCTCTGTCCCGGTTCCTTTGGCATCAGAGGCTTTTATCATCATCCATGTCTGCTGTCCTCCATGTCCCAACTTAGAGTCCAGTTTTATATATGCTCTTTCTGCAGCTGCTATGCTATACGAGAATAGTAATGCTGCTGCCGCAGCCAATGTCTTTCTTACTTTCATTCTCATGTTTTCTTCGGCAAATTAGTTATTTTTCCAGCAAGGCTGCTGCGCACCACAGGTACGGACCCTGGCCATGATAGTCTCCTGCTACACGTGGACGGTCCAGATAGTAGTCGAAGTCGGCTTTCTTGTTGGTACCCATGCATACCTCGCGTACATCATTATTATCATTAATATAAGGTATAAGTGCCATCCATGCTTTGCGTGCAGCAGGACCGTATGTTTTAGCGCTCAACCATCCTTCTTTTACGCCGCAGATAAAGGCATAGGTAAACATGCCGGAGCCGCTGGTCTCTGTCCAGAAGTCGGGCTGGTCAACCAGCTGATTCCATATTCCTTCTTCATTGCGGTATTTCAACAGGCTTTTCATCATCAGGCGATAGCCTTTAAGGATACGTTTGTAATAAGGACTGTCCTTAGGCAAAGCCTTCAATACCTCTGTCATTCCTACAGCCATCCAACCGTTACCTCTGCACCAGTAATAGGGGGCGTCAGGAGCATGATAGAAGAGTCCGTTCGGGCGTTGCAGTTCATCCAGGTATTTCACCATCTCGTGGGCTGCACGGTCTATGTACTTACGGTCTCCCGTTACACGGTAAGCCCAGGACTGTACAATGGTTATCATGTACATATCATCAATCCACATACGTGTCTGCCATGTATAGCCGTTGCGTGCCAGCCTTTTCTGGCTCTCCTTGGCATCCTTAGGCAGTTCCCATTGGGTATCGGCATAGGACAAACCCATCTGCTTGTAACGTTCATCCTTATATACTTGGTAAAGCATCAGTGGCAGTGAGCCAAACATGTTCATATCCACATGATTCTTTATGGGCAGGAATTCCTTCTCCGGGCCAAAGAAGGGTTCAAAGCGGTCACGCATCAAGTCAACAATCTTCTGATCGCCTGCTGCACGTCCGAACATAATGGCACCATTCCAGGCGCATACCTCGTGATAACTGATGTATTTGGTTTTACTACCACCCCAGAATCCATGTTTGGCATCCACGAAATGGTAAGCCAACCGGTGTCCTACCTCTTCAGGTGTAAAGCCTTTGGGGAAATCCTGTAACGCTGTTTTCTGTGCATGGCATAGCGAGCCTGCCACAATGAACATTAATAATGAATAGATTCTAGCTTTCTTCATCCTTTGTTTTATGTTTATGGTTAAAATTTCACCGCAAATTTAATATGATTTGCAATAATGTGCAAATAAATCCTCGAAATTAGTGAAGATTTGCCATACTTTTTATGGGTTTGTTTGTGTAAAGGGACAAAAAATGATACCTTTGCAGATATAAACAACTATTATAAAGTAAATGCTATGAATTATATGAAGAAGATTTTTTCGTTGGCGCTTTTGTTGCCCGTGTTCCTTTGTTCTAACGCTCAGGATGACGTAACCAAGGAAAAGTTCACACCTTTTTATGAAACAGCAGATGCTCCTCATATGGAGAAAGTATTGCCTGCGCCTCCTTCACTTACTGATTCCCGTTATTTCTATGACTGGACACAGTACCAGTGGGGTAAGTCTATTCGTGAGACAGAGCGTGGTAAGCAGGCCATAGCTGATGCCGGTATCTGTGCCCGTTACTTCATGGAGCGTTACGGACAGGCTATTGGTATAGAATTGACTGCTGAAAAGTATCCCGAGATGTACCGTCTCTTCTCTCGTCTTCACTTGACCGAGCAGCAGGGTGGTGCCAGCGCCAAGGCCTTTTTCCATCGTGTACGCCCTTATCAGCAGTTTAAGGAAGCTACAAGTGTTCCCGAACATGAGGACCCTGAGGATTTCTCAAGTTACCCTTCTGGCCATACACATGCTTCATGGCTGGTTGGTCTGACCCTTATGGTTATTGATCCTGCTCATGCCGAGGAGATTATGAAGGTGGCTTATGAGCTGGGACAGAGTCGTGTGATTGTAGGATTCCATTATCAGAGCGATGTTGATGCCGGCCGTCTCTGTGGTAGCGTCACCTTTGCTCGCCTTCAGAGCATGCCAGAGTATCAGAAAATGCTGGAGAAGGCTGTAAAGGAATTCCAGAAAAACCAGAAGAAGTAAGATAGATTATATGCTTCTTCTCCTTTAGGGGGAGTATAGGATCACTCACAAATACAGGTGTTTGCTTTTTCAAAGAAAACCCTGAATGCTGATATTTTTAACAAAAACCAAGAAAACCCTTTCCTTGATTTCAATCTTTAACAAGATTTGCGCATGCTGTTGTTGATGCTTGATTGTAAGCAAACTTCCATCATTCATCAACAACATCCTACGCAGCATTGCATGCCTTGAAATCAATGAAAGAAAAACCCCGCCCTTCGGGCTGAAAAACATTTTCCTTTGGAAAAGGATTAGGGGGCAAGGAGCAAGAGAATACCAATAATGCTTAACGCCGAAGGGGTTGCGAGCTGGAAGCAAGAAGGTTTAGCTCGACGGCCCGAAGGGGAAGTCAACGAAGTGGCAATTTCAACGTTCAATAGCTAAAGTCTAAGGTCTAAAGCCTAAAGTCTCAAACAACGGTTTTCGAGCCCGAAGGGCGGGGTTTTTCTTTTTGAAAGCTTTGATATCTGGAAGATATGTTATGGTATTGGCAGGAAGCTGGTGGAAGCTAGCTTACAGACAGATTCATGACAATAGCAGAACAAAGGCACAAAGTGCCAAAGCTTTCAAAAGGGGTTTTGCCGGTTTTTGTTAAAGTATGAAGCGGCAAGTATGACACTGGAATTTATAGTTGAGCCGTATATTATCGGAATATATGCTTCATTGTGGGCAAGGGACTAGATTTGTTCCCTTGCCCTTATTATATATATAAGGTAGGATAGATTATCCATCGTTCGTTTGTTCTATTTTGCAAATAAAATCACACTTTGTTTGCAAAATATTTGCATTATATTACACTTTATTGTTATTTTTGCAAAAATTATACAACCGTTCCACATTATGAGAAGGATATATTTTCTTTTGATTTTAGTGGCAGAATTAGGCCTGCTTATTTCATGTTCAGAGACAATTGACACATCCCAGAGATATGTATTCAAGGATCATACTGTACTTAGTTATATGTTACAGCATGATTCTTATTCTTCATACGTGAACCTCCTCAAGCAGGTGCCTATTAGCAAACAAAGCAAGAGTACGGTTTATCAGCTCCTGAGCGCCCGTGGTCACTTCACGGTTTTCGCTCCTAATAACGAGGCTATAGAAAAGTATCTTCAGCAATTGGCCGAGGATGAGATTATCCCAGCTCCATCATGGGATGCCATTACAGACAGTTTGATTGCAGATTCTATCCGTAAGGTTATTGTGTACAATAGTATAATTGACAGTGGAGATGAGGAGTATTACGAGGTGTCAATGTTTCCGGCGCAGAATAACGAGGAGTTTGCGCGTAACAATATGAATGAGCTGAAGCTAAGTGTTTCTTATGGCACTAATCCGGATAGCATTTTCATCAATCGTAATTGTCCTATCAGTATAGAAAACCGTGATATCCGTACCATCAACGGTATGATACATCAGGTAGAAAAAGTGATAGCTCCTACAGACATCACATTGGCAGGTGTACTTGATGAGTATCTGAAAGGTTACAAGGAAGGGTTTGTAGTACTGGCCAAACTTTGCGAAGCCTGTGGTCTGATGGACACCCTGTCAAAACGTCAGGACGAGGTATATGAGCAGCTTTATCTGACTGGTAAGATAGAGGAGAAAACGCCTGCTAATGGTTTGGCAACTATGACGGGTGGTTATTCCTATGCCCCTCGTCATAGGAAGTATGGATTTACCATTTTTGCAGAGCCGGATAGTTTCTGGGAGGAAAAGTTGGGCAAGTCAGCATCAGAGATTACTCCTGCTGATGTGCAGGCATGGGTAGCAGAAGGGAACTATTATCCAGAAGCAGTAGCGGATGGTAATTACAAGTCGCCACGGAATCTGTTGTATCAGTGGACTACCTACCATGTTCTTCCCTTTAAGATGTCGCCAGACAGACTGGTCTTCCATTACAACGAGAAAGGATATGACTATTCCGGTAGTCCTAACAAATACAGTATTCCTGTTATGGAATATTATGTCTCATTGGGTAAACGCCGACTGGTAAAGATATACGAAAGTCCTGAATCAAAGGGTGTGTATCTGAATCGTTTTCCTATTGTTGACAATTCACGTCGTGGTACAGGGCATGAGATAGCTTGTAATCCTGACAAGATAGGCTGTCGTGTCAATAAGGAAGATGAGACCCTTTATGAGCACATTGGTGCAAATGGATATATCTATGCCATAGATGCCCCGTTGGCTTATAATGAATCTACACGTGATAATCTGGCCAAGAGCCGTATCCGAATGGATTGTATGAGTTTCTTCCCTGAGGTGATGAACAACGATATACGTCGTGTGCCCTTAGCTGATGCACCTCACCAATGGGTACATTTCCCTGACGATGATGAATATCGTTATATCGGGAACCTGAGTATCAACAAAGGCTCTACCTTTGTGTATTATAACGCATACGGACTGAAGTTTGGTAGTCTTTGTGGCGATGAGGTCAAGTGTGTGGGTCATTGGGAACTTGTGTTTACCTTGCCTCCTGTTCCCAAACGTGGTACCTACGAGGTCAGATACCGTATCCTTACAAACTCCAATCGTGGCGTGGGGCAGCTTTACTTTGGTGATGACCCCGATCGCCTGCCTGTGACCGGTATCCCTGTGAACCTTACCCTGGGTGGTGTTGATCCTAATACAGGATGGGCAGCTGATACTGATGATGATGATGACCTTAATGCCGAGATTGACAAACAGATGCGTAACAACGGTTTCATGAAGGGCGAGGAGAGTATCCTCATCCTTAAGCAGCCGGGTACTACAGCCCGTAATAATGTAAACCGCAACATCATTCGTCGTATCATAACCCGAGCTACCCTTGACCCGGATAAGACGTATTACCTGAAGATCAAATCAGTATTGGACAATACCACCTCTGAGTTCTATATGGATCATATAGAGTACTGTCCCAAGGAAGTCTACGACAACCCCGAAACACCAGAGGATATTTGGTAGGGGGGGTAGGGGGCCTTATCTCACCAACTTATAATCCAACTGTTTTCGATAGAGGTCGGCTCTTGCCACCTGTACCTTTATGGCATCTCCCAGGTTATAGCAATGGTGACGGCTACGACCACGCAGGCGATAGTTCTTCTCGTCGAACTCGTAGTAATCGTCATCCAGGTCGCGTAGAGGTATCATTCCTTCGCACTTGTTCTCATTGATTTCCACGTAGATACCGAATTCCGTTACACCGCTGATGGTTCCTTCGAAGGTCTCTCCCAGGTGTTCGCTCATAAATTCCACCTGCTTGTACTTGATGCTGGAGCGTTCTGCCTGAGCAGCTGTCTGCTCCATCTCGCTGCAATGTTCGCAGAGTTCCTCGTACTTGTCCTGATTGGCAGAGCGCCCACCCTGAGCATACTTGGTCAGGAGACGATGTACCATCAGGTCGGGATACCTACGGATAGGAGAAGTAAAGTGCGTATAGTAGTCGAATGCCAGGCCGTAGTGTCCCACATTGTGTGTGCTATACTTGGCCTTCATCATGGCTCGAAGGGTTATCATCTCTATCATGTTCTGCTCCTTCTTGCCTTTCACCTCTGTAAGCATGCGGTTCAGGTTCTTGCTCATCTCACCCTTGGAACCGTTGGTTCTTAGTTTGTAGCCGAACTTGCCCACAAAGTCCGAGAGGTTCATCAGCTTGGCTGGGTCGGGCGATTCATGAATACGGTAGGGCAGTACCTTGGGTTTTTGGTTCTTGGGAACCTTCCCTATACTTTCTGCCACCGTACGGTTGGCCAGCAGCATGAATTCCTCCACCAGTTTATTGGCATCCTTGGCTACCTTGAAATAGACGCTGGTAGGCTTGCCTTTCTCGTCTATCTCGAATCGGACCTCACAGCGGTCAAAGTCGACGGCTCCACCGGCAAAGCGCTTCTTGCGTAGCTCTTTGGCCAGGCGGTTTAGGGTGATAAGTTCGTTGGCAAAATCTTCTGCAGGAGCCCCCTCTCCGCTCCCCCTTTGGGGGAGTACCTTGTCGCCGGGATTCTTGTAGTCCTCCTCGCTGGCCTCGTGGTGGTTCTCCAGAACTTCCTGCACCTCCTCGTAGGTAAAGCGACGGTCACTCTTGATGACCGTATGCGCCAGGTGCCAGTCTTTTACCTCGGCCTTCTCGTTCATCTTGAAGACAACGCTGTAGGTCAGTTTCTCTTCATTGGGACGGAGTGAGCAGACGAAGTTGCATAGATGTTCAGGCAACATGGGCACGGTGCGATCTACCAGGTAGACGCTGGTGGAACGCTTCAGTGCTTCCTTATCAATAATAGAGCCTTCGGTAACGTAGTGACTGACATCGGCAATATGAACGCCAATCTCCCAAAGACCTGCTTTCAGTTGTCTTATGCTCAAGGCATCATCAAAGTCCTTGGCATCGCGCGGGTCGATGGTAAAAGTCATGACATCACGCATATCCTCTCTGCGTGCAATCTCCTCCTCTGTGATGCCTGGCTTCAGTTTTTCGGCAGCTTTCTCTACAGCTGCGGGATATACGTATGGAAGTCCGTATTCTGCCAAGATGGCATGCATCTCGGCATTATTCTCGCCGGTCTTACCCAGGATGTCTATCACTTTACCTACCGGGTTCTTGGCATTTTCAGGCCATTCCACAATCTTTACAATTGCCTTGTCGCCTGTCTGTCCTTTCTTCAGGTTTGCCTTGGGTATAAAGATATCATTGGCCAGCGTGCGGTCCTCTGTGAGCAGATAGGCATAGTTCTTGCTAACCTGCAGGGTTCCCACAAACTGTTTCTCGCTGCGTTCCAGAATTTCTGTTACGGACGCCTCACGTACATGGTGCTTTCTGCGCGCCAGCATGGTCACCTGAACTTTGTCGCCGTCCATGGCATGCATGCTGTTACGCTCTGCCACCAGGATGGGCTCTCCGCCATCCTCTGGCTCAAAGGTATTCTTGCCGTTTGCCTTACGGTGGAAGATACCCTCCATAACTTGCGTTGGGTTGTTCAGGGTGTAGGAGAAACGAGGTTGCTCCTTGATATAGTCATCCATCAGCAGTACCTCCAGTACATCCATCAGCATCATCTTGGCAGGATGTGTGTTCAGGTGAAGCTCACGGTAGAGGGTCTTCAGTTCAAATACTTGGGTGGGATTCTCTTCGAACAGGGCAATTACCATCTGTTCCAGGTTCTTTTTCTTGAGGCGACCGCCTCCGCTTTTTTTCTTTCCCATGATTATAATTTCTTTTAGGGGCAGGGGCAAGAGGACTGTTATGCCGTTTCTCTACTAGCGAAAGGCCGTTTCTCTTGCTCTTTACCTCATGTACCTTGTTTTCAAATTATTTTCCTTGCAAAGATAGGAAGATTTTTGCTTGTTCCAAAAAAATAAATTATTTTTGCGTCCGAAATAAAAGAGAGCGGGTCCAAAAACTTGCTTGAAGAGCTTATTTTTAATATGAATTTAAGAAATCTACTGATAGTAACATTTGCATTAGTTTTATCTAATAATAATGTTTGCGCATACAACGAAGATGTTGACCAACTTCTGGAAGGTACATTGATTTATTCAGGTAATGGATCGAATGCAGGATATGCTTTCGATGATGATCCTACCACATACTATACTGCTATGTCGCGTGACTTGCAATGGATTGGTCTTGATTTGGGCGAACCCCATGTCATCACCCGTGTTGAATACATGCCTACGCCCAGTACCCAAGGTCGTGATCGCATGGTGCTGAGCCTTTTTGAGGGAGCCAACAGTCCCGACTTCATGGATGCCGTACCCCTTTATCTTATCAGTGAGCGCCCTGGCAAAGATGTTTTCACAGGAGCGGATGTCAATGTCAGTCGTGGTTTCCGATATATACGCTACGTAGGCGGAACAGGCTCATTCTGTAATGTTGCGGAATTAAGGTTCTATGGTCATGCCGGCGAGGGTGACGACAGCCAATTTTATCAGATAACCAATTTGCCTACGCTCAGCATTCATGTCCAGGATAATGCCATGCCCACTGAGCGTGGCGAGGATTTTGAATCGCAGTCAGTACTGATATACAACGATGGCAAGATGTTGCAGGAATATCCTATCCTGTTCCGCGTAAGAGGTAATTATTCCGCTACGCACGAGAACAAGGCTTTCCGTATGAAGTACAATGACGGCAAGAGCCACCATGTAATGAAGGGAGCAGAAAACGAGTCGCCAGTGAAAGCCAAGAAGTGGGTGCTTATCAATAGCTATCGGGACAAGACTCTGATGCGCAATCCCGTGGCCTGGGCCATGTCCAAGCGTGCTGAGATGAAGTGGACACCCTGGAGCCAGGTTGTTGACCTTGTTGTCAATGGCGACTACCGCGGTACTTATACGTTGGCAGACCATGTGGATGTTCATTCTGGTCGTATTGAGATCACAGAGATGACCGAGAATGATGTGGATGATGAGTCCATCACCGGTGGTTATTATGTAGAGGTAGATAACAATGCTTATCGCGAACCTTATAATTTTACCTCTTATTACGGCAATCCTATTTCTATCCATGATCCTGATGAGGATATTATGCAACCTGAACAGTTCGGGTATATCCAGGATGCCTGGAACAACATGGAGAGTGTTGTCTATAGTCCCAACTATACTGACCCGGAGAAAGGCACCCGTTCTGTTCTGGATCTTGAGACCTTCCTCAGACACTTCCTTACCAGCGAGTTCAATGGTAACACAGATATGCTTTGTCAGGTCTTCCTGTATAAGGAACGTGGCGATGACCATTTCTATGTGGGGCCTGTGTGGGATGCAGACCTTGCCCTCGAGAATGACCAGACTACCTATCCTGCCAATCAGCGTATGGATTGGACATACAAAGTGCGTGATACAGGAAACTGGTCAGACTTTGTGGGCCGTGTGCTTTCCGATCCATCAGTCTTTTCCAAGCTTCAGACTATGTGGGCAAAACTTCGCATGAAAGGATCTTTTGAACCTAAGGACGTTGCGGCAGACGTTGATTCTCTGCGCAGAGAGATTAGTTCTTCTGCCCGTTTGAATTTTATCCGTTGGCCATATCTTAACCAATGGCTTTCACTCAACCCTGTGGTTCCCGGTTCATGGGATAAGGAGGTGGATCGTGTACGCGACTTTGTATATAACCGTGTTGAGTGGATGGATCAGATGCTTTCGTATGGCGAGCTGAAACAACTGAACGGAACTTACCAGATTAACACAGCCTATGATCTGTGTGAATTTGCCCGGATTGTCAATAGTGGTCAGACAACTGCAAATGCTGTCCTCAATGCCGATATCGACATGGAAGGACTCGAGGAATACTTTGCACCAATCGGAAATATCAAGAAACAGTATGCCGGTAAGTTTAATGGTAATGGTCATACTATCAGTAATCTGAATATTACGGGGAAAGACAATGTCGGTCTCTTTGGCATGGTAGGCCCCGGTGCTGAGATACAGAATCTGAATCTTGATGCTACATGCTCGGTTTCAGGAGCGAACTACGTTGCTGGTCTGATTGGATTTGCGCGTTCTGGTAAGGTAACGATCAAGAAGTGCAGCACAGCCGCTACTGTTACTGCAACGGGCGGGTATGCAGCCGGTTTCATAGGATTCGCTCGTGCATTGGCAACTGTTTATGTGCAGGATTCTTATAATCTGGGCAGGATACAGGCCGACAGCATGGCTGCAGCCATTGTTGCGCCTTCTGCAGGATATGTATTTGTTACAGATTGCTATAATGCCGGTAAGGTTTCCGGTTCTGTCCAGGGTAGGGAATTTGCCTATGCAGATAATCCAGCTTCTCTGCAGAATTGTTATGATGCCTATTCTCATCAAGTGGAGTTTGTTACCCCCGTCGATGTTAAGTCAGGTGCCCTCTGTTATCTGTTGAATACTGGTAATGGCAATACCTTGTGGTATCAGAATATTGATAATGGAAGAAAGATTGACGGACATCCTGTTCTGAAGACTTCAAGTGGCATGGTTTATAACATAGATGGTATATATACTAACAACACAGAGAAGGTGAAGCTAAGTAAGTACCGTTATTATAAATGGGAAGTCTTTGGTATAAATGATGGTAAGAGCGGTACCATTCAGTTTGCTGAGTTCGATATTCTTGACGAAAAAGGTATAGATTATCCCGACCTTGTTATATATAAGGGTACAGAGAGCAGTATCTCCAACCATAATTGGCCTGATGCAGGCGACAATAGTGTGTACACCAAGTACTGTTCTTACTTCAGTAATTCTGCTTATTTCCTCTTTGATGCACAAGAGGCCGTTATGCCCTATGGCTATCGTATATATACGGCAAACGATACAAGATATTATCCTGGCCGTAACCCCGATACATGGAAGTTGTACGGTAGCAATACCTATTCTGATGACCCCGATGATGTTTGTTGGGTTCTGATAGACGAGCAGGTTAACGATGGTACATTAGGTCCCTCTAACTATACTGCTTATGATTTCCAGATAGCGGCAGGGGATACGGAGACAGGTGTAGACAGATCCACCCCCGCCCCCTCCCGTAATGGAGGAGAGATATACGACCTTGCTGGTCGTAAGGTGCAAGGAGCAAGGAGCAAGGGGCAAGAGGATTCTTCAATGTTCAATGTTCAATGTTCAATGTTCAATGGACTTAAGAAGGGAATCTACATTGTGAATGGCAAGAAGGTAATGTATAGATAAAGCGTAAGAGTGCAAGTGTGCTTTGCATGGTTAAATAATGTTAAACGACAGGATAAAAGCATATAAATATGGTTAATGTCTGATGCAAATTTCCTATTTTTGTATGCTTTTCGTGCAAAATGCACTTAAAAAGGATGTATATTTTAGGTATAGAAATAAGAAAAATGATATAATTTAACTTTATTATTAACTAAAAACCAAAAAGCGATGAAAAGATTTACTCTTAAACGCGTGACGCTCGCTTTGGCTGCATCTCTGATGATGTTGTCCAGCCAGAGTGTTATGGCTCAGTATTTCAAACTCACGGCTATTGACGGTATGCTATCCTACGGCCAGACGGACGTTTCTCATGGAGAATCGTACGCCAAGTTGGTCGATGCTAGTATCAGTACCAAATGGGGCGGGTGGTTTGATAAGTCTCTTGAAGACGAGAAAGCTTGGCCAATTAATCAAAATGGGTCTGCCAACAAGATGTACATTATTGTTAAGACAGACGAGCCTGTAGTTCCCGATTTTTATTTCCTGGTTACAGGTAATGATACGGGTAAAAACCCCGGTCGTAACTGGAAGTCATGGAAAATCTTTGGCGGTAACTTCGAGAGTGATGATCAGGCAGTCCGTGATGTAGAGAACTACACGGGTTGGACCTTGATTGATGACAAGCAAAACGAGCCCTTGCCTGCCCAGAACTTCGGTATAGCTAACTTGCAGTTCGAAGAGGCTGACGGTAAGACTGCCTACAAGTACTTCTGGATTGAAATTGAGGAGTCTGTTGCAGGTTCAGAGATTTATCTCCAGATGGCTGAGTGGGGTCTTGGTACCTATGCAGGACTCGAGAAATATCTTGAGGACTTGGCTAGCCAGACAACAACAACAGACCAACCTATTAAATATTACCCCATTTCCGGTGACAGAATGGGCGACGGAAGCGGTGAATGTCTGGAAAAACTCTTCGACGGTGATATTAATACCAAGTGGGGTAACGGTCTGACAGCAAAGAAGTTTGGCGAGACTAAGAATGGTGCTCACTTCATTGTGAAGGCTTCTCGTTCTATAGCTCCTACCTATTACAAGCTTGTAACAGGTACAGACAATGCCAGCTGGAATCATCGTAACTGGAAGAACTGGCAGATTTATGGTATTGCCGAAGCTGATGTAGAGGATGGCAAGCCCACCCGTGAGTCAGACAAGTGGGTGATGCTTGACAGGAAGACAGATGTCAGCGAGGAGGTATTGCCTGACAAGAACTGTTACGCTGTTTATTTCTCACTTTCAGAGGAGAATACAACTGCCTACAAGTACTTCAAGGTTGAGATTGACGAAACCATGAATGGTTCCGGATATATGCAGATGAGTGAGTTCGAACTTGGTGACGAATATACCTTCGCTCTCGAAAAGCCTTCAGTACTTACCGCTGTTGGAGAATCTTTTGATCCTGATGCATTTGCTGAGAAGGCATTGCTTGATCAGGCTTCAAATCTCTATGAGAACATGAAGACAACTACAGATGTTGTTGCATTCTTCGGAATGAACGAAACCGTTAATTCATTGTTCGATAAGATTAATGCCTCTGCAAAGAGCTATGACAAATTGGTTGAAACACGCAAGCAGGTGTTAAGTGGAATTGCTGCAGGCAGCCTGAAGGATGCTGCTGTTGCTTATTTGACAACTTGGGCTGACGATGTAAATGCTGTTGCTCCCGGAGAAGAATACCCCGTAGGTAACTATGCATATCTTAAGGTTAACCGCCAGATTACTGGTGAGGAAGCAACTGTAGAATACAAGCGTATTTCTGCATATATGCTCAATAACGAGAAGAATCCCGATGATGCTCTCTACCCAACTTATGAGTTCGTTAGAGGTACTGACAACTCAGACAACTGGGGTGATAGTCCTATAGAATACCTTATTGATGGTGATCGCGATAAAACTAAGTGGGGTACTGGTACCGGAAAGGATCGCTACATCATCTTCAAGACAGATACGCCTATCAGACCCACATACTATGGTCTTGTTACCGGTTGGGATACTAATAGTTATCCTGATCGTAACTGGAAGAACTGGAAGATCTGGGGTGCCAACTTCGCTTCTGACGACGAGGCCACCAAGGATGCTGACGGATGGGTTCTGATCGACAACAAGCAGAATGTCGGTACAGACATCCTGAAGACTACCAATCTGTTTGAGAGCTATATCTATCTCTCTGAGGGTTGTGCAGAGCCTTATCAGTATTTCAAGATCGAGGTTTACCACTCTGGTGGTATGCAGATGAATGAGTTCTCATTCTACAACACAGCTAACATGTTTGAGTATCGTGAAGGATATGTTGCCCAGTTTGAGGACTACGATCCCGAAGAAAAACCCGCATATAGAGGCTTAACCGATGCTTACAAGGCTAAATACGAGGAACTGAAGAATACAGTCTATGCACCTGATGTATTGAACTTCAAGTACCAGTTGGAAGACCTGCAGAAGGAGATTGCAGCCTCTGCCGAGTTGTACCACAAGTATGACAGCGTATTTACAATATTTAAGGGTCTTGAAATTGAGTCAAAGACCTATGGCCAATGGCATGCAGATTATATCAGCGAGAACATTGCTCCTAATGCTAAGTTCATAAACGGTACGAACCAATACATTATGGAGAACTGTCAGCTTAATGATGAGGGTATCAAGGCTGAGACAACATATCTGGAGAGAATCATCAATTCAGTTCAGAAGAACCTGTACATCCTCTTGGACGGTCATACTGTTGGCCAGTGGGGTGATGGCTTCTATGGTAACCTCATTGATGGTATTGCCCAGAATACCACAAAGAAGGAGAAAGATCCTGAAACAGGCGAGGAGAAGGAAGTTGAGGTTAAGGCTACCAAGTGGGGCGGCCAGGCTGATCCTGCGGGTGATACCTATATCATCTTCCGTACATTTGATCCCGTTAATCCATTCTTCTATACTCTGACCACAGGTAACGATACAGGTAGTTATCCCGATCGTAACTGGGGTACCTGGTACATCTACGGTGCTAACTTCGAGGGTGATGCCCAGGCTACTAAGGATGCTGATGGATGGGTACTTGTTGACGAAAGAGTAGATGTAAAGCAGGATCGTTTGCATCCCGTAAATGCTCAGCCTTCATACTTCGGTTTCAGCACTGAGACAACCGTACCTTATACATATTATAAGGTTGTTGTTACCAAGGCATATAAGGGCGATGCAATCCAGATGAACGAGCTCCACTTCGGTACTGCTGATGAGTTTGATGAGCTTAAGACCAGCTTCAAGGACTCTGCTACTGAGTATATTGAAAGTGTTGAATTTGCACAGCAGTCTCTCATTGATCAGTTTACTGATTCTATCCCCAACCTTGAAACTTGCATAAATATGGAGGAACTCTTCCGTGCTAATTATGTGCTTGAGCAATTGCGCGAGAAGATCACTTCAAGTGCCGCTCTGTATGAGGAACTCTCAAATAAGGCTATCGAGGTTGAAGACTATCTTAATGAGAATAAGCTGACTGAGAGTGAGGCTCTGACCAAACTGGTGAACTATCTGACTACTGAGGGTGAGCCTTCTGAGACTTATCCTAATGGTACATTCAAAACTATCTATAATCAGCATGAACTGAATGACAGCATTATTGCAGTTGAAATTGAGTCTCTGCAGGCTATGAAGAAGGCTGCTATTGCTGTTGGTTATGGTCCTGGCATGGATATCACAGACCTGATTGTTAATCGCAGCTTCGCTAAGGCAGAAAAGGTTCTGGATGCCAATGGCAAGGAAGTATCAGGCACTAAGACTGCTGAAGGTTGGAATGGTTATCTTTATAGCAACGGTACAAATAAGGAAGGTACCATGTCTGCTGCTGAATTCTGCAACGAGCAGTCTAAGGCCAACATTAGCCAGACTCTGACAAATTTGAAGAACGGTTACTATCAGGTTAAACTGAATGCAGGTTTCCGTCCTCAGGGCAATATCAATAGCTTCGATTATGCTGCTTTGGCATTTGCTAATGATACCAAGACCTATGTTCCTGTTGTTCGTGACTACATGGTTACCAGCAAGGAAGAGGCATGGACCGGTTCAACTGCTGACAAGCCAATTTATGCTTGTGATGTTGACGGTATTACCGGTGTACCAGCTGTAGACTCTGTAGAAGTTGGTTATGTAATCTGGGGCGTACAGGGTACAATCAATGCTATTCTGCATGACCGTTATGAGATTACTATGGTTGCCCAGGTTACTGATGGTAATCTGACAATCGGTCTGAAGAACGAAGGTACTATTGTAGGTGGTGACTGGTTGGCTGCCGGTAACTTCCGTCTGACATACCTTGGTGAGCAGGCTACTGCTGAGGCAATCGCTGCTGCAGCTGAGTGTAATGCTATTCCTGCTGCTAATCTGATTAGTGCTGAAGCAGGCAATCCCAGTACAGTAGCTGATTTCAAGACTTCTCCTAACTTCAGTGCTGTACAGAAGGAAGCTCTGCAGAATGTTGCTAACAGCAACACCGTAGAGCAGTTGGTAGCTGACGGTAACCTGTTTGCAGAGATTACTGCCACAAAGGCTGCCTACTATTCACTCTGTAAATATGCCGATGCTGTTGAAAATAAATGGTATGTCTTGGGATATGATAATAGTGCTGATTCAGAGGTTATTGCTATTTCCAAGAAACTGGGTGATATAAATGACCTTACAAAGGGCGGTGCATATGAGAATGCTGCTGCTGCTAAGGCTGCTCAGGATGAGCTTCTTGCTACATATCCTGATTACCTGGCAATCGACGAGAATGCAAGCACATTTATTTCTAACGCATCACAGGGACAGGTAGACGGTGATCCATTCAACTACGAGATTGCTCCCGAGTCTGATAAGAGAGTAGCTGTTTACTTCAGCGTTATGTATGATGATTTGGAGGATAATGAGACTCTTCTCGAATTTGAGTACAAGTCAGACAAGGACATTAACAATATTGAGATTCAGAACTTCTCTGGCGATATGCTGAAGAAGTATTCAATCGAGAAACTGGAGGCAACTTCAGAGTTCAAGAAGGTTACTCTTAACCTGAAGGATCTCGGCTTCAAGAAGGCTTCTGATGTTCTTCTGTTCCGCTTCATTCCTAACGAAGGTGCTCTGGTTAATCTCCGTCACTTGATATTCGCAGTTAATCCCGCTAAGGAAGGTGACCTGACAGGTGATGACGTGGTTAATGCTGCTGATATCCAGAAGTTGCTGAACATTATTGCAGATGGTGGTGATGCCGACCTGACAGGTGATGGTCAAACCAACGCTGCAGATATTCAGAAACTGTTGAATATCATTGCTGCCCAGTAATTATGTAGTGTAAAAAGATTCTATAAATTCTCCTGGCCTGGGGCTTAGGCTTCCAGGTCAGGAGAATAATAAAAATTAAGGATAATAATATTAAACGAAAATTATGAGAAAGCTGTTTTTCTCTCTTACCGCATTGCTATTGATGGTTTGCTCATGTTCTGAGCAGGTCGACACTTCGTCGAGATATGTATTTAAGTACCACACAGTGGCAAGTTATTTGGAGGCACATCCTGAATACTCCCAGTATGTGGACTTATTGAAGTTAGTGCAGATTAATCCACACATGGAGACTTCAACTGTATATCAGTTGCTGACGGCTCGTGGTAACTACACGGTTTTTGCAGTCACCAACGATGCTATTGATGAATATCTGCAGGATCTTGTTGATCAGGGCCTGATTTCAGAACCATCATGGGATGCCTTTACGGACTCTGTCAAGTTGGACTCTATTCGTAGCGTGATTGTAAAGAATAGTATCATTGACGGATACGACAGAGAGGATCAGCGTTATTCTATTGATCAGGTGGACAAGGGTATTGAGCTGCCTCTTTCCACGCTCAACGACCACCGTCTGACTATTAACATCCCCGATCCCAAAAAGCCGGACAGTGTTTGTGTAAACAAAATCTGCCCCGTTGACCCTATCAACTATGATATCCAGACAATTAACGGATATATACATCAGCTGCATAAGGTAATTGCTCCCAAGGACGAATCATGTGCTACATACCTGCAGGAAATCTTGAACAACAAGACTGAGGGTTATCTGATGATGGCCCGTGTTATACAGGCATGCGGATTGTTGGATCTTCTCAGCATTGAGAATGATGATACATATGAACAGAAGTATCTGAAGGGATTGATTCCCGACATGAAAGATTATCAGGCTAAATCAGGAGGCGATAAGTCATCTACCCCTGGCGATCCCGATGCACATGCACCTGAACACCGCAGAATAGGATATACCATCTTTGCGGAGACTGACGAATACTGGCGTTCACAGGGTATTGACCCGACTGCACCAGATGCTCTACAGCAACTTATCAATTGGCTTCAGACTAAAAAAATGTATTTGTCTGATGAAGCCAACCTTACAGATGAAAATTATGCTTCACCCAATCATATCTTATATCGTTGGGTAACTTATCATATACTGCCAATGCGAATTCCTGCCAACAAGTTGGTGTACAACTGTAATGAAATCGGCAGCCTCTATGGTCGTCCAACCTTATCTATCCCCATCTATGAATGGTATTGTACTATTGGTAAGGGAACTCGTCGTTTGCTGAAGATTTATGAGAGCAAGGAGAGTTCAGGTGTTTATCTTAACCGTTTCCCTGTCCTGGATAATGGTCTTAAAGGTACTGGTCATGAATTGTCTTGTGAACCCGGAAAGACCGGTATTAACATTGGACGTGAAAGCGAAATGGCTGTTGTCAACGATATTAACAATGCCTGCATCTATCCTATAGACGGTCCCTTGGCTTACACAGATGCAGTACGTGACAATTTAGCAAAGGAACGTATCCGTTTTGACCTCTTTGCTTTGTTCCCCGAGGCCATTACAAATAATCTGCGTCGTGCAGAATCTTCTGAGGGAAAATTCCAGCATGTGTATGTTCCTCAGGACAAGGATTACAAGTATTTTGATAATGCAAGTATCCTGAATGAGGAGACTCATTTCATCCACTACAATGGTCATATGACCGACTGGCCAAACTATTGCCAGGACGAGGACAAGGTATTCGGTAAATACGATATCATGTTTACCCTGCCTCCTGTTCCCAAGCGCGGTACATACGAGTTGCGTTATAAGGTACTTGCCACAGGTGCCCGTGGTATTACCCAGGTTTATTTCGGTTCTGATCCTGATAACCTTCCGGCTGCAGGTATTCCTGTGAATATGGCAGAGGGTATCGCGATTACTTATGGCGGCCAAGGTGCTTCTTGGGGCGACATCAAGGACGAAGGTCATGATGAAGACCAGATTATTGAGATTGACCACAAACTGAGAAACCATGGTCTGATGAAGGCTGCTAAACATGAATACGGTGAAGGTAAGACCGCCCGTGATGATGATCGTCAGAAGCGTCACATCCTGATTCGTCAGACATTGGATCCCAAGGAAACATATTATATCCGTTTCAAGTCCGTACTTGATACTGACAAGAAGGAATTGTACCTTGATTACTTTGAATGGTGTCCGAAGGAAATCTATGATAATCCTGAGAAACCTGAGGATATCTGGTAATTCTATCATAAGACAATAATGTAAAAGCTTTGCAGGATAATATCCGTAGCAAAGCTTTTACTCCTTTATAAAGCGTATAATTATAAACCTGTCAACCCCATGAAGAAAGTATTCTTATCTGTTATGTCTCTTTTTGCAGTCGCTCTTCTATCTGCAAAGGATATCTATGTTAATTCACCCGGTACTACATTGCTGCTGAAGGCAGAAGCGGGTTTGCCTTTACACGTCAGCTATTATGGTGAACGTGTTGCAGACGCAGAACAGGTGTACCGTGCCTATAGTCTTTGGGAAGATGCCTATCCTGCTTTTGGACTGGGTAATTATGATATAACGGCTCTCAGTGTTCGTCATTCGGACGGCAATATGTCCACAGAACTGACATATCTGAGTGATGTGGTTACAACCGAAGGTAATTCCACCGTCTATACCATTACCATGAAGGATAAGGTATATGAATTTCTGGTTGATGTGTGCTATAGGACTTATGATAACAGTGATGTTATAGAAACCTGGTCGGTTATCCGTAATAACGAGAAGAAACCCGTCAGCCTCCTTAAGTATGCCAGCGGTTTCCTGCCAATCCGTCAGGGTAATGTCTGGGTTCAGCATGAACATGGTTCATGGGGTGCTGAAGCACAGGTCTCAGAAGAAGCGCTGAAACCCGGTATCTTTGAGATACATGATCTTACTGGCACTAAGAACGCCTATATGAACCGTCCCAACCTGATGATTTCTCTTGATGGCAAACCACAGGAGAACTATGGTCGTGTGGTAGGAGCCGCTCTCTGCTGGAGTGGAAACTTCCGTATGACTATTGATACGCAGGGAAAGAAGATCCATCGTTTTGTGGCAGGTATTGATGATACCAACTCACAGTATACACTCAAGAAAGGTGAGACCTTTACAACTCCTGTTCTCGCTCTTACCTATAGTAATGAGGGCTTGGGTGGTGCCAGTCGCAGTTTCCATCGCTGGGCCCGTAAAAACAATATGGTTCATAATGGAACAGCTTTGCGCAAGACCCTCCTCAATTCCTGGGAAGGTGTCTATCTGAATGTCAGCCAGGACGGAATGGAGAAGATGATGGATGGCGTGAAGCAGTTGGGTGGTGAGCTCTTTGTGATGGATGACGGTTGGTTTGGCAATAAGTACAAACGTTCTGTTGACGACTGCGCCCTGGGCGACTGGGTTACTGATACCGGGAAGCTTCCCAAGGGCGTTCCGGCACTGGAGAAGGCCTGTACCGAGCGTGGATTGAAGTGGGGTATCTGGATTGAGCCCGAGATGACGAATACCAAGAGTGAGCTTTACGAGAAGCACCCTGACTGGGTGGTATGTCATCCTACGCGTGAACCCAGCACGGGACGTGGTGGAACCCAACTGGTCTTGGATATGAGTAATCCCGCAGTTCAGGATTTTGTCTATAAGGTGGTTGATGACATCATGACAGAGACCCCCAATACCTATTATATTAAGTGGGACTGCAATATGGAGACCAAAAACTTTGGCTCGCATTATCTAAGTGCCGACAACCAGAGTCATCTCTATGTGGATTATCACTTGGGTCTCATTAGGACTCTCAAGCGTATACGTGCCAAATATCCTGACCTTGTTATCCAGTGTTGTGCCAGTGGTGGCGGACGTGTCAATTATGGGTTGATGCCTTACTTTGATGAGTTCTGGGTAAGTGACAATACAGATGCCAAGCAACGTCTTTTTATTCAGTGGGGAACCAGTATGTTCTTCCCTGCTTGTGCTATGGCTCAGCATGTAAGCGCCAGCCCGAATCATCAGACCCGTCGCAGTCTGCCTTTGAAGTTCCGTTTCGATGTGGCTATGACGGGTCGTCTTGGAATGGAGATGAAGCCATCCGACCTCTCAGCAGATGAGATGAAGTTTGCTCAGTCATGCTTCAAGACATACAAAGAGACTATACGTCCTATTGTGCAGCAAGGGGACCAGTATCGCCTGATTTCTCCTTATGAGGGAAACGGCTATTGTAGTGAGATGTTTGTTGGCGAGGATAAAAAGGAAGCCATCTTCTTTGCCTATAAGTTTGAACATTACGTTGATTTCTTCCGTCCCCGTTTCTACTTTGCAGGCTTGGATCCTAATGCCACCTATACGCTTACAGAACTCTGTCGTCAGGGTAATGCTGATCACTGGGAGGGCAGTTCCTTCACCGGTCGTTTCCTGATGCAGCAAGGTGTAGAGATTGATTTCCGCGGCGAGTATGCCAGCAAGGTGATACGATTGACCAGGGGTTCTTAGTCTACATCATAATAGATAATGGCAGACTTGTATTGGGGGAGGTTGGTTACGTAATGTTGTATCTCCCGTAACCGCTTGCGTGCTTCCGCTATGGAAGCTGATAGCTCTATCTTGACAATGATCTTGCGGATATACATCATCTGTACCCTGGCAATGGGCGGTGTATCAGGTCCCAGTATTCGTTGGCCGAAGATCTGTTTCAACAGATTAGCATAATCCCTGGAGAGAGCCTCCAGTATCCTCTCGTCTCTGTGTTTCATGTATACATATATCAGGCGGCAGTTTGGAGGATAGTTGAAGAGACTTCTTTCTTCCATCTGCTCCTTGTACATGGCAGTATAGTTATGATCTACTACTTGTTTGATAGCGGACGCCTCTACATCCATCGTCTGTAGAACAACATAGCCTTGTTCCTTCTTTCTACCTGCGCGGCCTGCTACCTGTTCCATCATCTGGAAGGCATGCTCGTAACTACGGAAATCGGGCTGTGACAACATGGTGCTGGCATTTAAGATGCCCACAACACTTACACGGTCAAAGTCCAGTCCTTTTGTGACCATCTGTGTTCCTACCAGAATATCCGTCTTATAATGTTGGAAATCATAGATGATCTGTTCATATCGTTGCCGGCTTCTGGTTGTATCCAGATCCATCCTGGCAATTCTTGCTTCCGGGAAGATATCCTGCAGGCAGTCTTCAATACGTTCTGTTCCATATCCTCTGCCCATTAGGTTCTGCTCACCGCAATTAGGACATTTCTGAGGAATAGGGTAGGAGGCTCCACAGTAGTGACAGGTTAGCTGACGCATATTCCTATGAAGTGTCAGGCTTACATCGCACTTCTGACAACGTGGTACCCAGCCGCAGGTTTTGCATTCCATCATAGGGGCATAGCCGCGTCTGTTTTGGAAAAGTATCACCTGTTTGTTCTGTTCCAGTGCCTCTCTAATCCGTTGTATCAACTGTGGCGTGAATGGCCCTATCATCATTTTCTTCTTGGCCATTTCACGCATGTTTACTACCTCAATCTGCGGTAGTTGTACATTGCCATATCTCTTGTGTAACTGTACCAATCCGTATTTACCGGTTTCGGCGTTGTAGTAGGATTCCAAGCTAGGCGTTGCTGAGCCTAATAGCGTTTTAGCTTTGGCCGTCTTTGCCATCACCAGGGCTACGTTACGGGCTTGGTAGCGTGGAGCAGGATCCTGTTGTTTGAAACTGGTCTCGTGTTCCTCGTCTATGATGATAAGTCCTAATTTCTTGAAGGGGAGAAAAATGCTGCTCCTGACTCCTACAATGATATCGTATGGGGTGTCAGATAACATCTTCTGATATACTTCTACGCGTTCTGCATCCGGGTATCTTGAGTGGTACACCCCGAGACGATCTCCGAAGACACGTTTCAATCGGTCCGTCAACTGGGCTGTCAGTACAATTTCAGGAAGCATGAACAGCACCTGTTTCCCTTGCTCTATTATCTCCTTAATCAGATGAATATAGACTTCAGTCTTACCGCTGCTTGTTACGCCATGCAGCAGACATACATCCTGTTGTTTCCAGCATTCCTTTATCTTGTCTTTGGCGCGTGCCTGATCCTCGCTGAGGGGATGCATGACCAGTTCCGTTGGCAGATACTGCTGCGTAATACGTTCAATGGGTTTCTGATATAGTTCCAGGATTCCTTTCTGGCATAGTCCCTTCAGTACACTGGGTGTACATGCTGTACTTTCCATCAGTTCCTGCCTGGTTGTCTCCTTTAGGAGTTGCTGGTTCTGTAAGGCCAAAGCCGCAGATATCCCTGATAGGGATATATACTTTTGTAACAGTTCCGTTTGTTTGGCAGAACGCTTTAGCAGAGTAAGGGCTTGATTGATTTTCTCTTCGTTGAAGTAGGGCTCTGTTATCCTAATGTATGTAGCATAGCGGGGCTTATACGTTCTTTTTACCTCCTCCTTAATTTGGATGGCATCCTTCTCCAGCAGTCGTTTTACCAAAGGTAGTATGTTCTTGATGCCCGTCCTTTTCTGTAGGGTCGAAAGCGATTGGGTTGTATCCTCCTCCAGTGCCTGGATGATCTTCTCTTCCGACGGAGTTAGGGTATCATCTGCAACAAACTCCTCATTGTACATTACGCTGGATTCGCTCTCCAGCTTCATACCACTGGGGAGTGCAGCTTTATAGACATCTCCTATGGTACACAGATAGTAATCAGCTATCCACTTCCATAGCTTCAGTTGAGCGGTTGTAACTATAGGACTGCTGTCAAGCAGCTCCATAGCTGCCTTGGTTGTATAAGAAGGAACAGTGTCATGTAGTTTTACTACGATGGCACTGTAGAACTTTGTTGTCCCAAACGGAACAATAATCCGACTTCCTACCTGAACCAGATTGGCGAAAGTCTCGGGTAAGCTATAAGTGAATGTACCTTCTAAGGGTAGAGGCAGTATGACATCGGCAAATTGTGCCATAATGCCCCCTTATCTTCTCTGTCTGCGGGCGCTCACACGTGGAGCTGCAGGTGCAGACTCCTTCTTAGCCCCGGCTGTACTCTTGGCTGGTGCGGTAGTTGTTGCTGTTGGAGTCTTGGTACGTTTTCCCCAAACGCTTCCAGACTTTTTGGCTGCCTTGGGTGCAGCTGCTTCAGCCAGAGCTATACTGTCTAACTTGGTGCTGTCTATAATTTCATGTCCCCATACGCCTTCCTCGAAGTCAACAATCTGCTTCTCAATACGCTGCTGTTCCTTCTTCATGGCACTGTCAGTTTCGCAGTAGTTAGCCAGAATTTTACCTTGCAGATTATTTGTCTTGTAGATTTTTCCCTCGTAGCGGTTCATGGTAAAGAAGTCATCTGCAGTCATGTTAGTTACGTTATTCAGATTGCTACCCATCATAGGCAGTTTAGATAGCCATGGAGCCACATCATCATATTTCAACCAGAAGAGAGGGTAGGGTGTTGCCTCTACATCTGTACTGAATTCATCTGCTCCACGCATCAGAATGGGGCAGAGAGCTGTAACCTTGGTGCTAAAGGTACCTGTGCGCTGATCCAGATAGACACTCTCCTTGATGTAATAGCGTTTTGCCTCTGCACTGGGCACGTCGGCATCAGCCACCACAATCTTTCCGTCTTTCTCTTCGTAATAGATATTATAGCGTTCCAACAGATCCTTTACGCTGAGTTTGTCCTTTTCCTCAAACGATTCATTGCCATCCAGCTTATAGGTATAGGCTGTCACGCGTCCTGTCTGGATCAGACGGAACAGATAGGTGAACAGATTCACCTGCTTTCCTATGGGCTCTACAGGGTAGTACAATGGAGCGTTCTTATCCTTCATCAGGTCGAGCTGACGATAGATATCGCGCTTCCAGACTACATCCTCCGGCATAGTTGCCGATGTAGGGAATTGCAGAGATGCACGGTCATTGTTCTGCTTGGCTGCTGTTGTTGTGGCAGTTGCAGTAGATCCGGCCGTGGTTGTAGTACGACGTTTAGCAGGCTGTGCAAATGTCATGCTTCCTGTCAGTAAGGATGCTGCTATTATGAATAGTGTACGTTTCATATCTTTCATGTTTTCATTTCGTCATTTTTCATTTCTCATTCTTCATTCCCTCCCCCTAAAGGGGGGCGGGGGGGCTATTTAATGATAACCTGCATGGCCCCATCCAGGGTTCTTTCTATTCCGTCAGGTCCTACAGCACGGACATCTGTGATATAGAATCGCTTGTTACGTGCCAAGCCTCTGATCTGATTCTTCTGCTGTTCAGTAAAGTTTGCTCCGTTACTCTTGAATGGAACGGCATTACCCATTGCATCGTAGAAGACTGTCTCAAAGCCTTGTACGCGGAAGGTAATGTTCAGCAGGCCGTCATCAATGGCAGCGCCAATACCCTCAGTACCCATTAGGATCTGCTTGCTTAGGGCTCCACCCTTGAAGTGATTTTTGCCTCCTTGTCCGTCTGAATATGCTATAAATGCCATAGGATCGGGTAACTTCCTTATACGGAAGGTAAACTTACCCATTTCCTGGGTACGTCCCTCGTTTTGTGCTGATACGGTAATGACAGCTTCACCGCCTGGTGTAGTAGGACGGGCAATGTAATGTCCATCGCCTTTCTGGGTGAGTGATCCACCTGTCATGCTAACATGTAGCTTATTGCTGGGAATACCTGGAACAGATACGCTCATAGGGTTATCATAACCGGCATAGAGCACGTTCATGATGTCGGCACTAACAGTAGCGCTGGGAGCTACAACGGTATATTTCTGCGAGAAATCACGTTTCACCCTTTCGCCGTTTCCGTTCAGCATCTCAATGAAGCCGCTCAGAGTGAAGTCACCCGTTTTGTTGCAAACGGTTTCGTAAAGTCCCTTATCGCTCTTGATAGGTTGTCCGCCAATATAGATAGTGGGGCGGCGTGTGGTATCTACGGCAGCCATGATAATCTGAGCACTGAAGCGTCCGCCCTGAACTACGGTCTGTGAGCTTGGGATAACGTAGGCATTCAGTTGGTTTACGCGGATATCCTTTATGTCCACATTGCTGATGAGGTTATGCAAGACCTCTCCTTCGGCATAGCGAACATCGCTTTGCAGCTTTGTCAGCAAGGTGACGGCAGCAGCGGTAGGCATATTCTCGAACATGTATTCCTGCCAGTTCTTTCCCATCAGACGTCCTTTAGCAGGAACCTCGGTACTTAAATTGCTTGAGATGATTTCCTTCTTCTCCTTGTCCGTAACCATCTTCACAATTCTCTCGCGATAGCTGTTGATAGCCTTGTAAAGCTCCTTGCCGCGTCCTGTTACCGGTGCCAGCATAATCTGGGTACTTGCCTCCAGGTCTTCACGGTTCTTGATGTCATTCACGTCAGCCTCTTCGCCATCACTCTTCTTTACGATAGCAATTTTCAGTTCCTCTGCCAGATTGTAGATGGAGTCACTTATGGTACGCACATACTGAGCCTTGTCATACCATTGCTTCACCTTTGTGGGGTTGTTCTTCATCTGCTCCTCAAAGGTATTGTAAATGTCATTGTTTACATGACTGGCATTCTGGGTTGATTTATTCAGACTGTCCGACACCAATGAGAAACCATTCAGCACGTCGCTTGATACGTTCAGAGCCAGCATGGCCATCAGTACCAAGTACATCAGGTTTATCATTTTTTGGCGAGGAGACATCCTCTTCTTCTGTATAGGCATCTTGATTTAAATTCAAAAATTATAAATTCAAAATTCAAAGGTCGGAATTCGTAATTATCGTTTATGTCGATGGGCGGCCTTTTCGTTATTACGTTATTATGTTATATCGTTATATCGACATTCTCTGTGGCCGCCTCACTCTTCTTCCTTCACTCCAGAAACGGCGGGTCCCATGTTAACGGTCAATGCCTTTATCATACGGCTGTAAACCTCGTTCAACTCCTGAATCTGCTGGGCCATCTTACGAGTCTGCTCGTCAATCTGCTCTATGGTGCTGACCTGCTTGCTGATGTTACGCAGCTGCAGTTCGTAAACGGTGGCAATACCGGTAAGTGTGCGGTTCAGGTTCTCCATCTCCTCACTGTCTGTGCTCATGCGTGCAGCCTGTGCCTTTACGCGTCCCAGCACCTCTGTCAATTCTGTCAGTTCTTCTGCATAGTTCTTTACAGCCTCTTCTATAGCTGCGGGATCTGTAGCCTTGATCTGGTTGGGATCTATGGCTGGACCGCCGTTCTTTATCTGTTCCAATGCCAGCTGAGCCTGTGCTGCTGCCTGTCCGGCTGCTGCTAGGTTAGCTGCTGCGGCGCTAAGACCTGTTCCTGCTTTCAGAGCCTCAGGATCTATGTTGCCGTTAGGAACACCACCTGCTACTATAGGAGCACCGCCACCTATTACGATAGGACCTTCAGGAATCTCGGCACCTTCAGGTAGAGGACTACCACCTGCTACCACAACGGTCTGGCCGCCTGCAGTTGAAGCTCCCTCTGATTTGGGAACCTTGTCGTATGTCTTCTCAAAACCAGAGATGAAGAACACAATCGCCTCTACAATCATACCTATCCAAAGCATGACATTGGCTCCTTGGATGTGAGTTAGTTTAAACAATGCTCCCAAGATGACGACTGATGCACCCCAACTGTAGGAGTAGTTCATAAATACTTGGCCATATGGGGAGTCCATCCACTTCTGTAATTTGGCTATAGGATTCATATCTGTTTGTTTTTATTTTCTGTTTATTTCATTTTGGCGGCTTTCTTGTTATGACGTTATAACGCTATCTCGTTATTACGATGGTTCCTGGCCGCCCAACTTTTATCTTTTCTCTTTTAACTTTTATCTTCTCACCTTTCTTGTGCTTACGGTTGGGCCGCCTGATGAAGATTTACTCTTTCCGCCCTTGCTGCTTGCCTTTCCAGGTTTGGCAGCACCGGAATTTCCTCTGTCGTTCACCATTGTACGGACGCAGCGGAAGCCTATGTAGCAACGAGGCTGGTTCTGGTATTCGTATGAACGCCAGGCGCTTCGGATCATGCTTTCAGGGTCTTTCCAGGAACCGCCTCTTACGCTCTTCTTCTTCAGACGATAGGGGTCCTCCTTGGCAGCATTATACTTCAGGTCGGGGTTCATATCGCTCATGCTTTCCACACCAGCTTCTGTATATACAGTGTTAGTCCACTCTGCTACATTTCCGGCCATATCATAGAGGCCGTTGCTGTTGGCGCTGAAGATACCGCACTTGCTTGTAATAAGACTACCGTCCTTAGTGTAGTTGCCGCGGTCTGGTTTGAAGTTGGCATAGTAGCAACCCTTGTCGCTCTTCACCTCGGCACTCGTCCAGGGGAAGGGATTACCCTCTTTGCCTCGGGCAGCATACTCCCATTCCACCTCGCTGGGCAGACGGTAGCGCTGAATCTGCTTGGCATAACCGCCTAAGCCCTTCATCAGGAAGTTGGTACGCCATGCGCAGAAAGCATTGGCCTGATCCCATGAGATTCCAACAACAGGATAGTCATCATAGGCAGGGTTACTGAAGTAGAGCTTCATGTAGCGTTCATTATCAGCATTCTGGAAGTCGTTAACCCAACATGTGGTGTCAGGATAGATATTTACGATGTAGGTATTCAGGAAGTCCCATGGTCCGCTCAATGGGCGTGTAATGGTCTGACGGATAATCTTACCGTCGTCATCAATCCATGCGGTATCCTTGCTGATCATTACCTGTTCTCTGTTGACAGCGTGGTCTGTGTTCAGGTCGCGCTCTTCTGGATCCAAGCGATACTTACGCTGGGCGGCAGCTACATAGTCGTAGATTTCATAGCGATAGTTCATCTGCTTGGCATCCAGCATCTTAGTGCCGTCAATGGGATGAATAACATATACGCTCTGGATAGCACGGTCCTCATCCTCGTTGGCTCTACGCCAGGGAATAGGCTTGCTCCAGTTCAGATAAGGCGTAATTTCATTACCTTCCTTATCTTCTGTTATCTTATAAGTTTCATCGCCAGCATAGTTGGGATCAGCCAGACGCTCACGGATAATACTGTCGCGTACCCAGTTTACAAACTGGCGGTACTTGGCATTGCTAACCTCGTGTTCATCCATCCAGAATCCGTCCACACTGATGTCTCTCAAAGGGAAGTCCGCGCCCCACAACGTATCGTTCTCCTGCAGACCAATCTTCAGTGATCCCTTGTGAACAGCCACCATACCGTATGGTGTAGGTTCGGACATTGCAGCGCCTCTGACTCCTGTCAGTTCGCCTCCAACTGCATTAGCATTGGAATTAGCTCCCATACAAGCAGCCAAAGTCAGGCAAAGAATTGCCATAGAGAAAAGTACCAGACTTTTTGTCTTCATATTATTTTGTTTAGTTATTTTTTCCTTTTTTGTTTTGGGTGGCGGCCTTTTCGTTATGACGTTATATCATTATCATAGTCTTTGCCGCCTATATACCTTATTTATATATAATTTTATTTTTCTCTTTTATTTTTTCTCTCCCATCCCCCCCGATGGGGCTGGGGTCATAGCAGTCTCACGCTCTTATGCAGGTTCTTACCTTTCTTACCCAGGTTCAGGTCTGTTTGGTAACCTATCATTATCTCGTGCGTACCATTTTGTACTCCTATTCCGCCTGTATATACCTCGTAAGAGTATCCTATATTGATACCATGGAAGTTATATCCCAGCAGTATGCCCACGCTATTCATGGGACTGTACATAATACCGCCGTACAGTTTATGCTTCTCGCCATCGTATTCCAGACGGGCTGTGATGTCGCCTCTCCAGTTCTGCAGGTCGCTTCTCAGGATAGCATCCATTGCCAGCGCGTATCGGGGGTAGCGTAACTTGTACCTGTATCCTCCAGTCATAAAGAAAACAGGATCTATTGTAATCTCGTGCGTCTTCTCGTCACCTAATGTAATGGTTGGTCCCATTAGATGATGGACGCTGGCTCCTGCATACCATAGTTTTTTATAGGTATATCTCAGGCCGAAGTCCAGATCCAGTGATTGTCCCTTTGACTCGCTGGTGGCGAAGGCGGGGTCGTTAGCGCGCTCCAGGTCAAGTTTTGAGCCATCTGTTTTCTCAACAAAGAGAGCAGGTCTTGCACTAATACTCATGGTTCCGCCCCACAGCTTCAGGTGGTAGGCATAGGTCAGTGATATCTTTTGTGTATTGAAGACACCTGCTTTGTCGCTGTACAGTCCCAAACCCACACCATGTTGGGGTCCCAGAAAGAAGAGAGGCATGTCTGCTGTTATGAGCATGGTCTTGGGCGCGTCCTCGAACCCCACCATCTGCATGCTGTAGGCCGCTTTGACGTTCAACATACCATCCACTCCTGCCGCTGCAGGATTGAAGTAGGACTGAAGTGCCCAGGAGTTGGTAAATGCCGCATCAAACTGAGCTTTTGCGCCCAGACTTATCAACAGCATTCCTATCCAGAGTAGTCTTTTCATCCTAAAATTAATAACGTCGCTATACACTTATTTATTGTATATCCTTAATAGAATATTTATAAAATAGTTAAAGTTTTGGGCAGTTGTACGTCTTTTTAGGCGTTCTTTCCTGCCTAATAGGCCCTTGTCCCTTATACATAAGGCCTTGCAAAGATACAATAATATAGAAAATCCACAAAACATTTATTGATAATTCCTAATAACGGAATGGCTATTTTGTTTACTGTTTTCTTTTTGTACATGCCTTTCGGACTTTATACTCTCTTGTTTCTTGTTGCCAACTCGTATGTATAAAAATATTAGATTATATTTGGAGTTTATTCAAAAAAAACATATCTTTGCCCGGATGTAAGACTAAAACTGAACTTAGTAAAACCTAAAAACGCCTGAAATCAGGTTAACGAAAGAAAGAACAAAAACTATTTTATAATTAACCGCCTGGATGCAGTGTTCGTCTCGGAAAGAGGAAATGTTGCTACCCAGGTATAACTATTAACTTAACATTCTGTTTTTATGAAGAGAAACAAACTAACGACATTGTTGGCTGCTTTCTTAATGGCGGCAACAGTTTCTGCCCAGGTCACATTTACCTGTACGGGCGGAACTAATTTTGAGGGTAACGAAGGCGTTGCCAAGCTCTTCGACAGCAATCGGGAAACCAAGTTTTGTGGTAATTGTGGCAATGATGTCTATGCACTCATTGAAGCTTCCGAACCTGTCTATGTATGGGGCTATGACATGACTACTGCTAACGACAATGAAACCTATGATCGCTGTATCGGGAAATGGCAGCTTTTTGCTACCAATGACGCAACGGTCGCAGCTGACCCAAGTGCAGCAGGTTGGGTAGCGCTCTCTGACTTTGGTCGTAACGAGATGGTTCAGCGGAAGAATTACTTTACACAGCGTTTCTTCTGCGAAAAGGGCGTTAACAAGTCTTTCAAGTATTTCAAGCTTGTCCTTAATGAAAGAAAGAAATACAGGGAAAACGATCAGGATCGTTATGATGGTCTGATTCAGCTTTCTGAGTTCAAGATTCTGGGTGAACCTAATCGTGTGGTCAGCTACAAGTGGAAAGCTTCTTCTCAGGATAATTCCAAGAAGGCTGTTGACCTGTTGATTGGCCAGAAGTGGGAAGGCAGCAACTTGGCTAATGGCAAGAATTGGGTAACCATTGAGACGGGTGATGGTCAGGCATATGCAGTAAAGAGCTATTCTTTCTCTACTCACGATGATGGCAGTTGGAACGACCGTGCTCCCAAGAGCTGGAAGATTGAAGGCTCCAATGATAATAGCAACTGGACACTTATTGACGAAGTGGTTAACGATAACGTAATTCAGAATCTAAACTTTTCGACATTTGAGTTCACTCCTTCTAATACAACCGACAAGTTCCGCTATATTAAGCTGACTTTGAATGCTATGAAGAGCGATGGCTGGACACAGGTAGGTGAATTCCATGTTGTAAGTACTTCTGATGTATCTGATGCTCAATACTATACAAACCTAGTAAATGCTGCAAAGGCTACTAAGGCCGAATATGAGTCTTTGCTGGGCGAGAACGATCCTTGGTGTCAGGAGTATGCTACCTTCTTTGCCGGCTTGGACTTAGATAATTTGTTGACAGCAGGCATACAAACTGGTGAGTATGCTACACTTGAAACGAAATTGAAGGCAGCCGAAGAAAATGCTATTGCCAAGGCTGTGAACCTGTTTGTCAATGGTGCGAATTATGCTGCAATCGCCGGCTCTGCATGCTGGGGCGACGGCAACTATTCACAGTTGGTTGATGGTAAAGAGTCAACAAAGTGGGGTGGCGATAATTTCCCACAGTATGTTATCTTCCGTGTGAAAGCTGCTTTCAAACCGTTCTTCTACAAGCTTGTAACGGGTAACGACACCGCTACTAGAACAGGTCGTAACTGGAAGTCCTGGAACGTATATGGCGGTAACTTTGCATCCTTTAATGAAGCTCTTAATAAAGATGCCGCAGAATGGGTCTTGCTTGATGAGAGAACTGATGTCAGCGAGGAGTATCTGCCTATGAAGAACTTCTATCCTGCAACATTCGATTTTAATAAGGGTGTTACCCAGGATTACCTGTATTACATGGTGAAGGTAACTGCGCCTCATTCCGGCTCTCAGCAGCAGATGTCAGAGATGTATCTCTGCACTCAGGATGAGTTTGAGGCTATCCGTAAGCCTTTGGTAGATGAGTTGACAGACTTTGCCGCTGGTGTAGCCGATATGGTGGTTGAATCTGACCTAGAAGCTTCTAAGACAATTTTCACAGAGAAATTTGCTGAGCTTCAAACAACCTCTGATGCTGTTGCTCTGACTAAGATATATAACGAATTGGTCTCTTTGAAGGACGCACTCAGTGAGTCAGCTGACTTCATGGCCGGAGGTTATCGTCCCATTAGCGGTAATACTGCTTGGAGTGATGGCGAGAATCATACCAAGTTACTGGATGGCAACGAAAAGACCAAGTGGGGTGGTAACTTGCCCGAAGGCGGCTCATACGTTATCTTCAAGGCCTATGCTTCAAAGGCTTTCAACCAGTACATGTTAGTTACCGGTAATGATACCAAGGGCAATTCGGGTCGTAACTGGAAGACATGGAAGATTTACGGTGCTAATATCAAGGGTGATATGGATGAGATGGCTACTCGCGATTTCGGAAATTGGACACTGCTTGATGAGAAGACAGACATCGGTAAGGATCGTTTGCCCGCAGATAACTTTGCTCCCGCTTACTTTAATATTAGCGAGAAATGGGAAAGTAACTATAAGTACTTCAAGATTGAGGTTGAATCCGCACTTGATGGTGGTTCCATCCAGATGTCTGAGTTCAAGTTCTTGTCTGATGAAGAGTTTGCTGCTATCCGTCAGGAATATGTTGATTCTTTGACTAAGGTTAGCATGGCTCTTGCAAATCTTGAAGAAGGCTTAGAGATGCCAGATGCTATTAAGCAGAAACTGATGGCACAGCTTACAGAAACTATTACTGCCAAGATTACCGCAGTAGCAACTGCTACCGCAGACGATCTGGTTCCTAATTTTAATGGGGCAATCAATTACATCACAGCTGAGGTTCCTGCAATCATTGCTGCTAACACCATGGCACAGGTTGACGGTGTATATCAGATTAGTGCTGCACCTCAGTTGGCTAACTTCGCAACAATTGTAAACGGTGGTGCCACAGATGCTAAGGCTGTTCTTACTACAGATATTGACCTTGCTCAGGCAATCACTAATGATGCATGGACTTCTATTGGTAATAATGACAAGCCATTCAAGGGTACATTTGATGGTCAGGGTCATACTATTAAGAATATCACTTACACAGCAACAGGTCAGTATAATGGTCTGTTCGGTAAGCTTACTACAGGCGCTGTTGTGAAGAATTTCACAGCAGAGGGAACCATGACCGTTTCTGCGAGTGTTACAGGTAGAGCAGTTGCTCTTATCGGTGTTGCAGGTGATGGTGGTGTCCTCATCCAGAACATCAACAGCAAGATGAACTACAACAACCAGCTGGCCGGTGCTCAAGTAGGTGGTATCCTTGGTGGTGCACTCAATGGTAATGCAACAATTGTTGACCGTTGTACCTATTCTGGTACTTTGGACGGTAATGATGCTGGAGGTAATGGTAACTATGGTGGTCTTGTGGGTTATGCTAACAATAACGCTGCATGCTATCTTACTATTAGCAACTGTCTCTTTGATGGTGAACTCGTTAACAAAGCCGCAACTCCAGGTAACTGTACTTTCGGTGGTATGATTGGCTATAGCAATGGTGCAAATGTAACAATTAAGAACTGTCTCTCTATTGGTACTGTATCATCTCCTGTTGCTGCTCAGTTCTTTGGAGCAGTTAAGAGCACTCGTTCTTCTATCAACAACAGCTACTATAAGGGTGAAAAAGTGAATGGCTCTGCAAGTACAGTTACATTGGATGGTGCTGCTAAGGTTACTGATGACCAGTTGGCAAGCAACGAGATTGTTCTGAAGTTAGGTGTTGCCTTCCGTCAGGATGTAGGTAAGGATGCTTATCCTACTTTGGATGCTACTAAGCCTGTTGTTATTGAGATCTCAGAGGCAGGTTATGCTACACTGTTTATTGACAATGCAGACCTCACAATTCCTGATGGTGTTGTTGCATCTGCTGGTCTTGTATGGGGTAATCTGGTGGATGTTCAGCCTATCGAGGGCAAGATTGCTGCAGGAGAGCCCGTTATCCTGAAGGGTGAAGCAGGTGTCTACAGTTTTGCTCCTACAACAGGTGCTGTTAAGGCAGAGCGTAACGACCTGAAGGGTGCTGCTACTGATGTTGAAGCTGCTGGCAAGTACGTTCTTGCTCAGCCAGAAGGTCAGCCTGTTGGTTTCTACAAAGCCAATGAGGGTACTATCAAGGCTGGTAAGGCATATATAGAGGTTCCTGCAACTGAGGTTAAGGTATTCTACTTCAACGGTGAAGATGCTACTGGTATTAACGGCCTTAATGACGTTAACGACCTTAATGACGCTGCTATCTACAATGTTGCCGGTCAGCGCGTAAGCAAGCTGCAGAAGGGCATCAACATTGTGAACGGAAAGAAAGTGCTGAAGTAATGATTATTAACTTTTGACCCATACCCTCATTAGTCACCTCCCCTGATGGGGAGGATGGGAGGGGGCTTATATGAAATATATTAAACCCGCCTTGCGCGTTGAATCGGCTCAGGTTGTCAACATGTTGGCAGAGAGCCTGGTGATAAACGGCGATACCACAGTAGATGGTGGTGATGCTCTGACAAAGGAAAATGATTGGGCAATTTGGTCTGATGAGGACTAATTCCTATTCCTAATCTTATAATGAAAAGGCAATTCTCTATTTGAGAGTTGCCTTTTCTGTTCTTTATGAGTAAAAATGTTCCGGAAATTTGGAATGTATTCCCAAAAAATGTATTTTTGCGCACGTACATTAGTGCAATTAAAACCTTTTTTAACTTTAATATTCTTTTTTTATGAAGACAAAACTACTTTTGCTTCTTGCCATGTGTATAGGTATGACAAGTAGCGCATGGGCGTTAGAAAAAGACGGTGACGTTTATCAGATTAGCTCAGCTCAGGATTTGCGTGATTTCGCCGTCACAGTGAACGAAGGCGAATACAGTGCTTCAGCTGTTTTGACTACTAACATCGATTTTGACAACGTTGAATGGACCTCACCTATCGGCAGTGAAGCTCATCCTTACACAGGAACCTTCGATGGAAAAGGCTTCACTATTTCTGAATTTATCTACAACACTACCGCCAATAATACAGGTTTCTTTGGCAACCTTGGTAACGGCGCAGTAGTAAAGAACTTTACTATTGAGGGAACTATCAATAGTACTCACCAGCGTGTTGGAGTTATTGGTTCTGTAGGTAGTGGTTCTAGCGCGAAGACTGATGTTGCCACAATCAGCAACATACACAGTAAGATTAATCTTACATGTACTCAGACAAGACACGGTGGCGTATTAGGTTCACAAAATGGCTTAGGCACTGTAAATATTGACCATTGCACCTATTCCGGCACTCTTGACGCTGGAAACACAACAGGTAACTTTGGTGGTATTGTAGGTCTTACCAATAATAATTCCGGTTCAATTGTTAACATCGCTAACTGTCTGTTTGATGGAACTGTCAGCAACGGCACAGGAACTAACGCAGGCGGTATCGTAGGTTATACAAACAAAACAAAAGTAACCATTACTAATTGCTTGTCTGTAGGTTCCGTTGAATCAGCAAACCCTGGTCAGTTCTTTGGGCAACTCAATGCAAGCAACTCCAAATGGTCTGGCGTGAACTATTATGTGACGGCTGATCCTATCATAGGCACTGTTCAAAATGACGCAAAAGTAAGCGGTTCGGCACCGACACAGGCAACCAGCACACAGCTTACTAGTGGCGAACTCTGCTATCTGCTGAATGGAAGTCAGTCGAAGAACGTCAAGTGGTTCCAGAAACTTCCTGGCGATGCTTATCCAACTCTCATTGGTTCAGATGTTGTTTATTTAACAGGACATTTGCATTGTAATGGTGTTGCCTATGAGGGTGAAACTGCTTATTCTAATATTAATGCAAGTGAAAAAGACGAACATATTTATGTTAATGGTTTGTGCTCCTATTGTAGTTTCCCCGACGTAAACTATCTAACTCCAAATACTGATGGTTATTATGAAATAGGTACAGCAAATCAGATGAAATGGTTTGCGGCTTTCGTTAATTGCGGTGGTGAGAATATGTCTGCCAATGCTGTTCTGGTAGCAGATATTGACATGAAGGGAGAAAGTTGGCCAGAGGCTATTGGTAACTGGGTTAATAATATTGGTTATAAGGGTCATTTTGATGGGCAGGGACATGCCATCAAGAACCTTACCTATACTACTACCAAAAGTTACCATGGATTTTTTGGCGTAATCTTGGGAGGTGCTATTGTTGAGAATTTCAGTATCTATGGTGATGTAACCAACGTAGAATATGATGCTATTGCTCCCATTGCATACTCAAAGGAGGCACCTGTTTACATTCGCAACATTCACAGCTATCTGAACATTACAAGTTCCGGCAATGATAAGAAAGTCGGCGGTATCTTAGGAAATGGAAATCAGGGAACAACCTATGTTGACCGTTGTATCTTCTCTGGTACTCTTAGCTCAACCAACAAGACAAACTGTGGTGGTATAGTTGCTTATTTCCAGAATAATGCCAATTCTTTTGTTAATATCTCAAATTGTCTGTTTGAAGGAAAGATAACGAGTACAGCTAATAATGCCTATTGTGGCGGTATAGTAGGTTATATTGGTACTAATAATAGCGTATACACCATTACTAACTGTCTGTCAGTAGGAACATTTGATGCCCCTGTTGCAGGCTCCATCTTCGGCTATGTAAGAAACGCTGGTGGTGGTTTTAACAACAACTACTATTGCGGAGGTGCAACAAGCGGTTTGACAGAAGGAACTGGAGCAAACAATGATGCCACATCCGTTACAACCGAACAACTTGCAAGCGGTGAGGTGGCAGCTAAGTTAGGTATTGCTTTCCGTCAGAATCTGGAGGATGAAGGAGAATCAAAGAAGGATTCATATCCTATCATCCCAATGACTGATGATGATTTGTTGGAACACGATGTTGTAGTTGAGATTACCGAGGCAGGTTATGCTACATTGTATATTCCTGATGTTGATGTTGTGGCCGATGAAATTAAGGCATTTACAGGTGAGATAAATGGTGAAAAATTGGAACTGATACCTGTCAAAGACAAGACATCTGGTGTTTGTTTCATTCCTGCTCAGACCGCTGTGATTCTGAAGGGTGCTCCTGGTATCTATAGCTTAATTCCTGGTTTTGGTGCTGCCAAAATTGAAGGAAATGTTCTGAAGGGTTCAGCTGAGGATGTTGAGGCAACTGGTAAGTATGTGCTGGCTAAGCCCGAAGATGGTGAGGTTGGCTTCTACCTGGCTAGTGGTGGTACCATCAAGGCAGGCAAGGCATACCTGGAACTTCCTGCAACAGAGGTTAAGGCATTCTACTTCAACGGTGAAGATGCTACTGGTATTAACGGCCTTAATGACGTTAACGACCTTAATGACGCTGCTATCTACAATGTTGCCGGTCAGCGCGTAAGCAAGCTGCAGAAGGGCATCAACATTGTGAACGGAAAGAAAGTGCTGAAGTAATGATTATTAACTTTTGACCCATACCCTCATTAGTCACCTCCCCTGACGGGGAGGATGGGAGGGGGCTTATATGAAATATATTAAACCCGCCTTGAAGGTTGAATCGGCTCAGGTTGCCAACATGTTGGCAGAGAGCCTCGTGATAAACGGCGATACCACAGTAGATGGTGGTGATGCTCTGACAAAAGAAAATGATTGGGCCCTATGGTCCGATGAAGAATAACCTCACCCCCGACCCCTCTCCTAAGGGCGAGGGGGAGAATGGGTGATAATAAATAAAGTGTAAACAAGGGAGGCAGTTCCGAGCGGGGCTGCCTCCCTTGTTTATACCCCGAGCCTGCATTTGTTCCCTCCCCGAGTCTGCATTTGTTCCCTCCCCGAGTCTGCACGTGTTCCCTCCCCGAGTCTGCACGTGCAGACTGGCGAGGTAGCAAAATAGGGTACATTCATCGTTTTTTGATGATAATGCAATTTTTTTAAGAATAATTTGCATTTATCAATTATTTATTGTTACCTTTGCTGCTGACATATCTATAAATTGACCTAGAAACTTGTGATTACTTTAACTATATTTATTAACTATTAACTATCAACAATTCATGAAAAAGATTTTATCTTTAATGTTCGCACTCGTATGCTGTAGTATGTATGCAGATGACGGGTTGTACCTTGTTGGTGACGGTACTACCATTGGTTGGGAAGGCGATGTAAACCAGCGCCAATCAACAAGAATGAAAGAAATCAGCTCTGGTGTCTATGTATGGACGGGCCTTCTGAAGCATGGTAACGAAGGCTTTAAAATTCAGGAAGGAACTAGCTCCTGGGATGTTCGCTACTGTCCTTCAGCGGAGAATTTTGCCATTACACAAGAAGGAGGCAGTGACACCTACCAATCGAAAGATGACTGGAAATGGAATCCTACAAACGAGAACTGGCAGTACTACACCATTACGGTTAACAAGAACAAAGGCACGTTGTCTTGGGAGGCTGCCAATCCTACGTTCTTGGTAGCTGACAAGGATGGCTATTTCAACATCGGCACAGCAGAGGAACTGAACACATTGGCTTTTATGTGTCGCTGCAACGTAAACAATGATGACTACAAGGTTAGGCTGACTGCAGACATTGACTATACCGCTTACAAGAACGGTAGCCTGGATGCCATCGGTATAACAGAAAAATATGCTCCCTTCCGTGGCGATTTTGACGGTCAGAACTACACTATTACTGTTGACCTGGAATCCTACAGTACCCGCTTCTCTTTCTTCGGTACTGTTGTTGGTAAGGTACACAACCTGAAACTGGCTGGTAAGATTACTGCTACTAATAAGAATCAGAACGCTGGTTTCTGTGGTTTATTGAAGGGTGACGGCTCTAAGATTTACAACTGTATCAGTACTGTAGAGGTTGTTGACAATCAAAGCGGTGACGGTACTATCGGTGGCTTCTGTTCTGTAACATACGATGCATCTATTATTGAGAATTGTGCCTTCTATGGTAAGATCAATGCTCCTAATCACGATGGTAATGGTGGTATCGTTGGTTGGGCTAACAGTGGTGCCAGCACAACCATCAAAAACTGTCTGGTAGTGGCTGATATCAATTGGGCAGGCGGTTCTGACTTCGGCCGTAACAACCCCAGTGTTATCAATAGCTATAAGACAGGTCAGAACGATGCCACTCTTGGCAACGGTCAGATGACTTATACATTGAACGGCAATGTATCAGGTGCTGAGAACTGGTTCCAGACATTAGGTACAGATGCAATGCCTACTCCCCTCTCTTCCAGCGCTAAGCTCTATGCTAACGGATCATTCTATTGTGACGGCGTTACTCCCAAGGAAGGTGTTGAAATTGTACTGAGCAACGAGAATGCTTCTATTGTTGATCAACATGTTCCCGGTGAGGACGGTATCTGCACAGGTTGCCACGCAGTAGGTAAGGCAGCAGAGGCAGTTGACGGTGTTTACCAGCTTGTAAATGCAGGTAATTTGCTTTGGTGGGCTCAGTATGTGAATGCAGGTCACGCTGATGCCAACGCTGTCCTCACTGCTGATGTTGATTTGAGTGCTGCCAAGTATGCACCTGCAGGTAATACAGAAAATGTGTTTAAAGGTTCATTTGACGGACAGGGACACGCTGTAACCTTGGCATTGAATAATTCTGGTCTGAACTATCAGGGTCTCTTCGGAACTGCAACAGATGGTGCTACTATCAAGAATGTTGTTGTTAAGGGAAGTATATCAGGTAAAAGCTATGTGGGTGGTATTGTTGGCGGTTCTAATGGAAGCGTTGATGGCAAGAAACTCAGCATCATCAACTGCGGTAATGAGGCTACCATCACTGCCGCTGAAGCTAATGGTGCAGGTATCATTGGTGTAAACATGAGCGGTGCTGCTCACTTCTACATCTCCAACTGCTACAATGTAGGTAACGTAACTTCTGGTCGTGAGTCTGGCGCCATCACTGGTTGGACAGGCGGTGACAAGTCAACCATTGAGAACACTTATAACATTGGTGTAATTAAGAACGGTGAGAGTATCTGTACAGACTTCGTTCGTGGCGGTGGTAATCTTGTCAACACTTATGCAACGTCAACTAATGACGCTAAGGTTGGAAGCGGTGAATTGGCATACAAGTTGGGAGCTGCATTCAGTCAGATTATTGGTACTGATGCATATCCCGTTTTCGGCAACGCACCTGTTAGCTACGTAGGTGCTGCAGAATATGCAACCCTCTACGACACTACTACAGGCTATGAACTGAACGGTGTTAAGGCTTATACCGCTACTTTTGGCAACAACAACAAGACATGGCTTAAACTTACAGAGGTTGAGAACGTTCCTGCTGGTACTCCTGTTATCCTGAAGGGTACTTATTATAATAAGGTAGCTAAAGACTTGGAGCCCCTCAATATTCTAAATGAACTGAAGGGTGCAGCAGAGGAAACCGATGCTGCCGGCAAATACGTTCTGGCTCAGCCCGAAGGTGGTGAGGTTGGTTTCTACCTGGCTAATGATGGCAAGATTGCTGCTGGTAAGGCATACCTTGATCTTCCCGCTGCCAGTGTTAAGGCCTTCTACTTCAACGGTGAAGATGCTACTGGTATTAACGGCCTTAATGACGTTAACGACCTTAATGACGCTGCTATCTACAATGTTGCCGGTCAGCGCATCAATAAGCTGCAGAAGGGTATCAACATTGTTGGTGGTAAGAAGGTGCTTTATTAAGTGAAGAATTGTTTAACTTCCAGCGAAGCTTTACTCCCATTCATACAGAGAATTAACTCCAAAGATAATTTCAAAGATTCGAAGAATATGAAGAAATATATCGTTCCCGCCTTGAAGGTAGAAGAGGCTCAGGTCGCCAGCATGTTGGCAGAGAGCCTGGTAATAAACGGTGACACCACAGTAGATGGTGGTCAGGCATTGACAAAGGAAAATGATTGGGCCATCTGGTCTGATGACGAAGAATAGAAACAAAGAGAGGCAGTTCTTAACGAGCTGCCTCTCTTGTTTTATTCTTATTAAAGTGTATAGTTGATAGTGTAGAGTTTAGAGTCAGTTTAATAAGTTTAAAGATAAATAGTTTAAGAGTTCGCTAACCGCTAATCAATTTCTTCCTCCCGAGGTAAGGGAAAATAGGTCAACTCTAAACTTTCCTCCCCTCCATTACGGGCAATCGCGGAATCGTAGCGATTGGGGAACGAAGCGACGGAGGGCAGGTTGGGGGTGGGTCTTTTTACTTCAATGTTTCAATTGCGAATCGCATACGCTTCAGCGTTTCCTCTTTACCTAAGAAAGCGGCTAATTCGTACATATCAGGCCCCTGACCGGCACCTACCAGACAGATACGCCATGCGTTCCAGGGACGCAGACCTGATGTCTCTACCCATGGATCTACAACAGCCTTCATGCCTTCTACACTGAAGTCCTGAATGCCTTCCAGAACCTCGCAGAACTGCTGCATCTCAGATGCGGTGTTCTCTGTCCAGTTCTTACGGATGAACTTATCCTCGCGGTCGAAACTTTCAGGTGCTACAAAGAAGAAGCGGGTGAGAGGCCAGAGGTCAGAGGGGAAGCTGATGTTACGTTTACGCTTGTTGCCCTGGCCATCTACATACTCAATGACCTTCAGCTTCATCATGCGTACCACTTCAGCTTCCTGCTCGGTGGTAGCGTTGATGCCCTCAGCCTTCAGTATCTTATCAAAGGCTGGTGCCCATGCCTCGTCGGGCTGCTGGATAAGGTACTGGTGGTTGAACCAGGCTGCCTTCACATAATCGAACTTAGCACCGTTCTTAGAGCACTTGCTCAGGTCAAACAGTTTCACCATCTCATCCAGTGTCATCAGCTCCTGGTCGTTGCCTGGGTTCCAACCCAGCAGTGCCAGGAAGTTAACAACAGCTTGGGGCAGGTAGCCTTTCTCGCGGTATCCGCTTGAAATCTCTCCTGTCTTGGGATCGTGCCACTCCAAGGGGAATACGGGGAATCCTAATTTATCACCATCGCGCTTACTGAGTTTACCATTGCCTATGGGTTTAAGCAAGAGGGGCAGGTGAGCGAAGCGTGGCATAGTGTCTGCCCATCCGAATGCTTCATAAAGCAGAACGTGCAAGGGCGCACTGGGCAACCACTCTTCACCACGTATTACATGGGTAACCTCCATCAGATGGTCATCAACGATGTTGGCCAGATGGTAGGTAGGCAGCTCATCGGCACTCTTGTAGAGTACCTTGTCATCTAAGATGCTACTGTTGATACGTACCTCACCACGAATCAGGTCGTCAACCAATACATCACGTCCGGGCTCGATAAGGAAACGAACCACGTATTGCTTACCTTCAGCAATCAGCTTGTCAACCTCCTCCTTGGACATAGAGAGTGAGTTGCGCATCTGCATACGGGTGCTGGCATCGTACTGGAAGTTCTCTATCTCAGCACGCTTGGCATCCAGCTCCTCTGGTGTATCAAAGGCGATGTAAGCCTTTCCGTTATCCAAGAGCTGCTGTACATATTTCTTGTAGATGTCACGGCGCTCGCTCTGACGGTACGGACCGTGTGAGCCACCAAAGCTGACACCCTCGTCAAACTTAATGCCCAACCAACGGAAGCTTTCAATGATATATTCCTCGGCACCGGGAACGAATCGTCCGCTATCAGTATCTTCAATACGGAAAATCAGATCGCCGCCATGCTGACGTGCAAAAAGGTAGTTGTATAACGCTGTACGGACGCCACCAATATGCAGCGGTCCTGTGGGACTTGGGGCAAATCTTACCCTAACTTTTCTATCTTGCATAAGCTAATGTTGTCAAAATTTGTGCAAAAGTAAACATTTTTTTTCTAACAAAAGA
>CAMKTJ010000021.1 GCA_946415645.1 uncultured Prevotellaceae bacterium
CATGGTATGAGTTGGAGAACATGAAAGCGTACTATAGCCTGTTCAAGAGATTTGAAGATAAATTCAAAATAATCCAGTAGATAAAAGGCCAACACAGATATAGAAGAGAGAGGCAAGAGTTATGGGTACATTATTAAATGCTATAGGCTTAGGCATCATGCTGGGTATATTTGATTATCTGGAGGAGCAATGAGTAACACAGCATTACCATAGAACAGATTTGGCATATACAGATTGTTTTTCTCTGTATTTTATTGTTTTTTGTATGAAAGAAACATGCTCTTGCTCAGAAAATACTATCTTTACAACGTAAAACCGTAAACTAACCATGAAAACCTCGCGATGTATAGGTAATCGTTATAAATTATGGAAGAATACAAAGATATAGACAATCTGAAGAAATCAACAATGTTTCACATGTCCTTGGGTTCTAAGGAATTGTTTCATAGCAATTTCTTGCATTGGATAAGTATTGTCAATTGGAAAGCATTTCTTAAGATAATGCATAAATTGGCAGGATTGGATGAGGGCGAAAGGTTTTGGTGGGAAAATCGCAAATGCTCTGTTATAGGTTACTCCGAAGAATATTGTCCTGACAATAACAATGTAAAGGTTTTTCGTGAACACCGAAATTTTGACCTTAGTATATATATTCTTGATACAGAAACAAAAAAAGTCGAAACGAAAAACAGCAATAACGATAAAACAGCGGATGATAATACGACAGTGAACACCTATGATTCCCAAGGAAAAAGAATTGTTCAAAAATGGATTCCCGTCTTGGTTTTGGAAAACAAAATGAAGAGTCTTCCATATAAAGCACAATTGGAAGAATATACTCAAAAAGCTTTTGAAGAATGGAGAAAAGGTGAGATGCTTATAAAGTCCGAAATAAACAAACTTAAGTCAGATTCAGATGAAGTAAAGACAGTGTCTAAAAAATGGATACATGACTATGGTATTACCTTTGTGCTCCTGTCATTGATGGAAACGAAAATCGGTAATGGTGATTACTGTGATGACTACGAAATAGATCAAGAATTATCATATAAGAAAAAAGGAGAAAAAAAAATGAAATTCCCTTTTATATGGAAGCATACAACTTATAGTCATCTTGCGAAGATTCTTGAGGAGATAGTAATCGACAATTCGTTTTCTTTCAATAATGAATTGGATCAGCATGTTGTCGAGGATTACCAAAAATTTGTAGAAGCTCTTTGTAATCTTGCAGAGAAATGGAATGTTACATCCTGCATGAAGTATCGTTCTCAGATTTTTCCTTGGAATGTAAATACTCCCGATGCCGAAGCAAAAAGAAAAGAGATTGGTGAATACAAGGAACTAAGAATACATGATATCCACGAAAAGTTATTATATAATCAACTTTTACAGTTGTTGGAAAAGGAGCTGAATCAGGAAAAATTGTTGTTCAAACGATATAATACAAAACCATTCAAAGAAGAAATCAACAACAAGAATTGTCGAATTTTCACTAATTCCAATTATGCACATGGTGTTGGAATCGTTGAGGCATTTTACGTTATTAATGAAAAATTCAAATTGTTTATTCAGGTTCAGGGAGATAGGTATTGTCACATGGTTATATATAAACATGGCATAGTTTCTGAGGGAAAGGATTCTGAGGGTAAAAAGACGCTAAGTGTTAACATGGATGTCGTAAGCGAAGAATGTAAGAATTGTCTCAACCCCATAAGTGAAACATTAGGTCGTTATATTTCTATTGACAATTCAAAACCAAATTTCCCATGGGGACAACCCTCTTGGGGACGATATGGAAATGATAACATCTACCAATATGTGGAGATTCCTGAAAAAGCGACCATTGAAGATGTCATTAAAGCTATTGTATGTGACATAAAAAACATAATGAATTGGTGTTAAGTAACGTTGAAGTCTTCTCACGAAGTGATTAGATTATAATATATACAACCTAAGACCTCGCGACGTATAGGTAAATCGTCATAACAAATAATATGATTCCCAAACTAATTCTAAACAAGGATTCAGTATCCGCAAATGATTCAAGAGTGAATAAGCTGCGTGCCAAAGTAGAGGAATTTGTAAAAAAAAGCTGACGATCTGAAAAAGGAAATTGAAGACCTGAAGAACTTGATATAGAAATACACTATAACAATTCAAACCTTACGAAGTATAGGTTGGAAAATCTGTAAAATTCTGTGATTTTTCTCATTTCTTTTGTGAGAAATAGGAATTATTGATATCTTTGGGCATGTAAACGTTATAAAATAACATGAAATTTCACTTTAGACATAAATACCATTATGTATTCAGAACAATTAGAAGCTCTCGTTAGGAGCATTATCGCTGACGGAAAAATCACTGACAAAGAACGTTCCGTGTTGCATAAAAAGGCAGAGGCTGAAGGTGTAGATATTGATGAAATCGATATTTATGTGGAAGGGCTAATAACACAGATGATAAACGAGGGAAAAACCACAGCTTTTGTTAGTGAACACGATTCAATTTTATTCACTAAAGAGACATCTGACAATGGATATGAGCCAATATACTATAGATTTAAGAATGTATATTTACTGAAAAACGTATCTTCCGGCAATCATTGTGCCCGTGATATCCAGATATCATTTATGGATGTTACGAACGCGAACTGCAAAACGGCGTATAATTGGGAGCGTCACATGGGAATAGGTCTTCTTTTTAGTGTTAATGTTAATGCTAGGGTTCGTTATGGGTACCCAACTTTATGCATAAGTTCAAATGGCAATGATTTCCTGTCTTTAGCATACGATAGTGGATATAATGATTTTCAACTCCAACGCATTGATGATAAGTCTGCAGATGAAACTTATGCTTATAAGATTGATAAAGAAGATCTACAGGTCTTATGTAAAACAGAGGATATCCAAGTTCGTTTTCTCTATCAATATGCAGATCAGCAAAATGTCATATTAAAAGAAACATCTCTTCCCGGCTTTCAATATTATGCTCAATATTTTTATCGGGTAATGGTGGATCCAGAGGCATATCCTGATGCAGAAAAGCATTTAAAATCTTTTAAAAAGGCAACTCGGGAAAAACGTGTGGCAGTTCAAAAAGAAATCATTGACAGGACAGAACAACAAGCAATCGTTGACAAGACAGAACAACAAGTAGCAGGGATATTAAGCAGAAAGGTTAAAGGAAAGAGGGTAACCCCCAGTCCCTATTACATGAAACAATACATAGTCCTAGATACCGTTGTAACGGATATTTGTAGCCGAATTGTTACTCTACCGAAAAATGATTATGAGCAATATACACCACATTTATTTTTACATGCCATCACTACAAATGATAATAAATATGTATTCTATCTCTGTATAACAACTCATGGGAGTATGAATGCAGGAAAAACTGTCGTTTTATCAATAAATCTACAAGACCATACACTTCTTCCCGTCACAGGAAAAAAATCATTTCTGTCTGACAAGAACCCACATAAAGAAACAGATAACAAATATTATAATTTTTATTATATAGACAAAGATACTATGAGTGCATTCTTAAATGCTAAAGATGCATCTTTGAAATTTGGTAAAGGTGAATACGTAGAAGAACGTAAAATTCCTTCAATACCCAAGAAATGGAAGAAGGCATTTGAAATGCTTGAAAAGAAAGATAATTTAAAGAAATGGAGAGAGAATGCTGGAGCTTTATCTAAGTTCTGTCAGACATATTTCCAAATATCGGATTCTTTAATGATGGTATATGTCGCTTTGGTACTCATCATCCTATTTTTAATATTATTTTAATCATTAATTATGAAAACTTTTCTTTTACAAGCTCCGCGCGATTATATTGATGGTGGCATCCCCAGAGGTTATATTTTGCAGGTTATTTCTACACGGACAGGTTCTCGGCCTGATGTGACGGAGGTAATTGATGCATTACGCCGTGCTGGATTTAGCAAGAGGGCGGAAAGCTGGGCTGCACCAGGTAATTGGATAATTAAAGAAATGAAACTATAGGAGGAAGTCGAAAATCCATAAAGAGTAGACATGTATCTTTAACTAGTGAATTATGGCAAAAGTTTTTACATGCACGCTTAAGGAAAGTCGTGCAGGGATGCCCAAGGGCACCACTATTCAAGTAACATCAAATCTATCCAGCCCTACAGACTCCCAGATTGCAGATGAATGTGAGCGTCGTTTTGGGAAAAAAGCGCGTGATGCTCAGTTCAAAGGCTACTGGGACATACGATAACTATTGGCCCGTTAATAGGGCAGGCTATTAATTTAGTCTGCTCTATTGATTTTGTCAGTAAAAAGTGTCATATCTTTGAATTATTTCCGTTTCCATACTATATTACCAGAAAAACAATTCAAATTAAGGCATGGAACTTCTCTCAATCATTGGAATTATAGTACTACTTGTTGTCTGTTTTGTCATTTTGGGTCTTCTGGGATGGGGACTAAAGGCGTTTAGCTGGGTGTTTGATTTTCTCAAAGAAGGGTGCTCCACGAGTTTCGGGTGTCTCTTTTGGGTATTCATCATCATACTCCTATTGATAGGTTTGGCAGTATAAAACAAAAAAATATACCTTCATCTTTGAATTTTTCTAGGTTGTGTTCCATATTATGTAAGTGAGAAGGAAAGTATGTTTAAATTATTAAAAAGGAATTAGAATATGGATACAAGACTTGAGAAACTGAGTCAGATGCTCGACAGACACTTCAGACGTTGGACAGAATACTTTACGGACGAGGAGACGGGCGAAGAGGTTCCCGTTGAGCGAGAGGAACTTACCAACCAGAATCTTTCTGAAGAAGAACGGCAGCTCATCGAAGACATTGCTGCCGATGTGGCTAGCCTCAGCGATGAAGACTTGCAGGAATTTGAATCGGCCCTCTCATTCTGGGTCAGATATCGTACGTTCGACGAGGTAGGCCTTGAGTATATCCGTCGTGGTGATGAAAAGGGTGCAATTATCATAGATAATGTGACAACTCTGCAGGAACTTAGCGCCAAGGGAAACAGATATGCTGCTTATGCCTTGTACGAGAAATACAGATGGGGCAACGAGGAACAGGGTGTCTTCATCAATTTCGAGAAAGCCAGGGAATACTACGATTTGGCAGGGGATATTCCTTATAAAGAGGGATGGGACAGCAGCGATGACCCAGGCGAAGAAGATCCACAGACATTCGAGTATGTCCTTACTGGTGATACCAAAGCCATCTGCGATGTACAGAAACTTGTTAATGACCTTTGCCAACGCTTTGGTACTCCAGGTAACGAATTCGGTATGTACGTACCCCAGCGTATGTTGATGAAAATGTTCGTTGGCTCAGATACAGAGTTCTATCGTGGCAACATCATGCAGATAGAACAGCCGGCTCCCGACCACCTCGTCATTACTACTGAGGCAGACAGGGGTGAACCCTTGCTCTATGCTCTGCGCCACGTCTTCCATAGTCTGAACGTGGAGCTTAAAAAAGCTGAGTAGGCTCCATCCTGATAGTTTTCACGCAGAAAACTACCCGAATTATGCGTAAATTCAATGGGTTTGGAGGCTGAATAAGCCTCGAATTAAGGGTTAATATATAGCAAAAAAGGTATGTTTTCCCATGGGAAAACAGGGAGCTGGCAAACAAAAAGGCAAAAAAAAATCCCCCGAAAGGTTTTGGCTTTCGGGGGAATTGATTTTATTTGCCAAGTAATTTAATCTTGAGGTTCTTTATCATGTCTTCCGTCATGCGGTCGAGGTCGTACTCGGGTTTCCAACCCCATTCCTCGCGAGCGCAAGAGTCGTCCATCTTGTTGGGCCAGCTGTCGGCAATGGCCTGCTTGATGGGCTCGGGCTTGTAAATCATCTTGAAGCTGGGATAGTACTTGCAGATGGAGTGATAGATAATCTCGGGGTCGAAGCTCATAGCTGTTACGTTGAAGCTGTTACGATGCTTCAACTTGCTGGGGTCGGCCTCCATGATGTCTATCATAGCCTTCTGTGCATCTGGCATGTACATCATATCCATGTAGGTTCCCTCCTTGAGGGGGCAGACAAAGGTCTCGCCCTTAACGGCTGCGTAGTAGATTTCTACGGCATAGTCAGTAGTACCACCGCCGGGAAGGCTGAGGTGACTGATAAGACCGGGGAAACGTACGGAACGGGTATCAACGCCAAAGCGGGTGTAGTAGTAATCAGAGAGCAACTCGCCAGTAACCTTGGTTACACCGTAGATGGTGTTGGGACGCTGGATAGTATCCTGAGGAGTGTTGTCGTGTGGTGTGCTGGGACCGAAGGCTCCGATAGAGCTGGGAGTGAAGACGGCACAACCGAAGAGGCGTGCAACCTCCAGGCAGTTAACCAATGAACCGATACCTACGTTCCAACCCAACATGGGGTTCAACTCGGCAGTAGCACTAAGGATAGCTGCCAGATTGTAGATAGTGTCTATGTTGTACTTCTTGACGGCCTCTGCTATCTGCATAATCTGTGTAGAGTCTATACGCTCTATAGGGCCGCGCTCGTAAATTTCGCCTTTGAGGGGACGCAGGTCTGAGCAGACTACATTGGCGTCGCCGTAAATGTCACGCAGGTTGCGGGTGAGTTCAGAGCCTATCTGACCACCGGCTCCTACAATGAGAATTCTTTTCATATTATAGATTTATTGTATTTTAACCCTGTCGCCCCTCAACGGGGAGAACTTTTATCGTAGGGGCTTTTATTTTTCTATTTCGTTTCTTACCTTCTTGAAGGCCTCGATACACTTGTCAAGGTGCTCACGCTCGTGTGCAGCAGAAATCTGTACACGGATACGAGCCTGACCCTTTGGAACTACGGGGTAGTAGAAACCTGTAACGAAGATGCCTTCTTCCTGCATCTTGGCAGCATACTGCTGGCTCTTGGCAGCGTCATAGATCATAACGGCGCAGATGGCACTCTCAGAGGGCTTGCAGTCGAAGCCTTCCTCCTTCATGCGGCGCAGGAAGTAGTCGGTATTCTCGTGCAGCTTGTCCTGAAGGGCGCTGCTCTCGCTCATGAGTTCGAACATACGGATACCTGCAGCAACCAGGCCGGGAGCCATAGAGTTAGAGAAGAGGTATGGACGGCTACGCTGACGCAGCATGTCAATAATCTCCTTCTTACCTGTTGTGAAACCACCCATAGCACCACCGAAGGCCTTACCCAGGGTACCGGTCAGAATCTCGATCTTACCACGCAGGTTGTAACGCTCTGTTACACCACGACCCGTCTTACCAACAACACCGGCACTGTGGCTCTCGTCAACCATTACCATGGCATCGTACTTCTGAGCCAACTCATAGATCTTGTCCAAGGGGCAAACATTACCGTCCATAGAGAAGACACCGTCTGTTACGATAACACGGAAACGGTTCTTCTGGGCAGCCTTCAGCTGCTCCTCGAGGTCGGCCATATCAGCATTGGCATAACGATAACGCTGTGCCTTGCAGAGACGAACACCGTCGATGATAGAAGCGTGGTTCAGGGCATCAGAGATGATAGCGTCCTGATCTGTGAGCAGAGGCTCGAAAACACCACCGTTAGCATCGAAGCAAGCAGCGTAGAGGATAGTGTCCTCTGTGCCGAAGAACTCAGAAATCTTCTGCTCAAGCTTCTTATGAAGATCCTGACATCCGCAGATGAAACGTACACTGGCCATACCGAAGCCGCGTTCATCCATTCCCTTCTTGGCAGCCTCAATCAGTTCCTTGTTACCAGCCAAGCCCAGATAGTTGTTGGCGCAGAAGTTAAGGCACTTCTTGCCCTTGACCAGAATCTCAGCTCCCTGAGGGCTCTCAATGATGCGCTCGTTCTTGTACAAACCAGCTGCCTCAATTTCAGCCAGTTCCTTCTTCAGATGCTCTTGAAATTTTGTATACATGACGAAATATATTTTAAAGTTATTCTTTCTCTCAAAGTTGGTATAAAATGATGTTTTCCTTGACTCCAGGTCAATTCAGGTATGCAAAGTTACACTTTTTCTGAATACGTTGTTATCACGATGTTAACTTTTTTTCTTTTTTTAGGTATTTTCCCGTATAGCTTTGCTTACATTCTGCTATTTCCTCGGGTGTGCCGCATGCTACGATGTTTCCTCCGGCCTCTCCGCCTTCAGGACCTAAGTCTATGATGTAATCGGCACACTTGATAATCTCCAAGTTATGCTCGATAATCACTATGGTATGTCCGCGCTCTATCAATGCATCAAAGGATGCCAGCAGTTTCTTTATATCATAGAAATGAAGACCTGTTGTAGGCTCGTCGAAGATGAAGATGGTGGGCTGTTGCTTCTCCATTCCCAGATAATAGGCCAGCTTGACACGCTGGTTCTCACCACCTGAGAGGGTAGAGGAGGACTGGCCCAACTTGATATACCCCAGGCCAACATCCTGCAGAGGCTTGAGCATGGATACAATCTTCTTCTGCTTATGTTCTGTGAAGAACTCAATGGCCATGTTGATGGTCATGTTCAGGACATCATTGACGTTCTTGCCTTCATACTGGACCTCTAAGATATCTTGCTTGAAGCGCTGACCATGACAGCTCTCACATTCCAGAACAAGGTCGGCCATAAACTGCATCTCTACGGTGACGGTTCCTTCTCCCTTACATTCCTCGCATCGTCCGCCATCAGTATTGAAACTGAAGTAGGCTGGGGTATAGCCCATCTGCCTGGCAAGGGGCTGGTTGGCAAAGAGCTTGCGGATCTCGTCCCACGCCTTGACATAGGTGACAGGGTTGGAGCGTGTGCTTTTGCCAATAGGGTTCTGATCAACGAACTCTACGTGCTTAACCATATTCATATCGCCCTGCAGTTCCAGGAACTCGCCCGGTCGTTCTGCCACCTCGTCCATGTGACGCTTCATAGCATTGTAGAAGATATCACGCACAAGTGAACTCTTGCCGCTACCGCTGACACCCGTGACGCAGGTCAGCACATTCAGGGGGAAGCGGACATCGATGCCCTTCAGGTTATTGGCGCGCGCTCCCTTAACCATGATGTAATTGTTCCATGGTCTTCGAGAGGATGGTACCTCTATGCGGTCTTCTCCGCTCAGGAAAGCCAGGGTGTGGGAATTGTTCTGATTACTCTGATTATTCAGATTATTGGGGACACCCTGCCATACCACATTTCCACCCAATCGTCCTGCCTCTGGGCCTATGTCTATAATCCAGTCGGCAGCACGCATGATATCCTCGTCATGCTCTACTACAATGACGGTGTTGCCTAGGTCGCGTAACTCCTTCAGTACATGGATGAGTCGGTCGGTATCCCGACTGTGAAGACCAATGCTGGGCTCGTCCAATATATAAAGACTACCTACCAGACTGCTGCCCAGAGAGGTTGCCAAGTTGATACGCTGACTTTCTCCACCAGAGAGTGAATTGGAAAGGCGGTTCATGGTCAGATAGCCTAAACCAACATCCAGGAGGAAGTGCAGGCGGTTCTTGATTTCTGTAAGAATACGGTTGGCAATCTGCTGCTCGTGTTCAGTCAGCTGCAGGTTCTCTATCCAAGGGAGTAGCTCTGTTACAGGCATCTCCACCAGTTCGGAAATGCTCTTACCGCAAATCCTGACATAGTTGGCCTCAGGCTTCAGGCGTGTGCCGTGACATTTGGGACACGTGGTCTTTCCTCTGTAGCGGGCCAGCATAACGCGGTTCTGAATCTTATATTGTCCCTGGCGGAGCATCTCAAAGAACTCGTCTATGCAAAGCATGCCCCATTCCTTCTCCTCGGGTGATAGCTTCCAACCCTCAGGTATCTTTATGCCCTCTGCTGTCTTGGGGCTATGCTGAATAGGACTGCCGTGCCAAAGCCAGTCTTTCTCGTCCTGCGTCAGTTCGAAGTAAGGCTTGAAGATTGGGAATCCGCGTTCTGAATTGAAGCGGATGAACCAGTTCTTCCATTCTGCCATCTTCTCGCCTCGCCAGCAAACAACGGCACCGTCATACACGCTGAGGGCACTGTTAGGAATGACAAGGTGTTCGTCTATACCCATAATCTTGCCAAAGCCCTCGCATTCAGGACAGGCTCCGGCAGGGGAGTTAAAGGCAAACATATTGTCGGAAGGTTCCTCGAAAGTCATGCCGTCGGCCTCGAAACGAGTGCAGAAAGATACCGTCTCTCCGCTGGGGAGGTATTGCAGCATCATCTCTCCGCCACCTTCATAGAATGCCGTCTCGGTAGAATCTACCAGTCGGGCTATGGTATCTTTCTCGTTCTTGGCAGACAGGCGGTCCACTACCAGATAGACATCATCCTGGGGCTGAGGCTGGTATTCGTCGATACGTACCACCTCGCCGTTTACCAACAGACGGCTGAAGCCCTGTTGCTGTAAGATACTGGCGTTAGCCTTGGTGCGACAAAGCACCATCAGCTTGGTGCCTTCCTCGTGGGAAAGCATATTGCGTACCACATCCTCTGTGGTGTGCTTCTTGACCTCTGTTCCACTGATGGGACTGAAGGTGCGACCTATTCTGGCATAGAGCAGACGCAGGTATTCATAAATCTCGGTGCTGGTGCCAACCGTACTACGTGGGTTACGACTGGTAACCTTCTGTTCTATGGCTATGGCAGGTGGGATACCCTTGATGTAGTCACATTCGGGCTTGTTCATCCTGCCCAGGAACTGGCGGGCATAAGAGGAGAGGCTCTCAACATAACGTCTCTGCCCCTCTGCATAAAGAGTATCAAAGGCAAGGCTACTCTTACCACTACCGCTCAAGCCTGTTATGACAACAAGTTTGCCGCGTGGTATCTCCAAGTCAATATTCTTCAGATTATTAACCCTTGCCCCTTTTATCTTTATGCTATTCTCCATCCTCTAAACTCTAAACTTTAAACTTTATTTGGTTATCTCACCACAAAGATTGCTGTCCATCATCTCCTGCATGCGTTTCCTAGGCAGTTTGTGACCCAAAAGGAACATCAACTTGGTGATGGCACACTCAGGTGTGCTGTCATAACCGCTTACTACGCCGGCTTCAATCAAAGGCAGGCTGGTCTCATAAAGTCCCATGTGAACACATCCTGCCTGACATTGTGTAATGTTCACCAGCAAGAGGCCTCTGCTATTGGCATCCTTCAGCTCTTCTTTGAACCATTCTAGTTGGGGCGCGTTTCCTGCACCAAAGGTGCGGATGACAACGGCTTTCAGACCTGGGATGTTCAGAACGGAGTGTACCAGACTTCTCTGTATGCCAGGGAAGAGTGTCAGCACCACTACGTTGGGGTCCACCAGATAATGTGGCTTGAAGGGCTTCTTGGGATCTGGCTTGCGGATAGCAGCCTCGTTGAACTTGATGTGCATGCCGGCTGTGGCCAAATCCGGATAGTTGAAAGAGCGGAAGGCATTGAACTGCTCGGCGTTGATCTTCGTCGTGCGGTTGCCTCGCATCAGTTTCTCCTTGAAGTAGATGCAGACCTCAGGCACAACGGGTGTTCCGTCTTCGTGCTGGGCCGCAGCTATCTCAATGGCGGTAATAAGGTTTTCCTTACCGTCTGTACGAAGTGTTCCTATAGGCAGTTGTGAACCTGTCAGGATGACTGGCTTTCCCAGATTCTCGAGCATGAAGCTCAGGGCAGAAGCTGTGTAAGCCATGGTGTCTGTTCCGTGCAGGATAACAAAGCCGTCAAATAAATTATAATTGCTCTCGATAATCTTTACCAGACTGCCCCAATGTTCCAGTCCCATATCGCTGGAATCAATAGGTGGGTCAAAGGTAAAGGCGTGAATCTTGTAGTCAAAACGTTTCAGCTCAGGAACTTCATCTAAGATAAGGTTGAAGTTGAAGTTCTCTAAGGCTCCTGTCTCAGCATTCTCCCTCATTCCAATGGTTCCTCCTGTGTAGATGAGGAGTACGCTGGGTCTATGTGTCTTAATAGTACTCATGTTTAAAATAAATGATGGCAAAGGTACGAAAATTTCACTGAAATGAGCGAAGAACAATTGGATTTATATAAAAAGAACGTATATTATTAGGAAATGTATAGATTTTTTTTGTATTTTTGTGGCGATATGAAGAACAAATGGTTTATTCTGCTGCTTCTTATAGCAGTATCGGCAGTAGCTCAAAATCCCAAGAGGGAGTTTAGAGGAGCTTGGATTCAGAGTGTTAATGGTCAGTTTCAGGGCATGGGTCGTGACCGTATGCAACAGGTATTGACAAGTCAGCTGAACGAACTTCAGAAGGATGGTATCAATGCTATCTTCTTTCAGGTAAGATGCGAGGGCGATGCCCTGTATCCCAGTGAGTTGGAGCCATGGAGCCGTTATCTGACAGGACAGCAGGGTACACCTCCCAATCCTTATTGGGATCCCTTGCAGTGGATGGTAGAGCAGTGTCATGCCCGCCAGATGGAACTGCATGCCTGGATTAATCCTTATCGTGCCAAGACCAAGGGAACTATGGCTTTGGCCAACACACATGAGTACTTCCGCCATCCTAATCACTTCTTTGATTATGACGGGCTGATGCTCTTTGATCCAGGTTATCCTGAAAACCGTAACTACATCTGTCAGGTGGCTTGCGACATTGTCCGTCGCTATGATGTAGATGGTATTCATATCGATGATTACTTCTATCCTTATCCTGTGGCTGGCTTGGCTATCCCGGATGATAACTCCTATGCTCTTTACGGACGTGGAATGGACCGCGCTGAATGGCGTCGTCAGAATGTAAATCAGTTTGTAGAGCAGATGTGCCGTCAGATTAGGGAAGTGAAGCCTTGGGTTAAGTTCGGCGTTTCTCCATTCGGTATCTACCGTAATCAGAAGAATGATCCCAACGGCAGTGCCACCAACGGCTTGCAGAACTATGATGACCTCTATGCTGATGTGCTGAAGTGGGTAGAAAACGGATGGGTGGACTACAATATTCCTCAGCTATACTGGGAGATTGGTCACAGTGCCGCAGATTATGAAACGCTGATCAACTGGTGGAGTGCCCATGCCGGTCGTCGTCCTCTTTATATCGGACAGGATGTGTTACGTACTGTAAAGGCTCCGGATCCTCAGAATCCTGCTTCTCATCAGATGCCTCGCAAGTATATGCTTCAGCGCAGTCTGCCTGGTATCTTCGGTAGTTGCCAGTGGTACGCTGCTGCCGTATGCGAGAATCCCGGCAACTACGGAACCATGTTGCAGCAGGTTTACCACAGCACTCCTGCATTGCAGCCTAAGATGCCTTGGATTGACAACAAGGCTCCCGGCAAGCCTCGTAAGACTGCTATCATCTGGACTGAGGACGGACCTATCCTCTTCTGGACAGCTCCAAAGGCCAAGACCGTTATGGATGAGGCTGTGCAGTATGTTGTATACCGTTTCATAAAAGGCGAGAAGATAAATCTGGAGGATCCCTCTCATATCCTCTGTATTACTCGTGAGACGAATCTCCCTCTGACCTATCAGGGAGGAAGTTCGCCATATGTTTACGTAGTAACAGCCTTAGACCATGTACAGAATGAGTCTAAGGGGGCTAAGAAAAAGGTTAAGTTATGAAATCAAAAAGTTTCTTATACATCTGCCTGATTACATCTGTCTTCTGTTCTTGCGTTGATAAGAAGGGGCAGACTGACGGGAAGGATTTGGCAAGGACTGAACAACAGGTAAGTGAACACCGTATGAAGGAATATAACCTTACGGACAGTGTTACCCTGGGAAGTCATTTGTATGTGTACACCATTCACCGCCAGGCTGATGATTCACTGAAGGTGGTGGTAGATGAGAATGGCGATAAGTTTGTGGATAATTACTACGACCTGACAATCCTCAAGGACGGAGGTAATTTCTTCCGCCGTCGTTTTACGAAGGCTTCGTTCGCTTCACAGTTGGATGATAACTTCCGTAAGAACGGTATCCTTGACGGATTCCGATTTATGTCTGCCAAAGAAGGAAAACTCACCTTTGGCGTTTGTGTTAGTTTCCCGGAGAGTGATATGCTGACGCCCTTTGTGCTTACAATTGGTCCTGACGCAAGTTTTACATTGGAGCCTGATACGGCTCCGGATATGGAGGAAGACGATACGTCAGTCTGAAAAGAACTTGGCTACATCCATCATGCCGGGCAGTACAATATCTGCGCCGGCATTTTTTAGCACTTCATCTTTCAATGGACCTGTATTAGCTGCTATGGTGAAGATGCCGGCAGCATGTCCCGCTTGTACACCTAAGGGCGCATTCTCCACAACAATGCCTTCCTCTGGTTTAATACCGGCTTTCTGCAAACCTTTCAGATAAGGTTCGGGGTAGGGCTTGCCCAGTTTGACGTCAAAGCCTGTCACCATCAATTCTTGATGGAAGAAGCCCGGGTAGCTACGCTCCAGCTTCTCTAAGAGGGAAGTCTGTGCGCTGCCAGTAACCAATACAATCTTCAGACCTTTTGCCTTGACGGCCTGGAGTGTTTCCAGGGCACCTGGCATGGGCTTTGCTTCAGGGCATGAGTTAAATACCTTGCTCTTGGATGCGTAGATGAACTGTTTCTCTTCTTCTGTAGCATCTCTGCCCCAGAAGCGTTGTGCCAGCATGTTGATGGTGGCACTGCCTGTCCGGCCTTCGTTCATATACACTTCCTCGGGTGTCATGGCCAGACCAAATTCTGTCATTGCATGACTCCAGGCGTAAGCATGGTTCGGCATGCTGTCAAACAGCACACCGTCCATATCAAACAGGACGGCTTTTAACCGTCCTGTTAATTCAAAATTATTTAATTCAAAATTCAAAATAACCTCCTTGTTAATGAACTGCTATAGTTTTTGCGTTTGGTTGTACTGATGATGGAGCCAATTACTCTTCGCAGATCCTGACAATCTGCCAATAAAGAAGAGAATTCATCATCCGTAATATAACCAGTACGATGTAGTAACAGGATCCAGTACTTTGTCTCGTTCCCTTCTTTTAAGGAAATGTTAGTTTATGAACAAAGTCATCGTTAGATTCTGCAGCTATTGCTTCGCTGGCATTAGCACCAATGGACGTCCCACTTCGAAGAACCTGTTTGCTCATTACCATTTCGTGTCGTTCTTCTCTCAAACACTATAGGTTAACGATACGAACGGAAAAGTTGAGTGCTTTGGTGATAAGAGGATTTTCCTCCATGTCACGATAGCAGGATTCTTCACCTTTCAATGTTTCGTTCATTGCGAAGCCCTAGTTGAATCTTTAATTTTGAATTTTGAATTAACTGTTAAGTCTTCCCTTAATAGCTTCTGTCTCTTTTTCGTATCCGGGTTTGCCAAGGAGGGCAAACATATTCTTCTTGTAAGCTTCCACACCGGGCTGGTTGAAGGGGTTAACGTTCAACAACAGACCGCTGATACCGCAAGCCTTCTCGAAGAAGTAGATAATCTGACCCAGGTTGTACTCGTCGAGGCGGGGAACAATCAGACGCATGTTGGGAACACCACCGTCAACGTGTGCCAACTGTGTACCCAGCTCAGCCATCTTGTTCACCTCGTCAACACGCTTGCCAGCCAGGAAGTTCAGGCCATCCAGATTCTCCTCGTCGCTGGGGAAGAGCAGCTTGTGCTCAGGCTCCTCAATGCTTACTACGGTCTCGAAGATGGTACGCTCACCTTCCTGAATCCACTGACCCATAGAGTGGAGGTCGGTGCTGAAGTCTACAGCAGCAGGGAAGATACCCTTGCCTTCCTTACCTTCAGACTCTCCGTAGAGCTGCTTCCACCATTCGTTCATGAAGTGAAGCTTGGGCTGGAAGTTCACCAGGATCTCAATCTTCTTGCCCTCCTGATACAGAGCGTTACGTACGGCTGCGTACTGGGCGCTGATATTCTCGCTGAAAGGAACACTGGGCGCTGTTGCCTGTTCCATGTCGGCAGCACCCTTTACTAACTTGGTAATATCGAAGCCAGCTACGGCGATGGGCAGCAGACCAACAGGAGTAAGAACGCTGAAGCGACCACCTACATTATCGGGAATGATAAAGCTGGTGTAACCCTCCTTGTTAGCGCAAGTACGGGCAGCACCTTTCTTGGCATCTGTAATAGCAACGATAACCTTGCGTGCCACATCCTTGCCACGCTGCTCCTCGCACTGCTTCTTGAGCAGACGGAAAGCCAAAGCTGTCTCGGTGGTAGTACCGCTCTTGCTGATATTGATAACACCAAACTTCTTGTCTTTCAGATATTCTGTCAGTTCATACAGATAATCCTCGCCGATGTTGTTACCGGCAAACAGAATGGTGGGATTCTCTCCGTTGTTGGTGAGCCACTGGAAGCTGTTGCTCAGTGCCTCAATCACAGCACGTGCACCCAGGTATGAACCACCGATACCAGCTACGACAACGGTGTCGCAGTTCTCGCGCAGTGTCTGAGCACACTCCTGCAGTTCAGTCATGAACTCAGCAGTGATGCTGCTGGGAAGGTGCAACCAACCCAGGAAATCGTTACCGGCACATGTGCCGTTCTCCAATGCTTGCTGTGTCTCTGCTATTTTGCCTTCGAAGGCAGCAACTTTATCGGCACTAACCAATGCCTTTGAGATGTCTAACTTAATCATAATATATAACCTTTAAACCTTTGTTGTTGAAATAATCCTTATAACATCTGTGATGTGACCGTGTTATAGCGGCAATTACCTATACCTTATATATAAAAGAAGGATAATGTCAGCTTAACACCTCACACAGTTTCTTGATCTCTCTTTCAGGACGGGCCCGCTCGTACAAGATGTTGTACACAGCATCAACAATAGGCATATCAACGCCAATGTGCTGTATGATGTCCTTCATACATTTACAGCCGTAGTAACCCTCGGCAACCATCTCCATCTCCAACTGTGCGCTCTTCACGCTGTAGCCTTGTCCGATCATGGTACCGAAGACACGGTTTCGACTGAAATGAGAGTATCCTGTAACCAGAAGGTCGCCCATGTAAACCGTATTGGTAATGTTACGTTCAATGGGGTAGATGGTATTCAGGAAGTTCTTCATCTCGCGGGCTGCATTGCTGATAAGGACGGCCTGGAAGTTGTCTCCGTACTTCAGTCCGTGACAGATACCTGCCGCTATGGCGAATACATTCTTCAGAACTGAAGCATATTCAATTCCTATTACGTCATTGCTGGTGCTGGTCTTGACATAATCGCTGGCCAGCATCTGGGCAAATGCGTCGGCCTTTTTCTGGTCGGCACATCCTATGGTAAGATAGGTAAGACGGTTCATGGCAACCTCCTCGGCATGACTGGGACCGCCTATTACTGCCAGGTTCTCTTCGGGTACGTTATATTCCTGATTGAAGTAGTCAGAACATATAACATTCTCGTCTGGTACAATACCCTTGATGGCAGTAACAATGAACTTGTTATCCAGTCTGGTATGAAGTTTGCGCAGATGTCCTTTCAGATAGGGCGATGGAGTGACAAATATAAGCGTGTCAGCCTCTTCTACCACCTCGTTGATGTCGCTGCTGAAGTTGATTCTCTTAACATCAAACAGGACACTGGTCAGGTAGGCGGGATTGTGCTTTAGACGCTTGAAGTCCTCAATACGGTCGTCTCTGCGCAAATACCACCAAATGCTGTCGTTCTTCTCCAACAGCATTTTGGCTATAGCGGTTGCCCAGCTACCTCCGCCCAATACGGCTATTTTTCCTAAACTGTCCAAGTTGCTATCGTATCTTGGCTGGGTTTCTCAATTTCCAGCTTATATTTTTTAACAATTTCTATAATCTGCTGCTGAATCTTGGCAGGGGCTACACCTTGCAGTGTGCTTACCAAGTTGTATCCTGCCTTACGCAGGATGGGGATAATCTCGGCGGGGATGCCTTTCTCAAGGAACAGCTCATCCTTGTCGCGTGGAGCCTTCACTTCGGGCTTCATCTGTGGGAAGAGCATTACCTCACCAATCTGGAACTTACCAGTGAGCAGCATTACCAGACGGTCGATGCCGATTCCTATACCAAAGGTAGGAGGCATACCGTACTGAAGGGCGCGCAGGAAGTCCTGATCAATGATCATGGCCTCATCATCACCCTTTTCTGATAAGCGCATCTGCTCCTTGAAGCGCTCCTCCTGATCGATGGGATCGTTCAACTCTGAGTAGGCATTAGCCAACTCCTTTCCGTTTACCATCAACTCAAAGCGCTCAGTCAGACCGGGTTTGCTACGATGCATCTTTGTAAGGGGTGACATCTCAACAGGGTAGTCGGTAATGAAGGTGGGCTGGATGAAGGTACCTTCGCAGGTCTCACCGAAGATCTCGTCAATGAGCTTACCCTTACCCATGGTCTCGTCAACCTCTATGTTCAGTTTCTTGGCAACCTCACGGATCTCATCCTCGTTCATGGGATAGAGGTCGTAACCGGTCTTCTCCTTGATGGCATCCAGAATGGGCAGACGACGGAAGGGAGCCTTGAAAGAGATAACCTTGCCGTCAATCTCAACCTCAGGCTTACCATTAACAGCTGTACAAATCTGCTCCAGCATATTCTCTGTAAAGGTCATACCCCAGTTCAGGTCCTTGTAGCTGATGTACAGCTCCATGCAGGTGAACTCGGGGTTATGGGTCTTGTCCATACCTTCGTTGCGGAAGTTCTTGCCCATCTCGTAAACGCCTTCAAAACCGCCTACAATCAGACGCTTCAGGTACAGCTCTGTAGCTATACGCATGTACATATCCTGGTTCAGAGCATTGAAGTGTGTCATGAAGGGACGGGCACTGGCACCGCCGGGGATGTTCTGCAGAATAGGAGTGTCAACCTCTGTATAGCCTGCATTGTCCAAGATGCTACGCATGGTGCGGATAATAGTGGCACGCTTCAGGAAGGTTTCCTTAACACCGTTGTTTACTATCAGGTCAACATAGCGCTGACGATAACGGAGTTCAGGATCGTCGAATGAATCGAATACATTTCCTTCAGCATCAGTCTTGACAATGGGCAGGGGCTTCAGGCTCTTGCTCAGTACTTTCATCTCCTGAACGTGAACACTAATCTCACCTGTCTTAGTGCGGAATACATAACCCTTTACACCAATGAAGTCACCCAAATCCAGGCACTTCTTGAAGACGATATTATAGAGGTCCTTGTTCTCGTCGGGACAGATGGCATCACGCTGCACATAAACTTGGATACGGCCTTTGGAGTCCTGCAATTCGGCAAAAGCAGCCTTACCCATGATACGCTTGCTCATTATACGACCAGCCACGCTAACTACGGGGCTGTTCTCGGGTGTGGCTGTCTCACGAACATTATTGCCTTCCTCGTCCTTGCCAATGATGGGCAGGTCAACGAAGTCCTTTATGATGTCTGTGCTCCATGCTGTTACGGGATATTCTGCTGCGGGGTAGGGGTCGATACCCAGGTCGCGCAGTTGCTGTAAGTTGTTTCTGCGAACAATCTCCTGTTCGCTCAGTTCCAGTATATTCATTTTGTTTCTAACCTTTATAAAGTGGGTGCAAAGGTACAACAATTCTTACAATTACCCAACTATGTTGGGGTAAAATCTCATTTTGCCACCTTCTTGCCATTGATGATATAGATGCCTTTTCCTTGTTGTGAACTGATTCTCTGGCCATTCAGATTATATGCGGGGCCCTGCTCTGTTTGTTCAACAGGATTCATCAGCCCGTCTGTTTCTACTTTGTACATTTTGCTGTTCATAATGATGAAGCCAAAGGCAAGGTCGATGTCTTGTTTTGCGATGTAGTTTCCTTGCAATTCCCATCCTTTTATTGGGCTCCATCCTTGGCATCCGTTTTGTCTGGCTGCAATCCTAACGGTATAACAGCCATCTTCCAGTTCTTCTGGCAGATTGCCGCTGAAGTTAAAAATTCTGCTTGAAAATTGATAATGTGCGATGGGGGAGCTTATTTTCTGAGGTTCTCCAAAAGCGGTTGCCAAAGTGTTGGCTTCATCGTAGGCAATCATAGATAATTGTCCAATAAACGAATTATCCCCAAAGTTTGCCAGGTTGGTCATCTGCATTTCTATGTGTCTTGTCTTAGGGTTGAAGGCTATAACTTCCATGTTCGTTACCTGTATGTTAGAGGTGTCTTTTGGCAATTCCTCATCTCCACCTTTGTGGTAGATAATCTTGCCATCTTCCAGCCAGAAGGGGATGTAGATCTCTTCCTGGAATTTTCCGGATTCCATCTTATATCCTGTTACCTTTCCCCATTCCAGATAGCCGGATTGGTTGGCTGCCAGATAGAGGCGGTACTTGCCGTCCTCCAGGTAGTCGGGTAGTTCTCCTGTAAAGGTGTATGCTTTCTGCAGGTAGTAGCCATACGTCAGATTGCTTATATTGGCAACGTCTCCGAATTTGGCAAGGATATTGCCTTCGTCATCTGCTACAGCCATACGTATTGTTCCTGTGAAGGTTTTGGGGGCAAAGTTCATGGGCCATGAGGCTCTTACAGCAACAGAGAGATCTTCTAGATCCTCGCCTACATTCATGAAGTCGGAAACCATGATGTTAGGTGTATAGCTTTCTGTGACGGAAGTAACGGTAAGTATTTGGGGCGATGGATAGGTTACTGTCTCTGATGTTTCGCTATTGCTTGCCTTGCTACGTATAACCACTGTATAGTCACCCTCTCCTATGGTATGAGGTAAAGTTGCCTTGATGGAGAAATTGTTAGTGAAGCCGTAGCTGAAGGGAAGGCCGTTTATCTTTTGGCTGGTTCCAACAAGGGTCTCTGTTCCGTTCTCGCTTTCCAGATATACCTCAATTTTGCCTGTGAATGTCTTGTAACTGAAGTTGTACAGTTTCATTGTTACATCGAAAGAGAGAATAGGTAGTTTGGGATTGATTCTGGCTGTGGAGAGAACTACATCATTGGCCTGCAAGAAGTATCCGTTATCTTGCTTTTCGTTGTCTGGCTGGATGAAAATGATGGCCTCATGTTCCTTCGAGAACTCCACACCGTCAGCATCCAAGCTGCTTAGCTTGAAGTAATTGTCGCAGTATCCTTCCCAACCCCAGTTGACGTGGTAGAAGGGATATCCGTCCTCATCAGCCTTGTAGCCGTCAAGGATAAAGGAGTGTCCGCCTTCTACGGGTGATACGGCTGCATAGATGATGGGGCGTGGACTTCCTGCGTTCAGCTCATTTAGCATCAGCGTCTGCCACTCGTTGGTAGTCATATAATCCTTTTGGATGTTGGCAATGTCCGGGTCGTAGCCGAAGTTCTCTACTAGTGCGTTCACTTGGTTAGTGCTGCTGGCAGAACTTCCTTTCAGACCAAAGTTCATCTTTGCTGCTGCGGCACAGGCATAAAGCAATTCGGCAACAGCGTTATTCTCTGTCTCGGAGGCACCATTGTAGTATTGGTTGCGCATGTTGGGCCAGTCGAAATGAAAGTTCGAAAGGTCTTCATTGATGGGTATGCCTAAGCTTTGGGTTGCATAGTCAACCTCGCCTTTGGCAGAGTCTGGGTACTGGTAGTACCGCATGGTCTGAGCTGTCGTAACGGCAACGCATCCTGTGATGCAGCGTTCTCCTTGCCATTCGGGGCACCTGTTGTTGAAGGGGGCGGCTTGTCCCCATTCTGTAGTCAGCAGAGGACCGACCTGTTCCTGTATGCCTTCTGTGTTTCTTCTTGTCAGCCTTAGAGGCTTGCCGCTTGTCAGTGCCTCGTATTCCTTGGCATAGCTATTTAACAGTTCCCGCATGCCGGCAGGGATGTTGTCTGCGTCAAAGCCCTTTGTTTGCGAGAAGCCCAAGACGGGAGTCATCCTTTCGTCGGCCGAGATAACGGCAAAACCGTCAGCTCCAGCATCGCAAACATAGAAAGCATCCTGCTGGTTATCCAGCAGCTTGGATGCAGAAATAATCCGATGTGTCTTGGCTTTCTTTGCTCGTGCTTGGTTTCCCCGTCTTGTGGGAACGTTAAGTATGGAGTCGGCAATATGTTGCACATCTTCCATCTTGCGCTGTTGAGCCATTCCGGATACTAATCCCAGTAGCCAGCATGTTAGTATAAGGATAGTTTTGTTCATCGGCTTTGTTTCTTAGGTCTAAAGTCTCAATCATTACTTTTGAAGAATAACGGGCTGGTTATCACCAAACAAAAATACAAATTACCCTCAAGATTACTATATTCTTTCTGTTTCTTTAACAGATTTTTAACGTTCTTCTTGTTCCTTTTTTGTAATTTTGGGCCGCAAAATGGAAGAAACGGTTGTTTTTGTCGAGGATAGAGAGCTTGGTCGCATAAAATTGCGAAGCAATAGTCGTGCCAGACGGTTTGTTTTCCGTTGTACGGAAGAGGGCCTTGTGTGTACCCTCCCTGTCAGGGCTCGTCACTCGGATTTGCTCAGGGCTATAGAACAATTGCGCCCTCGTCTGAAAGCTATGCAGGAGCGTGCGTTAGTGCATCGTTCCCACCAACAGCACTTCACCCCCGAACAGATAGAGGCACTGCGTAAGCAGGCTCAACTCACTCTTCCGTTGCGTCTGCAGTCTCTTGCAGCTGCCAGAGGCTTGCGTTTTCAGAAGGTCAGCATCCGCAAAAGCCGTACCCGCTGGGGCAGCTGTAGCAGTAAGGGTAATATTAGTCTTAGTCTGTACCTGATGCTCCTTCCGCCTCACCTGCAGGATTACGTCATGCAGCACGAACTGACTCATTTGGTGGAGATGAATCACGGTCCTCGTTTCTGGGCGTTGCTGGATGAGGCCACAGCGGGTAAGTCTCTTTTGTTGCGGGCTGAACTAAAGAAATACTCGAAATCTGTTTTCTAACCGTTGTTATGGCAAGGCGTTTCTTTCTTTTGCTGGTTGTTTTTTGGGCTGCTTCCCGGATTCTGGTTGGGGCACAGAAAATCATGTGGTACAATGTGGAGAACGTTTTTGATACGCAGCATGATTCGTTGAAGAACGACTGGGATTTCCTTCCTGAAGGCTCTTATCATTGGACGCCTTGGCGCTATTGGCGTAAGTTGGATAATATCTCGCGTGTGATAGCCGCTGTGGCAGAACAGGGCGGATGGCCTATGATGGTGGGTATGTGCGAGGTAGAGAACGATACCGTCTTGCGCGACCTTACCCTTCGTAGTCCTTTGCGTGCTGCCAAATACAGCTACGTGCATACCGAGGGTCCCGACCTCCGAGGTGTAGATTGTTGTCTGCTTTATCAACCCAGTCTTTTTCGTCTGCAGGGCATTGAGTCTATAACGGTTCCTTCTGCCGAGTATGGATTGCGTCCTACCCGTGATATACTGCATGTATGGGGGCATCTCACCCGTACGGATTCTCTGCTTCATGTTTTTATGCTCCATTTTCCCAGTAGGGCAGGAGATAGCAAGAGCAGTACGCAGAACCGCATGTTGGCGGCAGAGACACTCTGTATGGCTCTAGATAAGCTGCAAGGGCAGCGTGTTCTGGTGATGGGTGACTTCAATGCAGAGCCTGGCGATCCTGTCTTCCGACCCATCCAGCAACGCCTTGTCAGTCTGATTCCTCAGAAACGCAAGGAATTGAAGAAGGCGCAGGGTACCTATTGCTATCAGGGGCTTTGGGGCTTTATCGACCACATGCTGGTCTCACCCTCTATGCTGGATTGTTGTGAGCCTCGTGCCCATGTGGCTAATTTCCCGTTTCTCCTGACAGAGAAAGGAGTGCCTTGGCGAACATTCCAAGGTCCTGCTTACAAAGGCGGATACTCAGACCATCTGCCTTTGTTCGTTGAAATCAGATAGAAGTTATTCGGTAGGGATTCAGCTTATTTCAGCAGCTTTGTTATCTGCTTTTCTGTAGCTTCCGGACAGATAGTACGTAGCTGCTGGCATATAAGTTCAAAGGATTCCTGGGGCGAGCGGTCGCATTGGCAGGCATCCTTGCCGTGTAGTAGTTCAGGTGTTGTAAGCAAAGACCATCCCCAGCCATAGTTACGGCCATGGCGGTCTGTGGGATAGACAAAATCCTCTGTTACGATGCGTGTTGCCATCTGCAGTCGGGTAACATAGCCGTCAAATTTGCTACGCATCTTGGGGCCGTCAAAGCCGCAGGCTGCACGTAATTGACGGGTGATGAGGCTCTTGTTGGCTTCCAGGGTCAGAAGGATGGTCTCTTCTATGCTTCCTTCCGTAGGAGCCGGACGGGTACTGCGACGGTAGTTGCAGAAGTGTGGCCACCACTCCCGGCTGATAAAGCCAGCCTTGCCTGCAAAGAACTTGCCATAGACATGTCCGCCTTCTGTAATGATTTCGCCTTTCCATTTCCATAGAGGCCAGTCCCAGCCCCCGTCTGGTAAGGCAACATATCTGCATTCCTCGTCAACCATCTCTTCGGCCGAGAATCCCCTGATACCACTGTCCAGTAGAGGCAGGAAGCCTATCTGCCCAATCAGCTCAATCAGTTGTGCACTATTGTATATCTTTTGCTTTGACATATTCTTTGAAAGGTTATTGATTATTGGGTTTTCTAACCCCTAACCGCTAACCGCTAATCTCTAACCCCTAACCCCTAACCACTAATCAGTTCTTCCACAATCTTGGGGAAGTATTCCATCTCCAGCTGGTGTTCTTTTGCTGCAATATCATCAACAGAGTCGGTTGGAAGGATGGCAACCTTGTATTGGGCAATTATCTCGCCTGAATCACAGACGGGAGTAACGTAGTGAACGGTCATACCTGTCTCTGTCTCACCTGCGGCCTTGACTGCCTCGTGTACGTGGTGTCCCCACATACCTTTTCCACCGTATTTGGGTAAAAGGGCAGGGTGTAGGTTGATGATGCAACGTGGAAATGCGTTTACCAGATAGAGGGGAATCAGCGGCAGGAATCCAGCCAGGACAATGAAGTCGATGACGTGTTTCTGCAACAGGGGCAGCATCACTTCTGGATTGTTCAGTTCCTCCTTTGTGACAACAGCTGTAGGGACGCCCATTTTTTCTGCTCTCACCAAAGCATAGGCATCGGGTTTGTTGCTGACGACCAAAGTGCATTGGGCAACGTCAGAATGTTCGAAGTGGCGAATCAGATTCTCGCAGTTCGAGCCGCTGCCAGAAACAAAGATGGCTATGTGCGTAAGTCTCATGTTTCTCTTTTTCTTTAGGTAAGTTGTTGCAAAGTTATGAAAAAAAAGAAAAGAATGGTTGGTTTTTCGGAAATAATGCATACTTTTGTATTTCATTAGAATTTTCTCAACTATAAAAAAGCTTGTTTATGAAACTAAAAAAACTGATGCATCAATTGTTGGAGAACAAATTTTACTGCCTGTTGGGAATAGCGGTCCTAGGCCTTGTAGCCTTTCGTAACTGGCCGACACAGGTAACAGCCCAAGCCCCTAAGACTATTAAGGGCGGTTGGCGTCTTGTTTGGCACGATGAATTTGACGAAGATGGAAGTCTGGATTCCGAGAAGTGGGACTTCGAGAAAGGCTTCGTCCGTAACTATGAAGAACAATGGTACACTCCTGACAATGCTTTTCAGCGCGATGGTAAACTGGTGATTGAGGCCCGTAAGGCTGCATTCCCATGTCCTGCCTATAAAGAGGATGAGTCAAACTGGCGTACCAGTCGTGAGTGGGTAGAGTGGACCAGTGCCTCCGTTATAACCAAGGGTAAGTACTCTTTTCTGTATGGTAGGGTAGAGGTTTGCGCCCGTATCCCCGTCTGCAAGGGAGCCTGGCCAGCCATATGGCTTTTGGGAAGTGATCTTCCCTGGCCTGCAAACGGAGAGGTAGATATGCTGGAGTATTATCAGTACCAGGGTAAGCCTACCATTCTGGCTAATGCCTGCTGGGCCGGGGATACCGAGGAAGATACCCAGTGGGATTCCTCTTATACCCCCCTTACTCATTTTACAGACCGTGACCCGGCATGGGCAACACGTTTCCATGTATGGCGAATGGATTGGGATGCGGATTACATCCGTCTTTATCTTGACGATGAGTTGCTGAATCAGGTTGATTTGAAGCGCACCATCAACGGAAAGGCTCGCGGAACGGGTATCAATCCCTTCCATAGTCCGCAGTATCTGCTGCTCAATCTGGCACTTGATACACGCGTCAAACAGTTCAATCCGGCTGACTTCCCCATGCGCTACGAGATTGATTATGTGCGCGTGTACCAGAAGTAGGGTGAAAAAGGTGGAAAATTTTTGTAGCAAATCGGTGGCTACTTGCGTCATAAGAACGGAAATAACATAGCGCTATGGATATTAAGGAACAAGAGTTCTCGCGGATGGTCAGAGAGAATAAGAGCACTATATATACAGTGTGCTATATGTTCTCTAATGATGCAGACGAGGTGAGCGACCTTTTTCAGGAGACGCTCATCAATCTGTGGAAAGGCTTCGAGTCTTTCCGCAACGAGAGTAAGCTGAGCACATGGATTTACCGTGTAGCCATGAATACCTGTATCTCTGCCGACCGCAAGAAGCGCAGACAGGGTAGCAAAGTGCCTCTGTCTATGAATATTAACCTCTATGACGACGAGGATCACGAGACCAAGCAGGTCCGTCAGTTGCACGAACGCATTCAGCGGCTCGACCTTATAGACCGTGCCTTGGTGATGATGTGGCTGGAAGGTATGAGCTACGAGGAGATTGCCGATGTAGTGGGAATCAGTGTCAAGAACGTGGGTGTGAAACTTGTCCGTATTAAAGAAAAATTGAAACAAAGATAAACTATGGAAGAAATGAACTTTGAAGAGATGCGTAATCAGATTGCGCTGCTCAAACAAAAACTAGACCATCAGGAAATTGTCAATGATCATCTCCTCCGTGAAACCATGCGTGCCAGGGTTACAGCTATCAATAAAACAAAGATTTTTTCTTTTGTCTGTGCAGCTTTCTGTATCCTGTTGTATCCATTACTGTCTATGTCAGGAGCGCTTGGCAATGCCTTTGTAATAGCTACCTGCGTTATGATGTTGTTCTGCTCATTTGCCACGTACTATATACACAGGCCTGTTGACCGTATGAACCTGATGACAGAGGACTTGGCAACCGTAGCCAAGGTTATGGCTAAGTTTCGCAGGCAGTACAACCAGTGGCTGTACTATGTCACCCCCTCGTTGTTTATCCCCTGGCTTGCCTGGGTTGTCTATGAGTTTGCGTGGAAGAATGCGCCAGACGGTATGAACCATTGGCTGATGGCACTACCACTGCTTGTGGGAGCTGTCATAGGTCTGCTCATAGGCTACTACATGCACAGGAATACTGTGAATGCAGCTCAGAAGATCATAGACCAAATAGAAGAAGGAAAATAATTAAAGGCTGTAATGCCTGTTGCGCAGGACGGCATCTAATATGGTTATGGCCGCCATTGCCTCAACAATGGGGACAGCACGTGGTAGAACGCAAGGGTCGTGTCTGCCGCGTGCTGTCAGTTTTGCGGCTTCTCCGTCCTTTGTTACCGTGTCTTGTTCCATTAATAGGGTAGCTACGGGCTTAAAGGCTACACGGAAGTAAATGTCCTCTCCGTTGGATATGCCACCCTGAATACCGCCGCTGTTGTTGGTGGCAAAGCCCACCTTGCCGTCGGGGAGGGGAATCATAACGTCGTTCTGCTGGCTGCCGCGTGCCGAAACACCGGCAAAGCCCTGTCCGTATTCAAAGCCTTTGACAGCGTTTATGCTCAACATGGCATGACCTAAGAGGGCATGCAGCTTGTCAAAGGCAGGTTCGCCCAGTCCTACGGGGCAACCTTTTATAACGCAACAGATAACACCGCCTATGGTGTCGCCCTGAGATTTCATCTCTGTTATTAGGTCAGCCATCTTTTGGGCGTAGGCAGAGTCAGGGCAACGCACATCGTTCGTCTCTGTCAGCGTTAGGTCGTAATCCTTGTATGTTCCGGGTAGAATGATATCGCCCACCTGCTGAGTATAAGCCTGAATGCTGATACCCATCTGTCTTAGTGCCAGCTTGGCAAAGGCACCTCCTACAACGCGGCTGATAGTCTCACGAGCCGAGCTACGTCCGCCACCACGGTGGTCGCGGATGCCGTATTTCTGCATGTAGGTATAGTCGGCATGGCTAGGGCGATATACATTTCGCATATTCTCATAGTCCTGGCTGTGTTGATTGGTGTTACGCACCAGATAGCCTATGGGCTGGCCGGTGGTCTTACCCTCGAAGATGCCGCTCAACAGCTCTACCTTGTCAGCCTCGTTGCGTGCTGTAGTCAGCTTACTCTGCCCAGGGCGCCGGCGGTCCAGCTCATGCTGTATGAAGTCCTCGTTCACCGCAATGCCTGCCGGCATGCCGTCTATCACACCACCTACGGCTGCTCCGTGGCTCTCGCCAAAGGTGGTTATGCGAAATATCTGTCCGAAAGTGTTCACAATTATAATTATGAATTATGAATTAAGAATTATGAATTGCCACAACTGCCGCAGCCGCTGTCGCATCCTCCGCAGTCACTGCCGCAACCACCGCTACAGCCGCCACAGCCACCGCTGCAGCCGCTACCGGTCAGGACGTTCAGGGCATCCTGAATCTCCTGATTAGAAGCTTCGCGGCTCTCAATTACCTTACCTACAAAGTTCAGTTCCTTGCCGGCCAGAGGGTGGTTCAGGTCAACGGTAATCTCTGTTTCAGTAATCTCAGTGATGGTACCGTTAAAGCGCTCGCCATCGGCGTTCTGCAAGGGAACTACGGCACCCTCATAAATGTAACGCTTGTCAATCTTGCCGTTTATCATGAAGATGCTGGCGGGTACCTTCTGAACAGCCTCAGGTACAAAGGGGCCGTATGCATCTTCTGTGCTCAGCTTGATGTCAAATTCAGCTCCGGGAGCCAGGGGCGCAATCTGTGCCTCGAAGGCATCCAGTGTCATGCCCAATGCCGAGATAAACTGGAAGGGGCGCTCTTCTGTTGCCTCTTCAATAAGTTCGCGTTCATTGCCCTGCATAGGGGCAAACAGCTTGTAAGCTACGGTAATGTATTTGTTTTCTGTCATATCCTTTTTGTAATCTTATCATATAAAATCGCTGCAAAGTTACGATTAAGTGAGTGAAATACAAAATAAACAGATTTATTTTTATTCAAGAATGAAAGTATCTTCGAGATAAAATCTCAAAGTTACAAAAACAAAATCAACACCTTGCAGGGTACTGATCGTTTTTCTTCTGAAAGAGAACAAGTTGTTTTGCCAATTAAAACTATCCTCGTTCGGAAGAGTTGTCAGGTTCGTGACGACTCTTTTTCTATACCTGCTGAGTAGGACCAAAGAAGAAAAAGAGTACCTAAGGAGTACCTCAGATATACCTCAGGGTTTCCTCTAGGTTCAAGAACAAGGGGCAAATGCGCATTTTATAATAAGTGTTTTGAGTCTACATTTGCACACTCCTCAAGTCTACACGTGTAGACTCCCGAGGCTGCTAAATGGGGGACCTGAATGGTTAGTGGTTAGCGAAATATACCGCCCTTTGCAAAAATTGTCCCCTTGTTCAAAAACTAGCCGTGAGAGCCGATGGATGTCGGCGTTAAAGATAGGTATATGTTAGGTATATGATAGGTAGATGTTGAAAATGACTTCTGTAAAATATTTTTCCAAAACGATCCTATAAAGAAGATTATGGGGCTTTTTACTGCTATATTATGCAACAAAAATTCCCCTAAGTGAAAAAAATTATCTCTTAATAATTGCCATTGGGAGCTCTAATAACATGTCCAAATTTGTAAGACATTTTCTTTTTAAATATATCTGAACACAAATATAGGCCGCACTTTCCGCATACTATTCCTATGACATCAGAATTAGCTTGTCCAAATCGTATAGTTTTGCTTGGGGCAACAAAATAATCCATTTAATATGTATTTTGTTTCCAGGTATCCGAAAAATATTCGCTATCTTTGCAGGCGAATGTTTTGTTTTCGTTAATCAGACTGGAAAGACCATGAAGAAATTGTTTTTATCGCTGCTGACGCTGATTGCCGTTAGTGCAATTGCGCAGGATAGGGTTTCTCTGATTAGGGAGAAACTGATGACTCGTGACCAAAGTTCAGTTATCGTTGTTTCGCATCGGGGCGACTGGCGAAACTTTCCGGAGAACTCGCTGGAAGCCATCGACAATGCCATTAAGATGGGCGTAGATATCGTGGAACTGGATGTGCAGCGCACAAAGGACGGACAGCTAATTCTGATGCATGACCCGACGCTAAACCGTACAACAACGGGCAAGGGGGCCATTGCGGATACTACGCTGGCTTATATAAGGACGCTGAAGCTGAGAAACGGATGTGCCATTCGCACCATCCATAATGTGCCAACGCTGGAGGAGGCACTGCTGCGTGCCAAGGGTAAGGTGATGCTGAACCTAGATAAGGCTGACCGATACTTCGAACAGGTTTATGAACTGATGAAGAAAACAGGAACCACGAAGCAGATTGTTATGAAGGGCAACTCATCTGCGGAAAAGGTAAAGGAACTGTATGGTGACTACCTGAAAGATGTTATCTATATGCCCATCGTAAATCTTGACAACAAGAATGCTGAGGAGCAGATTGAACAGTTTATCTGCGATATGCAACCTGTGGCCTTTGAGCTATTGTATAAACTGGATTCCAATCCTCTTCCCAAAAAGTTGAAGGAAACCATGAAGGGACGTTCTCTTATCTGGTATAATACCCTCTGGGATACGATGGCTGGCGGACATGATGATGATGCTTCGCTGAAGGATTTAGATAATGGATATGGATATTTGATAGATGTGCTGGGGGCAAGAATTATCCAGACGGATCGTCCTCAGTTCTTGCTGGATTATCTGCGTTCAAGGAATCTTCATGACTAAAAAGGGGGGGTATGGAAAAACGTATTTTTTTTGTGCTGATTGTCATCTTATTGCTGGCCCTTGAGGTCAGTGCGCGTACGGTATCTGTTGCGAAGTTTGGGGCACGTCCTGATGACGGAAAGTCTGATACGGAGGCGCTGAGGCGTGCTGCTGCCTATTGCCGTAAGCATCCGCAGACAACGCTTTTCTTTCCTGCCGGTACGTACCAGTTGGATGACCCAATGGCCATCGACATAGAGCGACGGGCCATCAGCGGAGCCTTGGGTAGGGGCCTTGAGGTGCAATGGGCACTTTTTCAGCCGCAGAAGCCTTACGTTACAGGCCTGGATTTTACGGGTTGTGAAGACCTCGCCATTGAGGCAAAAGGTGCACGACTCGAGGTGGAAGGCTGGATGCAGGTGCTCTCCTTTGTTGGTTGTAAAGGGGTAAAAATGACCGGCATGGAAATCACTTATCGTCGCCCTGCTGCCACAGAGGGCAAGGTGGTTCGCACATCAGAAAGGGACTTCGACATAGAGTACGACTCTGCGCTGTATACCTACATTGACAGCATTGTGCAGGGGCGCTATTACTTCTACAGCAGCGAACGCAGGCATTTCTACTACGGAGGCATACAGGAAGCAACACTGCTACGGCCGGGGCTGGTACGCATATCATCGAAGGTCCATCCACCTGTGGGCGACGTTTTTGTAATTCGCTACGGCGGACATTACCGTCCGTGCGTGATGCTGCGCGAATCGGAGGATATAACCCTGCGGGGCCTTTCCATCAGAAGCTATCCCGGTATGGGTGTGGTGGGACACTTGTGCCACGATATTCTGATAGACAGCCTGAACGTCATTCCTGAAGAAGGCCGCGTCAGCTCGACATCCACAGATGCCACGCACTTCACATCATGCAGCGGCGACCTGACCATCAGCCATTCCACCTTCGCAGGGAATGGCGACGACTGCACGAATATTCACAACTACTTTTGGCATATCAAACCTGATGCATCGGACCTCAGCCGAATAGAGGTGCATGTGGAGGGGGCCGACCTGCACGCTCAGGCACTGGATTATCCTTTGGTAGGAGATACCCTTATTCTGCTGAACTGCAGGACGATGCAGAAGGTGGGACGTTACGTTGCCCGTGCATGTGATGTGGATACTGAGGGGTGGTGTGTAAATGTTACCCTGGACCATCCGTTGTCCACGGCTGATTGCAAGCAACTGCTGATGTACAACTACTCGCGTTTCCCACGTGTACAGATACTGGACAATGTTGTGGACTATAACAATGGCAGGGCTTTCCTCTTGAAGGCTCGCGATGTGGCGGTACGCGGCAACCGCGTAGGCCGCAGCACCCTATCGGCCATCAAGCTGGGTGCCGAGCTGAGTTGGCACGAGGCAGGCCCCGTAGAGCATGTGGTGGTAGAGGATAATGATATCCGGGGTGCAGGAACGGACAACGGCTACCGTGCTACAGGCGTTATGGTCACTACTGAGTCGCCCGAGACGCCACCTTATGTAAACAGTCATATCCTAATACGTAACAACCGCATAGAGGGCATCCATCCTGTGGCCATCTTGCTGCATGATTCCCAGAACGTAGAGATCTGCGGCAATACCTTTGTGAAAGGGCACGTGATTCAGCAGCTCCACTGCCGTGAAGTGCATCTGGGAGACAATAATTACCAGTAGGAAGCAGTGTGCCGGGCAAGCGATAATTAGACATTATTTTGCCTGAAAAGATATACAATTGTTACCTAATAGGCAGAAATATCCTGTATATTGTTGCAAATGAGCAACTTTTTGCTTAATTTTGCCCCCTCATTAAAATAAGGTAAGGAGAAAGCAATATGAAACATCAACTGAGGAGTGCTGTTTGTACCGAGGGGCGTCGTATGGCTGGTGCCCGTGCCCTGTGGGTGGCAAACGGTATGAAACGTGAACAGTTTGGCAAACCTATCATAGCCATAGTGAACTCATTTACACAGTTTGTGCCTGGCCATACCCATCTGCATGAGATTGGTCAGATTGTGAAGGCTGAGATTGAGAAACTGGGATGCTATGCTGCTGAGTTCAATACCATTGCCGTGGACGACGGTATTGCCATGGGACATGATGGTATGCTGTACTCACTGCCCTCACGCGACATTATCGCAGACTCTGTTGAGTATATGGTGAATGCACATAAAGCAGATGCTATGGTGTGCATCAGTAACTGCGACAAAGTTACGCCTGGTATGCTGATGGCTGCCATGCGACTGAATATCCCTGCCGTCTTTGTGAGCGGCGGACCAATGGAGGCCGGTAAGGTGAACGGAGAGAATGCCGACCTGATTACGGCTATGATTAAGGGTGGTGACCCCACCGTCAGCGACGAGGAACTGGAAGTTGTAGAACATAGTGCCTGCCCCGGTTGTGGTGCCTGCTCTGGTATGTTCACGGCCAACTCTATGAACTCCTTGACAGAGGCTTTGGGCTTCTCGCTGCCTGGCAACGGAAGTATCCTGGCAACGCACGTTAACCGTGTGCAGTTGTTTAAGGATGCAGCCAAGCTGATTGTGAAGAATGCCTTTGCCTATTACGAGGATGGTGACGACTCTGTTCTTCCTCGTTCTATCGCTACCCGTCAGGCCTTCCTGAATGCCATGACCTTGGATATTGCTATGGGAGCCTCTACCAATACGGTGCTGCACCTGCTAGCTGTTGCTCAGGAGGGTGGTGTGGACTTTAAGATGAGTGATATTGATGCCCTCTCACGTAAGGTGCCTTTCCTATGCAAGTTGGCTCCCAACTGGCAGAAGTACTCTATCCAAGAGGAGAACCGTGCAGGTGGTATCCTGGGTATCCTGGGCGAGTTGGCTAAGGGCAATCTGTTGGATTTGACCTGCAAGCGTGTAAATGGTGCGACCCTGGGCGAGGACATTAAGAAGTACTCTATTACGGGTGATACCATTGATCCGGAGGCTGACCGTATCTACCACAGTGCTCCTGCCGGCAAGTTCTCTACCAAGATGGGCTCACAGGATACCCGTTGGGAAAGCTTGGATACCGACCGTGCAAACGGATGTATCCGTGATTTAGAACATGCCTATACCAAGGATGGCGGTATGGCTGTCCTCTTTGGAAATATTGCTCAGGACGGCTGCGTAGTGAAGACTGCCGGTGTAGCTCCTGAGTTGTGGCACTTTGAGGGTCCTGCCGTTTGCTTCGACTCTCAGGAGGATGCCTGCGAGGGAATCCTTGGCGGTAAAGTTAAGAAGGGCGATTGCGTGGTGATTACACACGAGGGTCCCAAGGGTGGTCCTGGTATGCAGGAGATGCTCTATCCTACATCATACATCAAGAGTATGCACATGGGTAAGGAATGTGCCCTGATTACAGACGGTCGTTTCTCTGGCGGTACCAGCGGTTTGAGTATTGGTCATATCTCGCCCGAGGCTGCCAGTGGTGGTAACATAGGTAAGATCAAGGATGGTGACATCATCGTCATTGACATCCCCTCTCGTTCCATCAATGTAAAATTATCCGATGAAGAATTGGCCGCTCGTCCACAGCAGCCACTGAAGCGCAAAAGAGTTGTAAGTAAAGCCTTGAGGGCCTATGCCCAGTCAGTAGCAAGTGCTGACAAGGGCGGTGTAAGAATAATTGATTAGTATGAAGAAAGAAACTATATCTGGTGCAGAGGCTATGATGCGTAGCCTCGAGAATCAGGGAGTAGATGTGCTCTTTGGTTATCCTGGCGGTGCCATCATGCCTACATATGATGCACTCTATGATCATAAGGATAAGTTACACCATATCCTGGTACGTCACGAACAGGCTGCTGTTCACGCTGCTCAGGGCTATGCCCGTGTGAGCGGTAAAGTGGGTTGTGCCATTGTTACCAGTGGTCCTGGTGCTATGAACACCATAACAGGTGTGGCAGATGCTCTGATGGACTCAACACCTCTGGTTGTTATTTGCGGACAGGTAGGAGCAGCCATGCTGGGTACAGATGCCTTCCAGGAGGTGGACGTAGTGGGCGTAACTCAGCCTATCACCAAATGGAACTATCAGATACGTAGAGCCGAGGACATTGCCTGGGCCGTTGCCCGTGCCTTCTTTATCGCTAGCAGTGGCCGTCCCGGTCCTGTGGTGCTGGACTTTACCAAGAATGCTCAGACGGCAATGATAGAGTATCAGCCTCAGACCATCGACTTCATCCGTAGCTATAACCCCTGTCCTCAGCCTGCTGAAGGTGCAGTGGAAATGGCTGCCAAGATGATTAACGAGAGTGTGAAGCCTTTTATGCTGGTGGGGCAGGGTGTAGAGTTGGCCGGTGCAAACAAGGAACTGCTGGATTTGTGCGAGAAGGCTCAGATTCCCTTCGGAACAACCTTCCTGGGACTTTCTGCTGCTCCTTCAGATCATCCGCTGAATATGGGTCGTCTGGGTATGCACGGAAACTTGGCTCCTAACGTGATGACCAATCAGTGCGACTTGCTGATCGCCGTTGGTATGCGCTTTGACGACCGTGTGACAGGTAATCTGAAGACCTATGCCAAGCAGGCCAAGATTATCCATCTGGAGATTGACCCCAGCGAGGTGAACAAGAATGTGAAGGTGGATTTGGCTGTCCTGGGTGATTGCAAGCAGACCATGCCTGCTATTACCAAGCTGGTGGACAAGGCTAAGCATAAGGCATGGATAGACAGCTTCAAGCCTTACGACGAGAAAGAATATAATAAGGTAATAGAGCCGGCCTTGCATCCTACGGAAGGTCCTCTGCTGATGGGCGAGGTAGTGCGCAAGGTGAGCGATGCAGCCAACAGCGAAGCCATCATGGTTACGGACGTAGGTCAGAACCAGATGTTCGGTTGCCGTTACTTCAGGTTCACCAAGCCCCGCTCTGTTGTAACAAGCGGTGGTTGCGGTACTATGGGCTTCGGTATCCCTGCTGCCATAGGTGCTACCTTTGGCGCTCCTGACAGAACGGTTTGTATGTTCTCTGGCGATGGCGGATTCCAGATGACCATTCAGGAGCTGGGAACCATCATGGAGCAGCGCTGCCCTGTGAAGATGATTCTGCTGAACAACAACTATCTGGGCAATGTGCGCCAGTGGCAGTATATGTTCTTCAACAAGCGTTATTCATTTACACCTATGCTGAATCCCGACTATGAGAAGATTGCCGCCGGATATGGTATCCCCTGCAAGACTGTCATCGACAGGAAGGACTTGGATGCCGCTATTCAGGAGATGCTGCAGACTGACGGTCCTTACATCCTGCAATGTGCTGTGATGGAAGAGGACAATGTGTTGCCCATGACACCTCCAGGAGGTAATGTGGATGAGATGTTGTTGGAAGTAAAGTAAAGAGGTATGGAAGATAAAAAGAAATATGGAGCTGCTGAGTGTGGCGACTGCAACACCTGCGGAAAGTGCGATGAGCAGAACGTAACAGAATCCTTTGATGCTGCCGTAAGGGCTGCCGCTTCTGTTGACCGTGACTCGTACGAGAAGAATCTGGCCCGTCAGCGTCAGGCTACCCTGGCAGATGATGTAAGGAGTGACGGACAATATGAGACTTTCTCTAGAAATGCTGTAGCACGCAGATCTACAGCCGGCAAGGAGGGCTCTCTGCTTAACCACAAGGGACTCACTCTCTATACATTAATTATATATTCAGAGAACTATGCCGGTGTGCTGAACCAGATTACGGCTGTCTTTACACGCCGTCAGGTGAACATAGAATCGCTGAACGTTTGTTCATCCAGTACCCCTGGTGTTCATAAATACACCATTACCTGTTTCTGTAAGCAGGAAATGGCAGAGATGCTCTGCAAGCAGATAGAGAAGAAGATTGATGTCCTGCAGGCTAACTGTTTCCTAGAGGATGAGATATTTATTCTGGAGACTTCTTTGCTGAAGCTCTCAACCCCCGTTGTATTGGCTAACCCCGAGATTTCTCGCATTGTACGTAGGTTCGATGCCAGAATCGTGGAGGTTAATCCCACATATACTACTGTTGAGAAAACGGGTGTGACCAGTGATGTGCTGGAGCACTTCAAGTGCTTGGACAATCTGGGTTGTGTACTGCAGTTTGTCCGCTCAGGTCGCATTGCCATCACCAAGTCATGCGTAGAACGCCTTGACCAGTATATCGCAAAGCGCGAGGAAGAAAGGGATAATGCATGAATGTGCTTGAAAAGATAGACACGCATCCATTCTACGTAGAGCCCTTTCATGTGGACTTCACGGGACGCATCTTCATGGGCATCCTGGGGAACCACCTGCTGAATGCTGCGGGTAACCACAGCCAGAAGAGAGGGTGGGGCATAGGAGCACTCAACGAGAACCATTATACTTGGGTTCTGAGCCGACTGAGCATAGAGATGGAGGAGATGCCTCGCCAGTATGAGCATGCCCAGGTGAAGACTTGGGTAGAGAGTGTGATGAAGCTCTTTACCAACCGTAACTTTGCCATCCTCAGGCCTGACGGAACGCCCTACGGATATGCACGCAGTGTATGGGCCATGATAGATATGGAAACACGCAAGCCTTGCGACTTGCTAAGCCTCTATAACGGTGATATCCTGAACTACGTGGTCTCACCCGAGGAGAATGTCTGTCCCATAGCCGGACACGGCAGGTTCCGCTTCAAGGATGCTCAGCTGGTGCGTACCATAGATACGTATTACAGCGATGTGGACATAAACGGTCACATCAACAGTATCAAGTACATAGAGCACATCATGGACTTGTTCCCACGAGAGAGATTCGAGAAGCAGAGCATCCACAGATTTGAGATTGCCTACAAGGCAGAGTCCTATATGGGTGACAGGCTGAACTTCTACGTCCAACCCGTTGATGAGAATGAAACGGACGTAGAGGTGAAGAAAAATGAAAGCGAAGTGGTCTGTCAAGCAAAAATTTGTTTCCGATAGTGCATATTCCAATATTATTTTGTAACTTTGCAAACGGTATTAGATAAAAGAATATCAGTAAATTATAATCCACATAAAACAAATCTAACAATGGCAAAAATGAATTTTGGCGGCGTTATCGAGGAGGTAATGACCCGCGAAGAGTTTCCCTTGGAGAAAGCTCGTGAGATTTTGAAGGATGAGACCATCGCTGTTATCGGTTATGGTGTTCAGGGTCCTGGTCAGGCTTGCAACTTGCGTGACAACGGTTTCAACGTAATCGTTGGTCAGCGTCAGGGTAAAACTTTCGAGAAGGCTATTGCTGACGGTTGGGTTCCCGGTGAGACATTGTTCTCTATCGAGGAGGCAGCCCAGAAGGGTACCATCATTATGTGTCTGCTCTCTGATGCAGCTGTAATGAGCGTATGGCCTACACTGAAGCAGTACCTGACTCCTGGTAAGGCTCTTTACTTCTCTCATGGTTTCGCTATCACATGGAATGACCGTACAGGTTGTGTTCCCCAGAAGGATATCGACGTTATCATGGTTGCTCCTAAGGGTTCTGGTACATCATTGCGTACTATGTTCCTCGAGGGTCGCGGCTTGAACTCATCATATGCTGTTTACCAGGATGCTACAGGTAAGGCTCTTGACCGTACACTGGCTCTGGGTATCGGTATCGGTTCCGGTTATCTGTTCGAGACAACCTTCCAGCGTGAGGCTACCAGTGACCTGACAGGTGAGCGTGGCTCACTGATGGGTGCTATCCAGGGTCTGCTCTTGGCTCAGTACGAGGTGCTCCGCGAGAATGGTCACACTCCCTCTGAGGCTTTCAACGAGACCGTAGAGGAGCTGACTCAGTCTTTGATGCCTCTGTTCGCTCAGAAGGGTATGGACTGGATGTACGCTAACTGCTCTACAACAGCTCAGCGTGGTGCTCTTGACTGGATGGGCCCCTTCCACGATGCTATCAAGCCCGTAGTTGAGAAGCTGTATGCAAGCGTTAAGAGCGGTAACGAGGCTCAGATTTCTATCGATGCTAACTCTAAGCCTGACTACCGTGTAGGTTTGGAGAAGGAGCTTGCTGCTCTGCACGATTCAGAAATGTGGCGTACTGCTGAGGTTGTTCGTAAGCTTCGTCCTGAGAACAACTAATTCGCAGAAGATCATAAGAACAAGGAAAGGGGGCAGCCGATTGGCTGCCCCCTTTCTCGTCTAATATGGATTGTCAATGGGTATCTTCCCTACTTGTGCCAGTACTCCTACGAGAGTACTATAGTCCTTTAACGAGAGTACTATAGTCCTTTAACGGGAGTACTGCAGTCCTTTAACCAGAGTACTGGCGTTTGGTGTGCAAGAAACTTCTTCTGTGTAACGTGGAAACGAATTGCGGAAAGGTTGGCAAATAGAGAGGGGCAACCAATTGGCTGCCCCTCTCTTGTTGTTGTTCTTTCGTATTTGCGATTAGTAGAAGAGGTAACGCTTGTCCTGAACGTCAGCCTTCAAGTAAAGCTCGTTGGTGAAAGCGCTGAGGGCACGCATGCTCATCTGAGCAGCCTGCTGCTTCTCCTGCTTAACGTCGAACTTAACGTCAGACTTGGTCTGGTTCAGTACCTGGTAAGCGTAAACAGCGCCGTTACCCTTGATGCCAGCCTTGAAGTCGCCCTTCTTAGCAGCGCTAACAGAACCGCTCAGAGCGGGTTCGCTGTTACCAACCTTAGAGATAAAGGCGTTGTTGGCAAAGTTAACATGCTTGATGGTGTCAGTAACAGCACCTTCCATCTTAGCTACGTCGGCAATGTTCTTGGCAGCCTTCATCTTCTCCTGCAACTTAGCAGCCTTCTTGTCCTTCTGAACTTCGCTTGTCAAGTAAGCCTTAACCTGCTCGTCGTCCCATCTCATATAACCCTTCTCGTTGATGCCTGTCAGCATTACAACCAGCAGATGATCGTTGTCGCCGCACTCGTAGAGGGGAGAAACATCACCAATCTTGGTATCCTCGTTGAAGATCCAACGCAGAGTCTCGCGTGTGCTGTGAACACCAGCTACAGTGTGCTCTGTGTTAGCCATTGTGCGAGTCTGAACATTGTAACCGGCCTTAGAAGCGTTAGCCTCGATATCCTCAGCCTTGGGGTTACCTGCCAGGAAGCTGGCGAAGTCGTTATAAGCCTTGCCGTAAGTGTCTTTGCTGAAGTCGATGGCACGCTTGATAACAGCAACGTCGTACTTATTGATGATGTTGCGACGGTCTGTAATCTGTGCTACGACAACACCCTGACCATCCAATACGATCTTGTTGTTAGAACCTACAGCAGCAGTTGTAAGTGTATTGATGAACTTGCGGTTGTTCTCGTCCAAAGTCTGACCTTCGTACTGAGCACTTGTAATCCAGATCTTCTCGGCGGGCTGGTTGTACTTCTTGGCAATAGAGTCGAAGTTGGCACCGGCTGCCAAAGCATTCATGATAGAATCTGCAGTCTTCTCTGCAGCTTCCATGTCCTTGCCAGGAGCAGCAATCTGACGAACCTCAACAGAGTCTGGACGGCTTACCTTCTCGATAAGACGTACAACGTTGATGGTATTGTCATGCTCGTGAACGAAAGGACCTACCTGAGTGCCTGCTGCCATAGAATCCAGCAGTTCAGCTACATCGTGGGGAAGAGACTTGCTGCTAACGGGGAGTGCGCTATATGCAACCTGGCTGGCAGCCTCGCGAACGGTCTTTGCAGGGTCAGCGCCCTCGCTCAGAGCCTGTGCGTAACCTTCCATCTCCTTCTGCAGAGCATCCTTGTCAGCCTTGCTGGCAGTAACGGCGATATCAATGTACTTGAACTCGCGAGTCTCCTGAGTGGTGCGGAAGATTTCCTTCATCTCGTTGTACTTGGCCTTCAGGTCGGCATCCTCAACGGTGATGTCTGCGTCCTTGACGCTGGTGTAGGGGAGCGCAGCCAGAAGAATCTCGCTCTCGTTGGCACGGCCCTCAAAGTTAGCTTTGGCACAGATGGGGTTGCTGACGATAGTACCTGCAAGCAGTGACTGGTACTTCTGAGCCAGTGTCTGCTGACGGATAGTCTTCTCGATGAACTTCCAGTAGTTGTACATCTGCATGTACTGATCCTTAATCTCTGAACCATATTCAGCGTTGTTCATTACATCGTCCTTCTGGCTCAGGAACTGCTTCAGCTGGTTAACATCAAAAGCACCCTGCTGGTTGCGGAAGGGGGTCTGTGCCAACATGGGGTTCTTGCCTTTGTTGATGATGTCCTGAATCTCGGCGTCGGTAACAGTCAGACCCAGCTTCTTGCACTCGTGCTCGATGATTTGCTGGTTAACGTATGTCTGCCAAACCTGATCGCGGATGGAAGACAACTGGTCGTCATTCAGGGAACTCAGACCGTTGGTGAATTTAATAACATCTGTGTACTCGTCAACCAATGCATTGAACTCCTGCACGTTGACACTTTCGCCATAAATCTTACCGATTCTCTGGTGCTTCTCTGTCTGAGTGTACGAGAGAGAGCGGACGAACTCCTCGGCAATGAAGGCGAACAGGGCCAGACCTACTACTGCGATAAGGATCTTTCCCTTGTTACGGATTTTTTGTAATGTTGCCATTTTTTTATAGTTATTTATTTGTTGTTGTTTTCACAATTAGCGTACAAAGATAAGAAAAAAAATCTATACCTCTCTTATATAATAGGGAAAAAGTGTAATTAATTAAGCACTTTCAGCCTTACAAGCTCTATCTTTGTGGTGGTGTTCTGCAGGATTTTGAACTCGTATTGCCCGAATTTTACCACTTCGTTCAGTTTGGGGAAACTCTGGTATTCATGCAGAATCAGTCCGCCAACAGTCAGATACTCATCACTTTCGGGCAAATCCAGGTCTAACAGCTCGTTGGCTTTGGCTATCTCTATACGGGCAGAAAGCAGGTACTCGTTGTTGCCCAGGTCGCGAGCCACATAGTTGGTGCTGTCATGCTCGTCTTCAATCTCTCCGAAGATTTCCTCTACCAGGTCTTCGAGGGTGACAATGCCGCTGGTTCCTCCGAATTCGTCAACAATCACGGCCATGGATTTCTTCTGTGCTGTAAAGATGCTCAGCAGCTTCTGTGCGTTCATGGTCTCGGGTACGATGGGGATTTCCTTGATGCTCTTCCGCCAGTCGTCGTTCTCCTTCAGTCGGAACATCTCGGCTGTATGAATGTAACCCGTGATATTGTCAATGTCTCCTTTGTAAACGATAATCTTGGAGTGTCCGCTTTCTATGAAATGGTTCCTTAGAATGAGCAGGTCTGTATCTTCGTCAACGGCATCAATCTCTGTACGTGGCACAATGCAGTCCCTAACTTTTACGTTGCTGAATCCTAATGCATTATGGAAGATCTTTATCTCCTCGTCAATCTTCTTGTCATCTTCTATGTTCTCTATATTGCTTTGGATCAGATAGTCCAGATCTACCTTGGTAAAGGTCTTTTCCATCTCGGCCTTCTTCACCTTCTGTCCCATTATCCTAAGCGTGAGCTTGCTGATGCCGGAGGTGAATTTGCTGATGGGCCACAGGATGATGTAGAAGATGTATGCGGGCAGGGCAAAGAAGTTCATCATCTTGTTGGGTGTTAGCTTAAAGAGAGTCTTTGGCAGGAACTCGCCCGTTACCAACACAACCAGGGTGCTCAGGATAGTCTGGGTAAGCAGGCAGATCACCTCATTGGGACAATCGCCGACGGGGTGGTGCACACCTAAGGGTATAAGGATGAATTTGTTGATAAGCCCGGCCATCAGTATACCATATACTACCAATGCTATGTTGTTTCCTACCAGCAATGTAGAGATAAAATTGTTGGGGTGCCGGTAGAAGGTGTCTATTAGTCGTGAGGTGAAGCCCCTTTGCTCGCGTTCCATCTCAAATCGTAGTTTGCTGCTCGATACAAAGGCAATCTCCATTCCAGAGAAGAATGCTGAGAAGAACAGGGCAATCAGGGTTTCTATGACAAGGGTACTTTCTGCGTACATTATATTTCTTGTATGTCTTGTTTAAGGGTTGTGAAATTAAATGCTATGGTTATCGTTTCTCAGGAGCAGGCAGGAACCTCATCTGCTTGGCAGATGAGGTGGGCTTAGTGGGCTCTGGTTGTTCTGCTGCGGCAACAGAATCCTGTGCTTGTTCTTCTCCTTCTTTCTCGGTGATGGG
>CAMKTJ010000022.1 GCA_946415645.1 uncultured Prevotellaceae bacterium
GAGAACGGTCGTCCCTGCGGTTGTGGCCGTAAGGGTTGCTTGGAGGCATACTGCTCTGCCACAGGTGTTGCACGTACAGCACGTGAGATTCTGAGCACCACAGACCGTCCTTCTCTGCTGCGCGAGAAGCCCATCGAGGAGATTGAGTCTCTGGATGTAAGCATTGCTGCCAGCAAGGGCGATGAGGTTGCCAACGAGATTTTTAAGTTCACAGGTAAGATGCTGGGCGAGGCTTGTGCCGACTTTGCAGCCTTCTCTTCACCTGAGGCATTCATCTTCTTCGGTGGCCTCTGCAAGGCTGGCGATTTGATTATGAAGCCCATCAAGGAAGCATACGACAATGCTGTCCTGAAGATCTTCAAGGACAAGGCCAAGTTCCTGGTGTCTGGTCTCATGAACGCCAATGCTGCTGTTCTTGGTGCCAGCGCCCTGGGTTGGGAAGATTAACAGACAAACATTATCTATATTATAACAAACGGTGTGCAGAGATTTCTGTACACCGTTTTTAGTTTATTCATCACGTAAAGAATCACCTTACTTGAAGGCCAAAATGGAATAGTTGATGCCGTCACATTGGATAGATGTGCAAGTGGGAACGTCCGGCTCTTCCTGAATGGGGGCAGAAACTACCTGCTTTTCAGCTTTTGCTTGCCTGTAAACAATCTTTTCCTTTTCCACAATTTGTGTCAGATACAGAGTATCGTGAACAGGTTGGAGTACACGGACAGTATCTGTCTGCTGGGCATATCTCACATTTTGTTCTATGTCCGCAATCAGATGCACAGACATGCCAAAGATGACACCCACTACCGCTGCGGCTGGTGTGGCCACCCATCCCCAATAGTTTCTCTTCTGGCTAAGCGGGTTCTGGGGGACATGCATACGCTTATTATCCTGAGCCACAAGGCGCTGAGCTGATGCGTGGAGTTTATCTTCGAATGTAGTCATATTGATTGAATTTTTGTTTTAACGTTTGTGTTAGCATATATAGTCTTGATTTTACTGTACCTTCTGGTATTCCCATCAGGGCAGCAATCTCAGGAACGGTCAGTTCTTCTTCAAAACGGAAAGAGAAAAGCAAACGAGACTCTGACGGCAACTTCTCCAACTCCTGCCTTAGCGTTTGGTCGAAGGCATCGTTCTCCATTTTGTCTATGATGTTATTATCCTCTTCCTCCTCACCTGTCTGTTTAGAGAACAGCTCGTATTGCTTCTGATGTTCCGTATGCCTATAATGATTCTTAATAAGATTATATCCAATAGTAAGAAGCCATGTACGGAAATTGGTACCAGAGAATCTGTCACGAGCCGTCCAGACGCGCATGAAGGCATCTTGGGTAAGGTCGGCAGCCAAAGCCTCATCGCCATTCATCTGCCTGTAGAACAAACCCATCAACCTGCAGGCATGACGATGGTAGAGCTCGCCATAAGCCCTATCATCGTCTTTGCTTGCCACCCGCTGCATCAGTTCTTCATCCGAGAGCGAAGCGAGGGGGGTTAGAAACATGGGTAGTGTCATTTATTCTCGGCTTGTTCCTTCAACATACCCTCAAATTCAGCCTTCTGTTCTGGGGAAGTGGCACTTCTCTCTACGCACTTACTGAGGATATTGTGCAAATGTTCGGCAGCGGCGGTATCGCCCTTTTTCCTAAACTTTGAAATAAGGTTTGAAAGAAGCGTCACATGATTCAGGTCCATCTGTGCACTTGTCTGCCACGAGTCATAGACGAGGTCGGGCTCTGCCAGGTATTCCAAATTGTAAACCTCCTTTACATTGCGCATCGCTACAGCAAAATTGTCATACTGCTTGGGGCTGTATTTAAGTATCAAACCCTCGTTGTAGATGCTGTCTTTGTTCAGGATGGTGGCTATAGGGGTGCCCGGAGAGAAGTAGGCTGGCCGTTTACTCTCCTTTATCAAGTGCATTATAATGTCGGCCTCATAATGTTTGAGCCATTCTTCGCCATATTGCCCATAGTCCTGCCAGTTGACATCAAGCGGTTTGATGTTCAACTTCTTGTAGAGCATATTCTTAAAAGACTCAGTATAGAGGAAGCTAATGTTAATGATATTCACGTCCGTACGTATGCCCAGAGCTTCCTGTAGCACTTTCATGGGCGTCGTGTCCAAGTCACCATTAGAGAAGTACAGGGCATTTGGTGGCAAACATTGGAGCATGTTGTAATTGTAGTGCATGATGCGCGTCGGGTAATACTTGTTCTGGTATGTGCGAGTGCACATATCCTTTATTTTGGGGTTCTCCGGATCTGTAATCCACAAGCGAATCATCAGATAATCGAGGTCCTCCGGGCAAATGTCATCAGGCATTAATTCTATGGCACGGGGTATATTGTCGCCTCGTTTTGCAGCCTCATCGGTCGTCAGGCAAAATCTGCATTTGCAGAGATTCAGCACATAACTGTCTGGTAGCGTAGCCTCCATTTTGCGGATTATATCAGCCGTCTTCGATTCGTCTTGATTCTCTCCCCATCCGCCAGTGAACTGTTCGTAATAATTGGTTGCTCGAAAAAGGTTACGCCAAGCCCACTGGTCCTTAGGATTCTCGTCCACAATCTTTTGCCAGGCTTCCGCTTGTTCCTTATACCATTCGGGTTCATATTTGTTGGCTACGAAGGTCTCTATGTATTCTGCCTTCTGAGCAAAAGTCAGTATACTACACATTAATACCAACGCGAAAACTATTGTCTTTTTCATTGTTTATGCTTAAACACTTAAACTTTTAAACTTCTTAAACTATTTCTCTCTCCGAGTGCGCTCTCATTAAACTATACACCGAAATCAGAGAAACGTTCATCAAAGATACAAAAAAAATGCATTCTACACTAATTTTTAACGTTTGTTGGGACAAATAAATTGTAGGCATTAATTAAAGACGTATATTTGCTGGGAGAGATACGGCGTTTCTCTCATAGTAACACGCCGTATTGCTGGTATCAGAAAGACCTTTCGTTTACAACGATTGACCTATCCCAGAAAAACGTTGACTATGCAAAACAAAGTCACATATACCTATATATGCGTTGCAGCCGATAACCATGCGGCCTGATGGGACGGTATATGTTCAGCAAACATATACCTTTCATATACCCCAACATATACCTTTTTCAGAAAAAGGGGTGCAGTTCACATATACAGGTACATGTTGGGGTATATGTCAGGTACATGTTAGGTACATATTGAGCCCGAGTTCTGTAAAATATTTTCCACACCATTCTCCAATAAAGGGCTACTGAGGGATTTTTGCTACTATACTAGGCCGCAAAAATTCCCTAACTAGGGAAAAAGTTTTTCTCTTAATAGCAGCTATTTCTCTTATTTGGCAGAAACTAAGATCTGTAAAGAATTATCCTATCATAGAGGTATATGGTCAAGAAATCTGTTTTACACCAGCTATGCAGCAAAAGGGGGAAAATAAAAGCTATTTTATTTTGTATTCCGCTCACTTCTTTGTAATTTTGCAGCCAAAATAAAAAACGTATCTGAATACATGGCAATTACATTCTTTAAGACGCCACAGGAGAGCATCATCGCTACTGCCTGTGACCACAAATTTACAAGCGAAGATATAGAAAAACTTTGTTGGCTCTATGGCGGAGCTACCGTGATTGAAGGCGAGACCCTGAGCGGTTTCTTCATCGGTCCCCGTCGTGAGATGATTACTCCCTGGAGTACCAATGCCGTTGAGATTACCCAAAACATGGCTATCAAGGGCATCAGTCGTATTGAGGAGTATTTCCCCGTTGCCGACGAGAAGGCTGAATACGACCCCATGCTGCAGCGCATGTACGAGGGCCTGGATCAGGAGATCTTCACCATCAACATGAAGCCTGCTGCCATCCAGAGCATAGAGAACCTGGAGGAGTACAACGAGCAGGAAGGTCTGGCTCTCTCACCCGAGGAGATTGAGTACCTGCACGATGTAGAGAAGCAGTTGGGCCGCAAGCTAACGGACAGCGAGGTATTCGGCTTCGCACAGATCAACAGCGAGCACTGTCGCCACAAGATCTTCGGTGGTACATTCATCATAGATGGCGAGGAGAAGGAGAGCAGCCTCTTCAAGATGATTAAGAAGACTACGCAGGAGAATCCCCACAAGATTATCTCTGCTTATAAAGATAATGTAGCATTTGCACAGGGTCCCATCGTAGAGCAGTTTGCTCCGAAGGACCACAGCACCAGCGACTACTTTGTGATTCGCGACATAGAGAGTGTGATCAGCATCAAGGCCGAGACACACAACTTCCCCACAACGGTTGAGCCCTTCAACGGTGCCTCTACAGGTACTGGCGGTGAGATTCGCGACCGTATGGGCGGTGGTGTAGGTTCATGGCCTATTGCAGGAACAGCTGTCTATATGACCAGCTACCCCCGCACTCAGCAGGAGCGTGAGTGGGAGAAGATCCTGCCCGTTCGCGAATGGCTGTACCAGACACCCGAGCAGATTCTTATCAAGGCTTCTAATGGTGCCAGCGACTTCGGTAACAAGTTCGGCCAGCCACTGATCTGTGGTTCTGTGCTGACCTTCGAGCATCAGGAGAAGGACGAGAAATACGCCTACGACAAGGTTATCATGTTGGCCGGCGGTGTGGGTTACGGCACCAAGCGCGACTGCCTGAAGGGTACTCCCCAGAAGGGTAACAAGGTGGTTGTAGTAGGTGGTGACAACTACCGCATCGGTTTGGGTGGTGGCTCTGTATCAAGTGTTGAGACTGGTCGTTACAGCAGCGGCATCGAGCTGAATGCCGTTCAGCGTGCCAACCCTGAGATGCAGAAGCGTGCCAACAATCTGATTCGTGCCTTGTGCGAAGAGGAGGTAAACCCCGTTGTCAGCATCCATGACCACGGAAGTGCAGGACACGTTAACTGTCTGTCTGAGTTGGTTGAGGAATGTGGCGGCCACATTGATATGACCAAGTTGCCCATTGGCGACCCCACCCTTTCTGCAAAGGAAATCATTGCCAACGAGAGTCAGGAGCGTATGGGTCTGCTTATCGACGAGAAGCACATAGACCATGTACGTCAGATTGCCGAGCGCGAGCGTGCTCCGCTGTACGTTGTGGGCGAGACCACTGGCGATGCTCACTTCAGCTTCGAGCAGGGCGATGGTGTTCGTCCCTTCGACCTGGAGGTTAGCCAGATGTTCGGCCACTCTCCCAAGACCATCATGCGCGACAATACCGTTGAACGCAAATACGAGAATGTGAAGTATGCAGAAAATTCTCAATTCTCAATTCTCAATTCTCAATTAGAGAAAGTTCTCCAGCTGGAGGCTGTTGCCTGCAAGGACTGGCTGACCAACAAGGTGGACCGTTCCGTAACAGGTAAGGTAGCACGCCAGCAGTGTCAGGGCGAGTTGCAGTTGCCTCTGAGCGACTGTGGTGTGGTAGCCCTCGACTATCGTGGAGAGAAGGGTATTGCTACTGCTCTGGGTCATGCACCTCAGGCAGCCTTGGCTGACCCCGCTGCAGGTTCTGTACTCTCTGTTGCCGAGTCTCTGACAAATATTGTATGGGCTCCTCTGGAGGAAGGACTGGACAGCGTAAGCCTCAGCGCCAACTGGATGTGGCCCTGTCGTGCCCAGGAGGGCGAAGATGCCCGTCTGTACACAGCCGTCAAGGCGCTGTCTGACTTCTGCTGCGAGCTGCAGATTAACGTGCCCACAGGTAAGGACTCGCTGAGTATGACTCAGAAGTACCCCAACGGCGAGAAGATTATCTCTCCGGGTACCGTCATTGTAACAAGCGGTGGTCAGGTTAGCGACATCAAGAAGGTGGTTTCTCCTGTTGTTCAGAACGTGCCTTCTACACTCTACCACATCGACTTCTCATTCGATGAGCTCCGTCTGGGCGGTTCAGCCTTTGCACAGAGCCTGAACAAGGTGGGCAGCGATGTTCCTACCGTCAAGAACAGCGAATACTTCCGTGATTGCTTCAACGCCATCCAGACCCTGATTCAGAAGGGCCTCATCCTGGCTGGTCACGATATCAGCGCCGGTGGTCTTATCACTACCCTGCTGGAGATGACCTTCGCCAACACCAAGGGTGGCTTGAACATCAACTTAGACAAGATAAAGACCGACGACCTGACAAAGATTCTCTTTGCAGAGAACCCAGGCGTTGTGATTCAGGTTGCCAACGACAAGCGCTCTGAGGTGAAGAAGTTCCTGGAGGACGAGGGCGTTGGCTACATTAATATAGGTGAGCCTGCTGAGGGTCGTACCCTTGCCATCGAGAAGAATGGCCAGACCTTCAACTTCGATATTAACGCCCTGCGTGATATCTGGTACAAGAGCAGCTTCCTGCTGGATCAGAAGCAGAGCTTCCACGGCAAGGCAGCAGAGCGCTACCAGAACTACAAGCAGCAGCCCCTTGAGTGGAATATCCTTCCTAACTTCACAGGTAAACTCAGCCAGTATGGCCTGAACCCTGACCGCAGAGAGAAGAGCGGCATCCGTGCTGCTATCATCCGCGAGAAGGGAACCAACGGCGAACGCGAGATGGCTTACATGCTATACTTGGCAGGCTTCGATGTAAAGGATGTGATGATGACCGACCTTATCACGGGTCGTGAGACATTGGATGATATCAACTTTATCGTCTTCTGTGGTGGTTTCTCTAACAGCGACGTACTGGGTAGCGCTAAGGGATGGGCTGGTGCCTTCCTTTACAACCCCAAGGCCAAGGAGGCTCTGGACCGCTTCTACGCCCGCAAGGACACCCTCTCACTGGGTGTCTGCAACGGTTGCCAGCTGATGGTTGAATTGGGTCTCGTAGGCAGCAATAAGACAGAGAACAAAGCCCGCATGTTGCATAACGACAGTCACAAGTTCGAGTCAAACTTCCTGGGCCTGACAGTACAGCCCAACAAGAGCGTGCTGATGAGCAGCCTCAGCGGCAGCAAGCTGGGTATCTGGGTAGCTCACGGAGAAGGCAAGTTCTCTCTGCCCGGCAAGGAGGAGGATTACAACATCGTACTGAAGTACAGCTACGAAGGCTATCCTGCTAACCCCAACGGCAGCGACTTCACCACGGCTGGTATCTGCAGCGCTGACGGCCGTCACCTGGCTATGATGCCTCACTTGGAGCGCGCCTTCTTCCCCTGGCAATGCGGCTACTATCCCACAGACCGAAAGGAACAGGATCAGGTAACACCCTGGATTGAAGCATTTGTAAACGCTAAGAACTGGATTGAGAAGAATGTTTGATCTCTTTAGGACATTCTTACAGATAGGACTTTTCACCATCGGCGGCGGCTACGCCATGATTCCGCTGATAGAACAGAAAGTTGTAGATGAAAAGCATTGGGTCGACCACGACGAGTTGGTCGACCTGATTGCTGTGGCCCAAAGTTGCCCTGGCATCTTTGCCGTAAACATCAGCATATTCATAGGCTATAAGCAAAGAGGCGTTTGGGGTGCCTTCCTAAGTACGTTAGGAGCCTGCCTACCCTCTTTCCTTATCATCTTGCTCATAGCATTTGCTTTCATGCAGTTCAGGGAGAATCCATGGGTGGAGAAATTCTTCAAAGGACTGCGCCCCGCTGTTGTAGCACTCATAGCCTCACCCGTATTCCGTATGGCCAAGAGCTCGCATATCAACCGCTACAATATCTGGATTCCCATCCTTTCCGCCTTTGCCATCTGGCTGATAGGCGTAAGTCCTATATACATTATATTAATAGCTGGCATTAGCGGATATGCCTACGGGCAATATCTGAAGGATTAGAGATTAGCGGTTAAGGGTTAGCGGTTAGCGCAACTTCTTGAATTATGAACTTTGAATTTTGAATTTTGAATTATAACATATCATGGTAGTATTGTTATTAAAATTATTCTGGACGTTTTTCCTCATCGGGCTATTCGGTTTCGGTGGAGGATATGCCATGATATCCATGATTCAGACAGAGGTGGTTACCCACCAGCATTGGATGACAATGGGACAATTTACGGATATTGTTGCCGTCAGCCAAAGCACCCCCGGCCCTATAGGTATCAATAGTGCCACATACGTTGGCTATACCGCTATAGTAAATGCAGGATACGACCCACTCTGGGGCATTCTGGGAAGTTTCATTGCCACCTTCTCTGTTGTATTCCCCAGTTTTGTACTCATGCTTATCATCAGCAAGTTCCTGATGAAGTACAAGACACACAGCGCTGTAGAAAACACCTTCCAGGGCCTTCGCCCCGCCGTTGTAGGCCTTTTGGCTGCCGCAGCCCTTTTGCTTATGAACGAAGAGAACTTTGGCAACATCTCAGAAACTCCTTGGCAGTTCTGGATAAGCATAGGACTATTCAGCTTTGCCCTGATAGCCCATCGCATATATAAAACAAACCCCATAGCTATTATTCTGCTATGTGGTTTAACAGGAATGCTCCTGTTCTAGAACAGAAGCATTCCAAATAATTTCCTATAAAGTATCTTAGTCTTCCTAAGACTATTTTATTCTGCTGATTCCTGGGCAGGTTCCTCAAAATCGGTAACACCGTTCTCTACGAGGATATTGTACCACTGAGCCAGTTTCTTCATGTCTGCAGGATAAACGCGGTCACGGTCGTAGTTGGGAAGAGCCTGTGCCATGAAAGCTGCCAACTCATCCTTGCTTGCCTTCTTATAGTCGAGGGTAACCTTCTTACCACCTTCATTATCGAAAATATTCTTGAATACACGACGCAAGGGTACCTCTTCCTCATCGGTGTACATAGCAATGTCTGCCAGTGAGATTACTTTGTCAGCGCCAAAAATAGGCATACGCTTCTTCTGCGCATCCAATGTCTCCACAATAAGACTATTGTTACCACGTGACACCAACTTATACAAACCGGGCTTACCGGATATCGCCAAAACTGTTTCTAACATAATTTCTTTTGTCTAATTATATCTAATTAAATTAATATCCTTAAGTACTACCTGTAAGGCTGCGAGAAGAAGTTCCTTTGGGTAGTCATTATTCTCTAAAATCAAACTCGCCTTCTGGCGATATTTATCGCACTTTTGCATCCTTATGCGGGCTTTTACCTGTTGACGGGTACAGCCGTCTCTTTTAATGACCCGCTGTATTCGTACTTCTAAAGGAGCATCCACAAAGAGTACCTTATCTGTCAATGTATCAAAACCACTTTCAAATAGTATGGCACTTTCTATGGCTACCACATCAGTATTCTGCCGCCTTGCCCATTTGTCAAAATCTTCTCTTACCGCCGGGTGCACAATAGCATTAACACTCTGAGCATTCTGTTGGTTGGCAAAGAGATAATCTGCCAGTACATCCTTCTGCAGCTCTCCGTCCTTATAAACATGAGCACCAACCAGTTTCTTCAACTGTTGTTGGATACTCTTGTCTTCTTTCATCAAACGCTTCGCCTCTGTATCACAGTCATAGACCGGTACATTCAGGTGTGATTGCAAAAGAGAAGAGATGTAACTCTTTCCACTTCCTATTCCGCCAGTGATACCCAAAACAACCATAATCCTTATATTCTTGGAGTTACTGTCCCTCGCCCTCCATTTCTGATAATTCTATCAGATAGTCAACCTCTCGAGGAGAGATACGGGCATTGGTAACACCTTCAGGGAGCGACTTCAAATGTAGACGGTACTTGTCCGTAGGATTTTGTAACAGTTCCTCGTACGTGATAGCCAGCACAAAGTTCTCTGCCTTTATTTTCTGATAAAGACCAGACTCCACACGGAATGTCACTTTAGCCTTTGATGGGAATGTGCGCAACTCCTTATCTCCAGGGAAATTCAGTCCTATTATGGGTACTTCAACCGTCTTTTCTGCATAATAGCCTACATGAGCTGTCATCTGAACTACGTTAGGTTCATACTCAACCCCTTTCATGCGGCGGAATGTCACATTATGAACGGTGTTCTCCTTCATCATAGACAGGTTAACAGCTTGCGTATATGCATACTGCATGGTATCAAGCACAGAATTAGGAGCATACACCATTACACTATCATCAGAAAGACTTATGGTCTGAATGTAATTCTGAGGAGAAGCGCTGATACTACCGCATATCATAACAGGAAGACGGCGAGCTACTCCTCTGTTGTAATAGTACTCCAAGGTATCAGGACGCATAGAGGTGATATGACTTGTAACGCCCAATTGCTTTTGTATCATTCGCTGGACATCAACTGTAGGAACCTGAACACGAGCATTAGTAAGGCCCGCATCATACTTGTCGAAGTCCACCTCTATGGCATTATGTACAGAATAACGGAAGAAACGCAAAAGCGTTGTTCCCCTTTCCCTTATAGTGAAATTAACCTGAGAAGGAAGTCCCGTTGTAATATGTACATTCTCCGGGACATTCTTCAACGCCAAAGGGATGGAAAGCTCCATCTCGAATGTCTCGTTAAGCGTCTGTAACAGCCAGAAACCGGAAGATACCACAAAGAAAAAGAGGAAGACAAAAAAATCATGGCTTTTCTTACCAAAAAGCAGGCTTTTTATCCTCACCCAAACCTTTACAATTCCGTATCTCATATTACAGACCTTACTAAGACAGAAATACTGTCTCCCTTATGCTTACTGGGCAGGTTGAGCCTGAGCGTACACTGAGTTGCGGTCAACTTTGATGCGAACACCACTAGCCACCTCTATCATCAGTGTATTGTCATTCTCCTCTATCTGCTTTACAACGCCGTAGATGCCTCCGGCTGTTACGACTGCCTGGCCTACTGTAATGCTGTTACGGAAGTTTTGTATCTCTTTCTGTCTCTTCTGCTGAGGACGAATCATAAAGAAATACATGATGGCAAACATCAACACCATCATCACAATAAATTGAACGTTCATAGTCTACTATTATTATTTTTTATTCTTTAATCAGTTTATTCTCTTCTATCAGCCTCTTGGCAATATTGTCAAGTGTTGCATTGATATACTTACCGCTCTTGCTGGTACTATACATCTTAGCAATCTCCACATACTCGTTAATGCTGACACTGACAGGAATGCCGGGAAACGAGATAATCTCGGCCAAGGCCAGTTGCAGAATGATACGGTCCATCAGTGCCACGCGCTTGATATCCCACTTACGAGTGGTAGATGCAATCAGATCATAGTAGTAATCTTTATTGGCAATGGCCTTCTGCAACAAACGGATAGCAAACTCCTGATCAGAGCTGTCTCTGTACTCAGGCATCAAGGGCTGGTCATCTGTACTGTCTGCTGTGAATCGGTTTATGGTCTTCAGGACAAAGGTATCAACAATTACCTTGTCATCATTCCAATAAAGATCCATCTCCTCCAATACAGCATCCAACTCCTCATTGTTGCAAATCAGATGGCGATAAATCAAACGCCAGATTTCTCTATCCTCGTCATATGAATCCTTATCTGAATCCATATACATCTTATAGAAATCACTTTCCTCGATCTTGGTGTACAAAGAACGTACGAACTCCTCCTGATCAGCCCAATCAAAGTGCTGGTTATCTCTGAATTCCTGCAGCTGTTTGTTGGATTCCAACTGCAACATAAAACGGTTATCTACAAACTTTGTACTCAGTGCATCTTTCTGACCAAGACGTTTTGCCCTGCTTTGGCGCATCTCCAATGTACGTAAAGCCATACGGTTCAGCTCTACCATAAGCAGCAGCATTGTATTATAAAGAGCATAAGCCCTAGATAAACTCAAAAGCAATTCTTTCTCTGCCGCTGCAGGGTTCTTACTTCCACTCTGATAATAGGAATAGGCTATTTGAACAAGTTTCAGTCGAATTAATTCGCGATTTATCATATCTTTATACTTAAAATGAGGGTACAAAATTACTCATTTTGCCCCATATAGGCAATTTTTCGGCATTTTTTTTGGAAGATAAAGAAAATATGAAGAATTTTGGACTCCCAATTAAGTATTTGCAGACATGGAATCAAACAAAAAAACGCAAACCGAGAACGAAAGCAACATCCTGTTTTCTAAAGCTGTCAAGGCTGGACAGCGCATCTATTATGTAGATGTTAAGATGAACAAAAAAGACGAAATGTACCTTAGTATAACAGAGAGCAAGAAACTGGTTTCCGGCACAACGGAAATGCCACAATATAATTACGAAAAGCATAAGATTTTCCTCTTCAAAGAAGACTTCCAGAAGTTTCAGGAGAGCCTGACAGAAGCTATCAATTACATCAACAACCAGCAGGGATCCGCAGAACAGAGAAGTCAGGAAGAGGGTGAGATCAACATTGATTTAGACTTCTAAATTCCGCTTTCGGAAGACAAAAATAGCGTTGCATCACAAAATAATTCAATATTATAAAGGATAATCCATAATTATTTTATACCTTTGCAGCCGCTTTTGAAGCCGTGTGATGGCGAATTAAGCAATATTAAACTTAATTTAGAGTAACACAAAACAAAAAAAAAACAATGAAAAGTATTGACGTAAAAGGTACTGCCCGTCCTAACACAGGAAAGAAGGCAAGTCGTGAGATCCGTAAGGCTGGTGCTGTTCCCTGCAACCTCTATGGCGAGGCTAAGGGTGAGAATGGTCTGCCCGTTGCTGTAAGTTTCACTGCTACTCAGGAAGAGTTGCGTAAGTTGGTTTACACTCCCGATATCTACAGCGTAAACCTGAACATCGACGGCAAGGAGTGCAAGGCTATCATGAAGGAGCTTCAGTTCCACCCCGTAACAGACGCTCTGCTGCACGTAGATTTCTACGAGATCACTGAGACCAAGCCCATCGTTATGGAAGTTCCCATCAAGTTGAACGGTTTGGCAGAAGGTGTTAAGGCCGGTGGTAAGCTGGCTGCCAGTGTACGTAAGCTCAAGGTTAAGGCTCCCTACACCGCAATACCCGAGAAGTTGAACATCGACGTTACAAACCTCGGTCTGGGTAAGACTATCAAGGTTGGTGAGTTGAACTTCGAAGGTCTGGAACTTGTTACCAGCCCCAGCGTTGTAGTATGCCAGGTTAAGATGACACGTAGCGCTATGAGTGCTGCTGCCAAGGCTCAGGAATAAGCCCTTACCATAGCATTATAAAGGCGGCACACTATATGCCGCCTTTTATTTTTCAAAACAATGAACATAATTAAAAATCTTCTCTCACTTCTATTCCCCTCAAAGAAAGAGGCAGAAGAAGAGAACACTGATATGAAATATCTGATTGTAGGACTGGGCAACATAGGCCCTGAATATGTAGGAACTCGCCACAATATCGGATTCCGCATTGTAGACGAACTGGCCCAGTCAGCCGGTGCTCAGTGGGAAGACAAACGCTACGGCTTCATAGCCCGTATGCGTGCCAAGAACGCCCAACTCATTCTGCTTAAGCCCAGCACATATATGAACCTCTCCGGCAATGCTGTCCGTTATTGGATGCAGCAAGAGAAGATTGAACTGCAGAACCTTCTGGTTGTTGTTGACGACCTCAGCCTGCCTGTAGGCACCATCCGTATGAAACAGAATGGCAGTGCAGGCGGACACAACGGACTCAAGCACATAGCTCAGATGCTGGGAACAGAGGGATACAACCGTCTGAAGTTCGGCATTGGAAACGATTATCCCAAAGGCGCCCAGGTTGATTTTGTACTGAGCAAGTTCAGTCCAGAAGACGAAAGTATCATAGAGAAGAAAGCACCTATCTGTGCCGATGCCATCAAAGCCTTTGCCCTTAGCGGCATGCAGTTTGCCATGTGTAACTACAACAACAAATGACAACAGAGGCTCGCATCGATAAATGGCTTTGGGCAGCCCGTATCTTCAAGACACGAACCATCGCTGCCGCTGCCTGCAAGAAAGGACAGGTTAGCCTGAAGGGAAGTACCGTCAAGGCCAGCCGGATGATAAAGGTGGGTGACGTCATAGACGTGCGCAAACCACCAGTCACCTACTCCTTCCGCGTCCTGCAGGCTATAGAGAGACGTGTAGGAGCTAAACTCATCCCAGAGATTCTGGAGAATGTTACAGCCCCCGAACAATATGAGATCTTAGAGATGAACAAAATAAGCGGTTTCATAAACCGTGCCAAGGGAACCGGTCGACCCACCAAGAAAGACCGACGCTCGCTGGATGAATTCCAAAATGAAGTACCCGAATTCTTTGGCGACTTTGATTTTGACCTTGATGAATAAAAATACCCCAAAAAAAACATGAGACACTTTTGGATTATACTTTTTGCAACCATCGCAACAACTTGTCGGGCTACCGACTATGTCATTGAGACCAACCAACCGCGTCAGACCATCCAACATTTTGGAGCCTCTGACGCTTGGTCTATGCAATTCATAGGCCTTTGGGACAAGGAAGAGGAACAACAAAAGATTGCCGACTGGCTCTTTTCTGTCGAGAACGATGCCAATGGGCAACCCAAGGGCATCGGACTCTCCGTGTGGCGCTTTAATCTGGGAGCCGGCAGTGCAGAACAAGGCGAGGCCTCTCAGATAAAACCCGGCACACGTACAGAATGCTTCCTGACAAAGGATGGCACCTACGACTGGAGCAAACAACCCGGTCAACGTAAGTTCCTGCGGTTAGCCAAAGAACGTGGTGTACCCTACTTCCTGGCTTTTCTGAATTCTGCACCCGTCTATTTTACAAAAAATGGCATTGCCACCAATACAGGACGTGGGGGAACCATCAACCTGAAGGATGACTGCTACGATGATTTTGCCCGCTTTATGGCTACATCCCTCAAAGGACTGGAAGAGCATGACGGCATACACTTTGATTACCTCTGCCCCGTTAACGAGCCTGATGGCAGCTGGAACTGGCAAGGACCCAAGCAAGAAGGTTCACCTGCTACCCATAGAGAGATAGCCCGACTGGCAAGAGAGACAAGCAAAGCCCTCAAAGAGCAAGGACTCAGCACCCAGATTCTTATGGATGAGTCCAGCGACTTACGCTGCCTTCTTGGCATTCATCATACCGACTGGCAACGCGGAAATGCCATCAGCACCTTCTTCTCACCCGACAGCACCAGAACCTACGTGGGCAATCTTCCTAATGTACCCCACCTGATGGCAGCACACAGCTACTGGACCAATACGCCCGTACCTTATATGAAAGAGATACGTCAGCAACTTAGAGACAGTATTGCCAAATATGGACTGAAGTTCTGGCAGACAGAGATTTGCGTTATGAGTAACGACAAGGAGATAGGAGGCGGACAAGGATATGATTTCAGCATGAAGACCGCCCTCTATGTGGCCCGTATCATACATCACGACCTCACGTATGCTGATGCCGAAAGCTGGTCGTGGTGGCGTGCCTGTGGTGGCGATTATAAAGACGGACTTATCCGTATATACGATGAAGAGCAGCGGGCACGCGACTCCAAACTGCTTTGGGCATTGGGCAACTACAGCCGTTTTATCCGTCCAGGTGCAGTACGTTATAATATCACCTCTTCTCAGGAAGAAGATCCGTACGGACTGATGGTCTCCGCCTACAAGAACAAAGACGGCAAATGGGTCTGCGTTGTCATCAATTATACAGAAGAAACACAGGATTTCCAACTTTCATTCTCCGATAAAAAGAACAGGAAGTGGCAGATTTACCGAACTAGCGATGCAGAAGGAGAAAACCTGAAACCCATAGGTATTTGCAAAGGAAAAACAAAACTTTCTGCCCGAAGCATTTCCACCTTTGTGGAAAAATAAATACCTTTACATCCGAAAAACTTAAACTAACAATAAAATGAGAAAACTTCTGTCCATCATTGCTCTGTTTGCATTGATTTCCGCTACATCGCTGGCAGGTTCCAAACCCGGTTCATTCACCATAGGCGACAAGACATTCCTCCTGAACGGACAGCCATTCATAGTAAAAGCAGCAGAGATACATTATCCCCGCATTCCACGCCCTTATTGGGAGCATCGCATACAGATGTGCAAGTCATTAGGCATGAATGCTGTCTGCATCTACATCTTTTGGAATATCCACGAGCAGCAGGAAGGACAGTTCAACTTCACTGACAATAATGATATTGCCGAGTTCTGCCGCATTGCCCAGAAGAACGGTATGTATGTGATTGTACGTCCAGGCCCCTATGTTTGTGCCGAATGGGAAATGGGCGGCCTGCCTTGGTGGCTGCTGAAGAAGAAGGACATCAAATTGCGCGAACGTGACCCTTACTTCATGGAACGCGTAAAGATATTCGAGGAGAAGGTGGGCGAGCAACTTAAGCCACTCATCCAGAATGGCGGTCCTATTATAATGATGCAAGTAGAGAACGAATACGGCTCGTATGGCGAGGACAAGCCTTACGTCAGCGAGATTCGCGATTGCCTAAGAGGAATCTACGGAAAGGAATTGGAATTATTCCAATGCGACTGGAGCAGCAACTTCGAGAAGAACGGTCTTGATGACCTTACCTGGACCATGAACTTTGGTACGGGAGCTAATATCGACAATCAGTTCCACCGCTTGGGTGAACTACGTCCCAATGCTCCCAAGATGTGCTCTGAGTTCTGGAGCGGTTGGTTCGACAAGTGGGGAGCACGACACGAGACTCGTCCTGCCAATGATATGGTGGACGGAATGGATGAAATGCTCTCGAAAGGCATCAGCTTCTCGCTCTATATGACGCACGGAGGAACCTCTTTTGGCCACTGGGCAGGAGCCAACTCACCTGGCTTTGCTCCCGATGTAACCAGTTACGACTATGATGCGCCCATCAACGAATGGGGCCTTCCCACACCCAAGTTCTGGGAACTTCGCAAGATGATGCAAAAATATTCCGAAAAAGCTCTCCCCGCAGTTCCCAAGGCTCCGATGCCCATTATCACCGTTCCCAAGTTCGAACTGACGGAGTTCGCTCCGCTAGTATATGGCTGTGGTGGTCATGGTACAGGTGCCGACATGAATAACCTTACATTCGAATACCACAATATGGGTTGGGGTGCAATGTTCTATGAAGTATCTTTACCAGATATTCCCGTCCAGAGTTTACTCGTTTTCGATGCGCACGATTATGCTCAGGTGTTTATCAACGACAAGTTTATTGGTAAGATTGATCGAGTAAAGAACGAGAAAAGCATCACTCTTCCTGCGGTTAAGAAAGGGGATCAACTGGTGATTCTCGTCGAGGCAATGGGACGTATCAACTTCGGACGTGCCATAAAGGATTATAAGGGTATTGTGAGCGATGTAAAGATTGACGCATCTGTAGATGGACACGACATCACCTACACACTGAAGGGTTGGATGAAATGGGGAATTCCAGATGACTATAAGGTTGCTGTCCACGCCCTCAATGGCTATACAGGTAAAGAAGTAGATGAATATCATCCATGTTTCCAACAGGAGGTAAAAGCATGGGGCACCCGCGGCTATTATCGCGGCTACTTCAACCTCTCGAAGGTGGGCGATACGTTCCTCAACTTCGAGACCTGGGGCAAAGGACAGGTATGGGTAAATGGCCACGCTATGGGACGTTTCTGGAACATTGGCCCGCAGCAGACGCTCTATGTGCCTGGCTGCTGGCTGAAAAAAGGACAGAACGAAGTCATTGTCCTCGACATCGTAGGTCCAACCGAGAAGGTTGTATGGGGACAGGCAGAACCGGAGCTTAACAAACTGCAGTTAGAGAAGTCTAACAAGCATAACAATCCAGGCGACAAGCCCGATTTGAATAGTAAGACTCCAGCCATCGAAGGCGAGTTTAAAACCGGCAACGGCTGGCAGAAGGTCCTCAATAGACTTGACATTCCCCGCAGAGGCCGTTATCTTGCCATCGAGGTGCTGAGCACTCAACAAGAAAAAGATGTGGCTGCTATTGCTGAGATTTATGTCATTGGCGATGAAGGCAAACGCCTAAGCCGAGAACCTTGGACAGTGAAGTACGCCAGCTCGGAAGAGGAGAATGGCAACCATCTTGGCGACAAAATCTTTGACCTGCAAGAATCCACCTATTGGCAAACAGAAAAGGGAGCCGAAACACCTCATTTGTTAGTTATCGACCTAGGCTCAGAACAGCTCGTCCATGGGATAGAGTACCTTCCTCGTGCCGAGCAAGGCGCTCCTGGCAGCATCAAGAACTTCAAGGTTTACATTTATAAATAAAAAAGTGTCCGCCACATGGCGGACACTTTTCTTATTCTCACTTCCTACTGATTATCTTCTTTCCATTCTGAATATAGATGGTTCCAGGTTGCAGTTTACTAACCCGCATTCCCTGCATGTTATAAACAGCCTCATCGGTTCGGTCATCTTCGGCATCTACAAAAGGAGACTTTATACCATCCATTACATCATCCATATCACCCACAATGGTACCAAACTCAGCCCAAGGAGAAGCCAGATAGTCATCAAGCGCACTTGCATATACGTGGATGACAGGCTTGCTAGAGAAGAGGTAGTTAGCTATTGTAGGAGGAGTAAGCGCCTTCACATAGGCATGCTTGACGGCAGAGCTGTAGAACACGCCCTGTGCCATGGTCTTAACTCCCTTTCCTATTATCACACTTGTCAGGCGGTCGCAATAAGCAAAGGCATCACCACCCACGCTTGTCACCTTGTCAGGTATTTCTATAGACTTAAGTCCTGAGCTGGAGAAAGTGTTAGAACCAATTGAAGTAAGGTTCTGTGGCAACCTTATTGAAATAAGTTTCTTGACGTTCTGGAAAACATTATCAGATATATAGTTGATTTTTGCCTTATCCAAGTCTATGGACTGAAGGTTCTCCTTAGTAACGAGTTGCTTCATATAGGTGATGTCAGTTGAATTAACAGGTCCGCTTATAACAAGTTTAATGGCCTGATTGTTCTTCAGCTGAGACTTAAGTCTTCCTGCAACAGTCATCTCGACGTATTCTATGCCGTTCATATCTGCAGCCATAGCAACCTCGTGTACCGTACCGTCTGAATCATAGGAATAGATGGTCCAGTCAGTGCCTACACTGCTGGGAATACAGAAATTCTTAGAGTTGGAAGCATACTTGATATTATTCTCAGCGTCCAGCATCAGGAAGCCCAAGCCACCTGCTCCCTCCATTGCATATAGCGAGTCAGCCTGCAGATAAACATACTCGGAGGGTTCACAGGCTCCTGGCAAGTAGCTTGTGAACTGACCAAGGTCGCCACACTGCCCTACCTGATCAGAGCCGTTACGTTTCTTACCTGCTGCCTGTAGGAATCCTGTAGAGAGGACATAGTCAGCACGGTCTTCCACGAAGATTATCTCGCGGTTCTTCTTCTCGTATTTAGAAATCGTGTTTTTTGTTGATTTAATATTGGAATTAGTGACTGCAATGGGATGGGTACCGTAGTCCTCTAATGTGCTTCCACTCTTGATAGGCTCGAAGAATCCCCAGATAGTAAAGAAGTCAGTCAGATCCTCCTGAGCAACCTGACACACCTTGCGTACAAACTTCAATCCACCGTTATTGTTGTTGGAAGCATTATAGAGTGTCAACGGGTCTTTGCGCAGAGCCTTGAAAAGTTCCGGATAGAACGAGGTATTCTTTTGGCCTAAATGATAATACAGATAGAGATCCCAGTAAAAACGTAAGCGACTGTTTACATCTCTGTAGTAGAAAGGCTCACGGCGTGCATACTCATCCATTACAGTAGAGAGTGTTGAACCTCCAGATGAGTTAAGACCACCAAGATAGCGGACAAGATTCGAGAAGACGTTATTCGATGCCTCCGTACATCCCTCCACATTGATAGCACTTTGGTTGTTATGTCCACACTCATGGCCGGCACACCAGTCGTCCATCTGCGTATTGGTGGCATCCAGACAGTTCTTGATACAGTCTATGCCGTTATAGCTGGTTCTGTATCCCGAAGAGTTCGCATATCCAGCATCGCTTTCCTCTCCTTCAATGGCAAAGTTCGGATTGTTATAGTAAATAGGATAGATGGCCTCGCCACCTGTCAAATACCAGGGGTATCCAGCCTTCTTGCCAGATGCCACCTCCTCTGTCATACCCATCAGGTTCTTTTCCCAAACGGCAACGCTGTCAAACCAACAGATGCTCTTAATCATCTTAGAAGCGGTTGAAAACACTTCTTTGTAAGAAGCGGTCTTCAGGTTGTAAAGAGAATGAGCACCTCTGACAGTGAAACGATTCAGCTTGGCAGCCTTAAGGATTTTCAGATAGTCAGTAGAAGCATGGAAGTTTACATCAAAATAGCCATTTACTTTACCACCTTCAATGTGAATCTTCATATCAGGCCACTCGCTCAGTGTCTTCTTCATCGACTTCGTGTCAGCCGTATATAAAATGTAATAGAGGGCATTCTTCCGACCTTCAACAATATTCAGACCCTTTACCAACTTTGTACCCATCATAGCACTGTTTATCAACTCGTTCTCCACACAGCCTGCAAGGTACAATGTAGCATCACTGGGGATATCGCCATCTACAAAGACAAAGAGTTCATCATCGTCCTTTTCGGCATAGATACCTGTCGGGTTACCCATATAGGAACCGCCGGAAGCCATCATCTTATTGTTCCAGTAGTTAGCATCACTGTAAGGCTTGTAAGAATGAATACGGAAGTCCTGCTCATACTCTGCCCAAGTCTGGTTCTTTATCTTAAGGGCTGTGGTAATCATCAGTTCAGGCATTCCCACTTCGGTCATTGCCGCAGTCAGGTCTTCATCGCTCATAGCCTGATATTCGGCCTTCAACTGGGTACAGGCAACGTCCTCAAAGAATTTGCTGCTCATCATCTTGGCAACGGTATTGGGGTCGGCATCCATTGCATATTCGTTCTCCAAGTTACCGACAATAGTACCGAAGTCCTTCCAACTGCTTGCCTTGTATTCTGCCAGTACATTGGTATAAACACATATCTGGGGATTGGAACCGAACAGATAAGCCGATATGGAAGGAGGAGTCGTGGGTTTTATATAGGCATTTTTTACTTCCGAAGCCCAGAACACGCCTTGATCCATCTGCTTCACCTTCGAACCAATGACAACTTTTTCCAATGAACTGCAATAGGCAAAGGCATCTCCCCCTACACGGGTCACCGAGTTTGGAATATCAATCGCCTTAAGTCCTGTGCGCGAAAAAGCATTAGCCTGAATGCTTGTCACACTTTTTGGCAAAATCATCTCCTGCAGAGTCGCACATTCTGTGAACATCTGTTCACCAATCACATTGTTCTCCGTCTTGAAGGAGCCGTAATAGGCATCGCCTCCACTAACGATTCTAACTTCCGACCAGTCGATGGATGTTACAGTACCAGCCGTTACCAGTGAACGGATGTACTTGATATCCGTGCCATTGATAACGCCGGTAACCTTTAAAGTCGACTCACAATTTGTCAGCAAGGTGGAAAGCGTTCCCGCCTGACTCACATTAACCTCTGTTACAGACCACATGTTTTGTGAACAGAGCAAGGCAATGCCCATAAGCAATACCTTAAGGATTTTCATTGAGGTTTTCATGTAGTACGTTTTTTGTTAAGTATATGTTATTTCATAATTTTCTTTCCATTCTGAATATAGATGCTTCCTGACTGTAAGTTGGTAGCCTTGCGTCCCATCAAGTCATAAGCAGAAGTTTCCTCTCCACTTTCTGCAGATTCACCACCAGGACTCTTTATACCATCAATATAGTCATCCAAATCACCAACAATTGTTCCGAACTTAGTCCAATTTGAAGCTTGATACTTCTCCAGAGCACTGGCACTGACATGAATCGTAGGTTTACTGTTGAAGATATAATCCGCAAGGGTTGGAGGCGTAGGAGCTTTCACATAGACATCCTTAACAGGACAATTATAGAAGACTCCCTGGCTCATTGTCTTTAGGTTCTTACCAAGAATAACAGTTGACAACTTGCTACAATCACCAAAGGCTTCAAGGCCTATAGATGTTACTGCATCAGGGATTTCAATCATCTTAATTCCCAACGAACGGAATGAACGGTCGCCTATCGAGGTAATCTTCGAGGGCAGACGTATAGAAGAAAGCTGCTTGAAACCGTCAAAAATATAGATTCCCATTGTATTAGCAGAAGTCTTATAGGTCTGGTAATAAGAGCCGCCAGATACAATCCTGGCATCACTAAGGTCAATGGAGGCTAAATTCCCCTCCGTGAGGAGCTGACGCAAATACTTGATGTCAATGCCATTGATGGGACCGCAGATAATGACCTTGATAGCCTTATCTGAAAGAAGACCAGACAATGCTGAGGCCTTGGGCATATCTACACGTACAGTTCCCTCCCCTGCTTTTGCTACCTCGTGCAGGACATTGCCTTCGTCGTAGGAATAAATGGTAAAGTCTGGCCCTACACTGGATGGAATACAAAAGTTCTTGGCATTAGAGGCATACTTTAAGTTACCGTCAGCGTCCAGCATCAGGAAGCCAAGTCCGCCTGTACCGTCCAAGGCGTAGAGCGAGTCTGACTGCAGATAGGTATATTCCGCTGGTTTGCTGGCTCCTGGCAGGAAATCTGTGAACTGTCCTACATTACCACACTGCCCTACCAGGTCGGAATCGCGACGTTTCTGTCCGGCAGTGGTCAGGAAACCGGTAGTAGGAATATTCTCTATACGGTCTTCTATGAACAGAATCTCGCGGTTCTTGGCAGGATATTTGGCAATAGTAGCCTTTGTTCTGTTGATATCAGTACGATTTACTGTCATCTTATGCTCACCGTAATCATTAACGATGTAATTCTTAAGCGGCTCAAAGAAGCCCCATACAGTAAAGAAATCTGTAAGGTCTTCCTGAGCTATCTCGCACACCTTGCGAACAAACTTCAGACATCCTGTATTAGAACTGTACAATGTCAAAGGGTCTTTACGCAACTCCTTGAAGAGAGTCGGATAGAACGAGGTGTTCTTCTGTGCCAGATGATAATACAGGTAGAACTGCCAATACATACGCATCTGGCTCTCCAACGAACGAGTAAAGAACGGCTCGTGCCTTGCATACTCGTCAAAGACAACAGACATAGCATTTCCGCGTGTCGTAACCAGTCCGTCATGGAAGCGGATATAGTTCGAGAACAGGTTGTTGCTGACCTCCGTTCCGCCTTCTACCGTTATGGCACCCTGATTGTTGTGTCCACATTCATGAGCCGAACACCAATCATCAAAGTCGGCAGTCCTGCTTACATCAAACGATCCACGGATGCAGCCAACAGAATTGTAGGCTGTACGGAAATATGCAGAATTGGCATAGCCGCCGTCTGTCTCCTTTCCCTCTATGGCAAAGTTGGGGTTGTTGTAATAGACGGGGAAGAAAGACTCACCACCTGTCAGGTAAAAAGGAGCTCCGGCACGTTTGCCTGTAGCTACACTCTCGCAGATACCCATCAGTTCCTTCTCCCAGACTGTCAAGCTATCAAACCAGCAGATACTGCGGTCTATGGTAGAGGGCCAGACAGTCTTATAGGTACTTGTCTTGAAGTTGAAAAGTGCCTGTCCACCCTTAACCGTGAAATATTCATTCTTTGCCGCTGCCAAGAGAGCCTTGTAATCAGCATCGCTCTGTCGGGCCACATCATAGTAGCCGTTCACCACGCCACCTTCTATATGAATCTTCAGTTCAGGCCACTCGCTCAGCTTCTTGGTCATCTTCTGCGTGTCAGCCGTATAGATAATGTAGAAGAGAGCAGCATCTTTTCCGTTCACAACGGTAAGACCTTTCCTCAGCATCTTACCCTGCTTGGCGCTTGTTACCAAATCGTTGTTGTTACAACCGGCAATGTAAAGTGTAGCACCCTCTGGTATGTCACTATCCACAAAAACATACAACGGTTCATCTCCCTTAGTAAAAATACCTGTAGGATTACCCATGAAGGAACCGCCCATACAACGCAATTTGTTGTTCCAATAACCTGCATCACTATATGGCTTGTAACTGTGTATGCGGAAGTCCTGCTCGTACTTTGCCCACTGCTCATTCTTCAGCTTCAGAGCTATGCAGATCATATAGCCGGGCATGTTACCGGCTTTCATCGATGCAGTCAGTTCATCATCCGACATGGCCTGATATGCCGACTTCAACTGGGTACAGGCAGCATCCTCGAACCATGTTCCTGAGTTCTCGTTGACGATATCACAGGAGTCATTATTCTCATCCGGATAGTAATTCTCCAAGTCTCCATTTATCACCCCACCCTTGGCGTATTGCTTCCAAGTAGAGGCCATATACTCCTCCTGCACATCAGCATATACACTAATAACAGGATTGGTTGTGAAGATATAGGCATCCAGGGTAGGCGGAGTCTTTGGCTTTACGTAAGCAGAGACGATTTTCGGTGAGTTATAGAAAACCGCCTGCTCCAGGAAGGATACCTTGCTACCTATAACAACCTTGGTCAGCGAGGTACAATCCGCAAAGGAAGCATGCCCCAACCGTGTTACCCCATTAGGGATAATCACCTCTGTGATTCCTGAATGCGAGAAGGCATAACGACCTATAGACGTAATATTGGCTGGCAGGATGCACGACGTAAGCTTGGAGCAGTTGGCAAACATATAATCGCCCAACACATCGTCTGACGTTGTATAACTTTCGTTATAAGCTTCACCACCCTTCACAATCCGCACGTCATGCAGATCCAGTTCTGTTACCTTTCCTGCCGTCAGCAACTCGCGGATGTACTTCACATCTGTTCCGTTGATAGAACCTGTCAGCTTCAGGTCCTTATCAAACGTCAGGTTCTGCATCAGAGAAGGAAGTGTTCCCGCATTGCTGACATTAATCTCGGTTAGAGACCATGTGTTTAGAGAGCAGAGAAAGGCAATGCCCGAAAGCAATGCCTTTATAGTTCTCTTGTTTGTTTTCATGATAGTACTTTAAAAATTTCTATTTCGTAATCTTACGTCCGCCTTGGATGAAGATGGTTCCCGGCTGCGGGTCTTTTACCTTCAAACCTTGCAGATTGTAGATGGCTTCGTCCGAATCTTCTCCAGAAGAGATTTCTTCGTTAGGAGTATCTATTGCTGTAATAACCTCGCTATTCTCCAGGTCACCCACAATGGTTCCGAACTCTGCCCATCTCGAAGCCTTATAAGCTGCCAGATCAGAAGAATAGACATGGATAAGAGGTTTGCTGGAGAAAAGGTAATCATTTACTGTTGGAGGCGTATGAGCCTTCACGTAGGCATTCTTGACCTTTGAATCATAGAATACACCCTGCTCCATTGTCTTGACTCTCTCTCCCACAACAACAGTGGTCAACTGATCGCAATAAGCAAAAGCATCGCCACCTACAGTTGTCACCTTATCAGGGATTACAATCATCTTAAGACCCGTCTTAGAGAAAGCTTCTTTGCCAATCTTAGTTAGACTCTGAGGCAGATTAATATTGATGAGCTTCTTGAAATTCTGGAAAGCACTTTGCCCCATTTCGTTATTAGCAGTCTTGAAATTCTGATAATAGGCCACGCCACCCGTTACAACCTGAGCCTCTGTTAGATTGATAGATAACAGGTTCCCTTCTGTGATAAGTTTACGCAGGTGCTTGATATCCGTACCATTAATTCTTCCTACAAGAGTAGCCTTGATAACCTTGTCTGACAGTTTCCTGCTAACCAGACCGGCAGTTGCCAACTCTACACGTTCTTCACCTTCGCCAGCCTTGGTAATTTCATGCAGTACGCCACCTTCATCATATGAATACATAGTCCAGTCAGTTCCCACACTGGTGGGTATGCAGAAGTTCTTGGCATTGGCAGCATACTTCATATTGCCCTCGGCATCCAGCATCAGGAATCCCAGACCACCTTCACCCTCAAGAGCATACAGAGAGTCGGCCTGAAGATAAGTGTAGCTTGATGGCTTGCTGGCACCAGGCAGGAAACTGGTAAACTGACCTACATTTCCACACTGACCTACCTGGTCAGAACCGCCACGCTTCTGTCCTGCTGTCTTGGCCAGGAAATCAGTTGTGGGCATATATTCTACACGATCCTCTATGAACAGGATCTCACGGTTCTTCTTAGGATATTTAGCAATAGCTGCCTTTGTACTATTGATATTAGCCTGTGTAACAGCAATGTTATGCTTACCGTAATCCTCAATGATAGTAGGACTAATTGGCTCAAAGAAGCCCCAAACGGTAAAGAAGTCTGTCAGGTCTTCCTGAGCTACCTCGCAAACCTTGCGAACAAACTTCAGGCCACCGTTGTTATTGTTTGTCTTGTTATAAAGTGTCAGAGGATCCTCACGCAGGGCCTTAAAGAGTCTGGGGTAGAATGATGTATCCTTCTGTGCCATATGGTAGTACAGATACAGTTGCCAGTACATACGGAACTGATTGCCACCTGCTCTGAAGTAGTAAGGCTCATGGCGGGCAAAATCCTCCATAACAGAAGCAAAACTTGCTCCTGTAGGCGTGTTCAGACCATCATGGAATATCGTATAGAAAGCAAACAGACTGTTTGAAACCTCTGTTCCACCTTCCAAGTTGATAGCACCTTGATTGTTGTGACCGCACTCATGACCGGCACAGTTATCGTCCATATTGGGATTGTTGGCATCCATACAGTTCTTGATACAGTTCAACGAGTTGTAGGAAGTTCTGTAGTCAGTAGAATTGGCATAACCGTCATCACCTTCCTCACCCTCAATAGCAAAATTGGGGTTGTTGTAATAGATGGGGAAGATGGCATCACCGCCAGTCAGATAGAAAGGTGCTCCGGCACGCTTACCTGTAGCTACACTCTCACACATACCCATCAGTTCTTTCTGCCATACAGCCACACTGTCAAACCACAGGATACTCTTGTCTATAGTACTTGGGAAGACACTTCTGTAAGAAGCGGTCTTAAAGTTGAACAAAGACTGGCCACCCTTTACAGTAAAGCGTTTGTGGGTAGCAGCCTTCAGGATAGCCTTATAATCAGCATCGCTACGACGGGCTACATCATAGTATCCGTTTACAACGCCACCCTCAACGTGAATCTTTATCTCCGGCCACTGATCCAGCGTCTTGGTCATGCTCTTGGTATCAGCAGTATAAAGAATGTAATAGAGCGCATCCTTTGTTCCGTCTATGATATTCAAGCCCTTTACCAGTTTCTGACCAGTCTTAGCAGAATAGATAAGTTGGTTCTCAACACAACCTGCAATATACAAAGTAGCATCGCTGGGGATGTCACTGTCCACAAAGACATAAATCTCATCACCGTCATTCTTGGCATAGATACCTGTAGGGTTACCCATGTAAGAACCGCCTGTACTCTTCATCTTATTGTTCCAATAGCTGGCATCGCTATAAGCCTTGTAGCTATGGATACGGAAGTCCTTCTCATAGTTAGCCCACTGTTCGTCCTTCACCTTTACGGCAATGTTAATCATGAAGTCAGGCATGCCGGCCTCAGTAAAAGCCTTTGTCAGTTCCTCATCCGTCATAGCCTGATATGCAGACTTCAACTGGGTGCAGGCAACATCCTCGAAGAATTCTCCAGCTTTGGTTCTGGCGTTAGTATAGGAATCCTCCACCATAGGATAGATCTTCTCCAGGTTACCTGTTACGGTTCCGTAACTCTTGAATTCACTATTCTTGTAATCTGTCAAGGAAGAGGTATATACACAAAAGGTAATAGTTCCGTTTGGATTATAGAACATCCAATTATCAGCCATTGCAGGAGGTGTTACCGGCTTCATATAAAACTTGGAAACAGGCGAACAATAGAATGCGCCTTGCTCCATACGTCTAACGGAATTACCAACGATAACCTTCTTCAATGAATTACAATAAGCGAAAGCATCCTCTCCGAGAGATGTAACACTATTAGGAATATCTATTTCTGTGATTCCACAACCAGAAAAAGACCTTTCCTTAATAGATTTCAGATTTGAAGGAAGCAATATGGTTTTCAGTTTGGTGAAATCCTGAAACATATATTCACCAATCACATTATTCTCTGTCTTGCAGCTTCCGAAGTAAGCCTCACCTCCACTTACGATGTTCACGCCTGACAAATCCAATGATATAACAGTGCCGGCGCTAATCAGCTCACGCAGGTACTTTACGTCAGTACCGTTGATAGAACCTGTAATCTTCAGTTTGGCATCGCTAGTGGGCAAAAGAGTCTGCAGTGTTCCTGCCTGCTCTACGTTGATTTCAGAATCTGCCCATGCACAAATAGCACAGAGGCTGACTAAAAGCGTCAGCAACATCCTGCTGATCTTAATACAATCTTTTTTCCTTTTCATGTTGTTTTTCTATTATTTGATTTAAAGTTGGTTTGTTTTCTTTTGGTATAACCTAGCTGAGCTAGTTTGAACTAGTTATACTAGTCCTACTAGCCCTCCTAGTTAATCCTTAGCAGTTGATGCTAAGCACAAAGCGGGTACCCTTGGTAAACTCCGGGTCTATGCTCAGATCACCATTCATACGGATAGCCATCTGCTGACAGATAGGCAGGCCCAGACCATCGCCTTCGGTTAGATCACGCACCTCCAAGAAGGGCTTGAAGACATCCTCGCGCTTCTCCTCTGGAATCTGCGAACCCGTATTAGATACCAAGAACTGGCACTTATGTACACTACGCTTCTTGAAATCCAAATGGATGTGTCCACCCTCTGGTGTATAGAAAATGGCATTGTTCAGCAGATGCAGCAAGATGTGCGATACATATTCCCTGTTGAAGGAAGCACTCATCTTGGGAGCATCCACATTCAGGACCACGCCACTACGCTCTTTGCCACGAACCTGACTCATTATCTCCTCACAGAAGGCAGGCAGACTTATCTCTTCCGTCTCGACCGCTTCTCCCATTCCGGATTCCAGTTTGGAGAGTGTCTGTATGTGTTCCGAGAAGTCAAGCAGGGCCTTCACCTCAGGCTGTTGGGTGCTCAGCTTACGCAAGGCAGGAGTCATCTGAGCTGATATATTGCTGGTGAACTTGGCTTTCAAGGCTATGTTCTCGCCCAGCAGGCGGATGGTCTTCTTCTGCTTACGTGTAAGGGCCAGCAAGCGCAATACAAAAAGAGCACCTATTACCAAAGCGCCTGCCAGCACAGCTGTCAGCACACACAGGGCAATAATGATACCCTGACGGGTAGCCAACTTACTATCCTTCTCGGCTATCTCTTTCTCGCCAGCCTGAATCTGTTCCTTCAGGGCGCCAGACACATCGGCCAACTTCAGAGCGGCAGCAGAATCCTTCCAGGCAACATAGCCGCTGTAGGCCTGAGCCACCATATTGGCACTACCCGACTTCTTTCCGCCCTGAATCAGCAACTTATAAGCTGCATCCACCTTGTCGTACTCCTTAGAGGCAGTCAGCTTGGCAGCCATCTCCTTGAAGACAGCATTACCCTTCTCTGTCTGTCCAAAGGTATAATAGTAGATAGCCTTATTGTAGAGCAGGTCGTTCTTTACTTTCTCATTGTCAGAGGCATTGGCAAAGCGCTCCATCTTCTCCAGATGTTCCATAGCACTTTCACTCCTGCGCATCTTCATGTACATATTCATTCTGATGAGCGAAGTTCTGTATCTTGCAGCAGCCTTGCCCTTAGCATCCAGCTTAGCATTAGACTGAATAGCCTGTTCTATACCACGCAAGCGCTCAAAGGCTTCCTTGTAACGTCCACCCGTTGCATCATTCTCGGCACGCTGCCACATCTCATCTGACTGGGCGTTTGCAACCATGCAGAACACCAGTATATTAACCAGTAAAACAGTTATTTTCTTCACCATAGTGTCTAATATTGACGATTAACTATGCAAAATTATAAAAAAACAAGACACCTGCAAAAAAAAAATCATCTTTTTTCTGCTACGCAGAAGAATACTAAACACCCCATGCGGATTAAAAGAAAATTTGGTGCTTCAATCACTTCTCTCTATCTTTGCCATAAAATATTTTGCAATTAGGGGTATTGGATTATGCCTTTTAAGGGTCTTATAGGTAGAAAATGAGACAAGCATAAAAAGATGGACTACACCAAACAAGAGTTTGAACGCCTGTTCAAGGACAACTATCCGCACATGTACCGGATGGCCTTCTCCATTGTCGAGAATGCCGAGGATGCAAAGGATGCCGTCAATCAGGTGTTCACCCAGATGTGGAGAAACAAGCCCCAAGTAAGCCAGGATAGCGTCAGAGGCTATCTTCTGGCAGCTACACGCAACCAATGTCTGAATCTTTTGCGACAACGACAACTGCAACGCAAGATGGAGGAGGAACTGCAACACCAGAGGCAAGAGAGCCAGGACGAGGAACGTGAAGAGCTGCTACAGGCATTACAGCAAGTGATTGAAGAGAACCTGACGGAGCAGGACAAACGGGTGCTTCAACTGCATTACCAAGAGGAGATGACCTATCAGGAAACAGCCTCGGTACTGGGCATCAGCGCAGCAGCAGTAAACAAGCACATCACCCGCTCGCTGTTCAAAATCAGACAAACCCTTAAAATTGCAAAGTAAGATGAAAACCGAAGATATTGACAAGAGAATCAACATGCCCGACGTGGATGCAGAATGGGCACGTTTCGAGAAAGAAGTCATTGGCAGAAAGACCAACTCCGTCAAGAAAATCTGGCTGGGTGGTTTATCAATAGCAGCCTCCATCATCCTGGTAACAGGACTCTTCCTGCTTGGACTTGACAACAAGGAAACCAAACAGATTCTATCAAAGGTAGAGCAGCGTTCCGCTATAACAGAACCTTCTGAAAATCAGTCAGTAGAACCCGAAACAAAACTCACCCTAACGGAGGCTTCCCGTTCACCAAGAACAGAGAAAAAAGAAAAAACTGCAGCATGTTCTTTTAATGCTGAAGGCCTTGCGTTTGAGTCTGTAGATAAACCCCTGCAAGGTCAGATTGCAGGCATGGACATCGTTCCAAATTCAAGTACCCTTGGAGCTGGTATCACTATGCGTTTAAGGGGAACAGCAGTTTTTGATGATAAAAAGCATCCATTGGTCGTTGTGAACGATCGGATAGTAGAGATTCCCGATAGTGTGGATTACAAGACGTTGGATACTGAAGAACAGTTCGCTAACCTATTAGGCATTAAATTAAAGGACCTAAAGAGTATCGTAGTACTGAAAGATGACGAATCAACAGCAAAATGGGGCGAGAAAGGCAAATACGGTGTAATAAAAATAACCACCAAGCCATCCTTAGCACTAAAAGATGGGGATAAGCCTTTGCAAGGCCAGATTGCCGGCCTACCTTTTGTTCCTGTTTCCGAAATCCATTTGGTGAAGAACCTCCATCGTCCCATCAACAAGCAGGCACAGGATACCATTCTCACCGTAGTAAATGGCAAGGAGGATAAGGAATTCCTGCAGTATCTCCGCGAGATGCCCTATTGGTCAATATCATTCGTCTATGACTACTTCTTCCAGCGGAACCAACTGTTCTTGCGGCAAAAAGGTTCTACAGGCGCTGAGGTCGAGAAGTATGCCTCGTTGTTTAATGGAAGAAATATCAGACTCGTTATTGACTACCTGACCCAGCCATATAAGCCTGTCAGCCAGTTTACATCCGAGGAACTCGAAGCGCGACGCCTTGCATACCTTCTTCGTTGCTATCAAGAGGGTAAAAACAGTCAGGACTATGGCGGTATGCTTGCTCCTGACCTCTTTGACACGCCAACAGAGGAACGACTATTCGGCTTTCTGTCTGCGAAGCATCATGCGATAAAGGGTGAAAGGTTCGGACACGTTAGCCGCGACAGCCGAGGCATTTTTATCCCACTGATACGTTACTCGTGCATAACAGTTCAGGATCAGATATGGCAGGAGAAAAACGGGGAATGGTTTGGAATGGAGGACGATTCATTGTTCAATGCTGTCATCAAAGAGCTCGAACAAGCTGCGAATGGGGCCAGTTCATCTTTGGTGGAACCTGACGACAGCATCGTCAAGATGGCGTTCATCTATGGCGGAAAGGTCACAAAGGGCGCACCGCATGAATCAGAACTCCGCGATAGAGCATTGTACAAGAAAGTGAAGGAAAGCACTTTTGAGTTCAAACCTGACGAGGATGCACAATCCTACTGGAGTGCAGAGATTTATTATTCCACTCATTTCCCAAGGCACATGGACGTGCATCTGCGCTCTGTTGACAAGCTCTATGCTTCCGATTGTCCTGATATCATGAATATTCGCTACAAACACCTGACTGGTGTCGTGCAGAATGAAGAGGGCAAGCCCGTGTCCCATGCCAGTGTGGGCTACCGCGATCGACCTTACTTCTCCAACGGCGTCTCTGCCGATAGCTTGGGACGTTTTGAATTGATGCTTCCCAATAGTAGCGACACGATAGAAGTGATGTGGGTTGGCTACCAAACCCAGAAGATACACGTTCCTCCCACCGACTCAGTCCTCACCATCCGCTTGCAGGAGACAGACTGGAGAGAATTAAGAGAATCATTTAAAAAGAAAAAGTAACAAATAAAAACCAAAACAAAATCAATTATGAGAAATGCACAGAAAATGCTGATGGCAGCAGCAATCCTCTTACTGCCTATGGTGACGAATGCCCAGACAGAAAACCCTCGTGGCATCTATAAGATGATAACATTAACAGGCCGGGGAGGCGAAATAAACGCTCCCTGGGACCAGTATAAGATCTGCACAGACAGCGTTACGCTGATGGCCAGCTTTAATAAGAATCAATTCCATGTTAGCAGGAACGACAAGAAGGTGTTCAACTATACAGGCAGTGAGCCTCAGGACGAGAATGACAAGAGCACGCGTGTCTACGATAGCAATGCAGACCATTTTACAGAAAAATGGTGGAGTAAATACGAGAATCACATTTATTTCCCAAAGGATGACTGGTGCATCGAGAAATATGAAGCCAATAAATATTCTGATGTTGCCCGACCTGTTTTTGACATCCTGACATCCGTTCCTGCCATTAATGCCAAGAATCCGATTCTCGGGACCTGGAAAGTGATAGGATGGATGGACGAGCTAAAAGATGCTAAGAAACAGTTGAAGACTTTGCAGGATGCTTATGAGGACAGCAAGTACAAGGGGCAGTACTTTGTCATAACCTCTACAAACATTGCGCCTTTGCAAATATATGGAAAAGCCTGCAACGGTATTTTGCAGCCAACAGAGATTCTTTCCAAGAACGCCATTATAAATAACGGTAAAACCGTATCTATTAAATGGTTAACAAAGGATATTATAGCCATGGAGGTAAAGATTGACTACCGCACAGATTGGCAAATCATGGAACGCGTGACAGAATCCCAATCCCTGATGAGTTATATTGCCAGCCTTAACGTACAAAAATAAGATGCCCCCCAAAGCATCCAGATGAAAAACTAACACCCCCTAGTAACAAAAAGGTGAGACCCTAATAAAAAAGTATTCTAATACGGCATATAAAATTATTTTCAAGGCTTGAAAATATATTTTCAAAGCTTGGTTATTTATTTTCAAGGCTTGGTTATAAATTTTCAAGCCTTGAAAATAGTTATAAAAGTTAGCCTAGACACTTTTTGTGCCTAGGCTAAAACGTTTTATCTCTAAGGAAAAAGAATTTTATCCCTTTGCAGTAATACGACAGATATTAACAACGGTCTGCATGGCTTTCTCCATATTCTGAACAGACACAAACTCATGACGACCATGGAAGTTAAGTCCTCCTGCAAAGATATTGGGACAAGGCAACCCCTTGAAAGAAAGCTGGGCACCATCAGTACCACCACGGATGGGAATAACCTTGCAGAAGCCGCAAGCTTCCTCAATAGCTTGCTTGGCAATATCAGTAATATGAGGTTTATCACTAAGTTGTGAGAGCATGTTGTAATACTGGTCGGCAAGTTCCAGCAGAACTGTTCCTGCACCGTAGCGCTGGTTGAAACGCTCTACCATATCCATAAGAACCTTCTTTCGCATCTCAAACATCTGACGGTTATGGTCGCGAATGATATAGGATAGCTTAGCCTCCTCAACAGTTCCCTGCATACCAGTAAGGTGATAGAAGCCCTCATACCCCTCGGTCTTTTGTGGAACCTCGTTCTGAGGCATCTCCTGAGCAAACTCTGTAGCAATAAGGACGGCATTCACCATTTTATCCTTAGCATAGCCCGGATGCACATTGCACCCCTTGACAGTTACCTTGGCACCAGCGGCATTGAAGTTCTCATACTCTAATTCACCAACCTCGCCACCATCCATGGTATAAGCCCATTGGCAACCAAACTTCTCGACATCAAAAAGATGGGCACCGGCACCTATCTCCTCATCAGGATTAAAGCCTACACGAATCTTACCGTGTTCTATCTCGGGATGCTCCTGCAGGTATACAATTGCTGATACTATCTCGGCAATGCCCGCTTTATCATCAGCTCCCAACAGGGTATGACCGTCTGTAACAATAAGGTCCTCACCAATATGATCCTTCAACTCTGGAAAAGCAGACACACGGGTAACGATGTTCTCGGCTGCATCCAGGACGACATCCTTGCCGTCGTAATTTCGGATGACACGGGGTTTGATATCGGCTCCACTACAGTCAGGCGATGTATCCATGTGGGCAATAAAGCCTATAGTGGGCACAGGGCGGTCCGTATTAGCTGGAAGGGTGGCATAGACGTAGGCATTCTCGTCCATACAGACATCCTCAAGGCCTAAAGCTGTAAGCTCGTCACGCAGATATTCTGCCAAAGCAAACTGCTTACGGGTGCTGGGACAGGAAGCGGATTCCTCGCTCGACTGGGTGTCAAAAGATACATATTTCAAGAAACGGTCTACCAATTGGGTATTCATAATGCAATATTATTTACGGTTTACTCTGCAAACTTACACTTTTTTTCTGACAAGAAGGCCGTTTCTCGTAATTTTTATCTAAATTTGCAAAGAAAAGAAAAGAGGATGATAGACAGACTAACGGTAGACAAGATACTGGATGCGGCAAACATTGTGGATGTAGTGTCGGACTTTGTGACACTGAAACGTGCCGGTGCCAACCTGAAAGGGTTGTGCCCCTTCCATGATGACAATACGCCATCCTTTATGGTCTCGCCTGCCAAAAACCTGTGCAAATGCTTTGCCTGCGGCGAGGGAGGAAGTCCCGTACACTTCATCATGAAGCACGAACAACTCTCCTACCCCGATGCCCTGCGCTATCTGGCAAAGAAATACGGCATAGAGATTCAGGAGAAAGAACTGTCAAAGGAGGAGATGGAATCACGCAACGACCGCGACAGTATGTTCATCGTTAATGAATGGGCGCGCGACTGGTTCCAAAACGAGTTGAACAACACCCCCGACGGCAAGGCCATAGGACTGGCTTACTTCCGTGGACGTGGCTTCCGTGATGATATTCTGAAAAGATTCCAGGTTGGATACAGCCCCAATAATCGAGAGCACACGCTGGCAGCAGATGCATTGAAGGCCGGCTATCAGGAGAAGTTCCTGACCAACACTCCCAACGAGAAAGATACCAAGCTAAGCATAGGAACAGGCCTCTGCCTAAAGAATGAGCAGGACGGCAAGTTGCGCGACCGCTTCCGTGGACGTGTGATATGGCCCATCTTCACTATGAGCGGACGAGTAGCAGGCTTTGGCGGACGTGTATTAGATGCAGCCACCAAGGGCGTGAACGTGAAGTACATGAACTCGCCCGAAAGTCTTGTCTATAGCAAAAGGCGTGAGCTCTTCGGACTCTATCAGGCCAAGGAAGCTATCCGCAAGCAGGACCTCTGCTATCTGGTGGAAGGCTATACGGATGTGATGGCCATGCACCAACAGGGCGTTGAGAATGTAGTAGCATCAAGCGGTACGGCACTGACCAACGAGCAGATACGCCTGATACACCGTATGACCAATAACATCACCGTTATCTTTGATGGTGACGAAGCAGGCATCCATGCCAGCGAACGAGGCATAGATATGCTGTTGGCAGAAGGTATGAACGTAAAGCTATTGCTGCTGCCTGACGGCGATGACCCCGACAGCTTTGCTCGTAAGCACAACGCTACGGAATATCAGCAGTACCTGAAGGATAATCAAGTGGACTTTGTGAACTACAAGACCAGCCACTTGATGGAAAGTGCCAAGGACGATCCCACCAAGTTGGGACAACTGATACATAATGTATCTGAGAGTATTGCCGTGATACCCGACGAAATAACACGTGTGCTGTATATACGCCAAGCTGCACAGAAGCTGCACATGGAGGAGCGTCTGATTATGGAAGCCGTACAGAAGCAGATGCTGCGTCTAAAAGAAGAAAAACGCAAGGAGCAAGAACGGGAAGAAAGAAGAAAAGTGCCCGTAAACCCTGATGCCGGACCTGTAAAAGCAGATCCCACACAAGAGGATATCCCCACTAAGACAGAAGTCATCATTCCACGCTCATCCAGAGAGAATCCACGTGAGCTTACCCTAATGCAAATGTTGGTACGCCACGGCGAGAAACTGATGTGCCAAATGCAAGACGAGAATGGCAACGACATCCCCCTGTCTGTGATAGAATATATACGCTATAGTCTGGAAGACGACGGAATAAAACTCTCAAACCCTTTATATGAACGCATGTTAGAAGAAGGATTCAGACATATAAAGGAAGAGGGTTTCAAAGCGGAACACTTCTTTGTGAACCACCCGGATGCTGGCATAAACAAGTTAGCTGCTAACCTATGCCTGGACAATGTTCCACTGAGCAAACTGCATGCCGAAATGCCTGCAGACGAGCGGTTGGATGAGATTATCCCCAACCTGGTGGCAAGCCTAAAACTGAATATAGTTCAGAATGAACTGAAGGCTATCATTGAAAAGACCAAGAAGCCTGAGATAAAGAATAACAAGGAAGAACTGCGTGCCTTGATGACTGCATTCTCAGAAAAAACAAAACTGGCTAAGGAACTGGCCAGGAGTTGTGGCGAGCGTGTTATCTTGAAATAAGTTGCAAGAATTCCTCGCGCGTCTTGGCCTGATTGAAGGCACCACAGAAATCACTGGTAGTAGTTATACTACCCTGCTTCTCTACACCACGCATCTGCATACACATATGCTGAGCCTCTATCACCACCATAACGCCTAATGGATTCAGGGCCTCCTGAATACACTCGCGTATCTGCTTGGTCATACGCTCCTGAATCTGCAAACGGTGCGAGAAGCAATCCACTACCCTGGCAATCTTACTAAGTCCTGTAACCTGTCCGTTAGGAATATAGGCTACATGCACCTTACCATAAAAGGGAAGCATGTGATGCTCGCAAAGAGAATAGAAATTGATGTCGCGAACAATGACCATCTGACGGTAGTCTTCGCTGAATTTTGCCGAATTAAGGATGGCTATGGGATCTTCTGCATATCCACGGGTCAGTGTCTGCATAGCCTTAGCCACACGATGTGGAGTCTTAAGCAAGCCCTCACGGTTTGCATCCTCGCCCATAAGTTCAAGGATACGACGGACGTGTTCCTCTAATTCCTTTCCTACCTCTGTCATAATTATTCGCGTACGTTGATTTTACTCTTAATGATTACAGCCTCATCGAACCGGCCCGTCTCACGCATCTTGTGCAAATACTCGGATGCCTCCTCGTAAGTACGGAAGTCACCAGCACGGCAAATCCAATGTGGAGACTGGAATCCAGCATAGACAGACAACTCAGAGAAGAGACTCTTTACACGTTCTTTCATCATCAGAGCCTCACTCTTACCCTTTCTGGTGTTACCACCCAGATATACCTGAATGCGATAACCGTTCATACGGATACGCTGACCCGTAAGCTGCTGCACCTTGTTGGTATCAGACAGAACAGAGTCCACAATCTGAGGCGTCTTTACTGCAGTAGAGACATTCTTCTCCGTCTTGACAGCAGCAGACTTTGGAGTGTCAGGCAACAGAGGAGAGGCTGTACCATTCACCAAATCGGAAATGATATAACTCTGATGCAACACAATCTTTCCTTGCCCGGGAGCCTGTTTCTGAATCTCCTCGGTATATTTTACCTGCGCATTAACCCATGCACAAGCAAAGGAAAGAGTTGATAGAAGGAGAACTTTCTTCATGTAAGAACGTTGTAATGAAAAAATCAGGCTCGCAAGCCTTACGGCCTGCGAAACCTGAATAGAATTATTTGATTACTTCCAAGCGTCGATAATACCCTTGAAATCAGGAGCCTTTAGAGAAGCACCACCAATCAAGCCACCATCAATGTCGGGCTTAGCAAACAACTCGGGAGCATTGCTTGCCTTGCAAGAACCACCGTAGAGAATGCTGGTCTCGTCAGCAACCTGAGCACCGTAAACCTCGGCAACACAGCTACGGATGTAAGCGTGAATCTCCTCAGCCTGCTCAGCAGTAGCGGTCTTACCGGTA
>CAMKTJ010000023.1 GCA_946415645.1 uncultured Prevotellaceae bacterium
AAATGACAGCCAATTATTTGGTTTGCAACATAGAAGTTACGAATAAGTGAGGGAAGTACAAAAAAAAGCGCCGGATAAATCACTTACCCGGACGCTTTCTATTAAAGTATATATGAAATTATGAAAAATCAGTTCCTTGCTGCGAGGATATAAAACAGGGACTCCTTACACTTATCGGTAATAAACTGCCAGTTATTTGCAGCAACCACATCCTTGGGGAAAAGATTACTTCCCATTCCGACGCAAAAGGCACCAGCCTTTATCCAAGCAGTAAGATTGTCCTGATCAGGTGTAACACCACCTGTTACCATAATCTTGCTCCAGGGACAAGGTGCCATAACTCCTTTTACGAAGGCAGGACCGTAAACATCGCCTGGGAACACCTTGGTAATCTCGCATCCCAACTCCTGGGCATAGCCAATCTCTGTAACTGTACCACAACCGGGACAATAGGGAATCTGGCGTCTGTTGCAGACTTTAGCAATATCAGCATTCAGAAGCGGACCTACCACAAAGCAAGCACCCAACTGAATGTACAGGCTTGCCGTTGGTGCATCAACAATTGAGCCAACACCCATAGCCAATTCGGGACATTCCTCAGCAGCATACTTCACACATTCGGCAAAGACCTCGTGAGCGAAATCGCCTCGGTTGGTAAACTCAAAGGCACGTACACCACCCTCATAACAGGCACGTATAACTTGCTTGGCAACCTCAACATCTGAATGATAGAACACAGGGACCATGCCTGTATCCTTTATCTTACTTAATACCTGAATCTTATCAAATTTTGCCATATACTATTCTTATCTATCTACACGCCCGTTGGTATGACCTGCGACCAACGATTCTACTTCCTGAATACTAACAATATTTACATCTCCGGGGATTGTATGCTTAAGGGCACTTGCAGCTACAGCAAACTCCAAGGCATCGCGCTGAGACATCTTGTTGACGAAGCCATGAATGATACCTGCGCTGAAACTGTCACCCCCACCTACTCTATCAACGATAGGCGTAATCTCATACCTGCGACTGACATAGAACTCATTGCCATCATAGATCATGGCTTTCCATCCATTGTTGGAAGCGCTAAAGCTCTCACGGAGAGTACTGATAACATATTTAAAATCAAACTCCTGCTGCATCTTGCTAAAGATAGCCTTATAGCCATCAGCCTCGGTTACTCCGGACTCAACATCCGATGCAGGTTTAAAACCAAGACACTTCTCAGCATCCTCTTCGTTGCCGATGCAAACATCTACATACTGCATCAGGGGACGCATAATGCTCTGTGCCTTCTCGGGCGTCCAAAGTTTCTTGCGATAATTCAGGTCGCAACTAACTGTAACACCCAATCTCTTTGCAACAATACAAGCCTGCTTGACACATTCTGCAGCATTATCACTGATGGCCGGTGTGATACCACTCCAATGAAACCAGTCAGCTCCTGCAAAAATCTTCTCATAATCAAAATCCTGTGGATTGGCCTCACCCATACTGCTATGAGCACGGTCATAGATTACCTTACTGGGACGGAGACTTGAACCTGTCTCCAAATAGTAAATACCCAAACGTTCACCTCCACGGGCCAGAAACTTGGTATGAACACCAAACTTTCTAAGGCTGTTTACGGCAGCCTGACCTATCTCGTGTGCTGGGACCTTACTGACAAAAAAGGCATCATGACCATAATTAGACAAACTAACTGCGACATTTGCTTCTCCTCCACCATAATTCACGTCAAAAGAATCCGACTGAACAAACCTGCTATTGCCAGGAGTAGAGAGACGAAGCATAATCTCGCCCATAGTAACTATTTTTGCCATTTTAATGTAAGATATATACGGTTAATGTTTTATTTGTACTGCAAAGTTATACAATTTTAGCGAAACACCCTACATTTTACGATTGTTTTTTAACATAAGATGTCAAAAAAAGTATAGATTATACATTATATACCAAGAATTATGTGTAATTTCGCCATATGGAAGAAAGGATAAAAGACACCATAGGAATAATCTCCATCAGTCCATTGCTGGTCTTCTTGGCCATCTATACAACGTCAAGTATCATTTGCGGTGACTTCTATGCCGCATCCATTATCGTGTCTTTTCTGGCAGCTTGCCTATATGCCATAACAATATTCAAAGGCAAAAGCATTGAAGAACGCTTTGCCGTGCTGGCTAGAGGTGCAGCAAAAGAGGATATCATGACAATGATTCTCATCTTCATCCTTGCAGGAGCCTTTGCTGCAACAGCCAAACAGATGGGAGCTATAGAGGCTACAGTGAATCTGACCCTCAGTTTAGTACCCATGAAAATGATGCTATGTGGTATGTTCATCGCATCATGTTTTGTATCTTTAAGTATCGGCACAAGCGTCGGCACCATCGCTGCCCTGACGCCAATAGCCTGTGGTATTGCCAGCGAAACGGGGATGAGCCTTCCTCTAATGGTAGCCGTCATTATAGGTGGTTCATACTTCGGAGACAATTTGAGCTTTATTTCGGACACCACTATCATGGCTACCAAGACACAAGGATGCCGTCTGAAAGACAAATTCCGATACAACCTGAAGATTGCACTACCTGCAGCCATCATAACCCTGGTACTCTATCTGATAGCAGGAACAGAAGTAACAGCAACAGCAACGCACAGAGAGATTAACCACCTGCTTATAATACCTTATATATATATATTAGTGTCTGCCATCTGTGGTCTGAACGTGATGATGCTGCTTTCAACTGGTACAATTTTGGCAGGAGTTATAGGTATACTGAATGAGAAACTGACCCTGACGGAATGGTCATCTGCCATGAACACCGGCATCATGGGAATGAGTGAACTGATTATCGTAACCCTGCTGGCAGGCGGAATGATTGAGGTTATGAAGGAGACTGGCGGTATAGAATACTTAAAATCGAAACTCACCAGAAGAATCTCGACAAGAACAGGAGCAGAGATGAGCATTGCCGGCTTGGTAGTGCTAACTGATTTCTGCACTGCCAACAATACCATAGCCATCCTGACTACGGGTCCGTTAGCAAGAGAAATATCCGTCATATACAATATTGACCCCAGACGCACGGCAAGTATACTGGATACATTCAGTTGCTTTGCACAAAGCATCATTCCCTATGGTGCACAGATGCTGATTGCAGCAGGATTGGCTTCTGTCAGTCCACTTGAGATAATACCTTATCTGTATTACCCCTTTATATTAGGTATCGTAGCATTTTTATATATTATTTTCAGACATGAAAAATAAAACTTTGATTTTCGTTACATCGCTATTGCTTGTAGCATGCTGGGACACCAAGAACAACACTCAGCAAAAGGAAGAGGAAACAAAAGACTCTCTAGTTCAGACAGAAAAGATTACCTTTTCAAGTAGTCACTTCAAGATAAAGAAGAAAATCTTTGACAGTGAAATCCCCAATTATAAAATAGACATTAAAGTTGAATATGCAACAGGTAAATCCGAAGCTGCCCAGTTGATTAACAAGCAACTGGTTGCGCTCTTGTTTGACAGTACGATAATGCCCTTTGAAAAAGCAAAGGAACATTACACAGACTCTTTATGCAATGCCTTCGAGAAAGACCTGAAAGAGTTATATGACCCTGACTATGACTGCCAGAGTACGTATGAATACGAGTTTTCTCAGGAAGGCGAAGTCCAAAAGAACACTCCTGAAGGAATCATTTCCTATATGAGCTGGATTCAGGATTATCAGGGTGGTGCACATGGCGGAGTTTATTCTTGTTACCTGAATTTCCACGAGGCAACAGGTAAGATTGTTACTTGTGACGAACTCTTCGGGAAGAGCAAGGCTGCCGCTTGCAAACTCATCAAAGAGCAGATTGTCAAGGATTACGAATGCAAGACTGCTGCAGAGCTGGAAGAGAAAACAAGCATCTTCTCTTTAGGCGAGGTGTATATATCCAACAATAATTTCTCTATTGAGAAGGACAGCATCCTTTTCTGCTACAATCCATACGAGATTGCCCCTTGGTCTGAAGGTACCATCTACACCAGACTATCATTCAAGCAACTGCATGGACTAATCAATCTCGACGTTATAAATAGCAAATAAAACAGAATGGAAATAATTCTAAAATACTTCCCCAACCTGACACAGGATCAGATTTCCAAGTTCGAGCAGTTGAACGAACTGTATCACGATTGGAACGCGAAGATAAACGTCATATCACGCAAAGACATCGACAACCTGTACGAACATCACGTACTGCATTCCCTGGCTATTGCAGAATTGATTCGCTTCAAGCCAGGTACCAAGGTTATGGATTTAGGAACAGGAGGCGGATTCCCTGGAATCCCATTGGCCATTATGTTCCCTGAAACATCCTTCCATCTGGTGGACTCAATAGGCAAGAAGATCAGGGTATGCCAAGAGGTTGCCAATGCCCTATCCATGCAGAATGTGACCACACAATGGTGCAGGGCCGAGGAGATCAAGGACAAATACCACTTTGTGGTATCACGTGCCGTAATGTCTTTGGCTGATTTGGTAAAGATTATCAAAAAGAATATCAGTACAGAACAAATTAATGCCCTACCCAATGGCATTATCTGTCTGAAAGGTGGCGAGTTGGAGAAAGAGACCCTCCCCCTAAAGAATCAAACAGAGATATATCCACTTACAGACTATTTTGAAGAACCGTTTTTCGAAACAAAAAAAATCGTTTACACGCAACTATGTTAACTAAAGCATTCACTTTTAACCCCGTAGGAGAGAACACCTACCTGATATGGGACGAGGAATCATGTGAAGCCGCTATCATTGATGCCGGCATGAGTAACAACAGGGAAAATGCCATCATCAGCGAATTCATAACCAAAGAGAACCTGCAACTGAAATATGCCCTCCAGACCCATATGCACTTTGATCACATCTGGGGACTGTCATACATTCTGGAGACATATGGCATTAAGCCATTATGCCATGCTGCAGAGGAGAGTATATACAGGGACGTTCCTGAAATGACCAGCATGTTCCGTCTGTCTATGAACTGGAACCTGCCTGTTGTAGAACGTTACATCAATGAGGGAGATACATTCCAATTAGGTAACACTACAATTAAGGTGCTGCATACACCAGGACACACCCCCGGCGGATTAAGCTACTACATACCATCTGCCAACATTATTTTTACAGGTGATACGCTGTTTCAAGGCAGCATTGGACGTACAGACCTGCCCGGTGGAAACCTTTCTGAAGAGATTGATAGTATAAAGAACAAAATTATCACCTTGCCTTCAGAAACGATTATCTATTCCGGACACGGACCTGAAAGCAACATAGGTTGGGAGTTGAAGAACAACCCCTACTTGTAAATCACAAAATTAACGAGGAAGCATAATATCCTGTAGGCTGTAGTTATCTAAGAGACAACTACGGTCTACATGGCCTCTGATACCATTGATATAACCTTCCGATGTAAATTGCCACATGACAATAGGTACATCATCGCAGAGCTCAGGCTGGGTTTCTGAATTGTATCTGGCAATAAAGAACTTGTATTTCTTGTACATACCAGACAGATAACTGTTATAAAAATTTACACCCGTATAGATGATGGGTCTCACCCCGTATGCACGTTCAATCTCCTCCAGGAGTGTCTTCAATTGTGTATGGAAATAAGCCAGAGATACCCTACCCCTATGTTCAACATCTACAACAGGAATCAGATCCTGCATGTTGATATCAAAATTCGACGAGAAATTCTGAAACTGTACCAAGCCACTGGCTTTAGGGCTGAAGAAATGATACGTACCCACGGGAATGCCCATTCTCCTAGCCTCACGTAGGTTCCTATCATACTCGCTGTCAACATGAGACGTAGATTCCGTACCCTTTATATATACATAACCAGCCTTGGAATCTGTGGCAACCATGTTCCAGTTGATAGAACCTTGGTGATGTGACACATCAATACCGTAAATAGAAGGTTCATGATAAGGTCTGATGTTATGCATCCTAACCTCCGGAACTGCCTTAATAGGAACCGCCGGAGCATCAGGTCGGCATATAGGGTCTGGAATAGGCACAACATATTCCTGCGCATAATGTTTGTCTATTTGCTTCTTGTCGGCATAGACAAAAACACAAGCGCCGAAAAAGAAGAGAAGGCTTAGAAATGACGGTTTCACGAAGTTAAGATACAGAAAAATTATTCAATATCCATTCCGTGATATACGCACTCAAAGTTACGACCCTTTATACTGGGGAACTGACTTCTTGTGTCAATATCGTTCCTAGAACGCAGATGATCAATAATCTTGTTATAGCAATCCTGCTTGCTGATAGCCTTTACACGAGCCACAAAGAAAGTATCAACATATTGGAACTTCTGAGTCTGTGGAATGGGAATAACCCTTTTGAACATGATGGAGCCATCATACCACCCGGGATTATACTCTGAAAAGATATCAGCTTTTGATTTAGGCATATCCGACTGACCTTCATGGGCAGCAGCACCAATATTTTTGAATTCCTCCATACTGGCAGCAGTTGTCTTGATGATGATAAAGTATGCCTTGCCATGTACCTTATAACGCTTGGGGTACATGTTGCCGCTTTCAACATACTGCGCAATATCATTCATCAGGAATTCGTCCAAGTCAATCTCGGGAATGGACTGCAGAAAATCAAAAGCTTCATCTAGGGAATATGCAAAAACCTCGCTATCAAAGTATCTTAAATATAAATTCATCCGGTTACAATATTTACAAAACGTCTGCAAAAGTACAGAAAATATATCAATAATAGAAATGTAACAAAGACAAAAAGTGCCTTTATACATAATTTAATATCACGACTCATAAAATACTGAATTATTTTATTTACCTTTGCAAACTTAAAAAAAATTGCATCTCATAAATTGACTTGTAAATATCTATGTTAGAAATCAAGAAACCGCATCTATCATTCGTGGCTGAATTCAATCCGGATTCAGAGAAACTGATTCATGAACACCACGAAGGTCCAATGCCCATATTACCACTTAGGGACAATGCTTTGTTCCCTGGTACCATCATCCCCATTACCGTAGGACGCACAAATAGCATAAAGGCCGTCAAGATGGCCGAAAAGACAAACGGTATCATTGCAACATTCTCACAAAAGCAAGAGGATGTAAACTCACCATACATCGAGGATCTGTATCCCCTGGGATGCGCATGCAGACTGGTCCATTTAATGAAGTTGCCTGACAATACTTACACAGCATTGCTGCAGGCTATGAACAGAGTTCAGATTGTTGAGTTTAACCACTCCAAGAACGGATACGAAGGTGTTGTGGCAGACAGATCGGATATCGTACCCTCTGATGCAGAAAGAGAGGAGTACTTTGCCATGCTGAACATCCTGAAGGAGAAGTTCAACAACCTTACGCATCTGCTGGATAACTATCCATCAGAGATTACCAACTTCCTGAACGGGCTTCCCACCTCTACTTTCATGCTGAACGTCTACTGCAGCTATCTGCCCATTGATGTGAAGCAGAAATACCAGTTGCTGTCCTGCGAGACGGAACATGAAAGGTTGGCAAACTGCATACGCGTAATCAACAACCTGTTGGATCTGGCCAACATCAAACGTAATATTGAGCGTAAGACACAGTCCGACCTGGATCAGCAACAGCGTGAGTACTTCCTGATGCAGGAGGTTAAGAACATTCAGGCTGAGTTGGGCAACAAGGACGAGTTCTCCGTAAAACAAGAGGACATTGCCAGACTGCAGAAAGAGGCCAACGAGAAAAAATGGAGCAAGGAGGTACGCGAATACTTCCTGAAGGAAGTTAATAAGCTGGGCAGAATTAACATTCAGTCACCCGACTACAATGTTCAGCTCACCTACCTACAGACCATCATACAGTTGCCTTGGAACGAATTCACGCGTGACAATATGAATATCGCAAATGCCGAGAAGATATTGAATCACGACCACTATGGCATGGAGAAGGTGAAGGAGCGTATTCTGGAACACCTGGCTGTACTGAAGATGCGCAAGGACAAGAAGAGCCCCATTATCTGTCTGTATGGCCCTCCAGGAGTTGGTAAGACCAGTCTGGGTAAGAGCATTGCCAGTGCCCTGAACAGGAAATACGTCAGAATAAGCCTTGGTGGTGTTCACGACGAAAGCGAGGTTCGTGGCCATCGTAGAACATACATTGGAGCCATGCCTGGCAGAATCATCAAGGGTATGCAGAAGGCTGGAAGCGGCAATCCTGTGTTTATTCTGGACGAGATTGACAAAATCTCAACCAACAATGTAAACGGAGACCCCTCCTCTGCCCTATTGGAGGTTCTTGACCCTGAGCAGAACAATGCGTTCCACGATAACTATCTGGATTTAGACTATGACCTCAGTCAGGTTATGTTCATTGCCACAGCCAATGACACCAATACCATCCCCCGTCCCTTGTTGGACAGAATGGAGCTTATTGAGCTGAGCGGATACCTCACAGAGGAAAAGATTGAGATTGGCAAGCGCCACCTTATTCCGAAGAAGAAAGTAGAGAACGGCTTGGATGACTTCAAGAACCTGAAGCTGCCCAAGAAAGCTTTGGAATTCCTCATCGAGAAATATACCCGTGAGAGTGGCGTCCGTGGTTTGGAGAAGCAGATTGATAAGCTGTTCCGCAAGATAGCACTTAGAGTAGCCAAAGGTGAAGTGACGGATAATCTTGTAATCAGCGAGAATTACATCCAGGAGTTGCTGGGTAAGCCCATCTACAACCGTGATATCTATCAGGGTAATGAGTTTGCCGGTGTTGTAACAGGTCTTGCATGGACCAGTGTTGGTGGAGAAATCCTATTCATAGAGACCAGCCTCAGCAAGGGCAAGGCAGCCAAGCTGACCCTTACCGGTAACTTAGGTGATGTGATGAAGGAAAGTGCTATGCTGGCATTGGAATACATCAAGGCTCATGCCGAGGATCTGAACATAGACATCCGCATCTTTGATAATTACAATATTCATATTCATGTGCCGGAAGGAGCCGTTCCCAAGGATGGCCCCAGTGCAGGTATTACCATTGCTACAAGTATTGCCAGCATTCTGACACAACGCAAGGTACGCAAGAACCTGGCTATGACAGGCGAGATTACCCTGCGTGGCAAAGTGCTCCCCGTAGGTGGTATCAAGGAAAAGATTCTGGCTGCCAAACGTGCCGGCATAACGGATATCGTTATCTGTAATGACAACAGAAAGGATATTGACGAGATACCACAGATATATCTGACCGGACTCACCTTCCACTATGTAGAGACAATAGCAGATGTGCTGCAGTTTGCCCTGCTGGACGAGAAGGTGAAGAATGCCATAGAGTTCAAGATTGAAGAAGAAAAGAAGGACGTAGTAGCATGACATTCCAACTATTACATACTGACGACAAGACAAATGCACGTGCCGGTCTTATAACTACTGATCACGGTCAGATAGAGACCCCTATCTTCATGCCTGTAGGCACCGTAGGTAGTGTAAAGGGACTTACCGTCAACGATCTGAAGACACAGGTGCAGGCACAAATCATCCTGGGTAACACCTATCACCTGTACCTTCGCCCCGGCACTTCTATCTTGGAGAAGGCAGGCGGCTTGCACAAGTTCAACGGATGGGACAGACCTATCCTGACGGACAGTGGCGGATTCCAGGTATTCTCACTTACAGGAATCAGAAAGCTTACCGAGGAAGGCTGCACTTTCCGTAGTCATATTGACGGCAGCAAGCATATGTTCACCCCTGAGAAGGTGATGGATATAGAGCGCAGCATAGGTGCGGATATCATCATGGCCCTGGACGAATGTCCTCCAGGAACCAGCGATTTCAACTATGCCAAGAAAAGTCTGGGCTTGACAAACCGTTGGCTCGACAGATGTTTCAAGAGGTTCAACGAGACGGAACCGCTGTATGGCTACCAGCAAAGCCTCTTCCCTATTGTTCAGGGATGTACCTATGCAGAATTGCGTAAGCAGAGTGCCGAGTTTGTTGCCAGCAAGGGTGCCGACGGTAATGCCATAGGCGGATTGGCTGTAGGTGAACCTACCGATGTCATGTACGAGATGATAGAGGTGGTTAACGAGATTCTGCCTAAGGACAAGCCTCGCTATCTGATGGGTGTAGGAACGCCAGCCAACTTACTCGAAGCTATTGAACGAGGCGTGGATATGTTTGACTGCGTAATGCCCACCCGTAACGGACGTAATGCCATGCTCTTTACCAGCGAGGGCATAATGAATATGCGCAACAAGAAATGGGAGGATGACTTCTCCCCCATCGACCCCAACGGTACAGCAGATGTGGATGTATTCTATTCACGTGCCTACCTGCACCACCTCTTCAAGGCGCAGGAGTTGCTAGCACTTGAGATTGCCTCCATCCATAACCTTGCCTTCTATCTGTGGTTGGTAAAGGAAGCCCGCAAGCATATTCTGGCAGGAGATTATTCTACGTGGAAGAGCGGCATGATCAGAAAAGTAACAAACAGATTGTAAAAATCCGGCATGAAGATTCCATTCTTAAAACGAATAGACAAATACCTGATAGGCAAGTTCCTGGGGACTTACATCTTCTCCATCGTGCTTATTATCAGTATTGCCGTTGTATTCGATTTTAACGAGCACGTGGATGATTTCACTACCAACCACGCACCATGGAAAGGAATCCTGTTTACTTATTATCTGAACTTCATACCCTACTACGTTAACCTGTTCAGCTCTCTATTTGTCTTCCTGAGCGTTATCTTCTTTACATCCAAACTGGCAGATAATAGCGAGATCATTGCCATGATCAGTACTGGCATGAGCTTCAAGAGGCTGATGGTCCCCTACATGATCAGTTCTCTGGTCATTGCATGCGCCACATTCTATCTGGGTTCTGAGGTCATACCACGTGGTAGTATTAAACGCTTAGCGTTCGAGAGCCAATACAAGAAGAACAAGAAGAATCCCACTTATGCCGACCGTGTCCAGCTTCAGTTGGAAGACGGAGTCATTGCCTACATGGAGCATTTTGACGGCATCAGCAAGACGGGCATCCACTTCAATCTGGACAAATTCAAGGACAAGAAGTTGGTATCACACCTAACTGCAGGAACTGTCAAATATGACACCCTTAGCGATGTGCGTAACCATTGGACGCTGAACAATGTTACCATCCGTGAGCTGCATGGTTATCGCGAGAAGATTACCCACTATAGCAGCATTGATTCTATTATAGCCATAGAACCCAACGATTTCCTGTTTACCCGCAATATGCAGGAAACCATGACAAATAAGGAATTGTTGGAATACATAGAGAAACAGAAGAACAGAGGAAGCAAGAACCTGAAGGTCTTCGAGGTTGAATACCACAAGCGCTTTGCTACGCCCTTTGCCGCCTTTATCCTCTCCACCATTGGTATGTCCTTGTCATCCAGAAAACGCAAGGGAGGCATGGGACTGGCCTTAGGTATCGGCATCGGCTTAAGTGCAACATATATTCTTCTGCAGACGGTATCCGCCTCCTTCTGTATAAACGCTGGATTATACCCCATGCTTGCCGCATGGATTCCTAACATATTATTTACCTTTATTGCATGGTATCTTTACAAGAAGGCACCCAGATAATAGAACGATGGATTTTTACGATTTAGACTTAAACGACTTGGTGCTTGACGCACTCGATGATATGAACTTCACCGAGACCACTCCTATTCAGGAACACTCTATCCCTCCCATACTGGAAGGCAGGGACATCATGGGTATTGCCCAGACGGGAACGGGAAAGACAGCTGCATATCTGTTGCCCGTGCTAAGCCTGTTACAGGATGGCGGCTACCCCAAGGACGCTATCAACTGCGTCATCATGTCCCCTACCCGCGAGTTGGCACAACAGATAGACCAGGCCATGCAAGGTTTCGCCTATTATCTGGACAATGTCAGCAGCATTGCCGTTTATGGTGGTAACGACGGTATCCGATACGAGCAGGAGAAACGTGGTATGCAGAGCGGAGCAGACGTTATCATAGCTACACCAGGTCGTCTTATCAGTCATATCACATTAGGTAATATAGACCTTAGCAAGGTCTCTTTCTTTATCCTCGATGAGGCCGACCGCATGCTGGATATGGGCTTCTGCGATGACATTCTGAAGATTGCCAAGCAACTGCCACAGAAGCATCAGACCATCATGTTCAGTGCTACCATGCCCAAGGATATTCTGCAACTGGCACACCAGCTGCTTACGGATCCTGTAGAGGTCAAGCTTTCACTGAGCAAACCGGCAGAAGGTATCTCACAGAGTGCCTATATCTGCTACGAGCCTCAGAAGCTGGGCATTGTCAAGGAGATATTCAAGGAGCGTAAGCCAGAAAGGGTGATAATCTTTACCAGCAGCAAGGTCAAGACAAAAGACCTTGCCATCAGCATCATACGTGCAGGATACAAGGCCAAGGCCATGCACAGCGACCTCAGCCAGTCAGAACGAGACAATGTTATGTACGAGTTCCGCAGTGGCAAGATAGACATCCTTGTTGCTACAGACATTGTAGCCCGTGGTATTGATATAGATGACATCCAACTGGTCATCAACTTTGACGTTCCACATGACAAGGAGGACTATGTTCACAGAATAGGCAGAACGGCCCGTGCAGGCAAGAACGGACGTTCCATTACCTTGGTTTCCGACAAGGACCAGCAGTATTTTGCCCGCATAGAGCGTTTCCTGGAGAAGGATGTGGAGAAACTTCCCATTCCCCAGTCATTAGGTGAAGGTCCTGTATATAATAAGGAAACTCATAAAAAGAAAAATTGCCATTCTAGAAAGAACGGCAATAACAGAGGCAAGGCCTACAGTAAGAAAAATAAGAGCCAAAAGAAGGACAAGGCTTAAAGGCCTTGAATACTTCTTTTGTAATCCACCATCTTAATAGCAGTTACGGCGCACTCGTCGCCCTTGTTGCCAAGCATACCACCGCATCTCTCCTCGGCTTGCTCCATTGTATTGCAAGTCAGCAGACCATAGATAACGGGGACTTTGCCTGTGGCATTCAAGTCGGCAAGACCTTGGGTAGTACCCTGACAGATATAGTCGAAGTGAGGGGTATCACCCTTGATAACGCAGCCGATGGCTATAACGGCATCTACCTTACCAGAATTGACAAAGGCAGAAGAACCAAAGACCAGTTCAAAGCTACCGGGCACTGTCTGAACAAGGATATTCTCCTCCTTGGCACCATGACGTGTCAAGGTATCAAAAGCGCCCTGTAAGAGGGCGCCTGTGATTTTGCTATTCCATTCGCTTACCACAATGCCGAACTTCATGTCGGCAGCACTGGGTACAGAAGCGAAATCGTAATCTGAAAGATTGTGTAAAGCAGAAGCCATCGTTTACTCCTTTACACGCTCAATATACTTGTCAATCTCGTTGTACTGCATACTCTGCTGGTACTTGGTCTTGATCTGAGTGTAGCAGTCCAATGCCTTGTCCTTCTGCCCCAAAGACTCATAGATCTGACCAGCCTGAATCAGGTAGATGGGGCTCAGCGTGTTGTTGTCAGCCTTCTTGGCAGCCTTAACAAGCATCTCAACAGCCTTCTCGTTCTGACCCAGCTCAGCATAGCAGTTACCGATTGTACCGATAACAGAGGGGCTAACCATGTCATCGCCACAGCTGCTATAGTCCTCCAACTGGTCGATAGCATCCTGATACTTCTCCGTCTGATACAGACAAAGACCAGCATACAGATGAGCCAGATTAGCAGCCTTTGTGCAACCGTACTCATCAGCAATTGCCAGGAAACCAAGGTTCTGACCATCACCGTTCAAAGCCTTCTCGAAGTCACCGTTCATGAAATACTCCTGAGCAGCGAACATGCTCTCGTCAGCCTTGTTGCTACGGGGTACAATGTAGAACTGATGAAGCAGCAATGCTGCGATGATAATTGCAAGCAAAGTGCTGCCACCATAGACAATAGCTTTCTTGTTCTTCTCATAGAAAGACTTTGAGGCTACCAAAGCTTCATCAAACTCGTTTACCTCGTAATTGTTTTTTTTGTTTTTTGCCATTTTATTTAATGTTTTATCTTTGTGTTCAACCGAAATTACGTGCAAAAATAACTAATTTATCGCAGATGATAAAATTTCAACAAAGATATTTTACGTTTCATGTGCTTAAATAGAAATAAATGATGTAATTTTGTGTTCGAAATGATATTGAAGCACCTTTCCATAATCAATTACAGGAACATTCCTTCGTGTGAATTAGACCTTTCTCCAAAAATTAACTGTTTCTTGGGGATGAACGGCGAGGGAAAGACCAACCTGCTTGATGCCATCCATTTTCTAAGTCTTTGCAGAAGCTATGCCACCAGTCAGGATTCGCTCTGCATCCTGCACAATCAGGACATTATGTCCATTGCCGGACAGTATGAAACAGAGGATGGCACCCCAGAAGATATACATATAGGTATCAGGCGAGGCCAGAAGAAGGTTGTCCGTCGTGGTAAAAAAGCTTACAAGCGCTTGGTTGAACACATAGGACTGATTCCCCTGGTGATGGTTTCTCCTGCTGACCAGTTCCTGATTGCAGGGGGCAGCGAGGAAAGGCGCCGGTTCATGGATATCATCATCTCGCAGTACAATCCTATATACATGGAGGCATTGCTGCGATACAACAAGGCCCTGCAGCAACGCAATGCCTTGTTGAAGGAAGAGATTGCCCCTGACCCAGAAATGTTCCTGCTTTGGGAAGAGCAGATGGCCAAGGAGGCTGAATATATCTACCAGTGCAGACAGGAATACATAAAGGACTTCACCCCTATCTTCCAACGCTTCTACAACCACATTTCCAAGGAGAAAGAGATTGTGGAACTACGCTATGTCTCACATTGTCAGCGCGGTCCGTTGCTGGAGCAACTAACCAGAGACCGCTTCCGTGATCAGGCTGTAGGCTACTCGCTGCATGGTGTTCACAAAGATGATTTGGAGATGCTGTTGGGCGGATATGCCATCAAGAGAGAAGGCTCGCAGGGACAGAACAAGACCTTCCTGATTGCCCTCAAACTGGCGCAGTTCGACTTCCTGAAACGTACGGGCAGCAAGACAACTCCCCTACTCCTCTTGGACGATATCTTCGACAAGCTGGATGCTGAGCGAGTAGAGCAGATTGTATCCCTTGTCAACAATGACCTGTTTGGTCAGATATTCATTACGGATACCAACAGAGACCATCTGGACAGTATTCTTCAGAAATCCAGTGGGGACTACCGTATCTTCCACGTTAAAAACGGCAACGTAACATTATGATAAAGAACAAGCCCAAGCAGTTAGGTGACTTACTGATGCAGTTTCTCAGAGCCGAAGGACTGGAAACTCCCCTACTGGAACACCGTATTATAAATGCGTGGCCTGCCGTTATGGGCGATACCATAAGTCGTTATACATCTGAACTGTACATCAAGAATTCTATCCTTTGGGTAAAACTAAAAAGTCCTGCCCTGAAGCAGAACCTTCTGATGATGCACGGCGACATAACACGCAAGCTGAATGCTTACGTGCAGTCGCAGGTTATAACAGATGTGCATTTCCTTTAGAAAAGGTCTAACTTCCTTTTCCTGGCTTCCTCAAAACTCAATATCTCTGCAGGCTTATCCTGCTCACAGAGTTGTTGCTGTTCCTTCTGCAGCTTATCCATGGCCTCTTCCCTTGTAACAGGATTGATGAACTTGGCTGCCAAGGGTGCATTCTGACTGGCATCCTTCACCCAGATTACAGAACCGTCATATTGCGGAGCAATCTTCAGAGCCGTATGCAAAGGACTGGTAGTAGCACCACCAATCATTACAGGAACAGAGATTTCTGATTCCTTCAGCAGCCTTACCACCTTTATCATCTCATCCAGGCTGGGAGTTATCAGTCCGCTCAGACCAATGATATCAGGTTTCAGCTCCAAGGTCTTCTTCACAATCTCCTCGGCAGGAACCATCACGCCCAAGTCTATAATCTCGTAGCCGTTACAAGCCATCACCACAGAGACAATGTTCTTGCCAATGTCATGAACATCGCCCTTGACAGTAGCCAGAAGAACCTTTCCTGCTGACGAGGTCTTGTTCACCTTCTGCTGTTCAATGTAGGGTTGCAGTATGGTAACGGCCTGCTTCATACAACGGGCAGCCTTTACCACCTGAGGCAGGAACATCTTGCCCTCACCAAAGAGACGGCCTACGTTATTCATGCCATCCATAAGAGGGCCTTCTATCACCTTAACGGCCAACTGGTATTTCTCCAAAGCCTCCTGCAGGTCGGCCTCCAGATTTGCTGAGATACCTTTTGTCAGGGCATCTATCAGTCGTACCTCAACGGGCTTTTTTACAGACTCCTCCACAGGTTTCTCTACCACGTCTGTAGCTTCCTGCGCTATCTCTTGCGCCAAGGCAATCAAGGCATCCACACTCTCCTGTGCAGGTCTGATCAATGCCTCTTCTATGATTTGGAGTTTTTCTGCAGGAATATCCGTGTACATGACTTTGGTTGAGGGATTTACAATACCAAAGTCCATACCCTTCTGCTGTGCATGAAACAAGAAGACGGCATGCATGGCTTCCCTTAACCAGTTGTTTCCACGAAAGGAGAAACTCAGGTTACTGACACCACCGCTGACATGAGCACCTGGCAGGTTTGTCTTTATCCATTCTGTAGCACGGATAAAGTCCAGGGCATACATGTTATGCTCAGGAATACCTGTTGCCACGGACAGCACATTAGGGTCAAAGATAATATCCTGTGGAGGGATTCCCACCTTATCTACAAGGAGACGGTACGAGCGTTCGCAGACAGCAATCTTACGTTCATAGGTATCAGCCTGTCCTGTCTCGTCAAAGGCCATTACCACCACGGCAGCCCCCATCATCTTGATGTCACGGGCATGAGACAGGAAGACCTCTTCCCCCTCCTTCAGCGATATACTGTTGACGATACACTTACCCTGCAGACATTTCAGTCCCTGGCAGACAACCTTCCAGTTACTACTGTCTATCATTACAGGAACACGGTAGATATCAGGGTCGCAGGCCAGCATGTTCAGGAAATGCTTCATTTCCTTCTCGGCATCCAACAGACCGTCGTCCATGTTCACGTCCAGTACCATGGCACCGTCATCTACCTGCTTACGGGCAATGGCCAGTGCCTCCTCGTATGAACCTTCCTTTATCAGACGCAGGAACTTACGTGAACCTGCCACGTTACATCTCTCGCCCACATTCACAAAGACCGACTCACTGCCTGCACGCACCTCCGTCAGTTCCAAACCAGACAGCCACATATTCTCTGGGCGTGCCACAGGCTTGTGAACAGGCTCCGTCTTCAGCGTAGTCAGCGCCTTTATATGCTCAGGCGTGGTACCACAGCATCCGCCAATGATGTTCACCAAGCCTTCCTCCGTGAAATGACGCATCTGCGATAGCATCATCTCAGGCGTCTGGTCATAACCGCCCAGGGTATTGGGCAGACCGGCATTAGGATGTGCAGTAATATAATAAGGTGCTTTCTCTGCCAGCGTTCTCAGACAGGGCAGCATATCCTCGGCGCCGAAGGAGCAGTTCAGACCCACACTCAGGATGGGAGCATGCTGCACACTGGCCAGAAAAGCCTCCAGTGTCTGACCGCTCAGCAGACGGCCAGCCTTGTCGCTGACCGTGACACTCAGCATCAGAGGGATATCCTTACCGCTTTCATTGCGTATGGTCTGGTAGGCGTGGATACCCGCCTTACAGTTCAGTGTATCAAAAACGGTCTCCAACAGAATACCGTCCACATTGCAGTCAAAGAGCACCTGCATCTGTTCCCTGTAAGCCTCAAACATCTCGTCGTACGATACGGCACGATAAGACGGGTCGTTTACATCCGGGCTCATAGACAGCGTCTTGTTGGTTGGACCGACAGTAGCAATAACAAACTTATTGGCTGCCAAGCCTGCATGTGCTGCCTGGTATTCAGCAACAGCCTCGCGTGCAATCCTTACGGCCTCACGGTTCAACTCCTTTACGAGATGTTCGCAATGATAGTCAGCCATAGAGATTTGCTGGCTGCTGAAGGTGTTGGCTGTAATGATGTCAGCTCCTGCCTCCAGATACCTGCGGTGGATATCCTTTATGACGTCAGGCCTTGTCAGTACCAGAATATCATTGTTACCCTGCATCTGACCGGGTATATCCTGGAACCTCTCGCCTCTGAAATCCTGTTCTGTAAGGTGGTAGCTCTGAATCATGGTACCCATGGCACCATCCAGAATCAGCAGCTCCCCACCGGCTAATACCTTTATTATATTATTATCTGTCATCCTTATAGATTAATATCCGAAGACCTCATGAGCCGTCAGTGTCTTCACATTGCCCAGGCGCTGAAGCTCCTCGCTAGACAATCCCTTGGGATCGCCGGCAAAGACACTGCGGTAGTGCAGGCCCTTTACGTTCTTTTGCTGGAAGTCAACAATGTCTTTCAATGTAATATCCTGTACCTGCTCATATATCTTCTTACGCTTGTCGTAGTCAATGCCCAGATCCTTGGCATCAAAGTATGTGTCAAAATAGCCCGTGCCGTTTACGCGCTCTGTGCTCAGTTGTGTCAGCACGCCCTTCTTGGCCACATCAAAGGATGTCTGGCTCTCAGGCATATTGTTTACAATGTCGTCAAAGACGTCTATGCACTCCTTCAGCTTGTCGTTCTGACTCTGAATGGTAGTTGTGAACGTACAGAACTGATCCTTATAGCCAGGCATGCTATAACGTGCACCGGCTCCGTAGCAGAGGCTACGCTTCTCACGCATCTCCTGGAAGACAACGGTGTTCATGCCTGCACCAAAGTAATTGTTGTACATATAGGAAAGTCCCAGTTTGCTCTCGTCCCATGCCTTGCCGTCGCAAGCATACTGACTCATGACAAAGCTTGTAGTTCCGCTGTAGGGGAAGATAAAGCACTCGTTCTCCTTTGTCTGCAGCAGGTCGGGGATGCGCTTCCCTGCCACCTTCAGCAGCGTGTCATCCGTCTTATGTACGTTATTGATAATTGCAAGCATGGGGTCGGAATCACAAGGACCATAATAGGTTATGGTATGCTCGTATTTCATCAGTCCCTTGATGATGTTTACCAGTTCGTCAGCCTTGCCGGCAGCCTGAGTCAGCTCATCATTTGTCAACTGCAGCTCTACGCCGGACAGACCATACTGCAGGTATTTACGCAGGAATTGGCTATAGGCATCAAACATATTCAGCAGGTTAGCACGCTCCTGCAACTTTGTTGTGATAAGGTTCTGCAGGGCTACGCTGTCGGGCTTGGCAGATGAGAGCACTTTCTCCATCAGCGTCACAGCCTTGCCCATATTCTCCTGCAATCCGGAGAGCGAGATGGTAGTGGTACGCATGTCGCAATCAATATCAAAGTGGCAACCCAACTGATAGAACTGCTGCTGAATCTCCTCGGCAGTCATACTGTCGGTACCCAGATAGTTGATGTATTCTGCAGCCAGAGGGATATAGCGGTTCAGACCATCCTTCATTACTGATGTGGTACCCATATCAAAGCGGTAGTTCAGCGTGAACAGGCTGTTCAGTTCATTCTTTCTGTACAGCACGGGGATGTCTGTCTTGGTCTTCAGGAAGGTGATGTCCTTCTGGAAGTCGACAAACACAGGCTGAATGGGCTTAACCTGATTGTCCAGAATCTCCTTGGCGAAGACACTGATGGTATCGCGGTTCATCTTGATAGGTGTGATGGCAGGCTTCTGCACAGGCTTGATGTCCTTGTCCTCGCCCATACGTTTGTAAACGCATACAAAGTTGTTGTTCTTCAGATGCTTCTTGGCAAAGGCTACCACATCCTCCTTGGTCAGCTTCTCTATACGTGGCAGCTTGTTCACCGCGTCTGCCCAGTCAATATCGTTTGTGAAGGCATCTACATACTGTATAGCCCTGCTCTCGTTGTCCTCCAGCATGTGCTGTTCTTTCAACTTCTTCTCTGTGATGATGCTCTTTACCAAATCATCAGAGAACTGACCTTTCTGCACCTTCTCAACCTCCTGCATAAGCAGTTCACGCAGGCTCTCCAGAGACTGACCCGGCAGAGGCATACCCGTCAGGGCAAAAGCAGTATAGTCACAGAACGGCATCAGCTCGCTCTCACTGGCCACCACCTTCTGGGGCAGGTTCAGATCCAGATCCAGAAGACCCGCCTTACCATTGTGCAGCACCTGAGCCAGCACGGCAAGCGTATCATTCTGGTGACTGCTCATACCGTCAAAGCGCCATGTCAGAACAACAGATTCGGGGTTAGGAGATACCACCTCCTTCTCTACCACCTCTGTCAGTTCGGGCTGAGGTTCTATCTCAGGCTGCTTCAGGTCGGGATTCTTCTCCCAGTCGCCAAAGTACTTCACAATGATATCCATAGCCTCATCGGGATCAAAGTCACCGCTCATACAGATAGCCACGTTATTGGGAACGTAATACGTATTGAAGAACTCCATGATGTTCTTCAGGCTGGGATTCTTCAGATGCTCGCCCAAACCGATAACAGAATGGTTATAGGGGTGTGTGGGAGTCAGCGTTCCGAAGATAGCGTTCGAGAGCTTGTCCCAGTCGTTGTTCAGGTACTTATTGTACTCCTCATAGACGGCCTCCAGCTCAGTATGGAATCCACGCAGGACAATGTTCTTGAAGCGGTCCGACTGAATCTTTGCCCAGTTCTCCAGCTGGTTACTGGGGATGTCCTCCATATAAACCGTCTGGTCGTTGCTGGTGAAGGCATTACTGCCGTCGCTGCCTATGTTAGCCATTACCTTATCATACTCGTTGGGGATGAAGTAAGTGCTGGCCTCGTAGCTGATGCTGTCTATCTGGTGATAGATAGCCTTACGCTCCTCAGGGTCGGTTGTGGTGCGGTATACCTCGTACAGGTCAGTGATCTTGTCCAGCAGCACCTTCTCCTCCTCGTAGTTGGTGGTACCCAGATTGGTGCTACCCTTGAACATCATGTGCTCCAGGTAATGTGCCAGACCGGTAGTCTCTGTAGGCTCATGCTTGCTGCCGGCATGTACGGCTATAAAAGTCTGGATACGTGGTTGCTCCTTGTTAACTGTCATGTAAACCTTCAGGCCGTTAGGCAAGGTGTACATTTTTGTGTGCAATGGGTCGTTCTCTACGGTTTGGTAATCATACTTCTGCTTACAACCCGTAAGACAGACGATGGCCATAATGGCTAAGATTTTTGTTGCCTTCATAATATCTTTGTTAAAATGGATATACTTTAGTTTAGTGGCAGGAGCCTGTTAGAAGTTCTTCTTGAACTGGCGGGCCATATCCCTACGGTCCTCTTTCTCCTTCAGCGTCTCGCGCTTGTCAAATTCCTTTTTACCTCTACAGATATGGATATCTAATTTAGCACGTCCGTTCTCGTCTATAAACAGCAGAACGGGCACTATGCTGAAGCCTGGTGCTTTCACAGACGACTGTATCTTGCGTATCTCCTTACGGTTCAAAAGCAGTTTGCGGTCGCGTCTTTCCACATGATTGTTATACGAGCCCTGCTCATACTGGGCAATATACATATTCTTCACCCACACCTCATCATGGTGTACAATGCAGTATGTATCCACCAGACTGGCCTTACCCTTACGGATACTCTTAATCTCGGTACCAGTAAGCACTATGCCTGCCGTGTATTTGTCTAAGAGCAGGAAGTCAAACTCCGCCTTCTTGTTCTTGATATTAACGCTACCTTTATTTTCTATCTTGGATTTGGCCACAATAATCTATTTTTGGGCTGCAAAGTTACGAATAAATGAGCGGAATACAAAGAAAAAAAAAATATTTTTCTTTTATTCCCGAACGGAAGTAACTTAGAAATACTTTTCAAAGTTACGAATAAATGAGAGAAATACCAAATTTATTTGAGTATTTCCGAACGGAAGTAACTTCGGCCGAAGGCCAATGTTACGAATAAATGAGCGGAACACAAAGAAAAAATATATTTTTCTTTTATTTCCGAACGGAAGTAATTTAGAAACAAAGTCTCAATCTACTCACTCGCACAATGCGAGTGAGTATCCTTTCAACATCGATAGGTAATCCTGACTGGCGGTACCGCATTCCACTACCGCCATGGCAATGCCCAGCATCATCCACTGCGTGGGGTGCGTGGCAGGGTCGCCTAATTCACGGTCGGGCCCTATGCTGATGTAGTCACTGACCCTGCGGATGTACGCCGCCGTGTTGTTCTCCTTGGGCGGAGCCCAGCGGTAGATGATATCGCTGATGGTCTTCAGCCCATACTTCTTGTAGTACGTGCGGCATAGTATCACAAATGCTGCTCGCCAACCCCATTTCATCTCAGCAAACTGAAAGAACTCCTTATCTTCCTGCAGTGTTCTAAGTCCCTGCCACTTATCCTTTGAACGTCTTATATTCAATGGATTATTGTTTCTAATACCTCTTGGTTCCATAATTCTTTAATGTTTATTGGTTATTGGTTATTGGTTATTGAGCCCCCTTCCCTTTGGGAGGGGCTGGGGGTAGGCTTTTTTTGTTAATATTTATTGCTGTTGAGTTCGGGAACGCTATGCTGTAGGCTTTGTCTAAGGCTTTCAGGTTTACGCGGTAGTAGCTGATGCCCAGCCTTACCGACACAATGGCTCTTAGCAACTCTCTGTGCTTGCGTGGGTAGAGCGACGGCAAGGGGAGCTCATCCCAACCTAACTGTTCGCACCTATGGCACACTTCCCAGATAAAGTCGTCGGTAGCACGAAGCCCGAACCATGCCTTTAGTATGTTCCTGATGCAGAAACGTTTGTACTGACCTCCGAGGAGGCGCCTTGTGCGCTCCAGCCGTAGCCAGAGCTGCACAAAGCATTCTTGAGAATTTTGGATTTCCATATCAAAATCGATTTTGACCAAAATGACCTTGACCATAATGACCACTATACATTCAGTTTACGATATCGTCCATCCTCCGTCTGCGTCACAAGGCCTTGTTTGCGCCAGTTTTTCAGCATCTGTCGCACGGTGTTGTGGTTCACACTTGCACCCTTGACGGCTACCGAGTGCTGCATGGCCTGCTCGAAGGTGAACTGCGCATCCAGTCGCTCATAGATAGAGTCGTTCTTGCCGCGTTTCAGACGCTCTCCACCCTGATTTCCAGCATAGTCACGACTACGGAAAGCGTTCTCTATGCGGTCGCGGAAGAAGTGCAGGGCGTTCTCCAGCAGCGAGTCGGCAATCACATCGTAAAGGGCTAACATCTGGGGTGTCTGAGTCTTCAGGAGCAGTTCCTTCCACTGGTTAGGATTCTGCTTCAACTGTGCCTCGGCACCGTTCATGCCATGCTTCTGGATAAGGCCCTCGCACACACGGCAGAGCATCAGGCAGCAGGTCATTCGCTGAGCCGTCACACAGACACGGATACGTTGGCGGGCACGCACCTTATCATCGTTCTTCATTGTCTCTATGCGGATGCGCTCCAACCACTCACGACCCTTCTGCTCCAACTTCGGCAGCACCACCTCGCCCTGCATCAGTGGCAACAGATGGGCAATCTGCTGAATGCGCTCCGCCTGACGTGTGGTCAGCACTTTGGGCTTGTCCTCCAGGGGTGCAAAGGTATTGTCGGGTGTGCGGGCAATGGCGATACGACTCTGGAAGCCATCGGTGTAATTGGTCACCACACGGTAGAGCGCATCGGGCGTTCCGCACATGGTCACGTTCCACAGCAGATGCTCTATGTGCACGTTCACGGCATCCGCACTCTTGGCCTCGCGGTCGTACTTGCTGCCGTCATAGCTCTGTCGTAGCATAACCGAGAAATCGCTCATGACCGTGCGGAACTTCTGCGCCACCGTATCGGCTTCGGGGGTGAACGAGAAGGCATGCTTGCCCTCCGTATTGGCCAGTCGCTCTGCCACATTGGCTACCGTGGTGTTCAGGGTGATGAAGCGCACCGGCAGCTTAGGCTCCTCGGGTTGTTCCTTCTTGTTTTTGGCAGCCCGTTTCTTACTACGGAACTCATCCTCCTGCATCTGGTACATCTTGTCCAGCGCCCTTACCTCGGTCATCCAGGCATCAATCACAGGGTCTATGTTACCCTTGCCCGAGGCAAAGTCACCGGAGATATAGGCAATCAGATTAAGTCCCTTCTTCTGACCGTGCACATCCAGCACCACACCCGTTGCCAGCGCACCTATGCAGGGGCAGATAGCCGTCACCACAGGCATAGCCAAATGAGGGCCAACGGCATCAATGCTGTCCTTAACGCCTTGGGGGAGGCGTTTCCATTGAACATTGAACATTGAGCATTGAACATTATCTGAATCATCAGCAGCAAATTCTTCATTCTTCACTCTTAATTCTTCATTATCTATGATGCTCTGGATGACTTTGCTGATGCCCTTGGGCTCTTCTTTGCAGGCACTGTCCACGATGCTTTTCAGCTCTGTTTCCGAGAGGCCGTAGCGGGGCATCACCTGCATCAGCACCTCTTTCCGGTTATCACAGATAGCACGCAGGTTCACCGCCAACTTATGCAGCTTCACGTTCCTCTCGCCCTCAGCAGGCTCTCCACCCGTGCGGTTCCAGTACTCAGCAATAATAGAGGTATAAGGGATGCCCTTGAAAGAGGCAGGATAATTTGGTTGAGAGTTTAGCGTTGAGAGTTTAGCGTTTGAAGTATCTCCGCCAGCGGCGGCACTATCCTCTTGCCCCTCGCTCCTCGCCCCTTGCCCCTTTATTTGGAAGACTTCGTCGTCCAAATAAACTAGCTGCGCAGCAGTCGTCGTAAAGAACACACGGGTGATGTCCTTTGCCCCTGCATCGTATTCCACTTCCAGGAGTTCACTTGCCCATTTCAGATTCTCTTCCTGCGATAGCTCTGGGCGACGTTTAAATGCCAGATGGTAGCCGGCACCTCGGGCACTCTCTTCCAGCATCAGCAGACCCAGCTCCTGGGCTTTACTGAGGATACGTTCCTTAACTGCCTGCATCTGCTCGGCAGGGATATGGTCGATGTCCATGCCCACCGTGGTACTCATGCGGGTAGAGCCCTTCAGTGTGCCGTCCTCATTAGGCAGGCAGCTGTAGTTCATCTGCACCAACTTATGCTTCTGCGATTCCTCGCCACTGCGGATACGCTTTACGCGTTCCCTTTGTTCGCCACCATTACGGATGGCCATATACTCTTCTTTGGTTAGGATGGGCATCATCATCTTCTGCCCATCCTTGTAATATATCATGTGTACGCTCATAAATAGAAGCCCCCTCCGTCTCCCCCTTTGGGGGAGTGAAAGAAGGGGCGGGATTATTATTTGTATATGGATTATAAATTATTGTTCGCATATCACTCCCCCAAAGGGCAATTGCGGAATCGGAGCAATTGGTGACCGAAGGGAAGGTGGGCAAAAGATGGAGGGGGCCTTTAAAAGTTTGGATATCCCAATTTTGCATTCAGATAATGCAGTCCCTGCATGGTCCACGTCATATAGGTGCGGATTTTCTTCTCGCCCTTCAGGGAATAGGAGACGTGGGTGCGCAGGCGCACCAGGTCGCGGTCCTTCAGTGCCTCCGAGATGTTCCATCTGCCGCCCTTGCGGTACTGGATGCCCATGTCCGCGAGCACAGAGTTGAAGTCGAAGACCGTCATGTTGAACGTCTTGGCCACCTGCGTAGCGGTCAGCGTATCCTCGGCCTCCTCGTTCAGCATACGAAGGCCCTCGCCGATGATCTGGTCGGCTAAAGCCAGAATCTTCTTAGGTTCCGGCAGACAGAGTTGCTGGCGGCGCTCCATCTCCTGACGTTCCAACTGCTCCCAGCGCAGAACCAGACGGGCACGGGCCTCGTCATTGAACTTAGTGGCGATGTAGAGGCACTCCGTTTTGGTCAGGGAGTAGCAGGGTCTGAGCTCGCCTTTCTTATCGCGATAATCAACCAATGCAAAATTGCATCCGTTGACTTTCTCCCATGCTGGCTCCATTTTTCGAATGGCCCTCATCAGGTCAAAATGGTTCTTACCTGTCAGCTCAGCAATCTCCAGAGAAGTCATGTGTTGATTGTCGTTTCCGACTTGTGTATTCTTTAATGTAATAATTGTTGTTGTATTCATAATTTTTGAGTTGAATTTTAATGTGAGAAGAAGTTTTGGAATCTTTGCGCATTTACCCGGGGATATCCTCCTCACTTCAACTCAGGGGTTAATAATAAAAGCCTCTCCCCCCGCCCTCCCCAAGAGGGAGGGAGCCGAGGTTTGAGAGTCCCCCTTCCCTTTGGGAGGGGTTGGGGGGTAGGCTGTTGTTGTGTGTTGTTACAATAAGTCAAAGAGCACCGTCAATCAATTGTTGACGATGCAAAGGTAGGGACAAAAAAAGGGGTGCACTTGCTACGTAGCAGCTACGGTAGCAGGTACACCCCCTGATTTTAGGGTTGTAATTCAGTCAGGAATCAAAAAACTCCTCTGGTTTTATGTGATTTATGTCGGACTTATCTTCACAGCGCAGATTATTTCAAATCTTCAACATAGCCAGATTTCTTAAGGATAGAAAAGATGCGGTTTGGATGCACACGTTCCGAGGGATCGGTCTCGGAGTAGTATTTTTCTATCAATTCGGTTTGGTCAGCCAATAGCTTTGACATGAATTCGTCGTCCACCGGAGTGACTTCAATATACCTTTTCCCGTCAAAGCCTTTGGAGATTAAATAGCATATCCGGCCGTCTTCCTGGGTAGCGGCAACACCGCCTCCGACAGCGCCATTTCGTGCGGCCGCAGCAACTTTGGAATCGATGCCCACAAATATCAAGCCACGGTTGCCCAACGAAAGAGCTCGGGAGAAGCCTTTTCCAAATATTATTTTCTTATATTTCAGATCCTTGCAATTTACATACAATTTGTTGTTGGCTATTACAGCAAAGGCGCTCGACGTCAGCATTTTGCAGGATGCCTTGTCCGTTCCTTTTATGGTAAAATCACCTCCGCCCCACAGAAATTTATGGCCCTTTGAGGCGCGTACGACATCAATACTGTCCACCGTTTCCCAGCGATTCCCTACAAAGTCATTATAACTCAAACAATAGCGACACTGAGCACTGGCAGTAAGTGCCATTAGCAAGCATAACAAGCTGAAAAGTTTCCTTGGTTTATTCATTGTACTATATATTTATATGTGTTCATTTTTAGCAATACGATTACAAAGTTATAAAAATAAAATAATTCAGAGCAACTGCACAGACATTTTTTTTGTACCTGAGCATCAGAAATGTTTACCTGAGTTTCTTCTTCAAGGCATCCAAGAGTTCTGATGCCTCTTTCTTGCCCATGGCCTTACAATAGTCTTGACGCATATTCTTCCTGTTCCATAATTGTTCAAAGGGCTTCCATCCCTCTATATTCAGTATCTCTGCTATCCTGCCGGCCAACAGGGCAGCGTCAGAGCGTGAAAGCAGCGGCCTGAGCTGTTCGTTCACCCACCCCTCTGCTATGGCCTTCTGCCACAGCTCACGGGCACGAGGGGTGTCCAGAAGGGGCGGCACCTCGGGTGGTGCTTCCTGCGGCTGTGCATTCTGCTTTCCGGGCTCCTGCATCTGCACGCCTATGTGAACATGCTGGTTATCATGTATATCAAACATGGGGCCGTTAAAGGTCACACTGCCGGTGAATGTCACGCCCAGTGCATCGCTTGATTTTCTATCCATTAGATTGTCCTCCTATTTTTACTTCCTTATTACCCTTGATTTCATACATAGCGCCATCAAACGTGGGGTTGTTGAGGTTGATATTGCCATTCGCCCCTGGCATAATCTGGTACATGGTAGGTGCGGCAGCCTTGGCGCGTTCCAGTTCCAGCTCCTCCAGACGCTGGCGTTCCTGGGCAAAGATCGGGTCCACCGCCTGCTTGATCTCCCCCCAGATGGAAAGGCCTGAGAGAATATTCTGCATGCCCTCAAAATCCTCCATAGCGCGTTGCAGCCCCTTGGTCCTGACACATGCAGTCACGCACTCCACAATCTGTGAGGCGCTGACGGTATTGTATGATGTGTTTGGGTCGGACATAGCGGTTACTGTTGTTATTAAAGAGGTTTTTAGGGTCAGTTGAATGTGAATGCGAAGTTACAGAGATTACCTGAATCAGACAACATCTTCCGCCCACATTTTATGAGTCAGACAGATAATATTGATGTGTGTCAAGAAATGATTACCCCCTCATTATTTGAACTAAATTTAAGCTATAATTGGCACGGGAAACAGGCACATAAAAAAAGATGTGCCTGATTAGCAGGCACATCTGAAAAATTGATATTTATTTCTACTCGCCCGGGGGGGGACAACAGCCAATGGGCTTGTCAATCTTCAGTTTCTTCTAATAGTTCTTGGATTCTGTCAGCAGGGGGCAGATAGTCAGAGGCTTTCTCTCGTGTAATCACAGAACGACCAATCTGAGATTCCAATGTCTTCCTGGCATCACCAGCAATTTTCCCGCCCTTACGGGCAACGGCAGCACTTTGCTTGAATCCCTTAGGATTCTGAGCCTTACTAATCTCTGTAGTCGAAGCCTCGGCCAGAATATTCAGCGCCAACTCTATATTCGTCATGTTATCGCGCAGGCTCTCCTTCCTCAGTCCCTTGTACTGCTTATACTGTCTTGTGGTCTTTCCACTCCAAGCCTGTGTAATAATGTCAGTCAACGAAGCATACTGCTGCCCTTCCTTCACGCCAGCTCTGTCCCATTCATCTGTCAGTTCCTTACGCACCTCAATGCTCTTTAGTCGCTGGTTAATCCACTTGTCGGAGTAACCCAACCTACGATAGTCAGCGTATGCCTGCTCAAAGTTCAGCTCCGGGTCTTGCATCTGGTCAATACGTCGAGCAGCCACCTCTGCCATCCATTGTTTAAATGGCTCAGCCTTCTTAGAGGGAATGGACTCTATCAATCGGAACATCTGCTCCATGTCAGCCACATCGGTAGAACGCATTTTGCCGTCAGCAGCTTTCATTTTCAACTGGTGACAATTTGTCACCGTTTCATTTCCTTCATCTTTCAGCCTTTGCTTCAGTTTGTTCCAATACTTACGTGCAGTAAGATAGTCTTTACTATCCGTCAGCACACCACAGACGTCCACGATAGAGAAGTACCATTTCTGCTTCTCATCGTCCCACATTGTTCGTATTTTCTGTTCTCCAAACAGCTGTGTCAATTCATTCTCTGCCATATATCGGTTATCTTTTTAGCCATTTTGCACTAAATTCTCATTAGTCAAGTGCAAAGTTACGAAAAAGTCGAGAGCAGAACAAAATAAACACGTTTATTTTTTATGCCGAGACGAAGTAAGTTAGCGGTTGACGCAAAGATAGGGAAAAGTTAGAAGAATGCAAGCCTTCTGGCATTTCTTTCTTTTAGACGTAATTAATATTGATACTACCTTATCCTAATAATGCCAACATTTTCAGGTTTAGTACTCCATTGTGCTTGCCAAACTCGTCCATCAATTTGGTCTATAAGCAGGAAATTGTACATATTCTGTGTGGGGTACAAGAAAAATCTGCCATTTGATTTGTCTTCATTAGTTACCAAAGGGTAAGACCATGAAGGAAACTTAACCTCCATCGGGCTATCTTCCCCTGTTGAATATTGTACCATCCATAACTCTCCAGTACTGGTATCTAATTTTAGAAAGATATACATGTTCTTTGTGGGGAACAACAGAAACTTTGCATTCTTGTTGTAGATAGTAGATGTAGACATTTGTGGAGCATACTCAGAGGTCTGTGCATTCAGGCAAAGAAACATTGCTAAAGCAACGAATGTTAAGACAAATCTTTTCATATTATTGTGATTCTAAAGTGGTTTCTAATATGGAATTATACATCATTTTTCATAACCAACCCTTCGCTTGGGACTTCCGATATATCCTTTTCCAGTTCAGATAACGAATGATTCATTAGAGTCGGATTCAATTCAAACCTTGGGCATTTTTTTGCTACGTATTGTTTGGGGCACTGAATACCAATTCCATTAACTTTATACAGAATACAAAGATGGTTCATATAAGAATCATTGAACTTGTAATGCTTACAAAGAATACAGTTTCTTATATTCATCCCTTTCTTTGTCAGGTAAACAAGCCCTGCTTGATATGAATTTAATTTGTTTGTCTCTTCTTCTACTCCCCATATATCAATTCCTCGGCCTCTCATGTTCAGTTCTACAACAGAACGGGAATCTATACGCTTGTTTATATCCTTGCAATAAACGACATAATCTAACGCTCTATGGACGATTACCGATCCTGTTTTAAACAAGATGAATCTATCTATCGGAACATTATCTTTTCTAAAAGATGGCAACTGTGGTTTAAAATTATATGTCGTACAATTATCTCCTTCCACAAAGCCTCTATTAACAATATCTTCTATATCATCCTCTGATTTCACCTGTTTTGTTTCTATTATCCTGTATCCGGAATTTATTTTTGTTTCATTGGATTCATGCGTCTTGAATATTTCTATAAATACTGGCTGCCTGTCAGGTTTTGATGAACATGTCAACAGTAAATCTGGGCGGAACTCGCCAACAGGCACCTCTAGTTCACATGTGTCATATACAGGCTTGTTTTTCCAAATTTTCAGATCACTTCTTATATCTTGTTCTTCTAATGTACAATATTGAGAGTCGTAACAAGGGCATTTACTGGCTTCACAGCAAGGAACGTCACAAAGAAACATAACAGGGAAATTTTCGGAAGAATCAAACTTCTCTTTAATCCTTCTCTTTGCTAATTTATGTAGGTATGATTCGCCATCGCAGGCGGTATCGGATTTATGGGAGAAATGCTTAGTATTATGTTGTCCAATCTTAGGCACCATTTCTTGCCCACATTGTAGACAATACAATTTTCTTGCATGTCTTGTGGCATCCGTCAAACTGCTAATGTGAACCAATTTCCCGTTTTCGTCCACACAGTAGCTATATTTAATACTTTGTTTCATAACACAGAAGTTCTATATACTCTCGTTAAAAAGAATCTAATTGCCTGCTCCCATTCCTGCTCAGTCTTGTAGTCGAGCAGCATGTTATAAAGAACAAAACCAGAGTGTTTGAAAATCCATCTGTCTATTACAATACCAGTTTCGCTATCCGTGTATTTCTCTATCACGGCTGTCGCTGCAACCCAGCAATCAGAGTTGTCTGCAAGCAATTGGTTTGTTGAGAATGTTAAATAAAACGGGTTAATAGTGTATTCCGGAATAGGGACATCTAACGATAGTTCAAGTGGTCGCCCTATCGTGATAAAAGAATCAACATGCATCTTATAAAGCACCTTAGGCACTACCTCGCAAAACTGAGCAATGGCCGTTCGATTATAAACTTCTTGACATGCCACTTTGTCATCCACACCAGACAATGCCATATCATTTGCAATATCCAAGAAGAAATTATGATTCAGCACTTTTGATATTCTAGCCAACTGAACAGTATCAATGTATGCTCGCCCATAAATCTTATAAACATTTTGGCGTTCACAACCAATAAGTTTGCCAAAATCTACAGCGGACAGACCTTGTTTCTCCACCTCTGCCTTTATGAGGCTTCCTATCGTTTTTGACTCTTTCATGGTGCAAAAGTACGAGATAGTATCATACCTTCCAAATTTTTCTGTCTCCTGCTAGGATACAGAGCAGAATAAAGTACTCAGAAAGCATTCAACCCATGGCAGGGTTAAGTAAAATCCATTCAACTTTTTCTAGGGTAGTACAATCGCAGTAATCTGTCTTTATTCTCTTGTGTCATATTATACATTCGTGGGGGGGATCAATGATCCCACATTCTGCCCACAAAGAAAAGAATATTCTTTGAATAAAATGCGGATGGGGGCAGAAAATCTTCCGCCCACATTTTATGAGTCGGACAGATAATATTGATGTGTGTCAAGCACAGCTGGAAATTCTTTCTAGTCCAAACTAGTTCTAACTAATTTATACTAGCCCTAGCCCTTTCTTTCCTGCATTAGCAGCACTTGCAGATGGCGGTTCTCCCTTTCCAGTTCCTCTATACGCTGCTGCAGGATGGGGACCTGCTGCCTTAGAGCTTTGTTCTCCTCTCTTAGGCGCTGAATCTCTTCGTCAATCCCTTTTCGGTAGCCGGTCCTGGCAGCATACATACGTTCCTTGATACCGCCCTGCGTCACAAACTGCTGGTCAAGACCGCTAAGATAGGTCTTCATCATCTTGTCTGTAATGTGCAGTAGGGAAAGCGCTATGTTGCAAAGCTCCTCATCGCTCCAGCGGTCGAAGAAGGGCTCATAGTCATCAACCTGATTGTGCCGGCGGCAGAACCTCAGCATCTCGTTGTATCGGGGATGAGTGCCGTCCCACAGGGGCAGGTGGCGTGTTCGCAGATAGTCCTCGTAATCAGCACGTAGTTCTTTCAGTGAAGAGCGGGCCACATTCAGCAGCTTCAGCTGCATTTCTGTAGAGGTCATCCCGTCTGCCAACCCCTCTATGATGTTCTGCTTGCCAGAGCGCGCCGCCTGTACCATCTGGTCAACGGTGCGGTCGCCTTTGCTGGGCAGGAAGCGCTTGGCAAAGTGGTAGGTAAGGGCATAAAGCACCTCACTCTTCTGATAGAAATACAGATCCTGATATTGCACCTCATTCAGAAGTACCTTAGGCAGCGGGGTATGGTTTGTTATGTTGTCAGCCATGTAATTCTTGCTTTTTAGGTTTATTGATGGTCTTTATTTTTGTTTTTTACTAGTTCTAACTAGTTTGACTAGTTTAAACTAGATTTATGAGACGCAAAGATAGGGAAAAGTTAGGAGAATGCAAAAGAGAAAGCAGTTTTTGTATACAAAAAAAAAGATGTGCCTGATTAGCAGGCACATCCATATTCTCTTACCATTCCTGGTCCCAAGTGCTGCGGGACGCTTTGGTCCAGACGGCGGACTCTTCGGTTATCTCACCGCTTTGGATGCTGAGGCTCTGGTCGCCGTAGTCACTGGGGTCACTGGTGCAGATGATGTGTTGCTGCTGTAGGCGGACTACCGTTATGCTGGGTTGAATATATGTCTTCATAAAAGCCCCCTCCCATCCTCCCCCTAGGGGGAGGTGACAAATGAGGGTATGGGTCATTGATTATTTAAGTATTTTCTTTCCGTTTACGATATAAATGCCCTTCTTTAAGCCATTGAACATTGAAGAATCCACTAATTTTGAATTTTGAATTTTGAATTTTGAATCCACCCTACGGCCGCTGAGGTCATACACTGCGCCGGAGAATGCTTCATTATTCACTCTCAATTCTTCACTTAAAGATGTTTCCTCATCTTCTATCACCATTCTCAGGCCCTTGGTCTCTGCTGCGCCGTCATCAACCAGCAGGTAGGCTTTGCGGGCAGGCATATAGTCGGCGGTATATTCGAAGAAGCCGAAGTCGGCATCCTTTTTGCCCATGACGTAGAAAGTGCCAGTACCAAGCGTCGATTTCAGCGTGCGCACATCCACGCCGTGCAGGTCGTTATTTGCGCTATATTCAGCAGGAGAAAAATCATCGCGATTCATGCTGATGCTATTATCCTCGCCAATAATAATTGCGGCAGTACCCATTGGAATCACCTTGCCAAGCAGGTGCAGGGTGACGGTAGAATTATCAACCGTTGCCGTATAGGCGGTAGCCTCCTCATCGTCGTCAATACGATATCCGGCTTCACCACAGTAGAACGTGGTCCAGTAGTTACTGCCTACCTTGTTGGCTGTTACTGTGATTTTATTTGCGGGCTCCCATGTAGCGGTGACGGTGACATTGGCGTCGGGCATCTGGAAGGTATAGACGCCATCTTCTTCGTACACTGCGACATCGCAATTTTCGCTATCTTTTACGCTGTAGCCGTTGAAGGCGTAGTCTGCACGGTCGTTATGGTTCAGCGTTACCACCTCATCCTTTGCCACTAAGGGGCCGTCGGTGGTGGCGGTAATGCCTTCTTCGCATGTGATGGTGTAGCCGGGCTGCAGATAATCACTGTATGAATACCACCTTTTTTTATAAAGTTCATACGCTGCGGTGGGCACAACGATGGCTGGTAAAGATTCATCGAACGAATATGCACTCAGAGCGAGTGGCTCGGAGGCCAGGCAATAGACCTTTCGCAGGGCAGAACTGGCTAAAGCACGGTCTCCGATGCTGGTCACGCTGGCGGGGATGATGATGCTGGTGATTTGGCTTTCCTGAAAGCAGTTGTCATATATCTGAGTGGTGCCGGCATCGAGGTTGACGCTGGTGTCGTTGCCTTTGAACAGATAGGCCACATGGCCCACGTAGGTCAGTCCGTCAGACTGGGCGTGATACAGGGCGTCAAGCCATGCTGTTTCATTGAAGGCGGAAGGCCCTAGGTATGTCACGCCGGTGGCGCCGCTGATGGTGGCCAGGCTGGTGCAGCCGTAGAATGCCGAAGCATCGATGGTAGTGACGCTGCTGCCGATGGTGACGCTGGTCAGTGCGGTGAATTGATAGAAATCCCGTATGCCGATTCTGGTCACGCCATCCTCGATGACTGCGGTGGTGATGTCCGACTTAAAGGCTGCCCACGGCTGGTTGCTGGTGTAATTCGCCATCCTGCCTGTACCGCTGATGGTGAGCTTATCGTAAGTGCCGTCGTCGTCGGTGTCCGTCACGGCCCAATTGACGTCGTCGTTTTCCATGGCGCCGCACGTGCCGCTAAGCTGAATCGTCGTAGCAGTGACGGTGACGTCGTTAGCGGGCATCGTAAAGGGATAGACACCATTGTCGGGCGTTATCTCATGATCCTCTGAGCCGTCGTTATAGCTGGCAGCGGTGATGGCGTAGCCTGCCTGCGGAGCCAGTGTGACGGTGGCGTCGGCCTTGAAGTAGCTCACGCCCTTGAAGGTGGTGCCGCTGCCCTCGGGTGCGGTGGCGGTGATGCCGTTGCCGGTCAGCTGATAGACGCGGACAAGGTTTGCAAGAGTCCCATTGCCGCCTTCATAACCGATGGTGGAGGCATAGTCGCCGTAGTAATAGTTGTTTGTGACAATGGAACTGTTGATTGACCTTCCGACAAAGGCGCCGATGTATATATAACTGGTGCTGCCGCCAGTCTTGCCCGTGCCGCTGAGCGTGCCGCTGAAGAAGCAGTCGCTGACCGTGGCATTGCCGTGCATGCCATTATTAAGACCCGCGATGCCGCCGACAAATAGACAGGGGGCGCTGACATTAGGTGCCGAGCAGCTGACCGCGGCATCGCTGCCGCAGCCCGTGATGCTGCCGCCACTTTCGCTCCTGCCTGCGATGCCGCCGATATGGAAGGTACAACACCCCGTATTTATATTACTTCCGCTGTAGGTGCCGGTCACGCTGTCGCTGTAGGTGCAGTCCGTGATGTTGCCAGTGTTATCGCCAGCAATGCCGCCGATAAACGTTTCAAAAGTTTTTGCATTTGCTGTTCTGGTTCGGCTGACGGTGCAGGCCGTCACGGTGCAGCCCGTGATGCTGCCAGTGCGGGAGTTAATGCCCGCTATGCTACCGATGCGAACAGTTATCGCATCGTTATTACTATAGTTATCACTATAGTTTTCATTGTTAGCCGATGCGAAGCGGCAGCCGCTCAGGGTCACGTTCCTGACGGTGCCCCGGTTCCGTCCGAACAGGCCCAGCGATTCACCTTCCCCCGTCAGCCCGTCGCCGGTGCAGTCGATGCCGCTGATGGTATTGCCCTGGCCGTCGAAGGTGCCCTGGAAGCCGTCTTCGTTGACATAGAGTCCGATGGGCGTATAGTTGCCGGTGCCGGTGTAGGTGATGTCGGCAGTCTGCTTGAATGTCAGACCCTCGCAACTGTGGGCGGTGGTTTCATCGCCGCTGGTGCTGTACGTACCCCTTCCGTTCACATACACGGCCAGGTCGTTCAGGTTCTGCACGCTGTTAATTTCATAGGCCCCCAGCGTGCTGTTGTACTGGATGCTGCCGATGCTGGCAGGATCCTGCGCCCACGCACTTATGCCCGTAAGCATCACCAAGAGCAACGCTATCGCTGCCCTTATACAATAATCTTTAGCTTTTGATTCCATGAAGTTATGTGTTTTAATTCGACCGCAAAGATACAAAAAAAATCGAGAGCAGAACAAAAGAATCTTGTTAATTTTTTATACCGAGACGCAGTATCTTCGCTAACTCTGATAGCATAGATAGGGAAAAGTTAGGAGAATGCAAAGCCTTCTATTCTTATTGAAGACCAGAATATAGAGATCATGGTTTGCCACATATATCTTTGCATCAAAATCGTATGTAATATCTGACGTTCTCATGTGGTATTATTAAGCTAATCAGTTAATTTTTTTTTAAGCGTATTCTCTTTTTTCTTTTACTTCAACAACTTCCTGCTCTCGTTTTCCTCCAACACTTGCATCTGCTGGATGGCTATCTGATTGAGTTTTACAAGTCGTTCGCTCTGCGGAATACCGTCGTTGATGAGCACTGCGTTGATGTTCTCCATATTTGAGAGGCAGATAAGCTCGTTGATGGTGGCATAGTCGCGGATGTTTCCTTTCAACTCAGGATTGGCTTCACGCCATTGCTTGGCTGTCATGCCAAACATGGCAACATTAAGTACATCGGCTTCCGCGGCATACTTCATTGCTGCTTGCTCGCGAGTTACTTCCGCAGGAATGAGGTTACTCTTGATAGCATCAGTATGAATACGGTAGTTGATTTTCGAGAGTTCACGCTTGGCCGACCATTCAAGTTGCTTCTGCTCATCTGCTTTGAGCCTTTGATACTCCTTAACGAGCAAAAGTTGGAAACGCGGACTTATCCACATGCCAAAATGGTAAGCAATATCCCTGTGGGCATATGTGCCTCCATAGCGGCCTGCCTTAGCCATAATGCCGATTGCGCCCGTTCGCTCAATCCATGCCTTAACGGATAATACAAAGTTGTTGCTTCCTGCCGCATTTCTTATTGTATCGAATTCGGTACAATTAAAACTAGGGTTATACAGCATCTCCCATTCTCCAAGATATTCAATGGTACTCTTCAAACTCATCCATCTGAATACAATGTGCTCTTGCATCTGGCTGTGAGCCATATCAGTTAATGAGATATAATCTTCATTCTGTACACTAACGACAGTAATCTCTGCATTTTCAACTTTTATCTTAGACATGTTTTTGAGTCGTTATTTGATACACATATTCCGACTACAAAGATAATACTTTATTTTGAGAAAAACATAGATGCGGCAGAAAAAGACAACAATTATTTTCTGAATCATATCACACATATATAGCGTAGACATGACAAAATCCGCCAAGTTCTTTATAGTGGTCAAATTCGACCACATTGAAATTATGGTTAGGAGATAATCATTCAACTTTTTCTAGGGTAGTACAGTTTTCTATGGTGGTCAAAGTGGTCAAGGTCAAAATGGTCATTTTCATTTCGGGATTGTGTCATTTGCTCACTATATATAAATATAAAATATTTATTATAGTGGCGGTTTTGACACCTTTCGGGAATCGATTTTGACAAATGACCATGACCGTAATGACCGCCTTTTAGCGGTTAGAGGTTAGAGGTTAGAGGTTAGAGGTTAGGGGTTGAACTTCGTTCGAGCCTGCTCACGCTCGGAAAAGCTGATGCGAGCATCGCTCTTCTCTCGCTTAATCGCAGCCTTAGGGGTTAGGGGTTAGAGGTTAGCGAAATAGTTTTCGTTTCGTTAAAAAAGTTTGGCATTTCATTCGAGAACCGCAATGGCGGCGCCGTATCTTTGTATTGTCAAAACAGAGGAGAAACAGCGCGCTAGTTAAAGAAAATTTACTCCCCTATTAGACAGTAAAAATGTTGAGTATAACCCTTTAAAGATTATTGATTATGGCACTTAAAGTTAAAGCAAAGGAACAGCTGATTAAGGTTGGCAAGTATGCCGAGACCTACCGCTACGTGATGATGCCCGAGCTGTACACCGCTCTGGCTCAGGACAAGGTAATCCGTGAGGCAGCCCTGCGCAGTGGTGTGAGCCGTGGTGTGATGCAGGCTTGCTGGGATGCAGCCGGCGAGGTCATCAAGGCTTGGGCAACCGAGGGACACAGCGTGGCGCTGCCCGGACTGGGAACCATGCGATTCGGCCTGCGCGCCAAGAGCGTAGAGAACG